>CAWDXT010000001.1:0-9586 GCA_963806265.1 uncultured Chloroflexia bacterium
GCTCGAACCCGTAACCTCTGGAGCCACAACCCAAGGAGACGCGGCGATTCGTGGTGCAATCGCCCTCTGAGGGCGCAAGATTGCAGCAGACTGCAGCAATCTCAACGGTCAGGTCGACGTCAGGATGGGCCTCGCGCCCGCAGCCGGGGTACCTTCGCGGGCCCGGTTGACCGAACGGCGATCAGGTGGTCGCTGGCTCCAGGCTCGCCACCAGCAGCCAGCCCTTTGCATATGCGGCGGTTGGAGCCCTGGCGCTGTTGCTGGGTGGGACCGCATGGTGATCGAGATCAGACCGTCACCACGACCTTGCCTCGTGCGTGCCCGATCTCCAGGTACCGGAGTGCGTCGACGGCGTCTGCAAGCGAGTAGCTCCTGCCGATGACCGGCGTGAGCTGGCCGCTCTCGGCGAGATCCTTGAGGTCCATGAGGTCCGCAGCAGCCACCCGCGCGGTGAAGGCGAACAGCCGCTGTCCTGAGAACGCCGAGGCCAGCCGGGCGCGGATGATCGACCCGAACGGGCCGAACCACCGACTCCGACCGCTATGGCTGAGGAGAAGGATCCCGTCCGGCGCGAGCGCGCGGCGGCAGGCCGAAACCGAGTGGTTGCCGACGAGGTCGAGGATCACCTCATACCGACCGCAGCCCCGAGTGAAATCCGCGGCCGTGTAGTCGGTGACCTCGTCGGCGCCCTGAGAGCGCACCAGGTCCAAGTTCGGCGTGCTGCAGACGCCGGTCGTCTCCGCGCCGAGCGCCTTCGCGATCTGCACCGCGAAGGAGCCGACACCGCCCGCCGCGCCGTTGATGAGCACGCGCGTGCCCGGCCCGACGTGGCCATGGTCCCGCAGGGCCCGGAGTGCCGTCGTTGCGGCCACGGGCATTGCCGCCGCCTGCTCGAAGGTGAGGTTCGCTGGCTTCGGCGCCAGCTGGTCCTCCGCGGCGCAGGCGAAGTCGGCGAACGTGCCGTTCGCGACGCCATAGACCTCGTCGCCGGGCCGGAACCGCGTCACCAGCCCACCGACCGCCTCGACTGTGCCGGCAACATCCCGGCCGCGGATGGACAGCCTCGGTCCGCGCAATCCGAAGCCCGCCGAGCTCCAGCCCGCACGATGTACGGGAGCCCGCGCATGAAGTGCAGGTCGTACGGGTTCGCCGAGGCGGCCCGGACATGCACGAGCACGTCGTGCGCGCCCGGCGTCGGCACCTCGACCTCCCTGAGGTCGAGGACATCCGGGGGTCCGTACCGATCCTGGCCGACCGCTCGCATCGTCTCCTCCCGCTGGTACGTCGCCACCAGGGCGGTCTCGTCCTTCACGTCGCACCTCCTATGCCAGCGAGCTCCAGGCATACCAGGTCGTGGCGCCATTGAGGACGAGCGAGACGGCGATCAGGAACTTGTCGTAGAGCCCGGGGTATGAGGCAGCCCCGCCAGGTTGAACAGGAACAGGCCGCTCGCCGCGACGACGGTGGCCCAGCGGAGCTGCTGCCCGTCACCATCACCGAAGCCACGATCATCACGATCGGGACGAGCATCAGGACGGCAATACCCATCCACGCCGCCGTGAGCCACTGCGGGGCGAGCCGTCCAGGGTGCCCGGAATGACGTCCCCCGCGTACACGGCTGGCGCGCGTGGAGCTCGCGGTAGATCGTGAGGACCCGCTCGTATGTCTCGATGCCGAGGATCTGCCTCGATCCGCGGAAGAAGCGCTTGGCAAGCGGAATGCCCGAGGTCTTGGCCACGCTCGTGACGCTGGCAGCACACATGGTTCTGCTCCTCGTTGGGGCGCCGATTGCAAGGCTCGACCGAGCCTTCAGTGCCGGTGTCCGCCCCCGATCCGCGGGTCTAGCTGGTGGAGGATGCCGAGGGTGTTCCGTGTCTCCCAGACCTCGGCGATCCGGCCGGCCTCGACGCGGTACATCGAGACGCCGGTAAAGCCGACACCCTGGCCAGTCGGGTCGAGGCCCATGAAGCCGCCCCTCGAGGTGCCCAGGGCGTGCCAGCGCACCGCCACGATGTCGCCGCTCGCGACCGACAGGTCGTCTACGACCGTGAGATCCGGGAAGGCCGCCCACTGTGCCCCGAGCCACGCCTCCATGCCCGCGCTGGCGTAGAACCCCGCCTCGCAGGGCATCGCCGTGGGGTGCACCGTACGTTCGGCGACACGAGCTCGGCCAGGGCCGTCCGGGCGTGACCGCGGAGCACCTCGTCGAACCAGCGGCCGACGGTCGCGCGGCTCACCTCCGTGTCGCCGGCCGGATCGCCGCCGTAGGGCGGGTCGGTCGGGATGGCGTGGCGGTAGACGAGGGTGTGGCCGTCGGAGGCGAACTGGTGGACCTCGACCAGTCGCGTGGCCGACGACGGGCTCTCCTGGGCGGGGAGCAGGCGATGACCGTGTCGCCGAACGCCGTCACACTGTCGAACGCAGTCGGCGCCCGGCCGGAGTGGCTCACGAACGCCGCCAGGTTCGCTTGCTCGACCGGGGTGTGGTGGCGGGGGGAACCGCGGCGCCACGCCCATCTGCTGCAGCTCGACGAGCGGATCCATGCCGAACCACATCTCGGCGAGCTTGCCCGCCTCGAACCGGACCATGTTCACCATGCCGTAGTCGAGCCGCCCGCCCCTTGGCGGCGGGGCCTGGTCCGACCGGCCGGTGAAGTGCCCGTAGGTCGGCAGAAGGACGGCCACGTAGTCGCCCTCTGCAATGAGGATCGGAATGGGGTGCCATGAGTCCGGCGAAAGCCGCTTGAAGCCGGCCCAGGTCGCCACCATGACCTCGGGGCCGGCCTCGACCGTGCCGCCGATGGGATGGTGGAAGACGAAGTTGTCGGCGACGACCTCTCGGACGGTGTCCCAGTCGTCGTGGTTGAACGCCCCGACAAAGCGAACGGCAGTGGCCTTGTTGGCGGACTGGGCGTCGGTGACCGGCTGGGTCGATTGCGTGATCATCAAGGACTCCTTCAAGTTTGATGTGAGCTGACGTCCGGAACGGTCGGGGCGCGCCCTAGACGAGGCGTAGGACCGGGGCCAGCAAGACGAGCGAGATCGCGGCCGCGACGAGGAGCGCGGCGACCAGCGAGATCGCGGAGGTAGAGGCGGACCGCGTTCCGGTTGTACCGGACGTGGATGGCGGACAACAGGACGAACAGGAACCCGGCTGTCGCATGGACGGGACGGGGAACGAGCCTCGGGACAGGAGCAGGCTCCACACTCCCGACACGAGCACGAACACGCCGATGCAGCAGCAGCGACACGCTGATGGCCCGCCGTCCCGCTGGTGGGGCTCGTTGCAGCGGCACGTCCGGATGCCCGGTCATCGTCCCGAAACGGCGGGGGTCGCTCCTGGTGAGTGGCTCCCGAGCTGCGGATGCTCATCGTGTTCTCATCTGACGTCGCCTGATAGGCGGGTCTGCCGTCTCAGGCCACCGCGGGCTCGCCGTCGCGGTATGCGGAGATCTCGCTCGTCGTCGCGGACAGGTCGCGGGTGGGATCGACAGACGGCTCGAACCCCTTGGCGATCAGCCAGACGGCGAGGACCATCTCCTGCAGGAAGATCGGAAGCGCCAGCGGCGCATACCCGGTCACCGCAACGTTGTTGAACAGGGCCAGCACCGCTGCCGTCGACATCGAGAAGATCGCCGCGATCCCCCAGCCCGACAGCCAGCGCGGGATCAGTCGCACCCGGAAGAGGGCGGTGTAGTAGAGGAACGCCCCAAGGCAGAATGCGAACACCCCGGCCAGCGCCGCGTGCTCGCGCAGGCTCAGGAGGAGGCCGCCGACAGCCCCAAGCGAGGCCCGCTCTGCGGCGGCGGCAGTGACGAATTGCTGGCCGAGCGTCAGCAGGGACAGCAGGCTCACGACGGCGATCACGTACATGACCGCCTCGACGGTCCGGAAGACGACGGACCCGAGCGCGAGGCCCACGTTCGCCCTCCGCAGGATCGGATACATCGAGATCGCGATGCCGGCACAAGCGAACGCCGCGACCAGCAGGAGCAGCGCTCCCGCGGCCATACGGTTCCCCTGTCCGGCGACCACCGTGAGGTAGTCCGTACCGGTCAGATCGGGCCTGACGGCCGCGCCAAGCAGGTCTGCGACCGTCGCGATGATGAACAGCACTCCGGTCAGTCTGGCTGCGTTGTGGCTGATCACCTCTTCCTCCTCAGGTTCGTTCGCGCGAGTTGCCGTCCCGGGAGCTGCCGCGCGATGCTCCCGCAGCCTGGCGGACGCGTCCTCGCTGAACATCGATGGAATTCGTGATCCGTTGGCGAGTCGACGACGCGACCCCGCCGGCGCCGGAGTACCGTGCTCTCACCATGGCCAGGCCCATCCGTCGCCCGGGCAACCTGCCCGCTGAGACGACCAGCTTCGTCGGCCGCAACCGCGAGCTCGCGGAGGTCAGAAAGAAGCTCACCTCGGCCCGTTTGGTCAGCCTCGTCGGCCCCGGCGGTGTGGGCAAGACCCGCTTGGCGATCCGGTCCGCAACCGACCTCAGGCGTGGCTTCGCGAACGGCGCATGGCTGGTGGGCCTTGCCGAGGTTCGAGATCCGGTCCTGGTCGGCAACGCCACGCTGGCGGCCCTGGACTTGCGGGACCAAACCACCGAGCCGCGAGCACTCCTGCTCTCGTTCCTCCGCGACAAGGAGCTGCTGCTCGTGGTGGACAACTGTGAGCACCTGCTCGGCGCGGTCGCGCTGCTCGTGACCGAGGTCCTTGCGGCGGCACCGGGTGTGCGGGTCATCGCCACCAGCCGCGAGCCGCTCTCGGTTACCGGTGAGCACGTGCTCCCGATCCCGCCCCTCGAGCTGCCTCCCGCCGAGGCAGACGAGCCCCTCGATCAGCTCCGCCAGAACGAGGCCGTCGCGCTGTTCACCGATCGGGCGTCCGCGGCGTCTGGCACCTTCCAGCTGACCCCATCGAACCAGGCGGCGGTCGCGGACTTGTGCCGTCGACTCGATGGCCTGCCGCTCGCCATCGAGCTCGCAGCAGTCCGGACAAGGATCCTTTCCCCGGATCAGATCCTCAATCGTCTGGGCGACCGCTTCGCGCTCCTGACCGGGGGCAGCCGCGCAGCGCTGCCGCGTCACCAAACGCTCCGAACCACCATCGAGTGGAGCCATGACCTGCTGGGGCCGGGCGAGCGCACGCTGCTGCGACGCCTGTGCGCGTTCGCCGGCAGGTTCACGCTCGAAGACGTCGAGTCGGTCTGCGCCTCCGACGAGGTGCCGCCGGCAAATGCCCTCGACGTCTTGTCGTCGTTGGTCGACAAATCGCTCGTGACGAAGGATGAAACGCCTGGTTCTACCTGCTTCCGCCTGCACGAGACGATGCGCGAATTCGCGGCCCTGAAGCTGGGCGAGGCCGGCGAGGAGGACGCTCTCACCGAGCGGTGCACCGAGTACTACGTCTCGGCGTGCCGGCGGACCGCCGACGGTGCGCGGTACCGGCTTGTCGACTGGCTCGCCTGGAACGACCTGGAGGTCGACAACATTCGCTCGGTCCTTCGGCGATGTCTCGACGGTGGCGACATCTCGCGCGGCATGAACCTCGCCGCATCCCTCCGCTGGTTCTGGTACACGCGGGCGACCACCGAGGGCGGCCGGTGGCTGGATGCGTTCCTTGCGCTCGGCCACGGTGATCCCGAGTCCCAGGCTCGGGCCGACTACGTGCGCGGAATGCTCGCGGTGCTGCTCGTCGACCCCGCGACTGCCTGGGCACCACTCGAACGCGCGACGGCCGCGCTCCGGGCGGCCGGTCGCCCTGGCCCGCTCGTCGAGTCGCTTTCCATGACCTCGGTCGCGGCGAGCATGGCCGGCGATCGCGAGACCGCCAGGCGCCTGCTCATGGAGGCTCGCTCGGCGGCAGCAGAGACCGATGACGTCGGAGCTGCGCTCGCGTTGCTGCAGGCTCGAGCGTTTGCCGGTCTGTTCGAACGAGACCTCGAGGCTGTCCGGTCCGCGTGCTCAGAAGGCGAGCAGCTCAGCCGAGCAGTCGGCGACCTGTATGGGCTCAAGACCTGGCTGATGCATCTCGGCATGGCCGCCTTGATGGCCGGCGAGCTCGGTGCGTCGAAGCCCCTGTTCGTCGAGGCCTTGCGGATCGCCCACCAGATCGATGACCGGGTCCAGCAGGCGTACCTGCTCGACGCATTGGGTTGCATGCCGCCAGGATCGGGAAGGCTCGGCGTTCGGCGCAGCTGTTCGGAGCCTCCGACACCATCAGGGCAGGGGCCGGCAATCGCGTGATGCCATTCCTCGTGTCGATGATGCGCGAGGCCGAGGAGTCTGCGATCGCGGCCCTTGGCGAGCCGAGGTTCGCCGCGGAGTTCCAGGTCGGACGCCACTTGAGTCGCGATGCTGCAGTGCGGCTCGCGATCGACGAGCCTGACCGCATTACGGCGGCGGCTCCGGACGATGGCCCCGGTGGTGGATTGCTCTCGATTCGGGAGGCGGAGGTCGCGAGGCTGCTCGCGGACGGCCTGAGCAACAAGGAGATCGGCGGACGCCTGTTCATCTCAGTGCACACCGTCGACAGCCACGTCCGTAGCATCCTGAACAAGCTCGGCGTCAACTCGCGCGCCCAGGTCGCAGCCCGGATGCCGTCGTCGAGGCAGTAGCCGCCGCCGTACGTGCCGGTCGTCGCCGCCCAATCACAAATCTCATCGATGCCTGCTCCGGCCTGCCTGCCTAGTCTCGGGGTATGAGCAGGCAGCCATTGACACAACGAGTGGAAGTCAGCTTCGTCGGTGCACCTCCCGCTCGGCAGATCGAGCGGGCGTCCGGCGTCAGCGACGTGGAGGTTCACAGCTCGACCGTGCGCTGCCTGGTATGCGGCAGCTTCCAGCCCTTCCTCGAGGCGCTCCGTGGGCACGAGGTGGTGACCCTTAGCGACCTCGTCTGTGTCGACTCGCCCGCGGAGGACCACGACGGGAGATCCGGAGTGAGCGCGGAGAGCGTCCCCCGCACTGGGTATCGTGGCGAGGATCGAGGGTGGCCTTGGAAGCTGGGCGTCATCGGTGCTCGCGCTGAGCAGCCGGGCGCTCCACGCCCGGCTCAAGTGCCGGGACGGTAAGCCGCCCCTCCGGCCACCCCCGGTAGATCAGCTGCTCAGTTCGAGACCGGAGCGTGCCTGAAGATCGGCAAGGTGTCGCTTCGCCGTGCTTCGCTGGACGACGACCCGCGCCGCGGCGTTCGCGGGAGTGTCCCTCTCAGGTACCCGTCTCTCATGAGGGGTGACCCGGCTGCGGGTGATGAGCCCGAAGACCACGGTCGTCACGGCGAGGATCGCGCCGATCTGGTTGGCCGCCAGGTTGAGGCCGAACGCGACGACCAGGGCGAGGCACCGACTGGACGAGCGCGAGGATGATCGCGGCCTCTCCCGTCGTCGTCCACGCCTCTTCGTCGGCTCGCTGAGGTGACCGCTGAGTGGGCGAAGCCCCGCGGGCCGGGCGTGAGACGCGGACGCCTTGGTCCCGGGCGACCGCACCAGGTCAGCGGCTCGGCGAATTGAAGGTGCCAACCGTCTGTCGCCCCAGCGTGCGATGATCGAGGCTCGGAGGTTCGTGATGGCAATTCGTGGCCTGAGCTGTTCGACGAGTGGGCGGCCGCGTTGATCGCAGCAGGTGAGGAGCCTGTCGCGGCGATCTTTCGGGCGCCCGCGCCAGATGAAACGATCGAGTCCCTCGAGGCTCGTCTGGTGGTGCGCTTGCCGCCCTCGTACCGCGCATTCCTGGCCCACAGCGACGGGGCCGACGCGTTCCCGAGCTGGGGCGTGGTTCGCGGGTACGGCGCGACCGACGCGCCAACCGGGCTACATGCTGCAGCGTCGGTGGGCTGGCTCCGGGACCTTGACCGAGGCCTCGCCAGCTGGCTCGGCGAGGCGACCCCCGACGAAGACAGCGACGCCTGGAGTCACCCGAACTTCGACGCTCGTATTCCTGAGCGCGATTACCTGGCGCCCGACGGTGCGAACGACCCCATCGAGATCAAGGGCGGCCACGTCGCCTACGCCCTGGCCGTCAGCGTCAACGTCGACGGCTACATGACCTTGCTCAACCCGCTCGTCGTCGACGCGGACGGTGAGTGGGAGGCCTGGGACTTTGGCACGAAGCTGCCCGGCGCCCAACGCCACGTGTCCTTCGCCGCACTATTGGAAGCCGACACGAGGCGTTGGGGCGACCAGCGCACCGCCGCTGCCGCCGATCGCGAGGGATTGGCCGGTTCCGTGGTGGTCGTCGCCGATCCCGACCGAATGATCGAGGAACGGATCGCTGCCGCGTGTGGTCCGCGTTCACGGCCGGTGCACGCGAGGAGCTCGTGCCAAGCCTCGCCGTGATCGCCCGCGACGGTCAGGTGGACCTCGGCCAGCGACAGGCGGCGCTCCGACTGCTTGGCTATGTCGGCTCGCCGGACGCGATCGCAGTCCTGGTTGACAGTGTCCGCGACCCTGACCCCCGGCTCCGCGCCGTTGCCATCCCACCGCTCGCGGTCAGCGAGGATGCGGCCGCACGGGAGGCGGCCGTCGAGGTTCTGGCTGACCCGGCGACCCCGGGCTTCGTCAGCCGCTCGACGTATCGCCCGGCCGGTCCGGTCATCTGGCAGGCTGATCGACGATCGGCCAGCAGGGCGCTCTACTTCCCCAGCTGGCCTACCTCGGCGAGGCGGCGGCCATCGACGCCGTCGTCGCGGCGTTGAGGGATCCTGATTCCGAGGTCGATGTCGCGCCCTGGGACCCGCTCGGCGATCACAGCGGCCGTGATCTCGATCATCTACGCGCACTACCTCCAGGACCCGCGTGTCGCAGACGCCCTCGTCGAGGTCGCCGGGCGCTTTCCGCAATGGCGGGCCAACATCGCCCAGGATTCCGCCGGTATGGGCGCGATCGACCAGGCCATCCCGCTCCTCCGCGAGGCACTTCTCGCCGGTGACCCGGCCGGCGTTGCGGCGAGGACGCTCGGCAGCCTGGAGGATCCACGAGCGGGACAGATCCTCGTTGAAAGCCTACAGTCCCTGCCCGGGCAGGGGGCGATCGGGGCGCTTGCCTGGCACCCGAGCCCGGCGGCAGTGGCTGCCATCGAACGGGTGCTGCATGAGCCTGACCTCCATCTCGCCGCTGTCGACGCACTGGAGCTGATGAGGAGCCCGGAGGCGGCCGATGTGCTTGCTGCTCGTGCCGCGCGCGGCGACGCGCTGGCCACGCGCGCGCTCGCCCGGCTCCGTGACGCCCGCTGTCGAGATCAGCTGCTGGGCTGGCTCGTCGATTCGTCACCACGGGTGGCCTTCTTCGGTGCCGACGGACTGCGGGATCTCCGCGACCTCACCACCAGCGATGCCCTCTTGCGCACCGTGGGCCACGAGGACCCCGATGCGGCCGTCACCGCCACCCACGCGCTCGTTTCGATGGCGTCGCCAACCGTACCGGCCGCTCTCGACAGGCTGGCGGGCAACGATGACGATCGCGCGCGAGCCCTCGCCGAGCGATGGGCGGCGCGTTGGACTGCCCGCTGAGTCGGATCTTCCAGCTGCGATCGCAACGTGCAATGACCCGACGGCAGGCGTGCGGCGACCGCATGCCCGAACCAGGCGTCGCCG
>CAWDXT010000002.1:0-4365 GCA_963806265.1 uncultured Chloroflexia bacterium
GGCAGCGAAAGCGGGCTGGGTCGTCATCCAGGGATCGTACGCTGAACGCCCCCGTCGGCGGGCTCAGCCGCGCACCGTCACACGGACGGTCGTCTGCAGCGAATGTGCCGTCCCGTCGCACCGGGCCCCGTCGTGGAAGATCGCCAGCGCGCTGATGTCCCAGCTGCCTGCCGGCAGACGGACGTCGGGGCCCGCCAGGAACGAGCGAAGGAAGTCAGCGTTTGGGTCGCTGTCGGCGACCGCGCCAGACTTCGAGAGTTTCGTGCTGATCGGCGTCGCAGGATCGAGCGGGTACGGCGCGCAGGCCGCGTCCCACACCGGGGTCACCATGCGCGAGCCGCCCACCTCGGTGTACGAGAAGGCGATCACGCCCCCTGCCGACCCCGAGATCGTCGTCGTCGCCGGACCATCGAGCGAGAGGATCGCGGTACCGTCGATCGGCTCGGTTGCCGGCCAGTCAAGGTGGGCCAGGACGAGCTCGAGGCGGAGCGGCCCGTCGGTCGTCGAGGAGCTGGGGCATGTGCCCGAGCACCAGTCGGGTTGGGGCACGACGTAGCCGATCAGCTCCGCGACGACATCGGCGCCCACCATGGCGACGTTCATGCCCGCATGCCTGTCGGTCTCGGCGAACGCGACCTCGGCGTTGGCGATCCACTGGCCGGAGTCGGGTGGCATCGGGTAGGGGAAGTTGGCGCTGGGGTCAAACAGCATCTCCTGGAGCGGCGCCAGCAACCCGCTGTTGGTCCACACGTGCGTCGGCGTCCAGCCCGACGGCGCGACGGCGCCGAGCGCCGCGGCAAGCACGGGCCGGCAGGTGTCCTGGTCCAGGCCCCCCAGGCATTCGACGATCGGATCCCCGGAGGAGACCGATGACGGGGTCGGCGTGGGTGGAGGCGCGATCCGGGTCGGTGACGGGGTCGGCGCCAGCCCGCAGCCGGCGAGGGCCAGGGCGACCGACGCGATGGCAAGCCAGCGGCGCCTCCTCCTCGCGGGCCTCGGCGGGATCAGCGACGCAGGCCGCGGCGGAGTCTGTTCGAGCCACCGCGAGGGACGGCCGCGGGCATCCAGCGGTGTCCCGACCTCCTCGTCCGCATCTGCCGCAGGACGAGGTGCGCGGGTGACGGCATCGTCGGCTCGCCGGCGCTCCTGCTCGGCTGCGCGCGCCGCCAACTCGGGCCTCGGGTCGCGAATGCTACTGGTCATGTCGTCGCCCCCGCCAGGCCGGACCTCGAGGGTGCTCACCCATGGACCACGACGGCCCGGTGCTCCGCATCGTCTGGCCCGTTCGCGAGCCCGTCAAGCGACCAGAGCCACCTTGGTCGCTCCACTGACAATTCGTCGCGGCGGTGACGCGCGAGCGCGATGGACGAGCGTCCCGGGGCCTACCCTGCCGCCTATGGTCCGACAACCCTTGCGTCGCCCATCGCAGGGAGCAAGGACTGCCTGCGCGCCGAGGAGCTCCGCGACCAATGCATCGTTCAGATCGAGCTCATCGAGCCGGGGGGCATTGACCAGCATCGGGCAGCACTCGGTGTGGCCGCGGACGTCGTCATCGGCGCCCGTACTCGAGTGGTGCACAGAAGGTGACGTTCGGCACCTCGGCAGTCGGAGCCGGCGCGGCTGGACGATCAGTGGCCGACGGCCTCGCGTTCGTCGCGCATTCGGCGGCGGGCGCGGCACCCGTTGGGACCGATCGCAATCGACCATGGTGAGCTCGACCCGGCCATGTCCACGTCACCGCGCGCAACCACCAGCCCACGTCGATCGGGACGCTGCGCGCTCGTCGCGCTGGCTGCGGCTGCTGCGCTCGTTGTCGCGGCATGCGGCAGCAGCCCTGCTCAGACGCAGTCATCCGCGGCAAGCCCGATCAGCTCGGCGACGCCGGAAGCCACGCCGACGCCGGACGCCACGCCGACACCGACGCCCGAGGCCACGCAGGCGCCCGAGGCCACGCCGACGCCCGCACCCAGCAACGAGCCAAACCCCGCGGCGGACTTCGGAGGTACGGACCCCATACACCACGTCGCAAATCGACCCGTTCATGGCGACGGCGTTCAAAGAGCAGTTCGTCTCCGGCAGTGGTGGCGTGGGTTCGCTGTTTGACTTTGGTGGCATCCAGGTCAACCGCGGCCAGTCGTTGGTCGGCTATCTGTTCGCGATGCGCCTGCAGGGTGTGGACCTGTCCCCTGAGCTCAACGCGACGTTCTACAAGGGCCTGCGGATCGGGCTCCGAAACTCGGTCGGGAAGCTCACCCGCAAGACCATCAAGGGGACGAAGGTCGACTACTTCCAGCAGGCGGGAACGTCCGGAGCGGTGATGCTCCTGACGGCGCTGTCGTCATGGTGTTCGGGCTCGATGCCAGCGAAACGAAGGGGATCGCTCGGTCGGTCGTGACCGCAAACAGCTGAGTCACCGTCTTGGGCTTGCAGCCCCGGCCGTGCGTCGGATCTTCCACCTGGGGTCGCGACGTGGGATGATCCGGCGGCCAGGCGCTGATCCGGCCAGCCTGGCGGTGTGGGGATCGAGATCGCGAGATGGGCCAGGCGGTTGGTGGACCAGGTCGACGACGCCGGACGGCGACCATCGTTGCCGTTGCCTGGTTCGAGGTCATGGGCTTCGCCAGCCTCGGCTCGCTGCTCTGGCTCGCGCCGTTCTGCTGGGGTAGCAACTGCGAAGGTGCCGGGGTCTCCGAATTGTTCCGGAACGGTTCCCTGGCGCTCACCTGGATCGGCGTGCAGGCGGCGATCGGAGGCGGCTGCATCGTGCTGTGGCGCGTGACCAGGGATCACCCGATCATCCGCGGGGCTGGCTTCGTGGCGCTGGGTCTCGCGGGCGCGCTGGCGGTTGTCCAGTCGGCGCTGAGCGACCAGCTCGTCGGGTTCGCTGGCTTCCTGTGGCTCGGCGTTCCGGCGCTGCTGCTGATGGCCGTCTGGCTGCCGGTCCTTGGCACCGGATGGCGATCGACGCAGCCGTGACGGCGAGGCGGCGTCGGGTCACGCCGAACGGGATGCCAGGTGGTAGGGGGCGGCTCGTCGTGTTCGCCGATCCTCGGGCTGGAGCTCGGCCTCCGGCGACCCAGCTTGGTCCGCGCGCGGGAACCGGGCAGATCTGATGCGGCGCATCCATCTGACTGCGGGTGCCGCTGTCTTGCTGCTGTCCGCCTTCGCGGGTTGCAGTGGGCCTCCAGGGACGACGCCGGTCGCCGCCGGACCGAGCCCTGTCCCATACGCCCTGACCGTTGATGACCGGAGCTCCTGGGGCACGCTCCAGGTGACCATCGGGGACGTGGTTGTCGGTCACGTCGGCTGCAGCGAGAGCGCGACGATCACGCCCGGATGATCCTGGCTGTCCCACCGCTGCCATGGACGGTGAGACTCGTGACCTCGAGCGGTCAGATCATCGACCAACGTACCGAGGACGGGGTGGCCGGACCGAGATGGCTGCTGGTGTGGGATGCCAACGTGGGGGAGGGCGATCAGCCCGCGCTCGGTCCCGATGCCACCGTGCGCGATGCCGAGCCCGAGCATCGAGCCACTGCCGACCGACGGGCTCACGAGCGCGGCGGCGATCGATGCGGGCACGAGGCTCCTCGCCGGTCGAGGGGCGGCGGACGTCACGGTCGAGACCGCCACCATCGGACGGCTGGCCAGCTTCGCGACCCGAGCCGGAGTCGATCCCCTGACGTTCGTCTGGGCCCTGACCTTCTCCGGGGAGTTCGCTGACCCATCCGCGTGCACCGCTTCGCCCCCGGCAACCCCATGTCCGGGCCAGGCGTCGGCGCTCGTCGTCCTCGACTTCACGACCGGGGCGGATGGTGACACGTGGTCCCGGCGACGGCCCGAACGCCTCTGGCACGCCTTCGGCCGGGGCGCCTATCATTCCGGTCAAGAGGACATAGGGCTTGGCAGGGGGGTTTCACTGATGTTCCTGAACCAGGTCCACTTCGCGTGGCGTGATTTCGGCCGGCCCGGCGGGCGTAGGGCTGCGCTGCTCCTGCTCGCGCCCTTGGTGCTCATTGCGTTGCTGCTGCTCCCAGCCGTACTGGCCATGCCCCCGGTTGCCGACCACGCCGCCCTGTCGGGCAGGGACAGTTCCACGGGCCCGGAGCTCCACCTTCGGGGCAGCTACCGGCTGACGCTCTCGATCACCGGGCAGGCTGGCTGCACCTATGGCGTCTCGGTCGGCCCCTTTGGGGTCGGCGAGCTCTCATTCCCGGCTGAGGACACGATCAGTGCGGAGCGGCGGTCGACGTGGAATGTCCCCGACCTGTCGGATGGTATGTACACGATCGCCACGACGGCGACTGGTTGTGGACCCTGGACCGTGACGCTCGACGGACCTCTTGACGCCGGGTGACATTCACG
>CAWDXT010000003.1:0-86890 GCA_963806265.1 uncultured Chloroflexia bacterium
ACGGGATGGTGTCGTCGGCATTGTGCAGTCCGCGGTTACGTTGTAACCATGCCCGTGGCACTGATCGGACCGCCGTCTCCCACACTCCGATTTGAGGCGACGCAACTCCAGGCGGCAATGCCAGGGCCTGCAGCGCGAGCGGCCGGGGAACGACGCTTGGCCGTACAGGGCGTGGTGCTGAACGGGTCGGCCGTTTGCGCTCGAGCGCCAGACGACGATGGACCGCGTCAGCAGAAGGCGGAGAGCCGCTGGCACACGCCCGCGTTCGTCAATGGTGGACCGGATCGCGGAGGAATCCGGAGGAGGCGCATGATCCGCGTACGCATTGCGACTCTGCCGGCGGCATTCGGCGTGCTTCGTGGCCGCGTGCGGAGACGCCACGCCGGGCGGAGGCGCCGGCGTCACGGTGCGCGACAGCGCCGGCGTCGAGATCGTCGAGACGCCGGGGACGTCTGGTCCGCGCCCGAGGCGTGGCACCTGTCGCCCGAGCCGGTCCTGACCATCGGCGTGGCGGACGGCGAGGAGCCGAACCTGCTCGACGGCGTCACCGGCGTCCTGCCGCTGTCGGATGGCCGGCTCGTCGTCGCCAACAGCGGCGACCGGACATGCACTGGTTCAATGAGCACGGCACGTTCCTGTTCCAGCGGGACGGCGCGGGCGAGGGCCCGGGCGAGTTCTCGCGCCTCGGGCTGATCACCCTCGGCGCGGCTGACACCATCATGGCCGTGGATGGAGGCGCAGGTCCGCCCCGAGGCGCCGGATCCGATCGGCCTTGACGGGATTGGCGGCCTCGTCACCGAAGACCACGACGGGTACGCCGGCGGCGCGGGCCGCGTAGGCGACGCCCTGGCCGAAGTTTCCGCTGGAGGCAACAACGACGGGTCGGTCGCGACGATCCGCCGGCTGCCGCGAGGCGCTGGACCGCCAGCCAGGTTCCACGGCCCTTGAACGCGCCGATCGGGTCCACGCACTTCGACCTTGACCACCACCGGCGCTCCCAGTCGGCGCGACAGCCCATCGTGGACGTACTGGGGGGTGTCGCGGAACTCCGGCGGGATGACGTCGAGCGCGGCCCGGATGGCCGCTGGGGCGATCGCCGGGTCGGGATGCGGCGGCCGGTTGGCAGGCGACGGCGATGGGGCCGATCGACGTCGTCGGCGGGGCTCATGGCTGCTCGCGACGCAGCACCGTGACCCCGCCGATCTGCCGGTGAACCGGCAGCGCCTCCTGGATGGCGGCCCAGGTCTGGGACGCGAAGGCGTCCTTCACGAGGCGGTTGAACAGGGCGGCATCGCCCGCGGTATACCAGTCACGCATCGCCTGTTGATACTCGACGAGGTCATGTCTCGGGATGGGTGGCCCCGGGATCTCCGCGTTCAGGATGTTCGACAGCCCGCCCGGGTTGAGCAGCACCGGACAGCCTCGTTCGAGGTTCCGGCTCTGGATGTCGGTGACGATCAGCAGCAACGGGGCGTCGGCGGTGACGCATCTCGCCTGCGCGAGATCCGGGGTGCCCGGCGACAGGGGCACCCGGTGGCCGGCGCTGCGCATCGCCACGGCTGCGACCGCGAGCAGCACGACGAGCGCCCCCGCGACGGCCACGCGGCGCGGGAACCGGGCGAGAGCGTCGGTTCCCATCGCCAGCGCAACGCCGCCGAGCAGCGCGGCCTCCGGCGCCAGCCATCCCGTGTAGTGGCGGTAGAAGACGGCCGTGTACATGAGGAACAGGAACTTCGCCGCGAGCAGCGCGACCCATAGGCGTGCCCGAGGCTGCTTCCACGCAACCCACGCGAACACGACGGCGATGGCTGCGAATGCCAGCAGGGCGAGCGGGTCCGGGACGATTCGCGCCAGTCGACCGGCGGGCGGGATGCCCTCCATGAGCCGGATGCGGTCGACCAACCCGATGTTCCCCTCCCCGGTGTTGCGTGACAGCTGCGTGACGACGATCAGCTGGAACATGCGCCCGCCGGATGCGACCAGCGCAGGCCCGGCGATGACGGCCGCGGCCACGACGCCGCCGACGCAGTAGGCGAGGGCGCGCCTGGCGCCGGCCCGGAGATCGCGACGTGAGACGACCAGGAGCCATAGCAGCACGACGACGGCCGGAACGGCGGTCCACAGCTGAACCGCGCCCGCGGCACCGAGCAGGATCCCGGCAAGGGCCACGCGACGGATGGTCAGCTCGTGGCTCGAGGCGACGCCCAGCTGCAACAGGGCGAGCAGCAGCAGCGTGGTCTGGGGGCCGACCAGCCAGGTGGTCTGCTCGACCGTCGCGGGCACGATCCAGACGGCATAGATCGCGGCCGCCCAGATGGCCGCGGTGCGGCTGATCGAACGGCCGACGAGCCCGACGAGGATGGTGTTCAGGGCTCCCAGCGCCATGAATGCCAGCCGGGCGACGGCGAAGGCGTTGCCGTCGGTGGTGATGCCACCGAGCGCGGCGAATGGCGAGAGCAGGTAGATGATCCCCGGCGGGTGGAGCAGGTTGAAATCGAGGTACGGCACACGACCTGCGATGAACGCCATCGCCGAGGAGAAGTAGACGCCGTCGTCAAAGCCGAGGTTGCCCCCGAGACCGGCGCCCCGCATGACGGCGATCAGGCGAATGGCGAACGCCACGATCGCCAGCCCGACGAGGCCGAGGATCAGCTGGCGGTCGGCCGAGAGACCGCCTGGCTCGGACGCGCCCGGGGCGGCCGCGGACGGCGACGGCCCGGCGGTCATGGACGAGAGGGCGAGGATCCGGCTGTCACCCGGCGACGTCCGAGGTCGCGCCGACCTCGACCGGGACGCCCGGGGTCGGCCCCTGGGCGTCTGCCGCCGCCCCGTGCCCCTGCTCGTCCCCCTCGAGGATCGGGCGTCGCTCCGCGACCAGGGTCGGGATCAGGTCCGACCAGTTGTGGCCCCGTACGCGGATCCGCACCCGCCAGGACGGCTCGACGGCCTCCGTGAGCAGCGTGCGTTCACGGGCGCGCAGCGCCTCGTGGTCGAGCCCGTCGATGACCACCAGCGGTGCGAACGTCGCGAACGGCGGGAACGTGTAGGCATCGTCGGTGTTGGCCAGCAGCCGGTCGATCGTTGCCTCGAGCGTGGGCAGCTCGGCCAGCGGCTCACCGCGTTCCATCAGGATCACGGCATCGATGGTCGAGCGATCGACGATGTCGCAATCGATGAGCGAGGTCACGTGGTACTTGGGCGGCGGCACGAACAGCTGGACCCAGGAGTTGATGGTCACGATCGGGAATGGAGCCGGCTCATCGCGTGCCCGACGGCTCGTCCCTCGCGCGAGTGGAGCCGCGATCGCAGGTCGAGCATGATCCGATCCGCCCGTGGCAGCGCGCGCTCGTTGACCGAGCTCATCGTGTGCGACGACAGCGTCATCGGCTTCGGGTAGCCGATGATCTGGGCGCCGGGCCCCACGATCGCCATGTCATCGGCCAGAGAAGCCGTAGCTCTTGTCGCATGAGGAGCCGCAGGACGGTGCTCGTCTTCCCGTGTCGGTCTGAGCGCGGACATGACGATCGCGCCGCGCTCCCCGTCCACGGCGGCACAGTGGAGCAGGACGTAGCCGCGGGAGACGAACAGGAACCGCAGCAATGCCTCCACCATGTTGGTGTACAGGACGTGGTGCGACCAGACGAGCAGCCAGTTCGCATCGAGCACGATCGGACCGCCGGCGGTGGCCGGCGAGCGGACGTCGAACGCCGCGCCCAGGAACCCGAGCTGCTCTCGGTAGCGAATGACGTCGCCGTCCCGCCAGGTCCGGATTCGCAGGCGTGGCCAGCCCCCATCAGGCGGCGCCGGATCACGAGATCGGGCTCGACGACATGCCCGACGTTGAACGCGGCAAGCTCCGGGAGCGCCACCGGAGACTGGATCCGCAGCAGTCCCTGGATGTCGTACTGGAAGGCGCCGCCGACGCGCGCCTGGTCCCTTCGGTCGCGCCCGGCCCAGATCCAGTTATCGGCGATCAGGTAGCGGATGCCAAATGTGAGCCCGATGGCCACCAGGTTCGAGATGAGGTAGTGGACGCCGCCGAGATCGGTCAGACCGAACATGACCGGAATGCGGATGACCAGCGTGGCCGCGTTGATCAGCGTTGAACACGAGATACCGCAGGACGATGATTGCCACGACCCTCGCGACCGCGGAACACCCAGAACTCGGTCAGCAGGAAGTTGTGGAGGGTCGAGACCTGTGATGCCAGTACCGCCGAGACCAGGTAGTAGATGCCGAGCACGTCGGTCAACAGGTACAGGGCGACCTGGTTGACGACGATCCCGAGCAGTCCGACGACGGCGAACTTCGAGGGTGATGCGAGGGCCGAACCAGGCGACGGACGTGCGGCCGACGGTGACGACGCTCGAGGCGGCGTGACTGGCGCATCGTGGACAAGCGCGGTCCTCGAACGGACTAGAGAGAACGTTCCGGCGAAGAACCGAAACGCCGCGTTAACACCCCGTTTTGCAGGCGGATCGTAGGGGGGTCGCGAGCACGCCGTCAAATCGAGCCCAGCGCGTCCGTGCAGGCTCGATCGGACGGCTGGCCGGTGGCGTGAGCGCGCCCTCCCGGCGACGCCTGACGGCATCGACCACGGTCGGTCGGGGCCGGTTGCTCGCGGTGAGCTCCAGGAGCGCCGGCCGCGGTGGCTGCGGCGAGAAGGCGTCAGGCCGCCAGACAGCGAAACGCCCGAAGGAACTTCCTTCTCGCCTCGGTCTCCGCTGATGTAAACACCTGCGGCCCGTCTTCGAGTTGGCCGCCCCTTCGGGCAAACCGAATCCTATGTGCTGGGGCTACCCGTCCACAACCGTGTTATCCACGACTTTGCGGCGTCGCGTCGCCGGACGCGCGATTTGTCCACAGCTCTTCCACGAACCCGGTCGTCGACCAGGCCCGGGCCGGCCCCGTGTCCCCTACTCCGCTGTCTCGAGCGCCCAGGATCGCCCCCCGGCGAGCAGCGGCAGCCCGTTCACATCGGCATCGAGGACGTCTGCGCCCAGGCGCCAGCGACCGTCACCGGCGCGTTCGGCCTCCTCGGCGCCGGCGATGAGCGCCAGCTCGGGGCTGACGCGGAGCACGAGCCGCCGGTGCCACCCATCATCGGTGCGCGGACCCGATCGCGTCAGCAGGTAGGCAGCAGCCGCGAGCGACAGGGGCGAGGCCGCGACGATGACCAGGCCGTCACGCTCCCACGGGAGTCCCCTGACGTGCTGGATGCCGTCGCGCAGGACGGCGTTGCCGTGCAGCGTGCCGTCAGCCTCCGGATGGAGCGTCAGGAGGCCTGCTGGTGACGAGAGCTCGAGGTGCAGGAAGCGTCCCTCGGGCGAGGTCTCGATGAGCAGCGAGTGGCGGACGGCGGCGCCGTCCACGGCCGACTCGCGCCAGCGACGTCCACGCTGTCCGGTGGCGACGCTCCAGGTGACCCTGTCACCCGAGGGTGCATGACCAACGCCGGCCCGGCGGACACGCAGGTCCCGCCCCACATCGGTCGAGCCGTCGTCACCCATCCGTCAGCGCTCCCCTGCCCCGCCGGCGGCCTGCGCCGCGGGAACGGCCGCCGCCCGGAGCTCGCTGGCAAGCGCCGGCGTCATCTGACCCCGGACATGGACATCGCGCTCCCCGTACTCGACCTCGACGGTGCCGCGCTCGCGAACCCGCGCCAGCAGCTCGCCGGCGGCGTACGGCAGCACGACGTCGACGTCCTCCCAGATCGACGCCAGCAGCGCGGCGATCGCGGCCCGCAGCGTGTCGAGCCCGAAACCGGTCGCGGCCGATACCAGGACCGAGCCCGAGACGGCCGGGGCGGGCGCGTCGCCGACGGTCCCCGGGTACGAGCAGGTCCGCCTTGTTGAACGCGGTCAGGCGCGGCTTGTCGCCGGCCCCGAGCTCATCGAGCACGCCCTGGACCGTGGCGCGGTGCTCCTCCCTGTGGGCATCGGCCGCATCGACGACCTCGACCAGAACGTCCGCCCGCGTGACCTCCTCGAGCGTCGCCCGGAAGGCATCGACCAGCTGGTGGGGCAGCTTGTGGATGAAGCCCACGGTGTCGGTGACGATCGCCGTCTGCCCGTCGCCCAGCCTGACCTGGCGCGAGGTCGGGTCGAGCGTCGCGAACAGCATGTCCTCGGCCCGTGCCACCTCGGCGCCGACGAGGGCGTTGAGCAGCGTCGACTTGCCGGCGTTCGTGTAGCCGACGATGGCCACCGTGGACTGCAGGCGGCGATCGCGGCCCCGCGCTGCGGTCTGCCGCTGGCGACGAACGTCCTCGACCCGCTCCTTCATCTTCTTGATGCGCTCGCGGATCAGGCGCCGATCGGTCTCGAGCTGCGACTCGCCGGGTCCCCGGGTGCCGATCCCGCCGCCGGTCCGCGACAGGTGCGTCCACAGGCGGGTCAGCCGGGGCAGCTGGTATTCGAGCTGGGCCAGCTCCACCTGCAGCCGCCCCTCGTGGGTGCGGGCATGCAGGGCGAAGATGTCCAGGATCAGGCGGCTCCGGTCGATGACCTTGACGTTGAGCAGCGATTCGAGGCTCTTCTGCTGGCCCGGAGAGAGCTCATCGTCGGCGACGAGGACGTCGAACCCGGTCTCGGACCTGGCCTGGAGCAGCTCCTCGGCCTTGCCCTTGCCGACGTACCAGTTGGGATCGACATGGCGCCGGTTCTGCCACTCGGCACCGACCACGTCGGCACCCGCGGTCGTGGCCAGCGCGGCGAGCTCGGTCAGGCTGTCCTCCGCCGTCCAGCCGGGGTCGCCCCCGGTGTCCACGGCAACAAGAAATGCCCGCTCCGCCTGCGGGCTGAGGTCGATCGTGGCGTCGGTGCGGGTCGGGCGGGGACTCATGAGGGCGCCAGCATACCGAGGAAGGCCGCGACCGCCGAGCGTGCCGCCGGCAGCGGGCCGTCGGTGGCGTCGATCACCGCGAGCTCGCGCTCCGTCCGGAACCAGGTCCGCTGGCGCCTGGCGAACTGGACGTTGCGGTGGGCGTCGAGCTCGATCGCGGCCTCGAGCGTGAGCTGCCCGTCGAGGTGCGCCCATGCCTCCCGATAGCCGATGGCGGAGAACGCCGGCAGCTCTGGATCGAACCGCTCGCGGAGGGCCTGCGCCTCATCGACGAGACCGTGCGCGAACTGCTCGGCCGCCCTGCGACGGATGCGTCCCTCGAGGATCGGGGCCGGGACCGCGAGCTGGAGACCGACCACGGGTGCCGGGTAGCCGACGGGCGGCGGCAGCGGCCGATCGCCCTGGATCATGGCGATCTCGAGCGCCCGGACCACCCGGCGCGGGTTCCGGAGGTCGATGGTTCCGGCGAGGGTCGGTGCTCGCTCGAGGAGCTGGCTCAGCGAGCCGTTCGAGGCCGTCTCGCTCGAGGTCAACCTCGAGCGCGGCCCGGATCGCCGGGTTCGAGGGCAGCGCGTCGGTATCGATCCCGGCCATCACCGCTCGCAGCCAGAACCCGGTTCCGCCGACGAGGATCGCGATCCCGCCTCGCGCACCCAGTGCGGTCAGGGCACCCAGGGCATGGGTTCGAAAGGTCGGCGATCGAGAACGGCTGGTCCGGCTCGACGAGGTCGAGCCCATGGTGGACGATCCGGGCCCGCTCCCCGGGCGTCGCTTTGGCCGTCCCGATGTCGAGCCCTCGGTAGACCTGGCGCGAGTCGGCGGACACGATCTCGCACGCGATGCCTTGCGCGATCAGGTCCTCGGCCAGGCCGATGGCGAGCGCGGTCTTGCCGGTGGCGGTCGGGCCGCCGATCACGATCATGGGCGCGGTGCCACCGGGTCCGAGGATGGTCAGGCGAGCGTCCCCCGGAGCGCGTACGGGCCGCCGTGGTCGACCCGTACCGAGACCAGCTCGCCCAGCAGCGCGGCCGGGCCGGCGACGTGCACCAGCTTGTTCTCCCGCGAGCGACCCGACAGGTGGACGACCCCGTCGGACAGGTCCGAGAACGCATCGTGCGACGGTGTCGCGTCGTCGTCCTCGTGGTCGTGGCTCCGGGGCGGCACGATCGTGTCCACCAGCACCTCGACCGTCCGGCCCTCCCAGGCGCGGTTACGCTCGTGCCCGATGACCTCCTGGACGCCGAGCAGCTCCACGAGGCGCTCTCGCTTGACCGCCGGCGGGACGTCGTCGGCGAGCCGCTGGGCGGGCGTGCCGGGACGCTCGCTGTAGGCGGCCGCGAACACCTGGTCGTAGCGCACGGTTCGCAGCAGCGCCAGGGTCGCCTCGTGCTCCTCGTCGGTCTCCCCGCAGAAGCCCACGATGACGTCGGTCGAGAGCGCAATCCCCGGCACGGCCTCGCGGATACGCGCCAACCGTTCGAGGTAGTGCTCGACGGTGTACTGGCGGCCCATGCGCCGGAGCATCGAGTCGCTGCCCGCCTGGACCGGCAGGTGGAGCGCCTCGCACATCGACGGGCAGCCGGCCATCGCCTCGATCAGGCGATCCGAGAGGTCCCATGGATGCGAGGTCACGAACCGCAGGCGCGGGATCGCCGGGGCGTCGTCTGCCGTTCGGATGGCGTCGATCGCCCGGATCAGCTCGGCGAGATCCGGACGCCCGGCACGATCCTGGCTGCGCCCAACGGTGCGGGCCGTCTCGATGTGGGCAAACCGGGGCTCGGGCGCGAGGTCGTGGCCGTAGCTGTTGACGTTCTGGCCCAGCAGCGTGACCTCGCGGTAGCCCGCGGCGGCCAGGGCCCGGGCCTCGTCGATCACCTCGTCGAACGGCCGGCTGCGCTCGGGTCCGCGGCTGAACGGGACGATGCAGTAGGTGCATGTCTTGTCGCAGCCGTAGATGATCGGGAGCCAGGCGCTCGTCGTCGATTCCCGGCTGACCGCGCCGCCGGCGATCGCGTCTGCCCGGGCGCGCACCAGGTGCGTCGAGTCGGACACGAGCGTGCCCTTCACCGTGGTCGTCGCCGCCGTGGTCGTCATGGTCCCGACCGGCGCCTGGGCCGACGCCAGCCCCAGGCGGTCGATCAGCTCGGGCTCCTCGTCGGGCCGCAGGAACAGGTCGATCGCCGGGTAGCGCCGCGCGAGCGTGTCCCGGTTCGACTCGCGAACCGAGCAGCCGGTCATGACGACTCGCAGGCTCGGGTTCGCGTCCCGCAGCCGGGCCAGGTGGCCCTGGCGCCCGATCACCTTGGCCTCGGCTGCCTCGCGGATCGCGCAGGTGTTGATCACGACCAGGTCCGCGGTCTCCATCGACGCCGCTTCGGGGCATCCCGCGGCCAGCAGGCGGCCGGCCATCTCCTCGGAGTCGCTCTTGTTCATCTGGCAGCCGAGCGTCCATACGTGGAACGACGGCAGCGCTCGCGGCTCGGGACGAAACTCGTCGAGCCGCGCGTCGCCGGGCGCCAGCGGAACCCGAGGGGCGGCGGGCGCGGCGGGCAGGCCCATGTCGAGCACGGGCAGCGATCGGGTCGAAGGCCTGGAGACGGTCATGGGGATGGGCGTTGGTCCGGGTGTGGGGGCGGCTGGCTCAGACGGCTCGGATCCGCCCCGGGTCGATGGCGGCCCGCGCGGCAAGGGCGATCGGCTCCGGCAGCACGAGCTCGGCATGGCTCTCGGCATACGGGCCGAGGTCGCCATGGTAGTCGGTGCCCCCGGTCTCGACGAGCGACAGCGACCGCGCAACGGCGCTCACGGCCGCGCGGACGTCGGGCTCGAACGAGCGATGGTGGCTCTCGAGACCGTTGAGGCCCTCCCCGATGAGCTCGCGCAGGAGCGGGACCTGGTTCGGTGCCTCGGGGAAGTGGGCGAGCGACGCCAGACCGCCGGCGGCGCGGATGGCCCGGATCGCGGCGGCCGGGTCGAGGCCGGTGCGAGGCACGTACGCCGGGAGGCCGCGCCCGATGATCCGGTCGAACGCGTCCTCGACGCTCGACGCGAAGCCGGCGGATATCAGCGCGCGGGCCACCGTTGGCCGCCCGAGCGCGTCGTCGCCGCTGAGGTCGAGCTGCTCGAGCTGCGCGTCGATGGGCATGCCGACCTCGCGGAGGCGCGCGATCATCGTATCGAAGCGTTCGCGTCGGGCGGACCGCTGACGCGCCAGCGCCGCCTCGAACGCCTCGTCGTCGGGGTTCACGCCGAGGCCCAGCACGTGGATCTCGCCATCCGCGATCGGACCGAACGACCGTGATGTGACGGCGTTGATCTCGACGGCGGGCACGAGCTCGACGCCCTGACGCTGGGCATCCGGGCCACCAGCCGCCAGCTCGCGGAACGCGGCGAGGTTGTCGTGATCGGCGATGGCCAGCAGCCGGACCCCGGCGTCCGCGGCCTCGCGAAGCAGCTGCCCGGGCTCGAGGACGCCGTCGGACCGCGTGGTGTGGGTGTGCAGGTCGGTCGTGGCGCGGCCGGCACCGGCGGCCTCGTCCTCGCTTCCGATGCGCGGCAGGTGTCGCTGGGTCACCGATCAGAGCTCGACGAGCTGCTGGACGCGCTCGATCTGGAGCGCCTGGCCGGAGACGGGATCGATGTCGATCTGGGTCGCGTTCAGGATGACCGGCCCGTCCGCGACCTCGAACCGTGTCGGCAGCGCGTTGACGAACCGGGGAAGGACGGTGTCGGGGTCGAAGCCGATGACGCTCCACAGGGGCCCGGTCATGCCCAGGTCGCTCTGGTACGCCGTGCCTCGGGGCAGGATCCGCTCGTCGGCGGTGACGATGTGGGTGTGGGTGCCCACCACGACCGAGACACGCCCGTCGAGGTACAGGCCGAGCGCGTTCTTCTCGGACGTGATCTCGCAGTGAAAGTCGATCAGCCGGATCGGCGGCAGCGCCTCGGACGCCTCCTCGATCAGCCGATCGGCCTCCGTGAACGGGTTGTCGATCGGCTGCATGAACGTCCGGCCCTGGAGGTTGATCACGGCCAGCTCGCTGCCATCGAGCGCCTCGAACGTGCCCCATCCTCGCCCGGGGACCTCGTGCGTCCCGTAGTTGAGCGGCCGCAGCACGCGCTCGGTCTGGTCCAGGTACGGGTAGATCTCGCGCTTGTCCCAGATGTGGTTGCCGGACGTGATCACGTCCACGCCCGACTCGAACAGGATCTCGGCGGTCGCGGGCGTGAGGCCCATGCCGCCCGCCAGGTTCTCACCGTTGGCGGTGACGAAGTCGATGCCGCGTGCCGCGCGCAGGTCGTGCAGGTGACGCTCGAGCACCTGCCGGCCCGGCTTGCCGATGACGTCCCCGATCATCAGCACCCGACAGGCACCGGCCGGCCTCGGCGCATCGCCGTTGGGCGCGTTGCCCAGACCGGCGTGCGCGCTGCGTGCGGCGGTCACCCTCGGTCCCCTACTTCGCGTACTCGACGGCGCGCGTCTCGCGGATCACGGTCACCTTGATCTGGCCCGGGTACGTGAGGCTGTCCTCGATCTTCCGGACGATGTCGCGTGCGAGGCGGGTCGCGCTGAGGTCATCGATCTCCTCGGGCCGAACGAGGATGCGCACCTCCCGGCCCGCCTGCACGGCAAACGACCGGTCCACGCCCTCGAAGCTCTCCGCGATCGCCTGGAGGTCCTCGAGCCGCTTGACGTACGTCTCCATGGTCTCGCCGCGGGCTCCCGGCCGCGACGCGGAGACGGCGTCGGCAACCTGGACGATGGGCGCCTCGACACACGCGAACTCCACCTCCTGGTGGTGGGCCGCGATGCCGTTGATGACCTTGAACGGCAGGTTGTGCTTCTGGGCGATCTGGGCGCCGATGGCCGCGTGCGGCCCTTCGACCTCGTGATCGACCGCCTTGCCGATGTCGTGGAGCAACCCGCCGATCTTGGCCGCCTGGACGTCGGCTCCCATCTCGGCGGCGATGATCGCCGCCACGTGGCTGGTCTCGACGCAGTGGACGAGCACGTTCTGCCCGTAGCTGGTGCGGTACTTGAGGCGCCCCAGCAGCCGGATGAGCTCGGGCGGCAGACCGGGCACGCCGGCGTCGTAGGCCGCCTGCTCACCGGCCTGGCGGATGACCAGCTCGACCTCGGCCTTGGCCTTGTTGACGACCTCCTCGATCCGCCCCGGATGGATCCGGCCATCGGCGATGAGCTTGGTGAGCGCCATGCGGGCGATCTCGCGGCGGACGGGATCGAAGCCCGACAGCACGACCGTCTCGGGCGTGTCGTCGATGATGAGGTCGACCCCGGTCGCCTGCTCGAGGGCGCGGATGTTCCGGCCCTCGCGGCCGATGATCCGACCCTTCATCTCGTCGCTCGGCAGGTGGACGCTGGTGACCGTGTGCTCCGCCGTATGATCGGCCGCGACGCGCTGCATCGCGGTCACGATGATCTCGCGCGCCCGGTCCTCAGCCTCGTCGCGCGCGCGTCGCTCGATCGAGCGGGCCAGCTTGACCGCGTCGTGCTCGGCCTCCTCGCGTACGGCATCGAGAAGCACGCTCTTGGCATCGTCGGCCGACATGCTCGCGACCTGTTCGAGCGCAGCGATCCGCTGCTGGGTCAGGCGTGTGAGCTCCTCACGGTCGCGCTCGAGATCCCGCTCGCGATCCATGATCTTGCCGCTCTTCTCCTCGAGCAGGTCGGCGCGCTGGTCGAGCTGCTCGTCGCGCGCGAGCAACCGCCGCTCAAGCCCCGTCAGCTCGGCTCGCTTGGCGCGTGCCTCCTCCTCGGCCTCGCGCTGGAGGCGGAGCTTCTCGTCCTTCGCCTCGAGGATCATGTCCTTCTGCTGGGTACGGGCCTCGGCAACGATCCGGCCGGCCTTGTCCTGGGCAGACTTGACCGACTGGCTGGACCAGATGCCGCGGCCGACGAAACCCGCGACGACGCCGACGACGGCGCCGACCACCGCCGCGCCAGCGACGAAGAGCTCCATCTTCAGTTCCTCCCATCCGGCGTCGGGCGCCGGACGCATTGTCGAGTCACGTTCGGGCTACGCAGCACCGGCCTTCGCTTGGGCTCGGGACCTGGGAGGCTCGGACGCTCTCCATGATCCTCGCCGGTACCGCGGCTCGCCCGGAAGCGGCCCTGAGGTCCGCATCCGGTTGTCCCCGTAGCCTACTACGGTGCCCTGAAACCGGCCCGCAACCCTCCGGTTGCGACCATGCCGGCGATCCTCAGCCAGGGCGCGCCGGGCATCGTGCCGATGCGAAAGGAGCCCGCGCGGTCTGCCAACGCGCGGGCTCCGTGTCTCAGCGCCGGAGATCTAGCCGGCCGGGCCGACCCCTATCCTCCCGGTGAGGACGTAGCCCGTGGCTTCGAGTCCGATCTGCGAGTAGCGTAGCTGCAGCCCCCTGTAGGCACCCGAGCCGACCAGCACGCCGGACATCCGGTGGGTCGTGTAACCGGGGTCGATCGTCCCGGTGAAGGTCCCGGTCCAGGCGCCATCCGGCCCATCGATCTCGACCGTCCCGGACATGGTCGCGGATTCATCCGGGTTCTGGTCGATCTCGACCGTGACCCGTCGCGGGCCCTCGAGTCGCGGGTCAGAGCTCGGCCCCGTACACACGAGCTCGACTCCCCGGTACTGGACAACGTCGCCGCTCATCGTCTGGGAGCCCTGGCTCTCGGTCGTGCATGAGGCGCCCTGCACGACCGGCGCGCCATTCGGAGGAACAGCGTCGACGTCTTCGAGCATGCCGGTGAGCTGGTACTTGCCGTAACGGTCTGCGACCTGGCTGAACCGAAGTCGCAGTCCCTCGTAGCCGCCCGACCCGACGTACACGCCGGTCATGTGGTGGGTGGTATAGCCGGCGTCGATCGTCCCGGCCCACTGGCTCAGCCACGTCCCGGCATCGTTCACGATCACGGCCTTTCCCCAGATATCCGCGCTCTGGTCGGGGCGCTCGTCAATGCTCACTGAGACGGTTGTGACACCGTCCAGACGCGGATCGGACATCGTCATCGTGCAGTCGAGCACGACATCCCGGTACTGCGTCACGCCGTCGATCGACGAGGACCGTCCAGGCGACGTCTGCGAACACGACCCCACGCCTGATACACCAACCGGCGGTGTCGGCAGCGGCGCCGCGCCGGTGGTCGGACTCGGCGAAGGTGGGTTGGTCGTCAGGGCAGGCGTCGGGGTCGCGTCGGGTACCAGCGGCGCGGCCACGCCAGCCGGCTGGTCGTCGAACCCGCCGGCGAGCATGAAGCCCCCGGCCACGACCAGCACAACGATGGTTACAGCCGCTCCCGCGGTGGCGAACGCCCTCCGGTCGGTCGCCCGAGGCTCCACCCTGGTGAGATGCATGTGATCCATGAGGCTCCTCCCCAGGCCGCCCGCCGGGAGTCGTCGTCGTGGATGGGTGCGCGCATGGGCAACGGCAGCCAGGATCGGCTCGGCCGGCACGTCGTGTGGGCCGGCGATGAGCCATTCCGTCAGCTGCTCGTCGAGCCACTCCTCGTGCGTCACGCCGTGGTCCTCCACTCGACGGGCCCCCGAGCGTCGGCCTCGAACGCGGCGCGGAAGCTCCGTGTCGCGTAGTGCAATCGCGATGCGGCCGTCCCGGGCGGGATGCCGAGCACGTCGGCGATCTCGTTGACCGACAGGCCGATGTAGAAGCGGAGGACCAGGACCGCTCGATGCTCCGGTGTCAACCGGCGGAAGCCCCGTTCGACCTCGTCGCGATCGAGCACCTCGTCGACGCGATCGTCGCCGGCGGGCTCGGTCTGGATCTGCCGAACAAGCGTGGTCCAGCACCGCTCGCGCGTAGCTTCCCGATAGCTCGCGTGCACGACAAGCCGACAGGACCACGCATCGAAGCGTTCCGGATCACGCAGGGCCGGCAGCCCCTCCCACACCTGGATCAGGGCCCGCTGCAGCGCGTCCTCGGCATGCATCGGATCCCGGAGGATCCGGTACGCGATGCCGTAGAGTCGTCCGCCGATCTCGTGGACGAGGCCCGCGAACGCGTCGGCGTCGCCGTTTCGCGCCTGCTCGACGAGCTCCCGCTGCATCGGCACTGCTCCTGGTGCGCGCCCCCCGGTCGTGCCGGGGGTTACATCTCTCATGAGTCGCGCGGGACCGGAAGACATTCAATCTTCGTTCGAGCCCGTGCGGCAGGGCCGGAGGAGGTGATCGGGCGGCCCCACAGGTCGCATGCTCCGCCTCGATCCTCGGCGGGGGCGCTATGGCGTGGCGTCTCCGTCAGCTTCGACAAGCCACGCTGTGGCGACCGACGAGCACACGTCCGGGGCGAAGCCGCTGCGCGCCAGGAGCGTGTAGGCGCGCTGACGGCGTTTGCGCGGGTCGGTCACGCGCGTGAGGGTGCGTGCGTTCCGCTCGAGAAGTCGCTGCGCCGCGACGGTATCGGGATCGATGCGCTCGCCGCCCTCGGTCGCCGCGCCGTCAGCCGACGTTCGGCGCTCGTCGAGCACGGCCTCGATCACGCCGCGCTCGACGCCCTTGAGCTGCAGCTCGCGTCGCAGGGCGTGCTCTCCGCGAGGGTGGGCTCGGTCGCGCGACTCCACCCAGGCGCGCGCAAACGCGTCGTCGTCAAGGTACTGGAGGGCCAGCAACCGCTCGATGGCCGCATCAACGAGCGTCTTCCCGATAGCCCGCTGATGCCAGGCGGCGGCGCACCTCGGCCACCGAGCGAGGTCGTGGCTCGAGAAATCGGGCGGCCGCGTCGAGCACCTCGGCGACATCGTCCACCGCAGCCCGCCGCTCACGGCGCTCCGCGTGGCTCGATCGTCGCCTGGAGGCGCTGCCCCTGGACTCGGAGCCGTCCCGTGCCGACATCGGCTGGCCGCTCAGATCGGCTTGGCGAGCATGAGCCCGAGGATCATCGTCGCGGCACCCAGCTCGTACAGGTGCGCCACGCGAACCACCGGGTCCGTGAACGCCTGGCGTAGCGCCGGCGTGGCCTCCTTGCGCAGCTCGGCGTCGCGCATCGCCTGCTCGAGGATCCGCCCACGGGGAACGAACACGAACGGGGTCAGCGGCAGCATCGTGAGGTACAGGACCAGCGACAGGAACAGCCAGTCGACCGGCGCGCCCTGGATCGGCCCGAGAAACGGCTGGCGCTCCACGATCGCCGTCGCGACCCCGAACACGAACACGAGCAGCATGCCGACCTGGACCAGCCGCTCGAACGACATCGACAGGCGCAGCACGAAGCGGATCTCGGGCAGGGTTCGTGCCTGCTCCCCCGCCGTGAGCACGATCCAGCGCCCGACGAGACCGGCGATGAAGGCCACGCCGATCAGGGCGTGGATCAGGGCGAGACCGCCCGAAAGCGTGCCCGGGTTCACGCGCCGCTACTCGGCCTCCTCGATCCCCTCGACCGGAAGCTCGACGTCCAGGATCTTGCCGCGGATCCGGCGCTCGATCTCGCTCGCCACGTCCTCGTTCGAGCGCAGGAACTCCTTGGAGGCCTCGCGACCCTGGCCCAGCCGCGTCTCCTCGAACGTGAACCAGGCGCCCGTCTTGGTCACGACGTCCATGGCCACGCCGACGTCCAGCAGCCCGCCCTCGCGCGAGATGCCCTCGCCGTACATCACGTCGAACTCGGCCACCCGGAACGGCGGTGACACCTTGTTCTTGACCACCTTCACGCGAACCCGATTGCCGATCGAGTCGGTTCCGCTCTTGATCGTCTCCACCCGCCGGATGTCGAGCCGGACGGAGGCGTAGAACTTGAGCGCCCGACCGCCGGGTGTCGTCTCCGGGTTGCCGAACATGACGCCGATCTTCTCGCGCAGCTGGTTGGTGAACACGAGCGCGGTGTTGGAGCGACTGACCGCACCGGTCAGCTTGCGCAGGGCCTGGCTCATCAACCGAGCCTGGATGCCGACGAAGCTGTCGCCCATCTCGCCTTCGATCTCGGCGCGCGGCACGAGCGCCGCGACCGAGTCCACGACGACGATGTCCACGCCACCCGAGCGAATGAGCGTCTCGGTGATCTCGAGCGCCTGCTCGCCGGTGTCCGGCTGACTGACCAGCAGCTCGTCCACGTTGACCCCGCAGGCTCGCGCATAGGCCGGGTCGAGGGCATGTTCGACGTCGATGAACGCCGCGATGCCACCCTTCTGCTGGGCCTCGGCGATGACGTGCTGGCAGAGCGTCGTCTTGCCCGAGGATTCGGGCCCGAACACCTCGGTGATCCGGCCCCGCGGGAGGCCGCCCACGCCAAGGGCAAGGTCGAGCGCGATCGAGCCCGTCGGGATGGACTCGACCTGCTGTCGCCCGGCAGAGCCGAGCTTCATGATCGAGCCGGCTCCGAACTGCTTCTCGATGGCCAGGATCGCTGCCTCAACCGCGCGGCCGCGCTCGGTCTCCGCGCGATCGCCGTTGCGCGCGTCCGTATCCCTGCCGGTGACCGTCATCGCATCCTCGCTCCGTGTCGGCTCAGCCGACTCGACGGAGCGGGACCCGGTCCCCGTCCGCCCGACGCCTCAGCCCTCGTCGGACTCCTGCTCGTCCCAGCGAGGCTTGCGCGGCTTCCGGATGACCTCCACCTGCTGGGGTGGCTCCGACAGCGGCGCAAGGTGTGGCTGAGCCGACTTGTCCTTGGGCTTCTTCTTTGCTTCCTTGTGGGGGCGATCGCGCGATCCCATGTGGCGCCTCCACGCACGATGAATGCTATCGGCACGGGCTTCACGCGGGCTTTCCGATCGCCTTCACCGCCACTCATCCGGACGGCGCGGGCGCGCAGCTCGGCTGTCTGGACGGGGAAGGTTCCGGTGCGCAGTGCGGCCCGGATCCTGGCCATGAAGTCTAGGGTGAAGGTCAGGTTGTGACAAGTCGCGAGACGGTACGCGAGCAGCTCCCGGGCGCGGAACAGATGGGCCAGATAGGCCCGCGAGAAGCGGCGTGCAGAGCAGGCACGGACAGTCCGTCCTGGACGGGTCGCGGATCGTCGCGGAACCGCTCGTTGCGGAGGTTCAGGCGGCCGCCCGGCACCCACAGCTGGCCGTTGCGGGCGACGCGGGCCGGGAGCACCGAGTCGAACAGGTCGACGCCGCGATGGACGGCCTCGAGCAGGTCCGAGCGGCGAGCCCAGGCCCATCAGGTAGCGCGGCCGCGGATCGTCGGCCAGGAGCGGCGACGACGAGGTCGAGCGTCGCGTTCCGCTGCTCCGGCGTCTCGTCGCCGGCCAGGCCGCCGATGTTGAGGCCGTCGAACGGCAGGCTCGCGATGAACCGGGTGGAGCGCGGCCCGAAGCTCGGGATCGAGCCCGCCCTGGATGACCCCGAACAGCGCCTGGTCGGCGCGCGTGTGGGCGGCGAGCGAGCGCTCGGCCCAGCGATGCGTCCGCGCCGTGGCGTCGGCGACGACCTCGCGCGGCGAGCTCGGGAAGACGGGCTGGTCGAAGGCGACCGCGATGTCCGGCCCGAGCGCCTCCTGGACCGCGATCGAGAGCTCCGGGCGTGAACCGGTGGGTCGACCCGTCGAGGTGGCTCTTGAACGTCGCCCCGTCGTCGTCGATCACCCGCAGGTCGCCGAGCGACACGACCTGGTAGCCGCCGGAGTCGGTGAGGATCGGCCCGTCCCAGCCCATGAACCGATGCAGCCCGCCGAGCCGCTCGATCCGCTCGTGGCCGGGGCGCAGGAACAGGTGGTAGGTGTTGGCCAGGATGATCGTGGCGCCCGCCGCCTCGACCTCGTCCGGGATGGAGGGCCTTGACCGTGGCGTTGGTGCCCGACCGGCATGAACTGGGGCGTCTCGACGACGCCGTGCGGCAAGCGTCGAGGCGGCCCAGCCGGCGCCGCGCGGTCGAGCCGTCGCGCGGGCGGCGGGACGAGGACCTCGAAACGGGCGGCGCCGGCACTCAGCCGCTCGGTCGCTGCCGGGGACCTCGTCCCACAGCGCGGGCATGTCCGGCTCGGCGCGCCGCGGCGCGCGGGATCTCGTAGCCCAGCGCGGCCAGGTGGGCCCGGGCCGCCTCGGTCGCGATCCGGCCCTGGGGCGTGCGGTCGAGGAAGCCCGAGCCGGAGCAGGAACGGCTCGTAGACGTCCTCGATCGTGTCGGCCTCCTCGGCCAGGACCGCCGCCAGCGCCTGGACGCCGACCGGGCCCGAGTCGAACTTCTGCACGATCGCCGCCAGCAGCTTGCGGTCGGTCGTATCCAGCCCGAGATCGTCGATGTCGAGGACGCGCCATCGCCTCGGCGACCGCCTGCTCGTCGATCGTGCCCGTCGCCGTGGACCTCGGCGTGATCGCGGACGCGCCGCAGCAGGCGGTTGACGATCCGGGGCGTGCCACGACCGCGGCTGGCGATCTGCGCGCGCCGCGTCGCGCGTCGATCGCACGTCCAGGATCCCGGCCGAGCGGCGGACGATCGCCGCCAGGTCGTCCTCGGTGTAGAAGTCGAGCCGGTAGGTCATCCCGAACCGGTCGCGGAGCGGGCCGCTGATCCGGCCCGCGCGGGTGGTCGCGCCGACGACGGTGAACGGCTTGAGGCTGAGGCGCAGGCTGCGCGCGCTGGGGCCCTTGCCGATCATCACGTCCAGCGCGAAGTCCTCCATCGCCGGGTAGAGGATCTCCTCGACCGCCCGGTTGAGGCGATGGATCTCGTCGATGAACAGGACGTCGCGCTCGTCGAGCGCGGTCAGGATCGCGGCCAGGTCACCGGCCCGCTCGATCGCCGGACCGCTCGTGTAGCGGACGTTGACCCCGAGCTCGCGGGCGATGATCGTCGCGAGCGTCGTCTTGCCCAGGCCGGGCGGGCCGTAGAGCAGGACGTGGTCGGCCGCCTCTCCCCTGCCCTGGCGGCCTGGAGCAGCACCGACGAGGTTGGCCTTGACCTCGCGCTGCCCGATGTACTCGTCGAGCGTGCGCGGCCGGAGCGACCCCTCGACGGCGATCTCGCCGGGGTCGGCGGCACCGGCCGCGAGCAGGCGGAGGGCGTCGTCGGTCATCGCGCGAAGTCTAGCAGGATGCGCGCCATTTCGTACAGATGTTCTAACGCTCGGCTCCAGCGGGCCGCGCGGTCCAGCGGCCGCGTCAATCGCGGAGCGAGGGTCCGCAGCGCCGCCTTGACCCGCTCCTCGAGGCCGGCGCCCGACCGCCGGGTCGGCGAGCGCCAGGCGCGACGCCTCGCGGGCCTCGCCCAGCGAGTAGCCGAGCGCCTGGAGCGCGGCCACGACCTCGCCCTCCGACGCGCCGGCGCGGCGGCCGACGAGCCGGCGGCCACGCCGGCCGCGGCGACCTTCTCCTTGAGCTCGAAGATGATCCGCTCGGCCAGCTTCTTGCCGATCCCCGGGATCGACACGAGCACCGCCTGGTCCTGCTGGAGGATCGCCAGCTGGAGATCGGCGGTCGGCCGCGAGCCGACGATCGCCAGGGCGACCTTCGGGCCCGACGCCGGTGACGGTCAGCAGCAGGTTGAAGAAGCCGAGCTCCTCGGGCGTCCGGAAGCCGAACAGCGCCTGCTGGTCCTCGCGGACGAGGTGGTAGGTGTGGAGCTTGAGCCGGCCGCCCGGTGGTCGCCGCGGCGAGGACCGACGGGCGCGGCGAACACCCGGTAGCCGATGCCGCCGACCTCGATCACGAGCGAATCGGCCGCGATCGCGCCGACGGTGCCCTCGAGCGAGGCGATCACGCGCCGGCGCTCCGGTCTCAGCGGGTCCGGCGCGCGGCGGGGCGCGATGCGGGCGTCCGCGCGGCCTCACGGCTCAGCGCGTCGCGGACGGCGCGCTCGTAGGGCGTCTCGCCGCGCGCGATCGGCGCGACCGCGGCGCGGTCGACCACGGTCGACCGGCTGTCCGCGGCGCGCGCGTGCCAAGTCGCTCGGCGTTGGCGCGGTAGATCGCGATGGCCAGCGCATCGGCGGTGTCGTCGGGCGTCGGGACGCTCCGGCAGCGCAGGATGACCGACGACCATCCGCCCGACCTGGTCCTTGTCGGCGCGCGCCGTAGCCGGTGACCGCCGAGCTTGACCTCGTTCGGGGTCGCCTCCCGGACCTCGATGCCCGGCCTGCGGCCGCCGCGAGCAGGACCACGCCCCGCGCCTGGCCGACGCCGAACGCCGTCTGGGCGTTCCGCGAGAAGAAGAGCCGCTCGACCGCCACCAGGTCGGGCCGGTGCCGCTCGATGAGCTCGGTCAGGACCAGCGCGTGGATCTGGCGGAGCCGCTCCGGCAGCGGCGTGTCCGGCGCTGGTCACCAGGCAGCCGAAGTCGACGGCCGCGCAGGCCGCTGCCGGTCCGCTCGACGAGCCCGTAGCCAAGCGCCGCAGTTCCGGGGTCGATCCCGAGGACCCTCACCCGGCGACCTCGGCGAACAGCTCCTCGGGGATGTCGAAGTTGGTGGTCACCCGCTGGACGTCGTCGAGATCCTCGAGCTGCTCGACCAGGCGGATGGTCTTGCGCACATGCTCGGCGTCGAGGGTCACGGTCTGCTTCGCGATCATCGCCGACTCGGCGTCGCTCGATCGGCACGCCCGCCGTCGTCGAGCGCCTTGCGGACCGACTCGAGATCGTGCGGCTCGGTGTAGATCTCGATCGGATCGCGTCTCGGTGTCGACGTCACGCGCGCCGGCGTCGATCGCGGCCAGCGCCACCTCGTCGGCGTCGACGCCGTCCGTCGCGACCGTGATCAGGCCGCGCGGCTCGAACTGCCAGGCGACGGCGCCGGTGCCGGCGAGCTGGCCGCCGGCCTTGCTGAAGATCGAGCGGACGTCGGCCGCCGTCCGGTTGCGGTTGTCGGTCGCGGCCTCGACGAGGATCGCGACGCCGCCCGGAGCCGTAGCCCTCGTAGACGATCTCCTCGAACTGGTCGCCGTCGCGCCACCCGTCGCCCGCTCGATCGCCCGCTTGATGTTGTCCGTGGGCATGTTCATCGAGCGGGCCTTGTCCATCGCCAGGCGGAGCCGGTAGTTCGCGTCGGGGTCACCACCACCGACGCGCGCGGCGACCATGATCTCGCGGGCGACCTTGGTGAACAGGGCGCCGCGCTTCGCGTCGTTGGCGCCCTTCTGGCGCTTGATCGTGGACCATTTGGAATGTCCGGACATCGGCGGCGAGTATACCGACTATCACTGGCGACGGGGTGACCCCCGACGGCGCCCGGCCACGAGCCGTCCCGACCGGGCGCTCCGTCGCGTCTGTCGTTGAGCATCGCGCCCAACCGAGCCACGGTTCCGCGCCACGTCGGTTGGGCGACTGGCACACCGTGGCAGCCCGACGCCCGTCGGCTGCCAGGCACGAGAGGTATCGCGCGCGATGACGATGAAGAGTCACGACCTGGCCCACATCCGGAGCGTCGTGCTGGCCGGCCATGCCGGCGCCGGCAAGACGACGCTGGCGGAGCAGGTGCTCTTTCGAGCCGGCGCGATCCCGCGGCTGGGTCGGGTGGACGACGGCACCGCCCACCTGGACTTCGAGCCCGAGGAGCAGAAGCGCCGCAGTCGCTGAGCCTTGCCGTCGGCACGTTCGAGCACGCCGAGCACGAGATCACCATCGTCGACACGCCCGGCTACCCGGACTTCGTGGCCGAGGTCATCTAGGGCTTCCATGCCGCGGACGGCGCGCTGCTACGTCGTGGACGCCTCGGGCGGCGTCGAGGCCGGGCTCGAGAAGGCCGTCGCGCTCGGCGCGCGCGACCGGGACCGCGGCCTGCTTCTTGCTCAACAAGTGCGACCGCGAGAACGCGGATCCGGGCCGGGCGCTCGACGCGCTGCGCGAGGCGTTCGGCACCAAGATCGCGCCGCTCCACCTGGCGATCGGCGCGGCGGACACGTTCAGCGGCTACGTCGACCTCGTCCATCGCAAGGCCTACCGGTTCGAGGGTGACGCGGAGGTCGAGATCCCGGTTCCCGACGAGCTCGCGGACGAGATCGCCCGCCGCCGGGACCAGCTGCTCGAGGCGGCGGCCGAGGCCGACGACGTCGTGTTCGAGAAGTACCTGGGCGAGGAGGAGATCAGCGACGCAGGAGCTCGACGCCTGCCTGCACAAGGGCGTGCGCGAATCGGTCCTCGCGCCGGTCGTGGTCGCCTCCGCCGCCAAGGGCATCGGCCTGACGGCGCTGCTCGACGCCATCGTCCGCTACCTCCCGTCGCCCGAGGAGGAGGGCCCCTACGCCGCCACCGACAAGGCCGGCAAGGCCGTCGAGGTTCCGGTCACCGCGGACGGCCCGCTGCTGGTCCGGGTGTTCAAGACGGCCGCCGACCCGTTCGTCGGGTCGCCTGACCTACCTGCGCGTGCTGTCGGGCACGCTGCACAGCCAGGGCTCGGTGTACAACGCGACCAAGGGCGAGGACGAGCGCATCGGGCAGCTCCTGTACCTCCACGGCAAGGAGCAGGAGCCGGCGACCGAGCTGCGGGCCGGGCGAGATCGGGGCCGTTGCCAAGCTGAGCGTGACCGAGACGGGCGACACGCTCGCGACCCACGATGCGCCGCTCACCCTGCCCGGCATCGACTTCCCCGAGCCGACCCTCCAGGTGGCGATCGAGCCGGTGTCGAAGGGCGATCTGGACAAGATGGGCCCCGCGATCCAGCGCATGCTCGAGGAGGAGCCGACGGCCCGCGTGGACCGCAGCGAGACCGGCGAGCAGGTCCTGCGCGCGATCGGCGACGCGCACGTGGCGGTCATCATCGAGCGCCTCAAGCGCAAGTTCGGGGCGGCGATCGGGACGCACACGCCGAAGGTTCCCTACCAGGAGACCATCCGCGGCAAGACCCAGGTCCACGGTCGCTACAAGAAGCAGACCGGCGGCCACGGCATGTTCGGGGACGTGTGGCTCGAGCTCGAGCCGAACCCGGGCGGTGGCGTGGAGTTCACGGAGCGGATCGTGGGCGGCTCGGTGCCCAAGGGCTTCTTCCCGGGGATCGAGAAGGGCGTTCGCGAGACCGCGGCCGAGGGCGTGCTCGCCGGCTTCCCGCTGAGCGACTTCAAGGCGACCCTCTACGACGGCTCGTTCCACACGGTCGACTCCAACGAGCTGTCGTTCAAGATCGCCGCCTCGATGGCGCTCAAGGACGGCGTGCTGCAGGCCCATCCGGTCCTGATGGAGCCGATCATGGCGGTCGAGGTCCGGATCCCGGAGCAGTACATGGGTGAGGTCAACCGTGACCTCAACGGCCGGCGCGGCCGCGTGATGGGGCTTGACCAGGGCGATGGCATGCAGGTGATCCTGGCGCACGTGCCGCAGGCGGAGCTGTTCTCGTACGCGACCGAGCTGCGCTCGCTGACCGGCGGGCGCGGGACGTTCACCGCCCGGCTCGATCACTACGAGGACGTGCCCTCCCACCTCGCGGAGCGCATCGTCGAGGAGCACCGCAAGGCCCAGGCCGAGAGCCACTGATCGGCACCCGCCGGCGCAACGCCCGCCGGCGCGACCCCGCCCCCGGGTCGGGCGTTCGTGGTCAGCCGCGGTCGATCCGACCGCTGCCGACGGCCTCGAGCACGTCCCGGAGGCTGATCCGCTGCTCGTAGATCGCGCGACCGATGATCGCGCCCGTGCAGCCGAGGTCCCGCACGGCGAGCACGTCGTCGATGGACGCGATGCCGCCCGATGCGATGATCGAGCCGCGCCCGAGATCGACGAGGCGGCGCAGCAGAACGAGGTCGGGCCCCTCGAGCTCTCCGTCGCGCTCGATGGCCGTGACCTCGAACGTCGTGATGCCGGCATCGGCGAGCATCGCGACCGCCTCGTCAGCCGGCAGGCCTGCCGACCCCGGCCGCCATCCCTCTCCCAGCGCCATGCCATCTCGAACATCGATGGAGCCCACGATCCGCTGCGCGCCATGACGGGTCACCACGGACGCGGCGAAGGCGGGGTCGTGCAGCGCGGCCGTCCCGATGGCCACGCGGGCAGCCCCGGTGCTCAGCGCCCCGGCCACGGCGGCCGCGGTGCGCAGCCCGCCGCCCAGCTCCACGTGCGTCCGTCCGCGGACCTCGGCCACAAGCCCGGCGGCGATATCGAGCTGCCGCGGCTCTCCGGCCAGCGCCCCGTCGAGGTCGATGACGTGCAGCCAGCGCGCTCCGTCCGCGGCGAAGCTGGCCGCAACGCCACGCGGGTCCGACCCGTAGGCCAGCTCCCGGTCGAAGTCTCCCTGGCGTAGCCGCACGACCAGACCTCCGCGGAGGTCGATCGCGGGCAGCACCTCGAACGCCGTCACTCGCGCTCCTCTTGTCGCTGGCGACCCTGGCCGTCATGCCGCATCTCGGCTCCGTGCGCAGCTGGTCAGCGTGTTAGCACGCTATCATGCTAGCATGCGCTCCACAAGCGGCCCGACGAACGGTGGCATGTGGATGCGAGGAGGGTGATCTCGTGGCCGAGACCTGGCAGACCCCGGAGATGGAATCGCTGATCGAGGCCGTGCTGCGGCTCGACGACGTCGATGAGGCCGGCCGCTTCCTGCGCGACCTGTGCACGCTGGGTGAGCTGCGTGCGCTCGCGCAGCGCTGGGCGGTTGCCCGGCTGCTGGACGATGGTCTGCATTACGCGGAGATCTCGAAGCGGACCGGCGCGAGCACGGCCACGATCACGCGCATCGCCTCCTGGCTCAACCATGGCGAGGGTGGCTATCGGCTGATGCTTGACCGCCTGGGCGCCGCCGGCGCCGGCGCGTCGACGGCCGCATCGCCGCGCTGATGCGCGAGCGCCTGCGCCTCGCCGTCCCCAACAAGGGCCGGTTGGTCGAGCCGACCCTGAGCCTGCTGCACGACGCCGGCCTCATGTTCGAGGAGCACGATCGCAGCCTCGTCGCGCGCGTCCAGAACCACCCGCTCGACATCCTGTTCGTGCGAACCGGCGACGTCGTCGAGTTCGTCCGGGACGGCGTCGCGGACCTGGGGATCACCGGCCTTGACATCCTCGAGGAGACCGGCGCCGCTCTCCCGTTGCTGCGCTCGCTGGGCTACGGCCACTGCCGCCTGGCCGCCGCGGTCCCGGCGGACGCGCCGTACCAGGCCATCAGCGACCTGGCCGGCGTCCGCGTGGCGACGTCCCACCCGAACGCGACCCGCCGGTTCTTCGATGGCCAGGGCATCGCGGTGGACGTCGTGTCGCTGTCGGGGGCCGTGGAGGTCGCCCCGCGCCTTGGCCTCGCCGACGCCATCGTCGACCTCGTCTCGACGGGCTCGACGCTGGCGATGAACGGCCTCCGCCCCGTGGGTGACATCCTTGCCTCGGAGGCGATCGTGATCGCGGATCCGGCCGCCGTTCGCGAGCGCGCTGCCGAGCTCGAGTCGGTCGTCGCGATGCTCGGATCGGTCATCGCCGCGCGCGGTCGCAAGTACCTGATGATGAATGCCCCCGAGGTCCACCTGCCCGAGCTCGAGGCGCTGCTGCCGGGTCTCGAGTCGCCGTCGGTGATCCCGCTCGCGCATGCGGGCATGATCGCCATCCACGCGGTGGTGGGGACCGACGACGTGTGGGGCCTGCTCCCCCGCCTCAAGGCGGCGGGTGCATCGGGGATCCTGGTCCTGCCGATCGAGAAGATCCTGCCATGACGACGACGCACGATCCCGTCGCCACCTCGCTCCGCCTCCGCCGGCTGGACCTGCGGGACCCGGATGCGGCAGCCATCCGAGAACGGGACCTGCTGTATCGCCGTGGGGCCGTGCCGGATCCGCGCGTACGCGAGGCCGCACGCACCATCCTGGCCGACGTCCGGGCCCGCGGCGCCGACGCCGTCCGGGATGCCGGGCGTCGGTTCGGTGGCGGACGACCGGACGGACGCCTGGTGCTCGACCGTGCCGAGCTCCGGGCGGCGCGTGATGCGCTGGGCTCGCACGAGCTGCGCGCGCTCGAGGTCGCGATCGCGAACGTGACTCGCTTCGCCGAGACGCAGCGCCCGCGCTCGAGCCGGATCACGATCGTCCCCGGCGTCGAGGTCGAGCGGCGCTGGCTGGCGGTGGCTCGCGCCGGCGCGTACGTCCCGGGAGGCTCGGCGCCCTACCCCTCGTCACTGATCATGACCGTCGTCCCGGCGCGGGTGGCCGGGGTGGCGTCGGTCGTGGTGGCATCGCCCGCCGATGACCTGGGACGGGTCGAACCCCGTCCTGCTCGGTGCGGCCGGGCTGCTGGACGTGGACGCGGTCGTCGTTGCCGGCGGCATCCAGGCGGTGGGCGCGCTTGCCTTCGGTCTGCCGGACGACGGCATCGAGCCCGTGGACCTGATCGTCGGTCCTGGCAGCAGCTGGGTCACGGCGGCCAAGATCGAGCTCGTGGGCGAGGTCGCGATCGATCTGCCGGCCGGCCCGTCCGAGGGCCTCGTCCTTGCCGATGCCTCGGCCTCGCCGTCGATCGTCGCGGCCGACCTGCTGACGCAGGCGGAGCACGGTGTGGATTCACCGGCCATCCTGGTCACGCCCGACGAGGCGTTCGCCGATGCCGTCGAGGCCCGGGTCCGGGCCCGCCTGGCGTCTGCGCTGCGGCGCGACGTGCTGGCCCGGGCGCTCGCGGACCACGGCCGGATCGTGCTGGTCGAGGATGTCGCGGCGGGCGTGGCCTTCGTCAACGGCTATGGCCCGGAGCACCTCTCGGTCGAGGTCTCGGACGCGGAGGCAGCCGTGGCGGAAGTTCGGAACGCAGGGTCGATCTTCGTCGGACGATGGTCCCCGGAATCGGCCGGCGACTATGCCACGGGCGCGAACCACGTGCTGCCGACTGGCGGCCTCGCGCGTGCCTGCGGCCCGCTCGCGGTCGAGACGTTCGGCAAGTACAACCAGGTGCAGCGCATCACCCGCGAGGGGCTCGAGACGCTGCGCCCCTCGATCACGACCCTGGCCGAGACCGAAGGTCTGCTCGCCCATCGTGACGCCGTCGAGGTCCGGTTCAGCGACGAGGAGCCACGCCCATGAGCCCGAGCCCCGTCACCACCAGCTCGCCGACCGAGCCCGCGTCCTACAGCTGGGAGGCGACCAACGAGGCCGTCGCCGAGCGATACGGGCTGCCGGTCGAGGCGATCGTCCGCTTCGATCTCAACACCTCCCCTGCCCCGCCGCGACTCCTCGGGGAGCTGCTCGCGGCCGGCCGCTTCTCCACGCCGATCTCCGAGTACCCGCCGGGCGACTATCGCGCCCTGGTCGAGGCGGCCGCCGCCACCTATGGCGTGGGCACCGACGAGATCGTCCCCGGGGCCGGGGCGGACGAGGTGCTGGAGATGTGCGTGAAGGCGTTCCTGCGGGCCGGCGAGGCGGCCGTGGTCCCGGTGCCCAGCTATGCCATGTACCGGGTCGTGATCGAGCAGCGCGGCGGGCTGATGGTCGGCGTGCCGCGCCTCGGTCGGACCGAGGGCTGGGCGATGGACGTCCCGGCCGTCCGCACGGCCGCGCGCGGCGCCGCCATGGTCTGGCTGTGCAACCCCAACAACCCGACCGGTACCGCGGAGCCGGCCGGTGCGATCGAGTCGCTGCTCGACGGGATCGCCATCGATGCCGCAGCCGACGCGCCGCAGCCCGGCGTGGGTCGTGGTCGACGAGGCCTACGCGGAGTTCACGGGTCACACCACGATCCCGCTTCGCGCGCGGCACCCGAACCTGGTCGTGATCCGCACGGTGTCCAAGGCCTACGCCCTGGCCGGGCTCAGGGTCGGCTTTGCGGTGGCGTCGCCCGCCACCCAGGCGCGGCTCGCGCCGTATCGACCGCCGGGCTCGATCGCCACCATCTCGGAGACCGTGGCCACGCGGGCCCTGCGAGATGGGGAGGAGATGCGGGAGAACGTCGCGCGGGTCGACCGCGAGCGAGATCGCCTCATGGACGGGCTCGCGGCCGCGGGCTGGAAGCCCGCAGCCATCGGTAACGAACTTCATCCTCGCCGATCTCGGCTCGCCCGAGCTCGCGGCTTCGATGGCGGACGCGCTGATGCGACGCGGGCTGGTGCCGCGGACGTTCCCCAGCGATCACCCGCTCGCCGGCAGCCTGCGCGTGACCGTCCGGGCGAGCGACGAGAACGATCGGCTGCTCGCGGCTCTGCGTGAGCTGGCAATCGAGCCCGCGACGGCCGGTCCGGACACGGGAGGTCCCGCATGACCAGCTCGCTGGGTGGGCTCGAGGTCGTCGAGCGTGGCTCGCGCCGCGTGCGCGTCGCTCGCCGGACACGCGAGACCGACGTCAGCGTGTCGCTCGATCTGGACGGCACGGGGCACGCCTCCGTGGCCACCGGCATCGGCTTCTACGACCACCTGCTGACCTCGTTCGCCCACCATGGCCTGTTCGACCTCGAGATCCGCGCCACGGGTGACCTCGACGTCGACGAGCACCACACGGTCGAGGACGTCGCGCTGGTCACGGGCGCGGCGATGGCCGAGGCGCTTGGCGATCGCGGGGGCATCGGTCGGTTCGGCTCGGCGTCCGTGCCGATGGACGAGTCCCTGGCCACGGCCGTGGTCGACGTGGGTGGCCGGCCGTATGCGGTCATCGATCTCCCGTTCCGTGGCGAGCGGGCGGGCGGGTTGCCGCTGCAGCTCGTCGAGCATGCTCTCGAGGCGTTCGCCCGCACGGCCGGCGTGACCCTCCACTGTCGCGGATCCGGGCGGAACGACCACCACCTCGCCGAGGCCGCGTTCAAGGCGCTGGCCATTGCGATGCGGGCGGCGTGCGAGCCCGACCCGCGTCGCCCCGGCGTCGCGTCGACCAAGGGGACCCTGGGGTGAGCACCCGCCCAGCCGGTCGCGGCCGTCGTCGACTACGGTGCCGGCAACCTGGTGTCCATCGACCAGGCGCTGGCCGCCGCCGGGGCGCAGGTCAGACGGGTCTCGAGCGGCGATGACCTCGCCGCCACGAGCCTCGGCAGCGCGGACCTGCTGGTCGTTCCCGGCGTCGGTGCCGCGGCGCCGGCCATGGACCGCCTGGGTGCGGCCGGGCTGGTCGACCCCCATCGCCGACTGGATCGCCGCCGATCGCCCGTTTCTCGGGATCTGCCTGGGGCTGCAGCTGCTGTTCGAGGTCAGCGACGAGGACGGCGCTCGGACGCTGGGCGTCATCGACGGCCGCGTCCAGCGGATCGACGGCGCGCCGACGCCTACCCCACATCGGCTGGAACCAGGTGAACCTGACCCGCCCGCATCCGGCCTTCGAGGGGATCGCGGACGGCGCCGACTTCTACTTCGTCCACCGCTACGTGGGGGTGCCACGCGCGACCGCGCGCGAGGACGTGCTGGCGACGACGAGCCACGGATCGACGGTTCGCATCCGCCGTGGCGCGGGGTCGCCTGCTCGGCGTTCAGTTCCATCCGGAGCGGGCGGGCCGGGACGGGCTGCGCCTGATCGCCAACGTGGTCCGGCTCGCCGCCGAAGCGGGCGCCGCGGCGTCGTCGAGCGCCGCCTGATGCTGCGACGCCGCGTGATCCCGTGTCTCGATGTCGCCGACGGCCGGGTGGTCAAGGGGACCCGGTTCGTCGACCTCGTCGATGAGGGCGATCCGCCCGAGCTCGCGGAGCGCTACGCGAGCGAGGGTGCCGATGAGCTGGTCTTCCTCGACATCTCCGCGGCCCCGGAGCGAGCGCGGGACGCTCCTGGACATCGTGGAGCGGACGGCCCGGCGCGCGTTCATCCCGCTCACGGTCGGCGGCGGCGTGCGCACCGTCGAGGAGATGCGCGACGTCCTCCGCGCCGGCGCCGACAAGGTCAGCCTCAACACCCGGGCCGTGGCCGAGCCGGACCTGATCGGTCGCTGCGCGGCGCGGTTCGGCAGCCAGGCCGTCGTGGTGGCGATCGACGCCCGGCGGGTGCCCGGGACGGAGCGTCGTCCAGGCGGCCCGGCTCCGGGTTCGAGGTCGTCGTGCGGGGCGGCCGCGACCCGGTCGGGCTCGACGCCGTGGACTGGGCCGATGCGAGCTGTCGCGCTCGGTGCCGGCGAGCTGCTCGTGACCTCGATCGATCGCGACGGGACCGGCTCGGCTTCGACACGGAGCTCCTGCGTGCGATCATCGAGTCGGGTGGAGGTGCCGGTCATCGCCTCGGGCGGGGCGGCGGGCCCGGAGGACTTCGTGGCGGCGGTACGGGATGGCGGCGCCGACGCCGTGCTGGCGGCCTCGATCTTCCATCGCCGCGAGGTCTCCATCGCCGCAGGTCAAGGCGGCGATGGCCGCTGCGGGCCTCCCGGTCCGCGCCGACGGCGCACGGAGCCGCCGCATGACGAGCCGCCGAGCCCGGTGAGCCTCGATCGGCCGCTGGATCCCGCCGCGGTCGCATGGGATCCGGCGGACTCGTGCCGGCGGTGGTCCAGGACGTCGCCGACGGCCGCGTCCTGATGGTCGCCTGGGTCGACGCGGAGGCGCTGGCGGCCACGCTCGCCACCGGTGAGGTCCACTTCCACTCCCGCTCGCGCGGCCGCCTGTGGCGCAAGGGCGAGACCTCGGGCAACGTGCTCCGGCTGCGCTCGCTCGCGCTCGACTGCGATGGCGACGCGCTGCTGCTCGGCGTCGAGCCGGCGGGCCCGACCTGCCATCGCGGCACCCGCAGCTGCTTCGATGCCGACGACACGTGCCGGCGAGAGCTGCGGCCGCAGCCCAGGGGTTCGCGTGGCTCGAGGCGCTGTGGGCGACGATCGCGGATCGCGCCGCGACGCGTCCCGGCCGGCTCGTACACGGCCGCGCTGCTCGACGGCGGGGTGGACGTCGCCGGGCCGCAAGGTGACCGAGGAGGCGACCGAGGTCCTGCTGGCGGCCAAGGACGACGCGGCCGCCGAGGCCGCGGGCGCGCGATCGAGCCGAGACCGCGGGCGCTGCTGGCCGGCGAGGCGGCCGACCTCGTCTACCACACGCTCGTGCTGCTGGCCGAGCGGGGCCTCGAGCCGCGCGGCCGTGATCGACGTCCTCCGCGGCGCCACGCCGCGGCTGAGGCTGCGCTCGCGTCGAGTGACGCTCGCACCGATCGCGCGTTGCGCGCTTGCCGACCCGGCACCTCGAGCCAGCTACCGGCGATCGAGGCCCGGGAGCGGGCGCGCCGGCGTCGGTGACACGCTCGCCGTTGACGTGAACGCCCCGCTCTGCGATCAGCCGCCGCGCCTCGCCGCGCGACGGCCACGAGCCCGCTGTCGGCGAGCAGCCGTCGCGATCGTCGCGCCGACGCCGGCAGCTCGAAGGACGGCAGCCACGCTTGCGGCATGGATCGACGCCAGCGGCCGGGTCCCGGATCAGGCTCGCGCGTGGAACAGCGCCTCGGACACCCGCACGGCCTCGCGCGCCGCGCTCGCCCCGTGGACGCGCGCGGTGACATCCAGCGCGAGCCTCCGCTGGGCCTCGCGCGCTCGGGGTGCGCCGCGATCTCCGCCTCGAGAGCCTCGATCTCGGCGCGGGTCCAGAGCGTGAACCAGCGCAGGTAGACGGCCGACGTCGCGGTCGTCGGCGCTGACCCAGTACTGGTAGAACGCGTACGGTGTGGTCCGCGCCGGGATCCAGCCAGACCGACTCGCCGCCTTCGCTCTTGCCGAACTTCGCGCCCGACGGCGCCAGCAGCAGCTGGTACGCGATGCCGTGGGCAGGGCTCTCGCTCGCGGTCGGCCCGCGTGCGTGCGGCGGATCAGCTCCAGCCCGCGGTGATGTTGCCCCACTGGTCGGCGCCACCCATCTGCAGCTCGACGCCGTGCTCCCGATAGAGCGTGCGCGAAGTCGAACGCCTGGAGGGTCATGTAGCTGAACTCGGTGAACGAGAGGCCGCGCTCGAGCCGCTGCTGGACCGAGTCCTTGGCCAGCATGTACGGGATCGTGAAGTGCTTGCCCACGTCGCGCAGGTAGTCGATCAGCGACAGGCTCGCCGAGCCAGTCGAGGTTGTTGACCATCACGGCCTGCGCCGGGCCCGGCGAGAAGTCGAGGAAGCGCTCCAGCTGGCGTCGGATGCTCGGCGACGTTGCGCTCGAGGGACGCCGCGTCGAGCAGGTTGCGCTCGAGGATCGCCCGGACGGGTCGCCGATCATGCCCGTGCCCCCGCCGACCAGCGCGATCGGCCTGCCGCCGCGCTGCTGGAGCCGGATGAGGCCGAAGATCGGGACCAGGTGGCCGACGTGGAGGGAATCGGCCGACGGGTCGAACCCGTTGTAGCCGGTGATCGGCCGGCCGGTCGCGAGACGCTCGGCCAGGCCGGGCGTCGTCGCGTGGAGGATGCCCCGCCACTCGAGCTCGTCGAGCAGGCCCGCAAGGCCCGGCGCCGGCTCGGTGGACGCTGCCCCTGGGTCGGGTCATCGCCGGCACCCGGCGCGGCTCCGTCACACGCATGGGCGGGCGTCCGTCGTGCAACCGGCCCGACGGCGGGAACTGGGCTTCCATCCCCTGCATGGTATCGTTCCGCCCGCTATGCACACCAGCCTCGCCCGGAGGCAACGGCAGCGCCGACTCGGCCAGCGTCGTCCCCGCGGCAACGGCGCCGCCCGCGCGGTCGCCATCACCATCCCGCTCGTCCTGTTCGGCATCCTCCTGCTGCTCGGAGCCGCCGGCGCGCTCGCGTCCGTCGCGGCGCTACAACTACCTGTCGCCGGGAGCTCCAGGATCCGCAGCAGGCGCTGGACGAGATCACGTTCACCTCGCAGATCGGTGGTCTACGACCGCACCGGCGAGGTGCAGCTGGCCAAGCTCGGCGACGACCGGCGCGAGGTGGTGACGTTCGACCAGATCCCGCCCGGCCTGGTCGATGCCACGACATCGATCGAGGACAAGACGTTCTGGGAGAACTCCGGGTTCGATCCCCTGGGCTTCATCTCGGCCGCCGTCGACACGCATCAACGGCAACGACCGTGGCGCCTCGACGATCACCCAGCAGCTGGTTCGGGCCCGGCTGCTGCCGCAGAGCGCGTTCGACGAGGGCGTGTACATCCGCAAGGCGAAGGAGATCATCCAGTCGATCCGCCTGACGCAGGCATACCCGGGCGTCGAGGGCAAGCAGCAGATCATGGAGAAGTACCTGAACCAGAACTTCTACGGCAACCGGAGCTATGGCGTGGCTGCCGCGGCGAAGACCTACTGGGGCAAGGACCTCCAGGACCTCACGCTCGCCCAGATGGCGCTCCTGGCCGCCATCCCGCAGTCGCCGACGCAGTACGACCTGATCCGGAATGCCGTCGAGGAGACGTATACCGACGACAACGGCAAGGAGCGGACCCACCTCGTCGTCCCCGCCAACACCGAGATCGTCCAGCGGCGCAACTACATCCTCGACCTGATGAAGACCCGGGCGGTCCTGACCTCCAAGCCGTACACCTACCTCGGGAAGTCGTACCCGGCCTACACGGACGCCGACTTCGTGGCGGCAAAGGCCGAGCCCGTCATCCTGGCCTCGCAGGCGGCCGACTCGTGGCGTGCGCCGCAGTTCGTGCTGCAGGCGCGCGCCGAGCTGGGCTCGATCCTGTGCGGCGATCGCGGTCGGCTGCGACAAGATCGACACGGGCGGCTACAAGGTCATCACGACGCTTGACTACCGGGCCCAGCGGATCGTCGAGAAGTGGGTGTACGCGGCCGCGGTCATCCCGAACTCGAAGAACCCCAACAAGCTGCTCAAGGACCGGGGCATCCCGCGCAGCGAGAGGGGCTGGATCAGGGGCCTCATCGGCGGCAGGGTGCACAACGCGGCCGCGGGTGTCATCGACTATCGGACCGGCGAGGTGCCGCGCGTACGTCGGGCTCGGCCGACTACAACGGCAAGCCGACCAAGAAGCTCCAGCCCCAGTTCGACGTGCTCGGCGACGGCTGGCGGCAGCCCGGGTCGTCGATCAAGCCGCTGGTCTACTCGATCGGGATCGAGGACCGGACGCTCACCGCATCCACGTTGTTCATGGACGTCGTCACGAACTTCGCGGCATCCGGTCAGAAGGCCTACTACCCGACCCAGGCCGATGGGCTCGAGCGCGGGCCCGTCCGGTTGCGCGAGGCGCTCCAGTTCTCGCTCAACATCCCGGCCGTCAAGGCCGGCATCCTGATCGGGATCGACCACGAGTTCAAGCGCTTCCAGGACTTCGGGCTGAAGTTCCAGTCGGGAACCGGACCGGTCGTGTCCCAGAGCATCGGCACCCTGGGCACGCACCCCATCGACATGATCAGCGCCTACGGCGCGATCGCCAACGGCGGCGTGATGATGCCCAGGCATACGATCCTTGCCATCTACGACCGCCAGGGCAACCAGGTCTGGCCGCTGACCAACGCCAAGGTTGCCGGGCAGCGGGTGATCTCCCGCCAGACCGCGTACATCGTGACCGACATCCTGGCCGGCAACACGGACCCGTCGGTGAACCCCTTCTGGGCCAAGTGGCGCGTGACCGACGGCGTGACGTCATCCAAGGTCCGGCAGGCGGCGTACAAGACGGGCACCACCCAGGACAACCGCGACGTGCTCGCCGACGGCTACCTGCCCATGCCCGCGGACAAGTCGCTGCCGGCGCTTGCCGTCGGCGTCTGGATGGGCAACTCGGACAACACGCCCAACAACGGCCGGCTGTCGCTCGAGGCGTCCGCACCGCTGTGGTCGGCCATCATGTCCGACGTCGCCAAGGGCATGCCCATCGACCATTTCGCGCGCACCAAGCCCAAGGGCATCACGACGGCGAAGGTCGATGCCTTCTCCGGCATGAAGCCCGGGCCCGGCACCAGGAAGACCATCACCGAGATGTTCCTGCCCGGGACCGAGCCCACCCAGGCCGCCAACAACACGATCACGCTCGACGTGGACTCGGCCACCGGGCTGCTGTGGCAGGACGGCTGCGCCGGGCCGATGGAGACCCGGACGTTCATCGACTACAGCTCGGTCGAGTCGGCGAACAAGACCTGGCAGCGGGCGGACGCCGCGTGGCAGGCACGGGCGGCCCGCGGTCCGGGTCGCTATGGCGGCCCGAAGCACACGGGCACCTCGTATTTCTACGGAGGCGGGTTCTATCCGTTCGGTCGCTCCTGGGGCGGCTCGTTCGCGCCGACCAAGACGTGTCCGATCGCACCGCCATCACCGTCCGTGTGCGTGTCGCTCGACCCGCTGTCGCCCTGCCCGTCCGAGCCGGCCGTCACGCCCGCACCGACCTTTGTGCCCCCCGGGCAGGCGAAGCAGTCGCCGAAGCCGACACCCGCACGCTGAGCGGCGCGCGATCCGCCTGACGCTCGGCGCGGCGGCTCACGACCTTCCGCGGCTGACCGACCGGCGCCGCTGATCTAGAGGCGCACGATCGTCGCGCCGTCGCCTCCCCCTCCACGTCCACCGGCCTCGAAGCCCCGCACCAGCGGATGCGAGGCGGCGCGTTCGCGGACGGCATCGCGCAGCGCCCCGGTGCCGAGCCCGTGGATGATCGTCACCTGGTCAAGACCAGCCAGGGCCGCATCGTCGAGGTAGCGCTCGAAGGCATCGAGGGCCTCGTCCACCCGCGCTCCACGCAGGTCCAGCGACGAGGCGACCGTTCGAGTCCTGCCGAGCGGGATCCCCGTGCTGCCGCCGACGTGGCCGGCACCACCCGGACGGGCTCGATCCAGGCCCGCCGCTTGGCGCGTGCCGGCGTCCGCATGCGCGCCGACCGCCGGTTCGAGGTCGTCGAGCGGGACCGATACCCGCATCCCGCCGGCTTCGATCGTGGCACGCGACCCGGAGCGGTCGATGGCGGCGACCCGACCCTCCCAGCCGCCGCTCCGGCTCCGCGCACGATCGCCCGTCTGCCAGGCACGGTGCACCACCGGTGCCACGGGTTGCGGCGCGGCAGGCTCGGCCGGAAGCCGTTCGAGCGTTCCCTCGGCACGCTGGAGCGCGGCGTCGATCGCGGGTGCCGTGATCGTCTCGCGCTCCAGGCGCCGCCGGACGCCTGCAACGTCGGCGCGCAGCGACTCGACCAGACGCTCCGCCTCATCGCGCGCGCTTCGGACGGATTCGGCACGCTCGCGACGGGCTCGACGGCGCTCCTCCTCGGCCGCCCGAAGCGCGTCCGCGGCCTTTGCCTCCGCGCTCCGCGCCTGCTCCACGGCATCGGCGATCTCGTCCTCCTGCCGGCGGATGGACGCCAGGGTGGCCTCGAATGCGCGCTCGTTCTCGGTGAGGCGGCTGCGGGCGTCGGCCACGATGGCATCGGGCAGCCCGAGCCGCTCGGCGATCGCAAACGCCTGGCTCCCACCCGGGAGCCCGATGGTCAGCCGATAGGTTGGCGAGAGCGTGTCCAGATCGAACGCAACCGACGCGTTGCGGGCTGCCGGCGTCTCGTGCGCATAGACCTTGATCTCCGCGTAATGGGTGGTCGCTGCGACCAGCGCCCCGGAGCGGATGAAGTGGTCGAGGAGGGCCTGCGCGAGGGCCGAGCCCTCGGTCGGATCGGTGCCCGCGCCGAGCTCGTCGAGCAGCACGAGGGTGTCGGATCCGGCCTGCTCCACGATCCGGATGATCGAGCGCAGGTGACCCGAGAACGTGGACAGCGACTGCGCGATGGACTGCTCGTCACCGATGTCGGCAAACACGTCCCGCAGCACCGGCAGCGCCGAGCCGGCGGCGGCCGGGATATGCAGCCCCGACTGGTGCATCAGGGCCAGCAGCCCGAGGGTGCGCAGGGCGACCGTCTTGCCGCCGGTGTTGGGGCCGGTGATGACGAGTGCGGTGTAGTCGCCGCCGAGGCGGACGTCGATCGGCACCACGTGCCCGGTGAGGCCGGGGTGGCGGGCCGAGAGGAGGGTGATCTCGGCGCGCTCGGCGCGCTCCGGACGGATGCCGTCGAGCTCGGCCGCGAGCTGCGCCTTGGCCGCCCAGAAGTCGAACTGCGCAAGCGCGTCGAGCGTCTCGCGCAGGAGGCTGGCATTGGCCGCGACCAGCGCCGAGAGCTCGTCGAGGATCCGGGCCTCCTCCTCGTCCACGGCTGCCTGTGCCTCGCGCCAGGCGTTGCCCAGCTCGACCACCACGAGCGGCTCGACGAACAGCGTCTGGCCGCTGCCCGACGCGTCGTGGACGATGCCCTTGACCTTCGCCCGGGCCTCGGCGCGGACGGGTACCACGTACCGGCCATTGCGCAGCGTGACGATGGGCTCCTGCAGCGCGCCGCCGAGCTCCGAGCCGACCAGCGTGTCGAGGCGTCGTCGCAGGCGGTCGTAGGCGACCCGCACCGCCGAGCGCAGCGCGCCGAGCCGTGGCGATGCCGTGTCGAGCAGGTCGCCCGCCGGGTCGAAGCTGCGCGCCAGCGTGCTGCGCAGGGCAGGCAATGGATGCAGGCGGCGGCCGAGCTCGCGCAGCAGCGGCCGCCGCTCGTCCGCGAGCGACGTCGCCAGGCGTGCGGCCGCGTCAAGGGTCTCGGCGAGCTCGAGGAACTGCGCCGGGTCCAGGCGCCCACCCCGCGTCGCACGTCCCACGGCGGGATCGATGTCGTGCGCCGCACCGATCCCGACCCCCGGGTCGATCCTGCAGCAGCGCGCGGGCCTGATCCGTCTCGTCGAGCCCGCGGCCGACGATCACCGGATCCGCCGACGGCTCGAGGGCCTCGGCGATCCGACGGGACGGCTCGAACGAGGTGTGCTCGGCCAGCCGCTCACGAACGGCCGGGAACTCGAGCAGGGTGAACGATCGAGCATCCATGATCGGTGACGGCCGCGTCAGGCGCCTCGGAGAGCGATACCGCGGGCCGCGGCATCGCTGACCGATGGGCTGCCTGCGATCAGCAGCCGCCACGGCTCGCTGGCCCACGGCTCGGGCGCATAGCCGACGCCGATCCGTGCGGTGGCCAGGATCTCCGGCTCCGGCTCATGGTCGGGGCGCGGTTCGAGATGCAGCGGCGAGCCCGGGTCGCAGAGATCCAGCCCGTTGAAGCTGCGGTCGATCTCGAGCGCCTGGCACACGAGGCCGGGGCCGGCGGCCAGGCGGGCCGCGGGGATCGGACGAGGCGGCCGGCCGGCTCCCCGGGGGGTGGCGGCGCTGCGCCCGGGGCGTCGGAGGCGAGCCCGGGCGGCGCGCATCGTGTCGATGCCCTCCACGGGCTCGACGGCACGGATCAGGATCGCGGCCGGATGCGACGCGGGCTCGGTCACGACGTTGAGGCAGTGGTACATGCCGTAGACAAGGTACACGTAGGCCGTCCCTGGTGGACCGAACATCACCCGATTGCGCGGCGTAGGGCCCATTCGAGCGTGCGAGGCGCCGTCCTCGGGGCCCAGGTAGGCCTCGACCTCGACGATCCGACCGACGCGATCCGGTGTGCGGACCAACCTGGCACCGAGCAGGCGGCGAGCCGCATCGAGGGTCGGGCCGGCCAGGATCGACCTGGGGAAGCTCTGCGACTGGCGTCGGCCGACGCGGAGGTCACTTCCCGTAGAGCGCGCGAACCTGCTGCGGGATGAGGAACGCCGTGATCGTGATGAAGCCCGGGATCACGGTCTGGTGGAGCAGATCACCGGTGGCCGAGCCGTTGACCGTCTCCCAGAACGAGCGAAGGATGCCGATCTCGTCCGGGTCCTTGGGCAGGTTCGTGTACAGGAAGTACTGGTCGAGGATGATCACCACGAACATGACCAGCAGGAAGCCCTGGAGGATCCCGACCAGGCCGCCCAGGACCTCGTCGATGACCGGGTACTTCGGCCACAGCGGGGCCTTGCGGTAGGTCCCCTGGATCAGCAGCGTGAACGCCACCACGCCGGCGACGAACAGCGTCAGGAACCCGATCATGTAGGAGTACTCGGGTGGGAACTGCGTCCAGTTCTTGGCCAGGAAGCCACCCAGCCAGGCGTCGTTGAGCTGGGCCGCGAGGAAGAACGAGAACACCATCGATGCCGTGCCCACCAGGCGCCGCACGGTTCCCTGGACGAAGCCTGCGACGAACCAGCCGAACAGGTACAGCAGGAAGATGATGTCGAACAGGTTCAGCGAGCTGAGGTCCACGAGCCCATCCTTGTGGCGGAATCCCCGATCGTCCGGCGCGAACCGGGCCGTGACGTGGCCGAAGCGTAGCAGCGCGTCAACGCCGATCGCAATGTGCTGATGGTCCCCCGGGCGCTCAGGAGCGGAGGTGCCAGCCCGATCGCGTGAGCTGCGCCATGACCGTGTCCAGCGCCTGGTCGACCTCGGCTTCGGTCAGCGTCCGATCCGGTGCCACGAACCGGAGCCGGATGGCCAGGCTCTTGTGGTCCGCGGCGAGCGGCTCCCCCCGATAGACGTCGAACAGGCGCGCGTCGCGCAGCAGGGGGCCCGCCGCTGCACTGACCGCGTCCAGGACGGCCGCGGCCGCGGTCGGCTCCGGAACGACGACGGCAAGGTCCCGCTCAACCGCGGGGAAGCGACTTACCTCGGGGGCGTGCTCGGGTGGCAGCTGTCCGCCCGCCAGGCCATCGATCGCCAGCTCCGCCAGGATCACCCGGTCATGGGTCCGCAGGTCCCAGGTGTCCACGGTGTTCGGGTGCAGCTCGCCGAGCAGCCCGTCGAGCCGACCGGGGACGGCTGCGCGAACGGTCCGGCCCGGATGGAACAGCGGCTCGTCCGCCTCTCGCGTGAACGCCGGCCCGGGCATGCCGAGGCGATGAGCGAGCAGCTCAACCAGCCCCTTCGCGTCGTCGAGGTCGTAGCCACGCCGCGGGCGATTCCAGGCCGGTGGCTCGGCGGCACCAACCAGGGCCAGACCCAGCCGCCACCACTCGCGCGGTGGCGGCGCCCGCTCGCCCGTAGCCCTTGCCGACCTCGTAGACCGCGACGTCCGCGGTGCCGTGTCGCTGGTTCACGCCCACCACGTCGAGCATGCTCCCCAGCAGGTTCTGCCGCAGCATGGAGTGGTCGTGCGACAGCGGGTTCGTGACAACGACGGCGTCAGGAGCCGGCTCCGGGTCCCCACCGACCGATGAGACCCCTCGTCGCAGCCGGAACGTCTCGACGTGGCGCGGCGAGACCAGGGCAGGTGTCAGCACCTCCGTCAGACCCGCACCCGCGAGGGTCTCCCGGATGAGCTCACGGACGACGAGCGGCGACGGCCGCCACGCCGGCATCTCCGTGTCGGGTCGCACGGAGCCGATCCGCTCGTAGCCGTGGATGCGCGCCACCTCCTCGGCGACATCGGCCTCGATCGCGAGGTCGCGACGCCAGGTCGGGATGATCGCGGTCAGGGCGCCGTCGTCACCGGCACGCACGGTCAGCGGCTGAGGTTCGAGCGAGACCACGACGTCGCTGTCGGCGGGCGCGGCCTCTGTCTCGACGCCCACTCGGGCGAGCAGCTGTCCCTGCTCCTGCGCGTCGAGCTCCGTTCCCAGGAGGCGGTTGACACGCGCGGGCCGGAACGCGACACGGGGCCGGGCCGGCTCCTGGGGTGCGGTATCGATGCGACCGGGTGCGATCTGACCGCCGGCCCAGGCATGAACCAGCTCCGCGGTCCGGTCGGCGCCGATCCGCGCGAGGCGATGCTCCTGGCCCTTCTCGAACCGGCTGCTTGCCTCGGAGCGGAGGCCCAGCCGCTGGGCCGTCCGGCGGATGCTCACGGCGTCGAAGATGGCGGATTCGATCGCGACCTCGGTCGTGGCGTCGGAGATCTCGGAGTCCGCCCCGCCCATCACCCCGGCCAGCCCGAGGGGGCCCTCGGGATCGGCGATCAGCAGGTTGTCCTCGGTCAGCTCACGGTGCACGTGGTCCAGCGTCTCGAGCGGCTCCCCGGGGAGGGCGCGCCGAACGATGATCCGCGCCCGACCGTCGGCGTCGAGGTGCACCCGGCCGCCATCGAAGGTGTGGATCGGCTTGCCGAGCTCGAGCATCACGTAGTTCGAGGCGTCCACGACGTTGGACACGGGTCGTTGCCCGGCAGCCAGGAGCCGCATCTGCACCCAATCGGGCGAGGGGCCGATGCTGACGCCGCTGACCCAGCGTCCCACGAACCTCGAGCACAGGTCGGGATCCCGGATCTCGACCGCCATGCGGTCGGCGGTGGACGGGCCGCTCCCCTCCTCGACCGTCACCTCCGGCAGTCGCACCTGCTGACCGGTGATCGCGGCCACCTCGCGCGCGAGGCCGAGGATCGACAGCGCGTCGCCACGGTTGGGCTTGACGTCGACGTCGAGCACGACGTCGCCATAGAGCTCGGCCAGGGGAACACCCAGCGGGGTGTCCGCGGGCAGGATGAGGATCCCGTCCGCGTCGCCCGTGAGGCGCAGCTCATCGCCCGAGCAGAGCATGCCGTTGGACACGACGCCCATCTTCTCGGCCCGCTCGATCCGGCGGTCGCCGGGCAGGACAGCGCCGGGCAGGGCCACCGGCACCCGCTGGCCCGGGGCGATGTTGGTGGCGCCGCACACGATCGCGAGCGGCTCGCCGGCTCCGGTGCTGACCGTGGTCAGGGACAGCCGATCCGCGCTCGGGTGGCGCTCAACCGTCAGCAGCTCGCCGGTGACGACGTGCTGCCACTCGTCACCCCAGCGCTCGATCGCGCTGACCTCCATCCCCAGCAGCGTGAGGCGCTCCGCAAGATCGTCCGGGGTGAGCTCGAAGTCGACGAGCTCCCGGAGCCAGGACAGCGGGACTCTCATCGGAAGCCCCCGAGGAACCGCAGGTCGTTCTCCAGGTACAGCCGCAGGTCGGCCACGCGGTGGCGAAGGTTCGAGATCCGGTCGACGCCCATGCCGAACGCGAAGCCCTGATAGCGCTCGGGATCGATGCCTCCGTACTGCAGCACGACCGGGTGGACCATGCCCGCGCCCAGGATGGTCATCCACCCGGTTCGCGAGCAGGCGGGGCACTTCGCCCCGTCACAGATCACGCACAGGATGTCGAATGCCACCGAGGGCTCCGTGAACGGGTAGTAGCCGGGCCGGAACCGGGTCGGGCGGTCGGCACCGAACATCGCGTGGGCGAACTGATCCAGCAGCCCCTTGAGGTCGGCCATCGAGGTGCCTTCGTCGACCATCAGGCCCTCGACCTGGAAGAACTCCGACGCGTGGCTGGCATCAACAGCCTCATACCGGAAGCAGCGACCTGGCAGCAGCGCCCGAATCGGCGGTCGCTCACGCTCCATGACCCGGATCTGCCCCGGGCTGGTGTGCGTGCGCAGCAGCTGTCCCGCGCCGTCAACGTAGAGGGTGTCCCACAGGTCTCGAGCCGGATGGTCGGGTGGGATGTTGAGCATCTGGAAGTTGGTCCGGTCGTTCTCGATCTCGGGGCCCTCGTAGACGACGAACCCGAACTGGGCGAACACGTCGGCGATCTCGCGGGCGGTCTCGTTGAGCGGATGCAGGCTGCCGCGCCGGATTGGTCGGCCCGGGGTGGTGACATCCAGGGTCTCGGCGGCCAGCCGTGCCGCAAGCTCGGCGCCGCCCAGTCGCGTGCGCGCCGACTCGAGGGCAGCCTCGACCGCCGCACGCACCTCGTTGGCGGCTGCGCCCACCTTGGGCCGATCCTCGGCCGGCAGCGCGCCGATGCCCCGCAGGATGCCGGTCAGCTCGCCCTTCTTGCCCAGCACCTCGACCTGGAGCGCATCGACCGCCGCCGTATCGGCGGCCGCGCCGGCGGCCGCGTTGGCGCGCTCGCGGAGCGCCTCCAGGTCGCTGGTCAGCTGGGCGAGATCCATTGCTCCATTCGTCCTCGTGGAATCAGGAACCCTCGACGGGCGAACGCCGAGGGTCCGGGTCTGCGATCAGGCCTCCGACGGCTGAGGCGACGCGCCTGCGAGCCGTCAGCCGGAGGATTCGCTTCGGGCGACCTCGGCGATACGGCCAAAGGTCGCGGCATCGCGGACGGCGATGTCCGCGAGGATCTTGCGGTCAAGCTCGACGCCGGCCTGCTTGAGCCCGGCGATCAGCTTTCCGTAGGTGGTGCCGTTGAGGCGAGCCGCGGCGTTGATGCGGATGATCCACAGCTGGCGCATGTCGCGCTTGCGCTGCTTGCGGTCGCGGGTCGCGTACGCCAGCGCATGGAGCTGGGCCTCGCGTGCCGGCTTGATCAGCTTGCGGCGAGTGCCCTTGCGGCCCTCCGCCTCGTTCAGCAGGCGCTTGTGCCGCCGATGGGCCGTGACGCCCCGCTTGACGCGTGCCATCGAACGCTCCTAGAGGTAGGGCAGCAGCCGACGGAGCTGCTCCTGGTGCTCGGGCCCGAGGATCGCCTTGCCCGCGTAGCGGCGCGTCCGGCGCGAGGACTTGTGCTCGAGGTGGTGTCCGCGCCACGACTTGACGCGCACGTACTTGCCGCTGCCGGTGACGCCGACGCGCTTCTGCGTCCCCTTGTGGGTCTTCATCTTCGGCACGCTGGCCTCACTCTCCTGCTGGCGGCTCGGTCGCCTGGACCGGCGCCGGTGAGCTCTGCCGCGGGGCTCGGGCGCGGCCGCTGGTGCGCCGTCCTTTGCTGTCGTGCTGCGGTGCTCGTGAACCTTCGGCTTGTGCAGTGACGCGAGCGTCATGAACATCGACTTGCCCTCGAGGGCCGGGCTGCGATCGATGGTGCCATGCTCCTTCACCGCCTCGCCGAACTTGGCGAGGAGGTTCCGGCCGAGCTCCGGGTGCGTCAGCTCACGACCCCGGAACCGGACGGTCACCTTGATCCGATCCCCGTCCTCGAGAAACTCGATCGCCCGATGGACCTTTGTCTCGAAGTCACCCGTGCCGATCTTCGGCGACAGGCGAACCTCCTTGAACTCGACCGCCCGCTGCTTCCGCTTGGCCTCCTTCTCGCGCTTCGTCAGCTCGTACTTGTACTGCCCGAAGTCGAGAAAGCGAACCACCGGCGGAGCGGCGGTCGGTGCGACCTCGACGAGGTCGAGTCCCCGGTCCTGCGCCATCGTCATGGCCTGCGGCGTCGGCATGACGCCGAGCTGCGAGCCATCCTCGTCGACGACCCGGACCTGGGGAACGCGGATCATCTGGTTGACGCGGAGGTCTCGACTGATGACGTGGTCCCTTTGTTCGATCGATCCTGGGTATGCGGCGCGCACGGACCTCCGCCCGGCGCGGTCGCCGCGGGAGGATAGCACACGCGTTCTCGGCGTCGCAATGGAGCGCTCCCCTGCCCGACTGCGCCTCGCACCCTGCCACTCCGGACCTTGCGCTCACTCGCCTCGTCGGTCGCGGACCTCCTGACCGAGGCGCTCGACGAGCTCGTCCCAGCCGACCCCCTGCTCCTGGGTTCCGTCCCGACGGCGAACCGAGACCGTGTGCCCTTCGACCTCGCGATCGCCGAGGATCAGCATGTACGGCACCTTCTGCTCCTGGGCGAGGCGGATCTTGTTCTGCATCCGGTTGTCCGAGTCGTCGACCTCGACGAAGCGCAGGCCACCGGCACGTAGCACGCCGGCGAGCTCGCGGGCCGGCGTCGACGTGGCGATCGGCGATCGGGATGACCACCGCCTGCACCGGCGCGATCCAGAGCGGGAAGGCGCCCGCGAAGTGCTCCGACCAGGATGCCGATGAACCGCTCCAGCGAGCCGTAGATCGCGCGGTGGATCGCCATCGGCCGCTTCGGCTGGCCATCCTCGTCGATGTAGCTCAGGTCGAACCGCTCGGGCAGCATCGTGAGGTCGATCTGGATGGTCGCCATCTGCCACTCGCGGCCAAGGGCGTCGTCAATGTAGATGTCGATCTTGGGCGCGTAGAACGTGCCGTCGCGGGGCTTCAGCACGTAGCTGATGTCGGCCGCGCGCGAAGGCCTCATCGTCAGGCGCTCGGCCAGCTCCCACAGCGCCGGGTCGCCGATGGCCTTGTCCGGCTTGGTCGCGAAGCTGAAGCGCGGCTCCAGGCCGAACCAGCCGAACGCCTCGCGGACCTCTCCCAGGAGGGCCACGATCTCGTCGGCCAGCTGATCGGGGCGCACGTAGATGTGCGCGTCGTCCTGGATGAACTGCCGGACGCGCGTCAGGCCCGGACAACGTCCCCGACCGCTCGTTGCGGTGGAGCCGCCCGTATTCGCTGTAGCGGAGTGGCAGGTCACGGTAGGAGCGCAGGTGGCTGCGGTAGATGAACGTCGACTCGGGGCAGTTCATCGGCTTGAGCGAGAACTTCTGGCCCTCGGCCTCGACGATGAACATGTTGTCGGCGTAGTGGTCCCAGTGGCCCGACTGGCGCCACAGCCGCTCCGAGACGAGGATCGGCGTCGAGACCTCGTCGTAGCCCCGGCGATCCTGGAGCTCGCGCATCGCCGCCTCGAGCGTGCGCCAGATCCGCTGGCCCTTCGGGTGCCAGAAGGCCGATCCCGGCGAGACGTCATGGAAGCTGAACAGGTCGAGCTGGACGCCGAGCTTGCGATGATCGCGCCGGCGTCGCCTCCTCTCGCCGCTCGAGATACAGATCGAGATCCTGCTGCGTCTCCCAGACCGTGCCGTAGATCCGCTGGAGCATCGGCCGCTTCTCGTCGCCGCGCCAGTACGCGCCCGCGACCGACGAGCAGCTTGAAGGGCCCGATCCGGCCGGTGGACTCGACGTGGGGACCCTTGCACAGGTCGCGGAACGGCCCGTGCTCGTAGAAGCTCACGGGCGGCATCGGCTCGCCGCTCTCCTCGGCACGGTGCCGCAGGTCGTCGAGGATCTCCACCTTGAACGTCTGGCCGTCGGCCTCCTCGATCTCGCGACCCTCGTCGAACGGCACCTCGCGGCGCACGAAGGGGTGATCGGCCGTGATGCTCGCCCTCATGCGCTGCTCGATCTCGGCAAGGTCATCGGGGGTCAGTGGGCGAGACAGGTCGAAGTCGTAGTAGAAGCCGTTCTCGATGGCCGGTCCGATCCCGAGCCGCGCGTCCGGGAAAGAGGTCGAGGACGGCCTCGGCCATCACGTGTGCGGCGCTAGTGGCGCATGGCGTCGATCGGCGCGTGCGCGCCCGCATCGAGCAGCTCCTCGGCCGAGCCCCGCTCGGGGGCCTCGAGCGCCATCTCGTCCTCGACGTCGGTCACCGTGGCCGGTTCCCGCTGTTGTTCGTGTGCCATGACGGTCTCCCGTGAATCACAACGCCTCTCGTCCGACAGGACGAGAGGCTCGACCTCCCGCGGTTCCACCCGCCTTCACGATCGCGGCGCCCGGGGGTCGCCACGTCGTACGCTCGTGCCGCGATAACGGGCGGACCCGGGCCGGTTCACCGGCCGCTCACGGGCGGTGCCGTCACCGTTGCTGCCGACCGGGGCTTCCAGCCGATGAGCCCGGCTCTCTGGCGGCGCAGCGATGTGGCGTGTCCCGATCGACGCGTTGTGGTGCTGCTGTTGCCCCGGCGTCGGTCACCGATGCCGGAGGTGGTGGGCGATACTGGACTCGAACCAGTGACCTCATGCATGTCAAGTATGCGCTCTAACCAGCTGAGCTAATCGCCCGGGGTCCGAGGCGGATCTACCGCCCGTTCGGCGCGGCGCAGCGTAGCACAGCGGGGGCACGCAGCGCCTGCGGGTCTGCCGGCCTCCGCGACACGACCGATCGATCTACCCGACGAGCTCGATGAGCTCCGCGCGCGGCGCGCGCTGCGCCAGCCAGGCCTCGACCTCCTCCAGCTCGGCCATCGCGGCATCCCAGTCCGGGCTGCCGGTGGTCGCCTCGTTCACCCGCCGCTGCGCGCGCTCGGCGCGTCGCTGAAGCTGGACAAGCTCTGTCAATGCGAACCCCCCAGTGGTCGCTTCCATGGGTTCGATCGTGCGGGACACCCGGGCTGCTGCCGACGTGCCGAACGGACCCTTCTCGCCCGTACGCGAGTACGGGGAGGTGCGTCGACGCACCGTTGCCGACCCTGCGCCTCGTGCTGCAGCCCAACGCGCCCCGGCGGGAGGTCGATCAGGAGCGAGAGGAGCGCGACGCCCTGGAGCCCGTCGAGGCGGACTTCCGGCCCTTTGGCGCAGAGCCGTTGCTCGAGGCTCGTTTCGTGGTGCCAGGGGTGCTGGATCGTGCCCGCTTCCGCCGCTTGGGCGGCATCTCGGCTTCCGCGTCGCCCGTGGCGTCGCTCTTCGGGCCGTCGGTCTTCGTGGCGTCGCCCGTGGCGTCGCTCTTCGGGCCGTCGGTCTTCGTGGCGTCGGTCTTCGTGGCGGTGCTCTTCGGGCCGTCGGTCTTCGTGGCGTCGCCCGTGGCGTCGCTCTTCGGGCCGTCGGTCTTCGTGGCGGTGCTCTTCCGGCCGTCGTTCGTCCGCGTCGTTGCGTTCCCGGAGCCGTCCGACCCACCCGTGCTGGACGGCGCCTCGACGACCTTCCGGGTGGCCGGCGTCGCGCTGCGCGTTGTCGTTCGGGGCGTCCTGGCCGAGGTCGACTGGGGACCTTGGTTCTTTGGCTCGGGGGCCGGCGCGCCAACCTGCGGCGGCGACCCGTCCGTTTCGGACATCTGCTGGACGTTGGCAGCTTCGACGTCCGCCGCCACTGCTGACGATCGCGCCCGATCCGATCGCGGCGCGCCCTTCCGCTCGAGGCCGCTGGACGCAGCCGCGGCCGTGACTCGCTTGGTTGGGGCAGCTCGGTCCGATGGAGTGATTCGCTCGTCAGGATCCCCGCTCGGGGTCGCCTCCGGCCGACGGCCATTGGACGTGGCCTGCGGTCCTGATACCTCGACGCGCGGCGGCGTGGCCGTGGCGATCGTCGACGGCAAGGTGGTAGCGGCACCGGGAGCGGCGAGGACCTGCATCGCCGCCAGGAACCGAGAGCACTCGCGGTGTGCGGTCGTGAGGCACCTAGAGCGCTGGGTCTCGGCATCCAGGAGACGCGCGCTGGACCGAGCCCCGACGCGCCTGAGGACCGACGCGAGCAGGGTCCCGTCATCGGGCTGCACCGCATGGCACTGGTTGTCGGGGTCTGGGAAGTCGAACCAGGTCGATGGGTCGCCGTCGAGCCCGACGAAGGGACAGACAGCCGAGCCGGCGCGGGGGGGTACCGCGGCCGCGGGCAAGGTGACCGGACTCGCCACCGGAGTGGGCGTGGCACCGTGGGCTCGCCACCGGAGCAACACCGGCGACCGCCGTGCGGAGCGGTGCCGGGGCGGGGTCATCGTCCGGCAGCCGGCCCGGCCGGGCGATGTCGCCGCCGGCGTCCTGTGACGCTTCCGCCGCGACCGACCGGGAGGCGACCGTCGCTGCCACGGACGTCCTATCGGCTTCGCTGAACACCGGTTCGCTCACAGTGGCCACGGGGAGCGGGAGGCCGGGGCCGACGGCCGTCCAGGTCGTCGCGTTGGCCACCGCAGGGGCCGGCGGCTGCCGGGGGTGCCTCGGCTTCGCGCGTTCCATCCCGCGCCGTGCGGCAGCTATAGCAGCGCCCGGCCTCCCCCCTGTTCAGCGACTTGCACGACTCGCAGATCCAGAACCCATGGCTGTCGACGAGTGCGTTCAGCTCGGTCGCCGCTGCACCCTCGCGGGCGACTCCGCGCGAATCCCGATCCGAACGCCTTGTTCGTGGTCTGGCCGCGGGCGAGCCGGAACAGGAGCCACACCATCGTGGGGCCCCACAGCAGCGCAACGACGATGACGAGTGCCGTCTCGGGACTCATGCGGTCGCTCGACCCTCCGGCCTCAGCATAGCCCAGGGTCCGGGGCGGCCCGAAGTGGCGCGAGACGCAATCCGGTGCACATCGGCCACACAGGGCCCGGTCGGACCGTGCGACCATGCCGCCATGTCCGACCTCGAGCTCCTCGACGCCGGCGACGGTCGGCGCCTGGAGCGGTTCGGCCGCATCGTCGTCGATCGGCCTGCGCCCGGCGCTGATGCAGGGCGCCGGGACCTGCCGTCGTGGGCCGAGGCGCAGCTCGTGTTCCGCCGGGGCCGGTGGAGCCGTGGCTCGGAGCGACCCGCGTGGCAGGTACGGGTTGCCGGCCTGGTGCTCGAGTGCCGGCCGGCCAGCGGCGGCCAGGTGGGGCTGTTTCCCGAGCACGCGGCACTGTGGCCGGGCGTGGCACAGGCCACCGCCATCGGCCGGGAGCGGCTGGGTCGCCCGCCGGAGGTCCTGTCGCTGTTCGCCTACACGGGCGGGGCGTCGCTGGCCGCTGCGCTCGGTGGTGCCAGGGTGACGCACGTGGACGCGTCTCGACCGGCGATCGCCTGGGGTCGCCGAAACGCGGAGCTGTCGGGTCTCGCCGATCGGCCCGTCCGGTGGCTGCCCGACGATGTCCGTGCATTCGTCCGCCGCGAGCGGCGGCGTGGTCGGCGATACGACGGGATCGTGCTCGACCCGCCGAGCTACGGCCACGGAACGGGTGCATGGCGCATCGACGATGACCTGCCGTCGCTGCTCGAGGACCTGGCCGCGCTCGTGGGTCCGTTCCCGAGCTTCGTGCTGCTCACCGCGCACACGCCCGGCTATGGCGGCGACCGGCTCGGGAGCCTCGTTCGGGAGCACTTCAACGTGCCGGCGGACGGGCGCGACCTCGTGATCGCCGCGCGATCCGGGGCGATGCTGCGCCTCGGCGCCTGGGCGCGGTCGAACCCGCCCGGGCGGCGCACACCTGCGAGGATTGGGCGGTGACGTCCACGGTCCTGAGCAGCACCCGGAACCCCAGGGTCCGCGCGGCCTCGGAGCTCCGGACCCGCCGAGCCCGCGACGCCACCGGCCTCACGCTGGTCGATGGCGTGCGCGAGCTGTCGCGGGCGATGGATGCGAATGCGGTCGTTCGCGACCTGTTCCTCGTCGCGGACCCCGGCGCCGAGGCCATGCACCTCGCCGAGCGCGCGCGCACCTCGGGTGCCAGCGTCGTCGGCGTCGACCGCCGCGTGCTCGGCCACCTGGGCTACGGCGAGCGCGCCGAGGACGTCGTCGCGGTCATCGAGACGCCCGATACCTCGCTGGGGAGGATCGCGCTGCCGCCGGACCCGCTGATCGTCGTCCTCGAGGGCGTCGAGAAGCCCGGCAACCTCGGCGCGGTGCTGCGCACGGCGGATGCCGTCGGTGCGGCGGGCGTCATCGCCGCCGATCCGCGGACCGACCTGTTCAACCCCAACGCCGTGCGGGCGTCGCTGGGCACCATGTTCAGCGTCCCGATCGCGGCAGGCCCAGCTGCCGCCGTGCGGTCCTGGCTCGCCGGGCATGGCGTCCGGATCGTGGCGAGCCGCGTCGACGGGGCCGTCGCCTGGAGCGAGGCCGACCTGACCGGTCCGCTGGCAATCGTGCTGGGCAGCGAGGCCAGCGGCCTGTCGGCCAGCTGGCGCGGCGATGGGGTCGAGAGCGTGTTCCTGCCGATGCTCGGCATCGCCGACAGCCTGAATGTCTCGATCACGGCCGCGGTGCTGATGTTCGAGGCACGCCGCCAGCGCAGCGACCAACTGCGCCCGACCGCGCGATGACCGTCGCCAAGCGCCAAGCCGGCGATGAGCCGGCCCAACCCGTGCCGAGGATGACCCCATGAGCACCTTCGACTTCGTTGTGATCGGGGCTGGTCCGGCCGGCGAGGCCGCCGCCCACAAGGCCCGCGAGCTCGGCGCCTCGATCGCCGTGGTCGACCGTCGCTGGTTCGGCGGCTCCTGTCCGCACATCGGCTGCGTGCCGTCGAAGTCCCTGCTGCACTCGGCCGAGCGCCATTGGACGGGCGCGGACTACCCGTGGTCTCGCGCCTCGGCCCGGCGGGACTACATGGTCAACCGGGCCGCCGACGCCGATCAGCCCGACGACACGTCGCACGTCGAGGCACTCGACGGCGACGGCGTCGTCGTGTACCGCGGGGAGGGCAGGATCCTCGGCCGGGGGCGCGTCGGCGTGACCCACGAGGACACGACGCACGAGCTCTCGGCGCGTAACGTCGTGGTCGCCGTCGGCTCGTCCTCGAAGGTGCCGCCGATCGAGGGGCTGGCGGACGTGCACCCGTGGACGAACCGCGATGCGACTCTCACCCGGGTGCTGCCGGCGAGCCTGCTCGTCCTGGGCGGCGGCCCGACGGGCTGCGAGCTGGCTCAGGTCTTCGTCCGGTTCGGCGTGCCGACGACCATCGTCCAATCCGGATCGCGCCTGGTGCCAACCGACTTCCCCCGCAACTCGGAGGCCATCCGCGCCGCGTTGGAGCGCGACGGTGTGACGGTGCGGACCGGCGCCCGCGCCGTTCGCGCGCGAGCCGGCGCCGGGACGGACGGGGCACACGTGATCGAGCTCAACGACGGGTCCACGGCCGAGGGACACGCCGTCCTGCTGGCCGTCGGTCGCGCATTCCCGCTGGCGGATCTCGGGCTCGAGCACTATGGCATCGCGGTCAACGGGCCAGACGCGTACCTTCGGGACGGCCGGCTGCGCCTGGCCGAGGGTCTGTGGATGATCGGCGACCCGGCCGGCCCCGAGCTCCACACGCACCAGGCGCACTACCAGGGCGAGCTCGCGGTTCGGATGGCCCTCGGCGACCCGATCCAGCCAGACTACCGGGCGCTCCCGCGGGCGACCTACATGGATCCCGAGGTGGCATCGGTCGGCATGAGCCTCGACCAGGCGCGCGACGCCGATGTCGACGCGTTCGAGTGCACGGCGGACTTCCCGCACACGGCCAAGGGCTACTCGGTCGAGGCGGAGCTGGGGCATGTGACGATCGTCGTGGACCGCTCGTCCCGGCAGCTGGTCGGGGCGGCGATGGCATGCCCCGACGCGTCGGCAGCCATCCACGAATGCGTGCTCGCGATCAAGGCCCGCGTCCCCGTCGACGTGCTCGCGGAGACGATCCACGCCTTCCCGTCGACGTCGCGGATCCTCAACGGGCTGTTTGCCGAGGCGCGGGCGAAGCTCGACGTGGCCTGAGGTGACCGAGCTGCCTGGGCAGCCGGCGCCCGAGACCCGGTCACCAGCCCCCGGCAACGACCTCGCCGTCGGTCATGACCATGGTCGGCCGCGCATGCCACAGTGCTCCACCCGCATCCGCGGGCTCGCCAACCGCGGCCGCCGGGATCACGACGAGGTCCGCCCGGCAGCCGGTGACCAGCCGGCCCCGGTCGCGCTCCCCCGCCGTCACCGCGGGGCCCACGCAAGCGGCGCGGATCGCCTGCCAGATGTCGAGGCCGTTCGCTGATCCGACCGGCGACATCGCAGCGGGCCACGACGGTGCGCGTCGCGTGACGGCGCACGCGATGCCGGGCCAGGGATCGAAGGGCTCGACCGGGGCATCGGTACCGAACGCGAGCAGGGCGCCGGCCCGGGCGAGTGCCTGGAGCGGGAACATCCTCGTCTCGGCTCGACGGCCCCACAGCCGCAGGGCCTTCTCGGCATCCGATCGGAGATGGACCGGCTGGACGGACGCCGCGACACCCAGTGCCGCGAAGCGCCCGAGATCAGCGTCCGCAACCAGCTGGGCGTGCTCGATCCGCGGCATGAGCCGCGTGGCGCCGCTCGTCGCACCCAGGACGTCGAGGGCCGCCCCCACGGCAGCATCGCCGATGGCATGGATCTGGGTGGCGATACCCGCCGCTGCCGCACGCGTCGCCTGCGTCCGGAGGTCGTCCGGTGATGTCATCCAGAGCCCGTAGCCACCCTCGGGCGCAGGCGGCTGACCGGGCTCGGTCGCCAGCGGCGCCAGGAGCGCCGCCGTCCGGGATCCGAGGGAGCCGTCGGCGAACGTCTTGAGCCAGCCCATCCGCAGGCGCCCGAGCGGATCGGGACCCAGCGGATCCCCGCTTCGCAGGCCGTCGACGATCGCGGCGGCCAGCTGGTCGGGCCGGATGCAGGCGTGCACGCGAACCCGAAGCCTGCCGGTCTCGGCAAGCTGCCGATATGCCCCGATCGCCGGACCGAGGCCATCCGCGGTTGACAGCATCCCCGGGTCGTGGACGGCGGTGACGCCCAGCGCCAGGAGATCATCGAGCAGCGGCACGAGCGCGGCCCGGACGTCCTCGGCGGTCGGCGTCGGCGCCAGGTCCGCGACCAGGCGCGCCGCATTCTCGTGAAGCACACCCGTCACGCGGCCCTGCGCATCACGGCGCAGGCTGCCACCCGCGGGATCCGCTCGGGCGTCCGCGATGCCCGCGAGCTCCAGCGCTCGTCGGCTGGCCAGGAGCGCGTGGTGGTCGTGCGCCCACAGCGCGAGCGGGCGCCCGGGGGCGGCCCGCTCAATGTCGGCAGCGGTCGGCCACGCGTCGAGCAGGTCCGGATCCCAGCCGCCGCCGGTGATCCATGCGCCGGAGTCGGTCGCGGTGGCCAGGCCGGTTCCGCCGCCGATACCGACCGCAGCGGTCACGCGGTCGATCAGCTCGGCGATTGATCGAGCGCCCTCGAGGTCGACCCGGCGACGCGCCAGGGCGGTCTCCGCCAGGTGCAGGTGCGCGTCGGTCAGGCCGGGCAGGGCGATGGCATCCGGCGCGAGGGCCACGCGGCGGGTGCGGGAGCCGGCCAGCGCCTCGACCTCTGCCACGAGGCCGGTGGCGGAGATCCGCCCGCCGGTCACCGCGACGGCCTCGGCCCAGCCCGGTCCAGCGTCGCCGGCCAGCGTCGCGATCCGGCCCGTGACGATCAGGTCGGCCGGACGGGTGGTCATGCCGGAGGCTGCGGCTCCCGGCCGGAGCGACCCTCGTGATCCGAACCCGAACGCGCGGCAGGAGACCCATCCGTTCCGGTGCTCAGCACGTCCCCGGCCTCCGCGACGTGCCAGCCGCCGGCCTCGAGCTCGGACGCGGTGACCACGGCCACCATGTCGATCCCGGCCTGCTGGCCGTGGCTCGTGGGCGAGGCGTGCTGCTCCGCGGGCTTGAGCGGCCCGCGGGTCAGGATCGACGCCACGCCCGCCAGCGTGATCAGTGCCGCGACGATGATCAGGACCGTCGTGGTCCCGACGAGGTCGGAGACCGGGCCGACGATGATGATGGGCAGGAAGCTGGAGACGGAGACCAGCATGTTCAGCACGCCGAACACCCGCCCCCGGACGTCCGCGGGCAGGTCCTCCTGGAGCTGCGTCTGGGACGGGATGGCCACGAACGCGTAGGCGGTACCGGCCAGCAGCGCAACGAACACGACGATCGCGAGCAGCGACGAGAAGTCGGCCAGCGAGACGAGCCCGGTGGCAGTCTCCGCTCGCTGGACGAGCCGCGCGATCGGCCCGGCCGCGGCGAGGGTCATGAGCAGCATGCCCAGCGCGACCAGACCCAGCTCGATGATCCGGCGGCGGGCCAGCATGTGCCCGAACGAGTTGAGCAGCAGGATCCCGGTCACCACGCCGAAGCCCAGCGGCAGCACCACCACCACGAAGTCCTTTGGCTCGAGCCCGAGGGAATCGGTCGCGAAGTCGGGACCCAGGACACCCAGCACGCCGACCAGCGATGCGGCGATCCCGAGATACAGCAGGGACCAGCTGATGGTGCGGTGATCGCGAATGAAGGCGATGCCCTCGCGGAGCTGACCGATGGTCGAGCCCCACGCGCGCTCCGCGTCGGCCGTCACGCTTCGCGCCGCCTCGCCCTGTCGGGCCTCGGGCGGTGCCGAAGGCAGCGTCCAGCAGAAGCCGGCAGCGATCAGGTAGCACGCCGCCACGGCCAGGATGAGCGCCGGCGCCCCGGCGATCGTGACCACGATCGGGCCCATCAGGGCGAAGCCGATAGCGAACGCCGCATTGAGGGTGAGCGTGAACACGCCGTTGGCCGCCATCAGCTGGCGACGCGGGACCAGGAACGGGATCATCGCCAGCTCCGCCGGCGCGAAGAACACGGTGATCGTCGACACGATCATGTTCAGCAGCAGGATCAGTGGCACGTTCGGACCGACCACGAAGATGACCACGAAGATCGCGGTTCGCAGCAGGTTGGTGACGACCAGGATCAGGCGTCGATCGAAGCGGTCGACGTAGACGCCGGCGACCGCGGAGAACAGCACGGCCGGCACGAGGAAGCTCAGGATGAGCAGGCTGACCGCGGTGTTCGACGAGGTCGCCTCGAGGATGATCACGGTCAGGCCGTAGATCACCATGTTGCCGCCGATCTGCGTGAACGCCTGGCTCAGCCAGAGCAGCAGGAACGGGCGGTTGCGGAAGACGTCGAGGGTGCCACCATTGGCGCCGCCCGCGGCGATCAGGTCGCCATCGTCGATGGTCGAGGGACCGGTGCCGCCGATGCTCACGACGGACGGTGCAGGATGGCGGCGGTGATCGCGGGGTCGCCGCGTTGCACGAACTCCACGATCCTGTGCTCGAGGGCGCCTCGCTCCAGCAGCACGTGGCGGCCGCACGTCTGGCAGCGGAGGCCGATGTCCGCGCCGAGGCGGTCCACGAGCCACACGTCCCCGCCGCACGGGTGGCGGCGGCGCAGCCGGACGAGATCGCCGAGCCACAGCTCGAGGACGTGTGGGGCGGACATGGCGGGGAGCGTAGCAGAGGGTGGCGGTTCGACGGCCCGCCCTGATCGTACCGGGCAGGACGCAGCCGCACCGCTACAGCCGGGGATGCCCCAGAACGGGCACCAGCGACCGGTCGGTCGCGGGCAGCGTGACCCGGTCCACGGCGGCGACCGTGATCGTGGCGTCCGGATAGCGAGCCGCCAGCTGCGCGATCGGCCCGCCGGCGCGGGTCAGCGAGCCCGCCAGCGTCTGGGACTGGCCGATCGCCGTCAGCACGATCGGGCTGTCGACCAGCCGCCCGCCGACCGTGACGTCGCCGTCGGGCCCGCTCGCGACGACGCCCGTCACGATCCGCACGTCGCCGATCGCGATCCCCTCCGCGCCGGCGTTGCGCAGCTCGTTGAGCAGGATCTCGATCGCATCGCCGGGCAGCGAGCCGACCATGGTGACCTGGATGCCGGTGCCGGTCACAGCCGCGGTGCCCGACCAACCCTCGATGCGGTTCAGGTCGGCGCGGATCTGGAGAGCCGAGGTGTCGCCGCGCTCCACCGCCTGTGCGACCCCCGAGCGCTGCTGCTCGAGCTTGCGGACCTCGGCTCGGAGCTCGTTGTTGCGCGCCGTGACGTTTGCCACGAGCTCGGTGAGGTCCTGGACGGACAGGGCAGCCAGCCCCTGGTCGGTTGACTGCGTGCGAAGCTGGACCACGACCAGGAAGCCCAGCAGGAACAGCACCGTCGCCACCATCAGACGTCCGGAGCGTTGGCGCATCAGGGCACCTGCGGTCCGAGCGGCGGGCCGACGGGGTCGTGCTGGGCCCGGGCGATGTCTCGACGAACCCGTAGCGCAGCGTGACCGAGCCTGCATATGCGGGCAGGTCGACCTCATCGACGATGGCGTAGTCGACGCCGATCCCATAGGTCTCGGCACGGGTTCGAATGAAGTCGACGAACCCCACCGCCTGCGTCAGGCGGTCGAACATGTCGGGTGGGCCGATTGCGCTGACCTGGTACGGGGGGGCGAGGTACGCCGAGTTGACCAGCACCGACCCGCCGATGTCGATGATCGCCGTGGCGGCGGTGACCCGCTCGTTGTTGACGGCGACCCCCTCGGCCCCGGCCAGCCACAGCTCTTCCACGACCGTCCGGACGTCGCTGCCCGAGACGAGATAGTCGCGCTCGTCGGCGTCGGCAGGGACCGACACGTCGGAATCGGACAGCCGGATCACCAGGCCGGGACCCGCCAGCGCCACGAGCCCCGCCGCCTCCTGTGCCTGCTCGAGTCGGTCGTTGAGCTGCTGCGTCACGGCTGTGCCGCCCTCGCCGGCGGCCTCGAGGCCGGCGATGCTGGCGCGCAGGTCGAGCACCTGCTGCTTGAGGTCGTCCTGCTGCCTCTGCAGGTCGAGCGCCGTCGAGACCAGCGGGGTTCGCTCCTGGCTGGTGATCCGGATCCTGGGGCCCTCGGATGCCAGCTGGGCCGCGATCAGAAAGCCCAGCACGAACAGCGCGGCCCCCAGCGTGAGCTGCCAGCCGGCGATCGATCGAGCGCGTGCGAGCCACACGGTCAGGTGGCCCTCCTGCGTCCCATCAGGACGCCGCCGCCGATGACCACGACCACGACCGCCCCGAGGATGAGCAGCACCACGGCGATCGACCCGTCGCCCCCGCTCGTCGTGGCGGGGCCACCGCTCAGCGTCCCGGACGTCGCCGAGGGAAGAGCCGACGCGCTGCCAGCCGGGGTGACCCCGGAGCTGCTCGACGGCGACGGCGAGGCCGAGATCCATGACGGGGGCACCGGTCCCGACGGCTCCGGCTGGGGACCGTACTGCTTCGGCGCGCTCGCACCAAGCTCTGCGAGCCAGCCGCTCTGGAACGTGGTCATGTCCGCGCCGAGCGCCTTGCTGAACGCCTCGTCGTCGGTCAGCCCCTCCTTGTAGGCCTTCACGAGGCTCACCAGCGCGTCCTGCCCATAGGTCCGGACGAGGTAGTCGATGGCGGACACGGACTCCGCGTAGGCGAGCGACGTGAGGCTGGGCTCGGTCGGGAACTGGCCGGTGAGGGCGACCAGGGGGATGAGGTCGCCGCTGGCCACCGCGTGGGCGACCATGGTCTGATCGCGGGACCCGTAGCTCTCGCTCAGGTAAACCGCGAGACCTTCGTTCAGCCAGCGGGGCGGGAACCGGTACGGGTTGTTGACCGCGGTGTCGAACACCAGGTGCACCAGCTCGTGCGGGATGACCGTGCCCACCCAGGGCTGGTTGATCTCGCTCGGTGTGATGAGCGCGAACAGGGTACGGATGTTCGCGTGCGCCTCACCGCCGACGTTCTCGCGAGTGCCCGGGCCGAGCGCCTCGCGGAACGCGGCGTCGTCGGCATAGATGAAGAAGTCGACGGGCCTGGTCTCGGTCACGCCCAGGAGCTTCGAGGTGTTGGCGATGGCATCCTCGGCGATGGACACCGCCTTCTCGGCGAACGAACGCGTGCCCTGGTACCAGTGGACGGTCACGATGTCGCCCTTGACCGTTCGCCAGTCCTGCGTCGTGTCCTGGTAGTTCACGTCAAGCACATCGCTGGTCACCGGCTGCGACGCGCCACTGGGGTACGCCGCCCAGGTCGCCTGGAAGCGCGTGTTGGGCACGAGGTGACCGGATCCGGTGAGGTCGAGCGTGTAGCGCAACGTGCGCGAGCCGGTCCCGCCCGGGTCGTCGACGCTCACGATGTAGGGTCCGATCGTGTCCGGGAAGCGGAGCCACAGCTCGACCCGCTCCAGCGGCTCGCTGGCCGTGAGGTCGACGGTGAACTCGATCGCCTGGTCGTACCGGGCGTCATAGGTCGGCGAGCCGAAGCTGACGGATGCCGCGCGCGCGGGCGCGACCGTCATCGGCACCAGCAACGCGGCGAGCGCAAGCGCGGTCAGCGCGATCGACGAGGCACCGCGGCCGTTGCGGCTGCCGCTCATTGCCCGTCGCTCCAGGCGAGGCCGGCGAGACGCATGATCCCGAGCCCGTTCTGCGAGGCCCCCAGCAGCCCGTCACGGACCAGCGAGAACGACGTGCCGTAGCTGACGGGCACAACCGGCACCTGCTCGCGCACAATCGCCTCCGCACGCCCGTAGGCAGCCGTGGCAGCCGCGGGGTCGGCCGCCGAGGTGGCCTCCGCGATCGCGGCGTCGAAGCCATCCGATGACCATTGGCCCTGGTTCGCCGTCGAGCCCGTCTCGAGCAGGACGCCCAGGAAGTCGTTGGGTCCCGGGAAGTCCGCGACCCAGGACAGGCTCCAGATCTGCGGAGGGTCGCTCGCGAGACGCGCCTGGTAGGCGTTGAAGTCCATGGTCGCGTACGAGATGTCGACGCCCAGGTTCTGCTCGAGCATCGCGACGATCGCGCTGTCATAGCCACCACCGCTCGCGATGAACGAGACCGGCCCGAGCGCGGCACCGTTGGCGTAGCCTGCCTCGGTCAGGAGCTGGCGAGCACCGGCCGGGTCGTAGGGAGGCAGGAAGTCGCCCTCCGGGGCGCCCGGCATGCCCGCTGGGACCATGCCCGTCGCGGGGACGGAGGAGCCCGGCTCGTCGAGCTGGGCGAGACGTCGCCAGTCCACGGCCTGGGCGAACGCCTGGCGGACTCGCACGTCGTTGAACGGCCGCCGGGTGGTGTCGAAGCCGTAGTACGTCACCGACAGGGAGGGATCGCTGCGCAGCGATGGACCCAGCGTCCGGTCGTACGCGATCCAGCCCGCGTCGAGGAACCCGATCGGCGTCACATCCACCTGGCCGGCGGAGAAGGCATCGACCGGGCTCTCGCCACCGAGCGAGGTGAGCATGCGAACCGTCTCGATGGCCGGCGTGCCCGCCCAGTAGTGGGGATTGGCCTTGAGGACGATCGCGTCCGCGTCGACCGAGGACAGCGTGTAGCCTCCACTGCCCACGAACGTCGCCGGGTCGGGCTGGATCTCGCCGTCGCCGACGCCTGACGGAACGATCGCGAACGGCGCGCTGGACACGATCGCGGGCAGGTCTCCCCCACCCCGCTCGAGATCGACAACCACCTGCCGATCGCCGTCGGCGTGAACGCCGAGCGTCGACACGTCGGTCGAGCGGCCGCTGAGCAGGTCGCGCGCCCCGACCACGTCGGCGATCAGCGAGGCCAATGGCGAGGGGTGCCCGGGCTGGAACAGGCGGCGCCAGCTGTGGACCACGTCCGACGCGGTGAGCGGCGACCCGTCGCTGAAGGTCAGGCCGTCGCGCAGCGTGAACACGACCCGCGTGCCGCCATTCTCGATCGACCATGACTCCGCGAGCGCCGGCCGGATGGTCAGCGAGCCGTCCACGGCCGTCAGGGACTCGTACAGCTGGCTCACGTACGAGGCGCTGCCCAGATCGCCGTGATAGGCGGGATCGAGGGACGAGGGCGTACCGGCGAGGATGGTGACCGTCCCGGCGGTGTGATCGGCACCGGCGGCCGGGGCGGGCTGCTCGACGGACGTCAGCCAGGCCGGCAGCAGCTGGACGAGCATGGCCAGGACGACCGCGACCGCGACCAGCGCGACGAGGCCCTGGCGGAGCCGCGAACGCGGCGTCTCGGGCGCGACCTGATCCGGGGCGGCAAACCATTCCGGGTCGGGGCCCGGCCACCCGGCAGGCGCCGGCGGCAGCGGCGGAGGCGGTACCGAGGGCGGGCTGGACGAGGCCTCGCTGGAACCGGGCAGGCCGCTCGGCGGCACCGCGGTCGGATCGCTCAGGTCAGCCTCCACCATGTGCCTTCGGGGAGCGACGGGTCAGGTCGCAGCCGGTCGATCACACGCTCCACGGGAACCGGGGTGCGAGGTCTCGCCGACCATGCGTACCCGGTTCCGGAGAACCCGGCCAGCAGCGCCACGATGCACACCCAACGTCGCACGCCGGGAGTATACGGTCGCACGCGCGAACGCCCCCTGCGGAGCCCACCCGGGACGGGATCGCGGGCATAGAAAGAGGCCTCGCCGTGCCACACCGCCGGGGGAACGATGTTGTCCGCGAGGCCTCTCTCCTGTGGAAACGACGGTCGCCCGATTCCGTTATGGCCGCGTTGACGCCATTCGAAGCTCGGGCCGAGCCGATGCGCGAGGGGCTCGGCTCGCGAGCCGGCCCGGCGCGTCGTAGGATCGCGCGGTGACCGAGGACGACCGTGGGGCCGGGCAGCCGCTGCCCCTGGCCCTGCGCAACACGCTGACCCGCCGCATCGAGCCTGTCATCGCCGGGCCCGATGGCCGCGTTCGCATGTACAGCTGCGGACCGACGGTGTACCGCTGGGCCCACGTTGGCAACCTTCGCAGCTACCTGCTCACCGACCTGATCCGGCGTGCCCTGCTCTACCACGGCGTCGAGGTCCTGCACGTCAAGAACATCACCGACGTGGGACACCTGCGTGACGAGCGATTCGATCGGGGCGACGATCCGATGCTGGTCGCCGCCGGTCTCGAATCGAAGACCCCTGCGGAGATCGCCGACACGTACGAGGCGGGCTTCCATGCCGACGAGGCGCTGGTCAACATCCTCCCGGCACATGTGTTCCCGCGTGCCACCGAGCACATCGCCGACATGCTCGACGTCGCGGTCCGTCTCGTCGCTGCCGGGCACGCCTACGTCTCGCCGGCCGGCAACGTCTACTACTCGGTCGCCTCGTACGAGGGCTACGGACAGCTGTCCGGCAACTCCCTCGACGAGCTGCGTGCCGGGCACCGTGGGGAGGTCGAGCCTGACAAGCGCGACAGCGCCGACTTCGCCCTGTGGAAGGTCGCCGGCGAGGGCCGGCTGCTCAAGTGGCCGAGCCCGTGGGGCGAGGGCTTCCCCGGCTGGCATCTCGAGTGCTCGGCGATGGCGATGCGCTACCTGGGACCACAATTCGAGATCCACACCGGTGGGATCGACAACGTGTTTCCCCACCATGAGGACGAGATCGCGCAGTCCGCCCCGCTCGTCGGAGGTCCACCGGCGCGCCATTGGGTCCACGGCGAGCATCTGCTGGCCGAGGGCCGCAAGATGGCCAAGTCGGCAGGGAACTTCGAGCGGGTCACCGAGGTCGCCGGGCGGGGCATCGACCCGCTGGCGCTGCGCTACCTGGCCCTCACCTCTCGCTACGGGCGCAAGCTCAACTACTCCGAGCGATCGCTCCGCGCTGCAGCGTCCGCGCTGGCATCGTTGCGGTCACGACTGGCCGGGCTCGGCGCCCCGCCCCCGGACGGAGCCTGGGCGCCGCCGCCACCGCTCGTGGCCGGGTCGGCAGGCCCGCGTCCATCGGGCATCGCCCAGGGCGTTGGTGGGCACCAGGCGGACGCCAGCCTCGCCGACTCGGCTGGCTCGTTTCGGATCGTCGATCGGGCAGGACGGCCGGAGGCGCCGCTGTCACCGGCCGGTCGGGAGCTGCATGCGCGGTTCATCGCGGCCATCGACGACGACCTGGACATGCCCACCGCGCTGGCCGTCGTTCGGGAGACGCTTCGCTCCCGGCTCCCGGCGGACGAGCGGCGCTGGCTGGTGCTCGACGCCGACCTCGTGCTCGGCCTGGACCTCCACGAGACGTGGAGCCGGGCCCGCCGCAGGGCGACCCGCGTCATCGGGCGGCGAGCCCGCAGTGCTGACCGCCGGCGAGGCTGCGCTCCTCGAGGATCGACGGGTGGCGCGCAGCGCCGGGGACTGGGGCGCGCCGACGAGCTGCGAGAGGAGCTGGCATCGGGCGGCCTTGAGCTGACGGACGGGCCCGACGGTACGACCTGGCGCCGAGCGAAGCGAGGCTGAGGACACAGCGGCGCTCCGATCGGCCGGGCGGCCGCGCAGCCGCGTCCCTGGTCGGCCGGGCGGCCACGCAGCCGCGTCCCTGGTCAGCCGGGTGCCGCCGGCCGCTCAGGCCTGGAGCAGCAGGTCCCTCCGGGTCGCGAACCGCTTGAGCACCCGGTAGAAGTTGCGCTTCGAGAGGCGGTCCCGCTCGTCCGCGTCGAGGCTCGTCCAGCCACGATGCTCATGGCGCTCCACGGCGAGCCCACCGAGCGCCACCGCTCGCCGCGGCTGGTCGCCGTCATCGGGGAGCTGGTCGCGTAGAACGAGGCTCCACCAGATGTCGAGGTTGCGGTAGAAGGTGAAGTGCTCGTCGAGTGGGCCGCGCGCGACGTAGTCCTCGCGCCGGAATGCCAAGGGCATAGCCCTCGATCGCGACCACGTCACGGTCGGTCACCGCGGGCTCGGTCTCCTCGAACCGTCGGAGGTCGTCCGACACGAGCCCGAACGGCCCAACGACCGCCACGGTGGGGTCGTCGAGCGCGGTGACCATCGGGCCCAGGATGTCAACCTCGGGCTCGATCCCCGTGTCGAGCAGCACGACCACGGCGCCCGTTGCCCGGCGGATCCCGGCGTTGAGCGCCGCCGCGTGGCCCAGACGATCGCGTGTCCAGACGATCTCCATGGGACCGGCGGCCGGGTGGTCTGCCTCGAGCGCCGGCAGACGATCCGCCTGCTCGACCGACGGACCGTTGGCCACGATCACCAGCTGCGTCCCGGCGGGAGCCGTGGCGCTGATCCCCCGCACGGACCGCTCGAGGTCATCCGGCCAGTCGGTGGCGATGACGAGCGCCGATGCTGGGGCCGCCGCGGGCTCGGCGAGACGCGACGGAACGCTCGCGCTGGAGCCATACCGCACGAGCGGTCCATCGGTCACATCCTCGCCACGCGAGCGCTGCAGCGTGTACAGCGTCCCCGCGTCGACGATCGACCAGCCAGCATCCTCGATCTGGTCGCGAAGCGCGTCGGCGGTCGCCCAATCGCGCGCTCGCCGAGCGACCGCGCGTCGTTCGGCGAGCTCGGTGATCGTGGCAGGGATCGGTTCGGATGGCACGCCCCGAGGATACCCGCCCACCACCGCCAGACGGCCCGGGTCGGCCCACGGCCCGTGCTGCCTTGTTGCCGATGGACGGCCGTCCTGGGCCGCGCCGCGGACCGCCGAGAGCCGCCCGATGGCCCGGGACATGCGGCACTCGTTGTCCGACCAATGGCCCCTCCGGACCGGTCCGGATGGACCGCAACGGCACGCTGGGCGATGGGGCACGGTATGGGCATCACACATGACCCTGCAGCTGAGGGCCGCCGGCGGTGGAGCCGGACGGAGGGGTCTCGGAGGCAACACACGATGCAGATCACTGGCAAGGTCCACCAGGTGGGCGTCGCCGCGTTCCGAATCGCGGTCGGCATCATCTTCTTCTGGGCGGGTACCGAGAAGCTCCTCGGCCCCGAGCCCTTCAGCGCCGGCGGGTTCCTGTCGCACGCGACGGGTGGCACGCTTGGCTGGCCATTCGTCACCGGCACCCCGGCCGACGGCACGATCTTCAACCCGACGCATGACTTCTGGGTCAGCCTGTCGACCAACGCGGGCGCCATGTCGGTCGTCAACTTCCTCGTCGTCGCCGGCGAGATCGGGATCGGCATCGCGCTGATCCTGGGCCTGTTCACCCGCTTCGCGGGCGTGATGGGCACGCTCATGATGCTGCTGTTCTTCGTGGCCGCGTGGGACTTCACCAATGGCATCGTGAACGAGCACCTGACCTACGCGCTGGTGTGCGCCACCCTCGCCGGCATCGGTGCCGGCCGCTACTACGGCCTCGACGGCGTGCTCGCTGCCAAGGCCCCCGCCTTCGTCAACCGATACCTGATGTCGAACGCCCCGGCCGGCACGCCGGACGGCACGCGGGTCGGCCAGCCCGTCACTGCCTGAACCCGGCGTCGTCCGCGGACGACCCGGCACGCGTCCTCGAACCGGCGGCTTGCCAGCCGCCGGTTCGCTGCGTTCACCGAACGTCGCCGGCGCTCGCCGGCGGTGGCCTCGCATGCGAGGATCGGCCCAAGATGGCTACCCGGCACGCGCCTGCGGAACGGTCCCCCACCCCTCGCACGGGATCCGTGCGACAGCGGTGGCTGCCGCGCCAGCACGGCGGCTGGGCGATGCTGCTGCTGCCCCTGCTGCTGGGCATCGCCGCCAGCGGGTTCGACCCGTGGCAGCTCGTGCTCGCCGGCGTGGCCCTGTCCGGCTACGCAGCCTCGGCCACCTACCAGGCCTGGTCGAGGGCGCGCCGGCCGGCCGCATACCGGGCTCCGCTCGCCGCCTGGGGCGCGGCGTTCGTCTTCCTCGGGCTCGTCCTCGTCGCAGCCTTCCCGGTGCTCCTCGCAAGCCTCGTCGTCCTTCTTCCGGCGGGAGCCGTGGTGTTCGCCGGGGCGCGGCCCGGACGGCGACGCGGGCTCGTCGAACAGCCTGGCGCAGGTCGCGCAGGCGCTCGTGCTCGTCCCGGCGGCCGCGGTCGTCTCGGCGCCGTTCGATCCGGCCAGCGTATGGCTGGCCACGGGCGTGGCCGCCGCCTATCTGATCGGCACGGTGCTGGTGGTCCGATCGGTGCTCGGTGAGCGGGACAACCCGGTGTTCGCGGTCGCGGCGGCAGGCTTCCACGGCCTGGCCGTCCTGCTTGCCCTGTGGCTGCTCCCCGTGGCTTACACCGCTCGTCGCATGCGGCCTCCTGGCCCGGGCGGTGGCGCTGCCCGTCGCGGCCCGACGGCTCGCCGGCGGGCCGCGACCACTGCGGCCGATCCAGGTGGGCGTGGTCGAGATCGTGTCCTCGGTCGCGGTCGTGGTGGTGTCGTTCGCGGTCCCCGTCTGAAAGGGCGGACACTGCGGACACGTCGGCCGTCGGCCGGTTCGACGCCGCGACGCCGCGATCTGTCACTCCGTTGCAAGGTCGTCTCGGGCGACGTTGAAGCTCGTGTCGCATCCGGCGCCGGATCATCGGGCCATGGCTCATCCGGCGACAAGGGTGGTGGCCGGTGCTACGGACGCGCCGACCCGAGGGGGTTCGCAGATCGACAGCGGCGGCATGCCCGCGCGGCCCGGCAGGACGCCCTTCGACGCCGGGTCCGATGTGCCGATCGAGCACCTTCGCGTCGCCGCGTACACCATCCCGACCGACGAGCCCGAGTCTGACGGCACGCTCGCGTGGGCTGACACCACGATCGTCATCGTCGAGGTGCGTGCCGGCGGCATGACCGGTCTGGGCTACACGTACGCGGGCGTGAGCGCGGCCCAGCTCGCGGATTCCGTCCTCCGCCCGATCGTCGAGGGTCGTGATGCCTTTGACGTCCCGGGGGCCTGGATGGCGATGGTCGATGCCGTCCGGAACCTCGGTCGTGGCGGCGTCGCGGCGACCGCGATCTCGGCCGTTGACAACGCGCTGTGGGACCTCAAGGCGCGGTTGCTCGATGTTCCCGTCACGCGCCTGCTCGGTCGGGCGCGGGACTCCGTTCCGGCCTACGGCAGCGGCGGGTTCACCTCCTACCCCGACTGGCGCCTTGCGCGGCAGCTGGGTACCTGGGTCGCGAACGGGTTTGCGATGGTCAAGATGAAGATCGGGCGTGAGCCCGAAGCGGACCCGGGGCGCGTCGCCGTCGCGCGTGAGGCGGTCGGCACGGCCGAGCTGTTCGTGGATGCCAACGGCGCCTACCACCGATCCACGGCGATCGCCACGGCCGCCTGGCTCGGGGCTGCCGACGTGCGCTGGTTCGAGGAGCCGGTCACCTCCGACGATCCCCCCGGGCTGCGCGCGGTTCGGGACCGAGCCCCCGGCGGCCTGGCGGTCGCGGCCGGCGAGTACGGCTGGGACGCGTTCGCCTTCCGTCGCCTGCTCGAGGCGGAGGCGGTCGACGTCCTCCAGGCCGATGCGACGCGCTGCCTGGGCACAACGGGGTTCCTGCAGGCGGCAAGCCTGTGCGTCGCATATGCGACACCTCTGTCCACGCACTGCGCACCGTCGCTCCATGCCCATCTCGCGTGTGCGGTGACGCCGGCCGTCCACGTCGAGTGGTTCCACGATCACGTGCGGATCGAGCACCGGCTGTTCGACGGCGCCCCGATCCCGGTCGATGGCCGCCTGGTGCCCGACCCAACCGCGCCCGGGTTCGGGCTCGCGTTGCGGTCCGCCGATGCTGCCCCGTTCCTCGCCTGGAGCAACGACTGATGGCCGTCACCGCACGCTCGGCCGGCCTGTCAAAGGTCCGGCGGACCTCCTCCGCGCAGCTGCCCGGACAGGCCGAGCGGCTCGCGATCGATCTGCTCAACGAGGTCCGCGGCGAGGTCCGGTTCGACGCCGGCAGCCGTGCGGCGTACAGCACCGATGCCTCGAACTACCGCCAGGTGCCGATCGGCGTGGTCATGCCCCGTGATCCCGACGACGTGATCGCGACGATCGAGGTGTGCCGGGCCCACGACGTCCCGGTCGTGTCCCGCGGCGGCGGCACGAGCCTGGCCGGCCAGACCTGCAACGTGGCGGTCGTCCTCGACCATTCGAAGTACAACAATGCGCTGGTCGACCTCGACCCCGATGCTCGCACCGCACGGGTCCGCCCCGGCATCGTGCTCGACGAGCTGCGCAACGCAGCCGAGGTCCATCACCTCACCTTCGGGCCCGACCCGGCGACCCACTCCCACTGCACCCTCGGCGGCATGATCGGCAACAACTCGTGCGGCGTGCACTCGGTGATGGCCGGTCGAACCGAGGACAACGTGCTCGAGCTCGACGTCCTCACCTACGACGGAGCGCGCCTGACGGTCGGCCCCACCGATGATCGCGCGCTGGCAGAGGCCGTCGCGGCGCCGGGTCGTGTCGGAGAGATCTACCGCGGCATGCGCGACCTGCGTGACCGGCACGCGGACGAGATCCGTGCCCGCTTCCCCGACATCCCCCGGCGCGTCTCGGGCTACAACCTGCCGTCGCTGCTGCCCGAGCACGGCTTCGATGTCGCGCGCGCGCTCGTCGGCTCCGAGTCCACGCTGGCCACCGTCCTCGAGGCGAAGCTGCGGCTGGTGGACAGCCCGCCCGCCCGGACCCTGGTCGTGGTGGGCTACCCGGACGTGTTCGCGGCTGCCGACGACGTGCCCGACGTGATGGCGTCGGGCTGCATCGCCTGCGAGGGCATGGACCATCGCCTGGTCCCGACGTTCGAAGCCGGCACATGCATCCGGACGCGCTCAGCCTGCTGCCCGAGGGCGAGGGCTTCCTGCTGGTCGAGTTCGGCGCCCAGGACCGGAAGGCCTCGGACGATCGAGCGCGCGAGTTCGTCGACGGCGTTCGTCGCCGCCGCCCGCGACGCGCATCGAAGCTGTACGACGACCCGGCGCACGAGAAGGCCCTGTGGAAGGTCCGGGAGTCAGGCCTGGGCGCGACGGCGATGGTTGCCGGGCAAGCCCAACACCTTCCCCGGCTGGGAGGACTCGGCTGTCCCGCCCGAGCGCCTCGGCGACTACCTCCGCGGCTGCGCGGGCTGCTGGGACCGGTACGGCTACGACGCGCGACATGTACGGCCACTTCGGCCAGGGCGTGCTGCACTGCCGGATCGACTTCGACCTCACCCGCCGAAGGCGTGGCGGCATTCCGGGCCTATCTCGACGACGCCGCCGACCTCGTGGTCGGGATGGGCGGCTCCCTGTCGGGTGAGCACGGCGACGGCCAGGCCAGGGGCGAGCTGCTGCCGCGCATGTACGGCGATGAGCTCGTCGGCGCGTTCGAGGAGCTCAAGGCGCATGTGGGACCCGGCGTGGCGCATGAACCCGGGCAAGATCGTTCGCCCCAACGCCCCGTCGCCGATCTCCGGATCGGGCCGACCTACGCTCCGCCGGCCGTTCAGACCGCCTTCGGCTATCCCGATGACGACGGCACGTTCGGGCATGCCGCGATGCGCTGCGTCGGCGTCGGCGAGTGCCGGCGTCACGAGGGTGGCGTGATGTGCCCCAGCTACATGGTGACGCGCGAGGAACGGCATTCGACGCGGGGGCGTGCCCGGCTCCTGTTCGAGCTGCTCAACGGGGGCGAGCTGGAGGGCGGCTGGCGAAACGACGAGGTCGCCGAGGCGCTGGACCTGTGCCTCGCCTGCAAGGGATGCAAGGGTGACTGCCCGGTCAACGTCGACATGGCCACCTACAAGGCCGAGTTCATGGCCCACCACTACGCCGGTCGCCTGCGTCCGCGCGCCGCGTACTCGATGGGCCTCATCCACTGGTGGGCGAAGCTCGCGTCGCGGGCACCGCGCCTCGTGAACGTCGCCGGCCGCATGCCGGTGCTCGGGTCGCTGGCCAAGGTCGTCGCCGGCGTCGCGCCCGAGCGTGAGCTGCCTGCGTTCGCCGACCGAACGTTCCGGGCGAGCTGGGCCCGGCGCGGGGGCAGGGTCACGGAGGATCCAGGCGAGGACGGCTCGCGCTCGTCGAGCGGGGCTGCATCGTCGGTGCGTGCCGACAGCGAGGCGAGGGGCGCGCGGCGCGTGATCCTGTGGGTGGACACGTTCACCGATCACTTCCACCCGCGTGTCGCCGACGCGGCGGTCCGGGTCCTCGAGGATGCCGGCTGCGAGGTCATCCTCCCCTCGAGCCAGCTGTGCTGCGGGCGGCCCCTCTACGACTGGGGCTTCCTGGGCCAGGCGAAGCGACTCCTTCGTACCACGCTCCGGGACCTTCGATCCGAGATCCGCGCCGGGACGCCGATCGTCGGTCTCGAGCCCTCCTGCGTCTCGGTGTTTCGAGACGAGGCGCCGAACCTGCTGCCGGGCAACGTGGACGCAGCCCGCATCGCCAGCCAGACCTGGACGCTCACGGAGTACCTGGCCGGGCTGGACGGCTACCAGCCGCCCAGGCTCGAGGGCCGGGCGCTGGTCCACGGCCACTGCCATCACCGGTCCGTGCTCGACTTCGACGCCGAGCGGCGGCTGCTGGAGTCGACGGGGCTGTCCGTCGAGGTTCCCGACAGCGGGTGCTGCGGGATGGCGGGCGCCTTCGGGTTCGAGCGCGGCGAGCACTACCGCGTCTCGATCGCAGCCGGAGAGCGGGTGCTGTTGCCGGCTGTCAGGGCCGCCGAGCCTGGCACGTTCGTGGTCACGGGCGGGTTCAGCTGCCGGGAGCAGATCGTGCAGACGACCGGGCATCCGGTGCTGCACCCCGCCGAGCTGCTGGCCCGTGGCCTGTCCGATGGGCGGGCCGCCGGCACCAAGAGCGCCAGCATGAATGGAGGGCAGCGCTGATGCAGGTCCGAACGCTTACGGAGCTCACCGCCGCCAACGGCGGCCTTCGCTCCTTCGCGGTCGTGTTCGACGCCGGCGAGGAGCCCATCTCCGGACTCGAGCGGGTCGCTCGGGACGAGGGGATCGATGGCGCTCAGCTGACCGCCATCGGCGCGTTCCGTGAGGCGACCGTCGGGTGGTTCGACCTCGACACGCGCGACTACCGACGGATCGAGGTCCACGACCAGGTCGAGCTCCTGTCCCTGGTCGGGGACGTCACGCTCGCCGGTCAGGCGGGTGACGAGCGCCGGATCCACGCGCATGTCGTGCTCGGGCGCTCGACCGGCGAGACCGTGTGGGGGTCACCTGCTCGAGGCGCGTGTCCGACCGACGCTCGAGGTGATCGTCACCGAGTCGCCGACCACGCATCCGCCGCCGCCACGACCCGGAGACGGGGCTGGCGCTGATCGACCTCCAGCGCCCGACCGCGACCTCCGGCTCAACCCACTGAAGCTCAGCTCAATCGATCCACCGCCGACCCGAAGGAGGAACGCCAATGGGCAAGACCGCCGCAGACGTGCTGATCGAGACCCTCATCGAGTGGGGCACGGACGTCGTGTTCGGGCTGCCCGGCGATGGCATCAACGGGATCATGGAATCGCTCCGGACCCACCAGGACCAGATCCGGTTCGTCCAGGTGCGCCACGAGGAGTCGGCCGCGTTCGCCGCCGTGGGCTACGCGAAGTTCACCGGCCGCCTTGGCGTGTGCCTGGCGACGTCCGGGCCCGGCGGGCTCCACCTCACGAACGGCCTGTACGACGCGAAGCTCGATGGCGCGCCGGTCCTCGCGATCACCGGCCATCACTTCAGCGACCTGATCGACACGGCGTCCCAGCAGGACGTTGACCTGACCCGCGTGTTCGAGGACGTCGCCGTCTACAACACCCGGATCATGAGACTCGGCGCACGTGGCGAACGTGGCCCCCCTGGCCTGCCGGACCGCGCTGGCCAGGCGACGGCGTCGCCCACATCTGCTTCCCCACCGACCTCCAGGAGCTCCCGGCCGACGACGGCCCGCGCGCGCCTCGCGAACTCCCGGACCATGCGGGCATGGCGTATGCGGCAGCCGGCGAACGTCCCGGCGGACGAGGCGCTTGACCACGCGGCCGCGGGTGCTCAACGAGGGCGAGCGGACGGTCGGATCCTTGCCGGGCCGCGGCGCGCTGGGCGCCGGCGACCTCCTGGAGCGGACGGCCGACACGCTGGCGGCGCCGATCGTCAAGGCGCTGCTGGGCAAGGGCGCCGTTCCGGACGACAGCCCGTTCACCACGGGCGTCGATCGGGCTGCTGGGGACGAAGCCGTCGCAGGAGGCGATGGAGTCGTGCGACACGATGCTGATCGTCGGCAGCTCGTTCCCGTACATGGAGTTCTACCCCGAGCCCGGGCAGGCGCGCATCGTCCAGATCGACGTCGACGCGACCCGGATCGGCCTTCGGAGCCCGGTCGAGGTCGGCCTGGTGGGCGACAGCCGGCGGACGCTCGAGGCACTGCTGCCCCGGCTCACGCGCCGCGAGGATCGAAGCTTCCTTATCCGTGCCCAACAGGGCATGGACCAATGGTGGGCGCTCATGGACGAGCGCGCCGGTCGCACCGACACACCGATGAAGCCCCAGGTCATTGCGGCAGCGGTCGGCGACCAGCTTGCGGACGATGCCCTGGTCGTCTCCGACTCGGGCACGATCACCACCTGGTTCGCTCGCCACATCCGCGCCCGGGCGGGCCAGCAGTTCTCGCTGTCGGGCAACCTGGCAACCATGGCGTGCGGGCTCCCCTACGCCCTGGGTGCCCAGGTCGCCCACCCGGATCGCCAGGTCGTGGCATTCGTCGGCGACGGCGGCTTCAGCATGCTCATGGCCGACTTCGCGACGGCCGTCAAGTACGAGCTCCCGATCAAGGTCGTGGTCATCAAGAACGGGTTCCTGGGCCAGATCAAGTGGGAGCAGATGGTGTTCCTGGGCAACCCGGAGTACGGCGTCGATCTCCAGCCGATCGACTTCGCAGCCGTCGCGCGGGCGTGCGGTGGCACGGGTGTGACCATCGAGGACCCGAGAACATCGCGCGAGCAGGTCCGCGACGCGCTGACCACGCCGGGCCCGGTGCTGATCGAGGCCGTCGTCGATCCGTTCGAGCCGCCGATGCCCGGCAAGGTCACCCTGGAGCAGGGCCGCAACTTCGCGCTGTCCCTCGCTCGTGGCGAGCCGGACCGGGCAACCATCGCCGCCACTGCGCTGTCGGGGCGGATCCGCGAGATGGTCTAGCCGGTGACCGGCGACTGGCTCACGGCCGTCGCCGTCGCCTCGCTGGCCCTGGCCGCCGGGTGCGCCCTGCTGATCGTGCTCGACATCGTGGTCCTCGGTCACCGGCCGCCGATGGCGATCATGGGCGTGGTGTGGCCGGTGACGGCGCTGTACTCGGGTCCCCTCGGGCTCTGGGGGTACTGGCGCTGGGGTCGCCCGCAGAGCCTGGACCGGGGCCTCCGCAACAACCCGCGCCCGGAGCCGTCGTTCGCGGCCTCGGTGGCCGTCGCCGACAGCCACTGCGGGGCCGGCTGCACCCTGGGCGACATCGTCGGGGCATCGCTGGTGTTCCTGGTCGGCCTGCAGCTGGCCGGCCTCGAGCTGTGGGCGGAGCTGGTCGTGGACTTCTCGTTCGCGTTCGCGCTGGGGATCGTGTTTCAGTACCTGACGATCGCCCCGATGCGCGGCCTGGGCCTGGCAGACGGGCTCGTCGCTGCCGTCCGCGCAGACACGATCTCGCTGGTCGCATTCGAGGTCGGCCTGTTCGGCTGGATGATCTTCCTGCGGCTGGCGGTGTTCGCGGATGCGCCGTTGCGACCCGACCAGCCTGCCTACTGGCTCATGATGCAGCTCGGCATGATGCTCGGGTTTCTGACCGCCTACCCGGCCAACTGGTGGCTTGTCGGCCGGGGCATCAAGGAGCGCATGTGAGCGTCGCTGCCGCGTCGTAACGCAGGTGCAACCGGTCCTCCGGCCGGCCCGGCACGGGCGAAACCCGATCGGCGCCAGCATCGGACCATGCCAGCCCACCACCACCCCATCCGACGACGTCCGCGGTTGCCCCGACGCGTGCCGCGGGCCGTCCCCGCAGCTCGGCGCCATGCGATCACGGTCCTCGGCGGGGCGCGGCGTCACGGGAGCGCCAGGTCGTCGCGGATCACCGCCGTCGCTGCCGTCCTGTCCCTGGCCCTCGTGCTCGTCGTGGTGGGCACGATCGGGACGACCGGGCTGGCCGCGGTCGGCACGATGCACGTGCTGTCCGCCGACCTGCCGAGCCCGGCAGATCTGTCCGCGCTGACGTTCGACGAGCCAACGCTGGTCTACGATCGGACGGGCAAGGTGCTGCTCGCCCAGCTCGGCAGCAAGCGCCGGACGGTCGTGCGCTACGACGAGATCCCGCCGGTCGTGATCGACGCGACGGTCGCGGCCGAGGACCGCTCCTTCTGGTCCAACGATGGCTACGACGTCAAGGCGATGATCGTGGCCGCGCTCGAGACCCTCGACGGCGATCCGCGCGGCGCATCCACGATCACGCAGCAGCTCGTCCGCGCGCGGATGCTTCCGGCAGACGTCGTGGCGCCCGGCGCCAACCTGTACCTGCGCAAGGCGAAGGAGATCATCCAGGCGGCTCGCGTGACCGCTGACAACCCCGGTCTCACCGGCAAGCAGCAGATCATCGCCGCCTACCTCAACCAGATCTACTACGGCCACAACGCCTATGGCATCGCGGCGGCGGCCAGGGTGTACTTCGGCGTCACCGATCTTGCGAAGCTGACGCCCGCCCAGGCCGCCCTGCTGGCGGCGCTGCCACAGTCACCGTCGCAGCTCGACCCGTATCGGAGTGCCCGCAGGAACACCGACGGACAGCTGGTCGTCGATCCGGCATCGCCCGTGATCGTGCGGCGAAACTGGATCCTGGCCAATCTCGCCCACGGGCATCTCGCCCACCTGACCTCGGCCGAGACGGCCCGCGCGGCCTCGACGCCGGCGATCCTCGCCGGCGACCCACCGATCCCCCTCAAGGCCCCACAGTTCACGTGGCAGGTGGTCGCCCAGCTGCGCGACATTCTCGGCTCGACCGCGAGGCTCGAGACCGGCGGCTATCGTGTGATCACCACGCTCGACTGGCACGCCCAGCAGCTCGCCGTCGCGGATCTCGCGGGGTCGCTGCTCGCCCCCAACATGAAGCGCAAGGCCGGCAACCGGCTGCTCGCGAGGCTCGACCTGCCGAAGACCGATCGAGCCTGGATGAAGGCGCTGCGGGGCAAGGACCTGCACAACGGCGCGCTGGTGGCCATCGACTACCGCACCGGCGACGTGCGCGCCTACGTGGGCAGCGCCGGGTACAACGCCGACAACCTCCGGAGCGCCAAGTTCGACCCCAAGTTCGACGCCGCCGGCGTTGGCGCCCGCCAGCCGGGCTCGGCGTGGAAGGCGGTCCTGTATGCCACCGCGTTCGACCGGAAGGTGCTCACCCCGGGATCGCTGCTGCTGGACATCACGACCGACTTCGCGCCCGCGAAGCACTGGGCGCCGCGCGATGCCGACCAGCGGGACCGCGGCCCGGTGCTGGTCAGGGACGCGCTTCAGCAGTCCCTCAACATCCCGGCAATCCGAGCGCTGGAGCGCGTCGGTAGCGCGGCCGTCGCCAGGACGGCGACCGCGATGGGCATCCGCTTCAGGGGCGGCCCGAAGTCCTTCGAGGCCGCGGGGCTCGCCGGGGCGATCGGGACCGTCGAGGTGACGCCGCTCGATCTGACGACTGCGTACGCAACGATCGCCAACGGCGGCGTGCACCTGCCCACGCGCATGGTTCTCGAGGTCAAGGATCGAGATGGAAACGTCGTCTGGAAGGCCCCGGAGCCCGAGGGGCAGCGCGCGATCTCGGCCCAGGCGGCATATCTCGTCACCGACATCCTGGCCGGCAACACCGACCCGTCCCAGAACCCGATCTGGGCGAAGCACCTCGAGCTCAGGAATGGAGCCCACGGGAAGCGACGGCCCGCGGCGGTGAAGACCGGGACCTCGAACGAGGCCCGCGACCTGTCGACGTACGGCTTCCTCGCGCCGCCCGACAAGAGCAGCGCGCCGGCCTGGGTCGTTGGCATCTGGATGGGCAACAGCGACGGGTCGACCCCGCACGCCCGCCGGCCGGCGACCTCGCTCACTGCCGCGGCGCCGCTGTGGCGCCTGTTCATGAAACAGGTCAGCAACGGAGATCCCGTCGCGCGCTTCGATCGTCCGCCACACATCAAGTCGCGGCGCATCGACGCGTTCTCGGGCGGCAGCCCCGGGCCCTGGACCCGTGCCACGACGCATGAGCTGTTCATCGCGGGCACGCAGCCCGGCGCGAGGCACGAGATTGACCAGGCCGGGCTGCTGTATACGCGGGCGTGCGGTCGCTGGGCGGTCGATCCGCTCAAGGCCGAGCTCGGGCCGGCGGCCTGGAACGGCGACGTGCGGGACTGGATGCGTCGGGCCCGTGCCGGCGTCGGCGTCCGGGGCAAGCTGGGCAGCCGGACCGGCTACCTGCTCGGTCGCCATAGCTGGGGCGGTCCGATCGACGGGCCGTGCCCAACGCCCAAGCCGACGCCGACGCCCAGCGCCCCTCCGTCTGAGGCCCCCAGCACACCCCCGGGCCCGGGACCCACACCACCGCCGGCCCCCGGTCCCACGCCCAGTCCGGCTCCGGGAGCCTGATCGCCGCGCCGGCGACGGCGATCGGCGACGGCCAGGAGCCGGCGCGGCACGCAGATGCCGCCTTCGTTTCCGTGCCTCGCGGTCCGCACCGCCGCGTCGTGGTCGAACACTGGCTGCCGCCCCGCAGTGCCGCCGAATCTGCAATGCCAGCGCAACGAGGGCCGGGCACGCGGTGACCGGACCGATTCACCCCCACTGGTACGGTGCCTGCGGTCCTTGATCGGCGATCTTCGGACGCCTCCTGGACCGCGGCCATTCCGCATTTGCCGGCGAGATCCGGCCGAATCGATCTTCTGTAGACGAGGTGTCCCAGATGCGCAAGCTGCTCATCACGTTGATGATCGCCCTGACCACGCTCGCACTCGCCGCGTGCCAGAGCAACGCCAGCCCGTCGCCATCACTGCTGCCGGGCGAATCAGCGATGCCCAGCCAGTCGATGATGCCCAGCGAGTCCATGCCATGCCCAGCGAGTCCGCCATGCCCAGCGAGTCCGCAAGCTAGGCGGTTGAGCGCTGTGCCGTCTTCCATGGGGTTCAGGGCCCAGCAGCGAACGGGCCGGGTTGACCGGCCCGTTCGCTCCGTGAGCGCGATCGTGCGCTCCGGGGGACGACAAGCGCGGACCGCACGTGACACCGGGCCAACCCATCGGACGCATCATGACTGACGTCGTCATTCAGCCCGACGCCGCCGACCAGCGGGCCACCGGCGAGGCGTCACCGGCCGCCGCCGATCGCCGGGCAACCGAGCAGGTGCCGCCGGCTGCGTTCTCCATGCCCCCAGGTCCCGTCGTCGTCGAGCTCGTGGACGTGACGCGAGACTTCGGCCACGGCGCCGGCGTCTTCGATCTGTCGCTGAAGGTGACCCAGGGCACGATCGTCGGGATCGTAGGCCCGTCAGGGGCAGGCAAGACGACCGCCATCCGCCTGATCACGGGCGGACTCGCGCCTGGTGCCGGCCGGCTGACGGTGCTGGGTGAGGAGCCCCGCCGGTTCGGGCGTCATACGCGTGAGCAGATCGGCTACATGCCGCAGCAGTTCTCGCTGTATCCGGACCTGACCGTGGCCGAGAACGTCGACTTCGTGGCGAGCCTGTTCGGCCTGCTCACGCCTCGCCGGCGCAGACGCGTCAGCGAGGTGCTGCGCCTTGTCCGGCTGGATGACGTCCGCGGCAGACGCGCCGGTCGCCTCTCGGGCGGGATGCAGCGACGGCTGGAGCTTGCCTGTGCGCTCGTGCACGAGCCACGGCTCCTGGTCCTCGACGAGCCAACGGCCGGCCTCGACCCGATCCTCCGACAGGCGATCTGGGCCGCGCTGCACCGGATTCGTGACGAAGGTCGCACGCTGCTGATCACGACCCAGCACCTCGACGAGGTCGAGCTGTGCGATGTCGTCGCGCTCGTGAGCGGCGGACGACTGGCCGCAATCGGGTCGCCCGACGCGCTGCGCCGTCACGCTGCCGGCGGCGATGTCCTCGATGCACGGACGTCCCGGCCGTTCGATCCAACGGCGTTGACGGAGGATCCCGGGATCGTGGCCGCGCATGCGCTCGGTCCCCGCGAGTTCCAGGTCATCGTCGCGGACGCGGGCGTGGCTGCTCCGCGACTGCCGGATCTGGTCGAGTCCGCGGGCGGCGAGCTCACCGAGGTTCGTGAGGCACGGATGTCGTTCGACGAGGTGTTTGCCCGCCTGGTGAGCGGTCGGGCGACGGAGCGGCGGATGACGCCGCGACCCGGGACGTCGCCTGATGGGCTTCCTGACGGGCGTCGCAAAGGTCGTCTCGCGGCTGCTGGCGTTCATCGGACGCGAGCTGGTCGAGGTGAGCCGCCGTCCAGGTGCGCTGGTGTCGCTGGTGTTCGGTCCGTTCCTCCTGATGGCGCTGTTCGGGCTCGGCTATGGCGGCTACAACCGGCCGCTTCGGACGCTGCTCGTTGTCCCTGCCTCGTCGGGGCTGCCCACCGATGCCACCACCTACCGTGATCTCGCGGGGCCCGGTCTCGACGTGGTCGGCGTGTCCCGGACGCAAGCCGGGGCCGTGGACCAGCTACGCAGCCAGAACGTGGACCTGGTCGCGATCGCCCCGGATCGGCCGGCGCAGAACCTGCGCAACGGGCAGCAGTCGGTGATCAACATCTGGATCAACACGCCGGATCCGATCCGGGCCGCCTACGCGGGTGTTGCGGCCCGTCAGTTCACGAGCGCGGTCAACCGAGAGGTCGACCGCCGGGCGGTCCAGCAGCTCCAGAGCGAGGCGCCTCCCGGGTCACAGGCGAGCCGCATCCCGCCGGACGTCGTCGCCGAGCCGACCACGTCCAAGGTCACCAACCTGGCGCCCGCGGTGCCGTCGGTGGCCGGGTTCTACGCGCCCACGGTGCTCGCCCTCATGCTCCAGCACATGGCCATCACGCTGATCGCGCTGTCGCTCATCCGTGAACGGACCAGCGGCGTGATGGAGCGGTTCCGGATCGCGCCCGTATCGGCGTCCGAGATCGTGATCGGCAAGGTGCTCGGGTTCGGCGCCCTGTGCGCGGCCATCGCGCTCGCCAGCCTCCTCCTGCTCGTCGCCGGCCTGGGCGTGCCATCGCTCGGGTCCGCGGCCGCGATCGCCGGTGTGCATCGCCCTGCTTGTCCTCGCGTCGCTGGGGGTCGGCCTGTTCATCTCGATCGTGTCCGGACTCCGAGCGTCAGGCCGTCCAGCTCGCGCTGCTCGCGCTGCTCGCCTCCGTGTTCTTCTCCGGCTTCGCCGTGCCGGTGGACGAGCTCACCGAGCCGGTGCGAACGGCAGCCCTGGTGATCCCGGCCACGAGTGGTTCGGCCCTGCTCCAGGACGTCATGCTGCGCGGTCTGATCCGCGATCCATGGCAGGTCGTCGTGCTCGCGGCGCTCGGCGCCGGGTTCATGGTCGCCTGCTGGATCCTGCTCCGCCGGTCGATGCGGCCCGCCTGAGGCTGCTCTGGATCTGCTTTACTGACCTGGGCTGACCGACAAGGGGTTCCTCCGTCTGAAGGCGATCAGCCCGACAGCACGGATGCGCGCCGACAGCGCGATCGGCGAGGGCCCGGTCCGGGGACGCTCAGCGGCCGACCTCGATGATGCCGTTCCACAGCTGGTAGTGGGACACCCAGGTGTTGGTGTGGATGACGCGACCCTTCGCGTCGCGCACCACCCGGGAGACCGAAACATCCATCCCGTTCGCCGGGTATTCGGTCTGCTTGCGGACGCCATGCGGCAGGGTGTCGACGGCGACGGTCCGTGTGACCGCCTTGCGGACGTTCGCGACGACCGGCTTGCCGAGGCTCACCGTTCGTCCATCGGGGATGCCCCAGATCTCGTAGCGGACCCAGCCGCGGCCGCCGGCCGTGTAGCGGAAGGTGCGGATCACGATCGGGTGCTTCATGTCATTGGTGAAGCTCATCGTTCGTGTTCCGCCGCGACGACCTGGACACGGTCGCGTCGAGGCCCAGCGGGTAGCGGTAGATGTAGTACTGGTGGTTCACACGGCTGCCCATCTGGAGGCCGGCGCGCATCGCCGCATTGAACAGCGTGGTCGAGCTCGAGCACATGCCTCCACCGAGCGCGCCGGTCGGATCCGTGTGATCGCCGGCGATGTACCCGCCCGGCCCGTAGCCGCGTGACGTCGTCACGGGGCCGATCGCGCTCCACCATTCGAACGTCTGGCCAGGGTTGAGCACGGTCCCGTCGATGATCTTCGCCGGCGTCCAGATGTTGGCCCCGTAGTAGTTGTGGTCGTCCACGGGGAACCACGTCTTCCACACGCCGAGACGCGTCATCAACGGACCCTTCCGGGTCGCCTCCGCGGTCGTCAGCCTGGGCTCGAGCTTGATGGTCCGGACCCTGACCGACGCGGCTTCCACGCCGCTCGCCCGTTCCTCCAGCGCGGCGGCGATGGCGTCGGCCGTCGCGGCACGATCAAGCCTGCGCCCGTTGTGCGCGGGCGCGACGCCAACGATGCGGCCGCCGCGCGTCCTGAGGTAGACGGCCGATTCGGGCGCCTTCCTGACGCCGCTGGCGACCTTGCCCAGCGCCTTCGCGATCGCGGCTCGGTCGACCACGGGTCGGACCGAGCCGTCGGCGGCCTGCTCGAAGTCGATCCACCGGCGGACCACCTTGGCCTTGATCCTCCACTCCTGCTTCCCGAGCGTGACCGTGACCGCGCCGTACATCCGTTGCGCGGTGTCCCGCACGGTCAGCACCTGGGCGTCGGATCGGGCGGGCGAGACGGCGATGCCGGCGACATCGATCACGACCTCGGGCGAGGCGTCGATCGCCTGGACAGCTGCCAGGGTGGTGGCTGCCGCCGCGCTCGCGTCGTAGGTGCGCCCGTCATGTGCGGGGAAGGTGACGATCTTTCCGTTGTTGCTGGCGATCAGTGCGTCTGCGGGTGCTCGCGCGAGGGGCGCCAGGGCTGCCCTGACCGCCCGGGCGAGCTGATCCGCGTCAACCAGCACGCTGACGGGCAGGTTGATCCCGGCGACCGCCTGGCGGACCTCCCCGACCGCGCGTTCCAGCGGCGTACCCGTCCGGCCCGCCTGCATTGCCCCGGCCACCATCCAGGGCACGTTCGGGCGGCGGTCGAACGCCGCGTACGCGACACCCACGTCGCCGGCATCCGTGTGGAGAACGACGCGTCCCTCGCCATAGCCCTCGAACGCCTCGGCGAGGACGATCGATGCCCGCTGCAGATCCATCCCCGAGACGTCCACGCCCCCGACATGCACGCCGGGCAGGACGCGGCCGTCGTAGCTCGCGTCCCACGCCGCGAGGGCCGCGGCACCGATCGCGAGCGTGACCACGATGCCCAGCGCGAAGCCCAGGAGCAACCGCCGCCAGACGCGCGGACGCACCACGACCAACGGAACCTCCGGGATCCCTGCCGAAGGGGTGAGGGGCTCGTCAACCGTGGTCATGGCGTGACGCATGATGCCCGATCGGCGCGCCGTTGGCACCCATACACTGGTCCTGCGCCCGGTCTGCGCGCGGTTGTCGTAACGTTCTCGTGACGCCCGGGGCGCAAGGTCCGCGCGTCAGAACGCAGGAGACGACCCCGCCACGACACGATGACCGATCGGCGCGCACCTTGACCAGCCGTCCCGCACCACTGCCGCCGTCAACAGGGCACCCGCGAAGGCTCCTCATCGCCTATGGCGCCGTGACCGTCCAGGCGGTGGCGATCGGTCTCACGATCTGGCTGGTCGCCGCAGGCTGGCCCGACATCCTCGCCAGTGGCGAATGGGGCTTCCCCGGCTTTCAGTCCGTCGCTGCGGTCGTCGCCACCGCGTCTGCCTGGCCGATCATCCGCGTCCGGCCCGACAACCCGATCGGCTGGCTGCTGCTCGCGGCGGCGACGGGCTCGGCGGTCCAGAGCCTGGCGCACTACGAGGCCGGGTCAGCGCTCGTGAGCGGTGGGATCGGGCTCGGGTTGTCGGACGTCGGCGCCTGGATCGAGGGCTGGGAATGGGTGCTCATCGTGTCCGCATCCATCGCAACGCTGCTCCTCTTCCCCACCGGCCGGCTGCCGTCGCGCAGGTGGCGGCCGGCGCTGTGGGCCATCCTGGCCGGGGCCAGCGCCACGATCGTCGGGCTCGCTGCCACGTTCACGGCATTCCCGCAGACTGGCGAGGCCGCTCGCCAGGTCACGACGACCGGCGGAGGGCCGTTCGCGTTGATCGCCATCGCTGGCTTCCTGCTGCTGATGCTCGCCTCGGTCCTGGCGACCGCCGCGACGATCGTCCGGTTCCGGCGATCGACGGGCATCGAGCGCCAGCAGATGAAGTGGCTCGCGCTGGCGGGCGGCGCGTTCCTGGCCACGTTCCCGCCGTACATCGTCGCGGTGGAGTCCGGCGGCGCTGCGTGGTGGTGGGAGTCCCTGACGGCGGTGGCCTTCCTCGGCCTCCCGGTCGCCATCGGGATCGCCATCGTCCGGCACCGGCTGTTCGACATCGACCACGTCATCAATCGAACCGTCGTCTACCTGACGCTCACCGCCCTCCTGGGGGTGATCTATGTCGTGACCGTGCTCGCCATGCAGTCGATCATGTCCCGCATCACCACGACCAACGACCTCGCGATCGCCTCGTCGACACTCCTTGTTGCTGCGCTGTTCCAACCCGCCCGACGCCGGGTCCAGTCGATCGTCGATCGTCGCTTCTACCGTTCCCGCTACGACGCGCTCCGGATCGCCGACGCGTTTGCGGGACGCCTGCGTGACGAGGTCGAGCTGGATGCGGTCACGGATGACATCGGGCGGACGGTCGAGCGCACGATCCGGCCCACGATCATCGGCGTCTGGGTGCGGCCGCTGGGGAGCGTTGCCGGCGAGCGCTGAGCCGGTTCGACGCGAACCCGGGCGGGTCCCCTACTCGATCCCGCTGCCGTCCACGACTCCGGCGGTCGACGCCGTCGCCTGACGCACGGCGCCGGTCACGAGGTCGAGCAGCGGCGCCAGCTGCCCGAGCAGCTCGCCCCCCTCGCCGTAGATCGAGAGGTTCGTTCCGCGAAGCACGCCCGACGCCGCCTGCACCATCTGCGGCGCCTGCTCGAGGGGGAGGATCTCGCGGCGGAGATCCTGCTCAGCGCGCGCCTGAAGAAGGTCGTGATCGACCTCCAGGGCATGCACGCAATTCTGGAGCTCGCGCATCGCCAGCTCCTGGCGCAGGACCTCGGCCTCTCGCTCGATCTTGAGCAGGCGAACGGGGATCTCGGCGTTCGTTCGCTCCCCCTCGGCCCCCATCTCGGCGGCGAACCGAGCCTGGTCGCGCTGGAATCCCTCCAGATCCGACGCCAGCCGCTGAGCGGCCACCCGCTCCTCCGACGCCATCGACACCAGCTTCGCCTGCTCCCGCGTGCGGATGTCGGACTGATCGCTCTTGAGCCGGATCTCGTTGCGAACCTCGGCCTCGAGCTGCGTGCGCAGCTCGCCGTCGACGATGAACACCTGGGCGACCTGCGCGATCTCGATCGTGATGCCCCAGCTGTCCGGTCCACCCTGGGGGCCGACGGCGGCATCGAGCGCCTGTCGCACCACCTCCGAGAGCGTGGTCTTCCGCTGCTCGATGCACTCAGCCATCGTCATGTGGCTCACGGCGTGGCGTAGCTCGCCGAGCACGACGTGGGTGAGCAGCTCGCTGACTCGCCGGATCCCCGCCGCATCCGAGAGCTCGAAGCGCTCGGCGGCCGCGACCGGGTCGGTGACGCGGTAGATGACCACGCCCTTGAAGCGCAGCGGGATCCCATCTCGCGTCTCCTGGGTGAACTCGAACGCGCTCTCCTGCTTGCCGCTCGGGACCAGCACGTAGACTGTGCCCGGCCACAGGAAGGACTGGATCGCCGAGCCGCGGTTCTCGAGGGTTCCGCCGCGGCCGACCAGCAGGTACTGGTTCGGGTTTGCCCGCACGAACGGCATGGCCGTGACCTCCATTCGGCAACCGGTTGAGGCGGAGCCGATCCCCACCCTCGGCAGGTCACCCGGTCAGGCTCTCACCCCAAAGGTCCGGTGTCCGTAGCCCGGAAGTCCCATGCCGCGTCGCGCGGTCACGGAAGCCGGCGTCGCTACCCCGCCTCGCCGCGCAGCCGCTCGTCAGGCGCTCCCGGCCGCGAGATACAGGGACGACAGGGCGCGGACGTCGCCGCGCGGCTTCCATGTCGGCGTGTGTGCTGGATCGATGTGGAAATCGGGGAACAGCTCGGCGAAGCGCTCGATCATGATCGTGAGCTCCAGGCGAGCGAGGTTCGCGCCCAGACACAGGTGCCGGCCGTGCCCGAATGCGACGTGCCGATTGGGATGGCGGTCGAGAACGCAGCGCTGTGGATCGTCGAACACGCGCGGATCGTGGTTGGCGGCGCCGTAGGCGAGCAGCACGACGTCGCCGGCTGGGATCGTCTCACCGTACATCTCGACATCGCGCGCGGCATTGCGACAGAAGACCTGGACCGGCGACACCAGCCTCAGGAGCTCGTTGACCGCCGTGTGCGCGAGTCCGTCGGGGTCACCGAACAGCTGCTCGCGCAGCTCCGGGTGCTGGGCGAGATGGAGCAGGCTCATGCCCATCGCGCCCGAGGTCGTCTCGTAGCCGGCCAGCAGCATCAGCATCCCGAACTGACGGATCTCGACGTCGGACAGGCGGTGACCCTCCACCTCGGCCTCGAGCAGCATCCCGATGAAGTCATCGCGCGGGTCCTGCCGGCGCTCGGCGATGCGGGCGTCGATGTAGGCCTCCGCGTCGCGCACGGCCGACGCATGGTCGGCCTTGTCCCGCAGCGCGTTCGAGTACATCCGCTCGACCCAGTCGAACCAGCGAGGCTGATCATCGTTCGGGAAGCTCATCAGCATCGCCAGCGAGCCGAGCGACATCGGGTGGGCGAACTCGGCCATGACGTCGCCGCCGCCCTTGGCCGCGAACGGCTCGAGCAGCCTGGTCGCCAGCGCCTCGAGCTGAGGTCGCAGGCCATCGATCCGTGGCTTGCTGAAAACGGGAGTTGACGAGCGCCCGGTACCGGGTGTGCTCGGGCGGGTCGAGCTCGAGCGGGAGCAGCGGGTCCGTGCGTGGCTGCGTCGGCGGGATGAGCGTGGTGCCGGGAACCGCCGACGTGAAAGCCTCGTGATCGAGGGCCGCGGCGACCACGTCGTCATATCGCGTGAGCATCCAGAACCCGCCGTACAGGTCCGAGTGGATCAGCGGGTGCTGTTCGCGAATTGGCCCGAACACGCTCTCCGGATCCTGGACGGCGCCGGATCGTGATGGTCGAAGCTCATGCCGTCTCCGGCTGGGTGGAGTCGGCGGCTGCGCCATGCGCGGGGATGCACTGGACGGTCATGGGACGCACCTCGTTCGCCTGCTGGCATCGTACTGCGCACGGCGAGGGACGTCCAGCCCGGCTCGCGTTCCGACCCGCGAGGCGGGACTCCGAGCTGACCTCGGCCGGGGCGATCGCCTGCGGCGCACGAGGATGATCCCGCATCGTGGTTGTCTTGCCCGCTCCGTTGCGCCCCACGAAGCCGAACAGCTCGCCCGCACGCGCGTCGAAGGTGACGATCCCAGTGCAACGTGGTCGCCGAACCGCTTCGAGATGCCGTCGATCTCCAGTGCTCGAGCGCCGCCCACCACACCCCCCGCTCCCGTGCGCTACCGGCTGATCCAGCCGCGATCGATGGCCGCAGCCACGGCCTCGGCGCGGTTCCGGGCGCCGAGCTTGCCGTATACGTTGCCCAGGTGCGTCTTCACGGTATGCGCCGACAGGAAGAGACGCTCCGCGATCGCCCGATTTGTCAGGCCGTCGGCGGCGAGGGCGAGAACCTCCGCCTCCCGATACGTCAACGGCTCTCCCTCCGGATCTGGCGCATCCCTCGCTCCGTGACGGCGCACCGCCGACGTCGCGAGACGGCGGGCGCCCGCGGCAAGGCCCACGACCATGGCCCCATCGACGAGGAACAGCCCGAGCCGGAGGCCGTGCGCGGGATCCGTGAAGCCCGGGGTGACCCTTGCACGACCACCAGCGACCGCGCCCGATGGCGCCCAGCGCAAGTCCGACGATCGAGGTACGGGGATCGAGCAGCGTGGATCCGACGATCACCGGCATCAGCAGGACCAGGAACACCCCCCGCCGGGCAGCAGCTCCGCGAGCGCATCAGCAGCGACGACCGACGGTGCCACGATGCCCGCGGCGACGGCAACCTGCCCGCGCCTCGGGAGGTCGCGTGATGGCAGCCTGACCCGCGGCGGAAGGACCAACCTGCGCGCCGGGTGGGTGGGGATCACCGGACCAGTCTGCGGGACGAGGTCAACCGGAGACCGCCGAATCGGCGCCCGGCCGGCCGCACCTGCGCCGAGCGCCCGAGGGTGTCGCATCCTGTGCGCCACTGCGCAGCGGAGAGCGCCAAATCGCCCGTTCGGGCGATGTCGGCGGAGCGGGCCGCGCCCGACGCTGGCCGCGGCGTCGCTCTTCGTGCCGCCCATCCGGTTCCGGCCTGTCGTCCCGCCCGACGGCCCGGCCCTGGCCCAGTGTCTCAAGTCGGAGGAGCAACCGTGTTTGATCGTCGCGAGTCGACGTCACCCCTGACCTACGCACGCATCGCGGGCGTGCTGTATCTGATCGTGTTCCTGATCGCGCCGTTTGCGGAGTTCTTCGTCCGGCAGGGCCTGATCGTGGCCGGTGATCCGGCCGCAACGGCAGAAGAACGTCATCGCCTCGGAGACGATGTTCCGGGCGGGCTTCGCGACGGACCTGGTCGTGTTCGTGATCGAGGTCGCGCAGGCAGCCGTGCTCTACATGCTGTTCGCGCCGGTCAGTCGCGTACTGGCGATGGTGATGGCGTTTGCCCGCCTGGCGCAGGCGTCCATCCTCGGCCTGAACCTGCTGAACATGTTCGTCGGCCTCCAGCTGCTCACCGCACCGGAGTACGCGGCCGCATTTGACGCCGGCCCAGATCAACGCCCTGGCCTACGTCTTCCTCAGCGCCCAGAGCTTCGGCTACGAGCTGGGACTGGTGTTCTTCGCCCTCCACCTCGGCGTGCTGGGCTACCTCGTCTATCGGTCCGGCTTCCTGCCCAGGCTGCTCGGCTGGGCTGCTGATCGGGTCGGCGCTCGGTTATCTCGCCAACAGCGCGGCCGTGTTCCTGTTCCCCGGACCGCAGAGGAGATGACCGCCAGCCTTGGTCGTGGTCACCGCCTTGCTCGGCGAGCTGCCCCTGACCATCTGGCTGCTGATCAAGGGCGTGGACGTGGATCGATGGCGAAGCTGGTCCGAGCCCCGCCGGAGCGTCGCCCCGGTCCCCAGCGCCGCGGCGTCCGCGTCGTGATGAAGGCGATCGTGTATCGGGAGTACGGCGGTCCCGACGTGCTGCGCGTCGGAGCAGATCGACATGCGGACCAGCATCCGACCCAGGTCCGGGTCCGGGATCAGGCGTCCACGGTCTCGACCGCCGAGATGGCGATGCGCAAGGGTGATCCGATGTTCGCCCGGATCCTCACGGGCTGCGCAGGCCGAAGCGACCCACGATCCCCGGCAGCGAGCTCGCGGGGGTGGTGGAGGCGGTCGGCGCCGAGTCTCCCGCTATGCGCCCGGCGATCGTGTCGTGGCGTCCACGGGGGCCGGTCTCGGAGCCACTGCCGAAGCGGTCTGCGTGGAACACGATGGGGCCATCGCCGGATCCCGGACGGCGT
>CAWDXT010000004.1:0-88365 GCA_963806265.1 uncultured Chloroflexia bacterium
TCACGGGATCGGCGAGCGCCCGGGCACCGCTACCCGGATCGCCCACGTCGAAGTGGTCGCGGATCGACTGCCAGAAGGCATCGGGATCGGAGACCGACCACGCCCATGCCGCCTGGTAGTCGTCGAGGTCGATGCCACGGGTCGACGCCAGCCAGTCGAGGTAGCGACCCATGCGCGAGCTCGCCCGCGCATCGGCGGCGGGAGCCCAGAGCAGCTCAGGGCTCTCGTCGCTGGTGGGGACCAGGGGCCGGTCGCTCATCGCACCGATTCTCCGACATCGGGCGGCGCCCGTGGTGGGGAGGGCAGCAGACCGGCCTCAAGGGTCGTCGCGACGGCACGGCCCCGCGCCCTGAAAAGGGTCGGAGCGGCTCTCGAAAGAGCCGCTCCGATGCTGTCCCGGTGAAGGTGTCCGTCCGAGGACGGACCTTCTGCCGCGCGTCAGGCCCATCTATCGCGTCGGCTGAACCGACTACCCTTACCCTACCTACCCATGGCCCTGCCGCTGGGGCAGCGCTGCCTGTTCAGCAGCATCGATATCCTAGCGAGCGGGTGCGGATTAGAGAAGGGGCTGTACCGTCCGGTTGGGTGAAGAATGGTTAACGTTGCCGGGCGCCGCAGGCACCCTGTCACGGGCCCCTTGAGCACCCTTCACGGGCGTCGATCGAGCTGATCCGGCGGCGTGAACGGGTTCGGCTCAGCCTTCGTCGAAGATCGTGACGGACGTCATCGCGACCGGCTCGTTGGGCAGGTCCCGGTTGTTGCGCGGCGCGGTCGCGATCTGGTCGACGACATCGAGCCCCTTCGTCACCTGGCCAAAGATCGTGTAGCTCTTGGGCAGCTTGCCGGCCAGGTCCTGGTGGCAGATGAAGAACTGCGAGCCGTTGGTGTTGGGCCCGGCATTGGCCATCGCCAGCGTGCCCCGGTGATAGTCACCCGTCACCGGCTCGTCATCGAACTTGTAGCCCGGCCCACCGGTGCCCACGCGGCCCGGGTTGAGCGACGCCTTCTTGCCATGCTCGCCGTCGCCGCCCTGGATCACGAACCCTGGGATGACTCGATGGAAGACGACGTCGTCGTAGAACCCGTCCTTCGCCAGCTTGACGAAGTTCGAGGTGGCCTTGGGGGCACCATCGGTGAACAGGTCGACCTCGATGTCGCCGAGGTCGGTGGCGATGACGGCGCGGGTCATAGGCAGGCTCCTTCCGTGGTCGGGATCGTCACGTTCGTGTGCTGCTGACAGGGTAGCGGGCGCCGTCGGCGCGACCCTCGGGAGCCTGATCCGCGTGTCTCTGGCGCGGACAACAGGCGGGACGATGACGTCGATACCGACACGACGGCGTGGACACCGAGCCTACGGCGTGGACACCGTCACCTTGTCCATGGCCACGGGGTCCGTGGGCTGCTCGGCGTCCGCGGCCGCATAGATCGCATCGACCGTGTCCATGCCGGCCGTGACCGTGCCGAGGATCTGGTAGGTGTTGTACTGCGACAGGATCGGCTCGTCCTTGTTGTCGAGCACGATGAAGAACTGCGAGCCGGCCGAGTTGGGCTCGCTGGTGCGCGCCATCGCCACGGTGCCGCGCTGGTACTTCGCGGTGACCGGCTCGTCCTGGATCGTGTACGGGGGGCCGCCGCTGCCCACGAGATCCGGATAGACATCGGGCTCGCGTCCGAACTGGCCGTCGCCGCCCTGGATGACGAACGGCGTCCCGTCCGGCAGCGAGGCGACCCGGTGGAAGACCACGCCGTCGTAGTAGCCGCAGCTCGCGAGCGCGACGAAGTTGCCGGTCGCGATCGGTGACAGGCTGCCCTCGACCGTGATCTCGATGCTGCCCTTGCTGGTCTCGATGGTGACGGTCCGGACGTCATCCTGGCCCAACGCCGCCGGCTGCGAGGTGGGGCAGTCGGGCGGGTAGGTGGGTCCCGGATGGGTGGGATCGGGCGTGGGCGTCGAGGTGTCGGGCGTCGGTGGCGGGATGGTCGGGACACCGGCGCTGCTGCTGCCGCCGGCGCAGGCCGCGACCAGCAGGAGAGCGGCGGCGGTCGCGAACAGCGGCGACAGCCGGCGGGCGGCGGTGGCTCGCGAAGGATGGATCATGCGGCGATCTCCAGGGCTCGGCTCAGGTCGATGGCGCCGCTCAGCAGCGGCTCACCGAGGATCACGCCGGCGACACCCGCATCGCGCAGGCGTCGCACAGCATCGAGGTCGGTGGCACCTCCCGCCACCAGGATGTCGGCATCGTGGCGCCGGACGAGGGCGTCGAGGAGCGTCGCGTCGGGCGCCTGGCCCCCGTGGCCGAGCACGAAACGATGGACGCCACGCGCGGTCAGCTCCTCGACCAGCTCGTCGAGGGACGGCGCGGATGGCCGCCGCCACGGGAACGCCGCGATCCGGTCCGGCCGTGCGTCGAGGCCCACGGCCAGCCAGTCCCCGGCGACCTCGAGACAGCCAGCAAGCGTCTCGGGCTCGTCGATGATGGCCGTCGACAGCACCACGCGCGTGGCGCCGGCCGCGAACGCGAGCCGGATGTGATCGGCCGCCTCCAGGCCCCCGGCCAGCTGCAGCGGCACGGCCACCCGGGACGCGATCGCCCCGACCGCCTCGAGGTTGGCGGGCGCGGCGCGGCGAGCGCCATCGAAGTCCACGACATGGACGATGCGCGCGCCCTGTTCGACGAGCTGCTCCGCGATCCGATCCGGCCGGTCCGTGGGCGAGCCGATCCCGGCCGCAGCACCCGGCCAGTACACCACCCGTGACCGCCCGGCCTCCACGTCGATCGACGGGATCACGTCCATGGACCGTTCGTCGCCCTGATCAGCGGGTGCGAGAGGCGGTGCCGGCGTCACGTGCCGTCACCGTCGACGCCGGTCGTGCGCCGGGCTCGCCCAGCTCCCGCAGCACGGACCTGACCTGCGCGATCACCTGGTCGATGTCCGATGCCTCGATGCCGTAGTGGGTCACCGCCCGGACCTGCCCGTGCTGGTAGGGGACCATCAGCACGTCGCGCGCCTCGAGCCCGGCGAGGAACGCGCCTCGGTCCATGGCGGGATCGAGGCGGAACAGGACGAAGTTCGTCACCGCGCGGTCCGGGTCGAGCGGCCCGTCCGGTCCGGGTTGCGCGATCCCGCCCGGCGAGCGGATCCCCGGCAGCTCGGCAAGACCATCGGCCAGGCGGCGCGCGTTGCCGTGATCCTCGGCGAGTCGCGCGATCATCCCGTCCGGACCGTCGTCGAGGGCCACGAGGCCGGCGGCCGCCACCACGCCAACCTGCCGCATGCCACCACCGAGCAGCTTCCGCGCGCGGCGCGCGCGTGCGATGAACGCGCGATCGCCAACCACGAGCGAACCGATCGGGGCCGCGAGGCCCTTTGACAGGCAGAAGGTGACGCTGTCGGCGGGGCCGGCGAGCTCCCGCGCCGTCGTGCCCAGGGCCACGACGGCGTTGAAGAAGCGCGCGCCGTCGACGTGGAGCGGAACGCCACGCTCGTGGGCAATGGCCGCGACGGTCTGCGTGTACTCGAGCGTGAGCGGGCGGCCGCCCGTATGGGCATGGGTGTTCTCGAGCGCGATCAACCCGGTGAGCGGCTCGTGGAGATCTTCGGGATCGCGAAATGCGGCCACGATGTCGGCCGGATCGAGCGTGCCGTCGGGTCGCTCGGGCAGGGCGCGCACCGTTGCCCCGACCACGACCGCGTGGCCGCCGGCCTCGTCCATGACGGTGTGCGTGGTGCTGCCCGCGATGGCCTCGTAGCCGCGCGGCAGGTGGGCCATCAGCGAGACGAGGTTGCCCATCGTGCCGCTGGCGACGAACAGGCCGGCCTCCTTGCCCAGCAGGTCCGCGGCGCGCGCCTCGAGCGCGTTGACCGTGGGGTCGTCACCGAACACGTCGTCGCCGAGCTCGGCGCTGGCCATCGCGCGACGCATCGCGGGGCTCGGGTGGGTGACGGTGTCGGAGCGGAGATCGATCACGGCCATGGCCCGGCGAGCATAGCGCGGGTCCGCCGGACCGGCGGACCCGCGCCCACCGAACGCGTGGTCGGCGCCCGTTGGAAACGTGGGCGGGACCCTCGGAGCGGCTCGCTGGCACGCTCGCCGGCGGGGGTCGCGGGTGGCGGGAGCGGGGGTCCCCTGCTATGATCCGCCACCGACCGCGGACCCGTGGTGTAGCGGCCCAACATGCCAGCCTGTCACGCTGGAGATCGCCGGTTCGAATCCGGTCGGGTCCGCCATCGAACTTGTTTCCTCTTCACGCCCCGTCCGCCCGCCCGGACGGGGCGTTCCTCTGCCCTGCGCTGCACGAATGGGTCCTGCGCCGCATGCATCGGTTCTGCGCTGCATGCATGGCTCCTGCGCCGCATGCATCGGTTCTGCGCTGCATGCATGGCTCCTGCGCGAGACGCCGACGCCGACGCGGGCCGTCTCTCACCACGCCGCACCGTCTGGCGGATCCCTTCCCAGCGAAGCGTCTTCGAGTCCGCTACCCTCCGCGCGTGACCGTTCGAGACCCCGGCTATGACCCGCGTCGGCGCGGAGGTGCCCGCGCTCGCCCGGCAGGGCGTCTCAGTGCCGGGATCCTCCCGCTCGCCCTCGTGGCCGGCGTCATCGTGCTCGCGCTGCTGGGCATCGGCGGCCTGCTCGCCGCGAGCACCGGGTCGCCCGCCGCGACGCCGCCCGGCGGCGTGGCGCTCGCATCGGGGGCCTCGTCCGCGCCCACGGCCAGCGTCCCGGCCACCAGCCCCGATTCCGGCTCGGACTCCGATACCGCTGCGTCGAGCGCCGAGCCCGCGTCGCCCGTCGAGACCGCTCCGGCCTCGACCAGCATGGCCGACGTCGCGATCGTCCCCGTGGTCAACTTCCGGTCGACCCGCAGCTCGCTCACGAAGGCCGATGTCGGGGCGATCGCGGACGGCTCCAGCTCGCTCAAGAAGCTGGTGCTCGTCGACGCCGACGCCGATGCCGTCCTCGATGCCCTGGGCCACCGACGCGCCGACTTCGGGTCGCGCCTGGTCACGGTCGATGACGCCGACGCGCTCGCCGCCTATCTCGCCGGGCATCGGTCCACCGCCGGCTTCCTGCGCGCCGATGAGGTGGGACCCGACGTTCATGCCCTGTCCTGGGGCTCGAAGTCCCTGTTCGGGGTCGACCGGGTGGCCAGGCTGGCGGGTTGGCCGCTCACGGCCCGGCTGGAGGTCCCCGAAGGCTCGTCGCCCGCCTATGACCCGAAGACCGCGTGGACCCTGGTGGCGGGTGGCGACATCCTGCTCGACCGTGGGGTCGCCCTCGCGATCAAGGCCAGCCCGCATGGTGCCGACTTCCCGTTCGATGGCGGCACGGTCGAGATCACCGGCCGCTGCAAGGACTGCTCGGCGTTCGGGTGGGACCTGCCGTACACGAAGCGAACCGGCAACGCCGGCATCGTCCGGTCGCTGATCTCGAGCGCGGATCTCGCGATCGCCAACTTCGAGAACCCGGCCCCGAAGAGCTACCGGTTCCACAGCAGCGGGACGGTGTTCTCGGCAAATCCGGCATTCATCAAGGGCGTCAGGGACGCCGGCTTCGACTGGGTGTCGCTCGCCAACAACCACATCGGCGACGCCGGCGGCAAGGGCATCCTCCAGACGGAGGCTGCGCTCGACCGGTATGGCGTCGCCCATGGCGGCGCGGGCGCCAACAGCACCGAGGCCCACAAGGCGACACTGCTCAAGGTCGGTGACGTCACCGTCGGCATCCTGGGCTACGACACGATCGCCGCCTACTACACGGCGGGTACGTCGACGCCCGGCAGTGCCCGGATGACGAAGAAGGCGCTCAAGGCCGACATCAAGGCCGCGCGCAAGGCCGGCGCGGATGTCGTGATCGTGTTCCCGCACTGGGGCATCGAGTACCGCGCCACTCCGACCGACAAGCAGCGGAACCTGGGCCACGCGGCGATCGACGCCGGCGCGGACCTGGTGATCGGCAACCACCCGCACTGGGCCGAGGGCATGGAGGTCTACAAGGGCAAGCCGATCTGGTATGCGCTCGGCAACCTCGTGTTCGACCAGACCTGGTCGGAGCCGACCATGGAGGGGCTGACCCTCGAGCTCACGTTCGAGGGCAGGCAGCTGGTCCAGGTCCACATGCGCTCACACCTGATCCTGGACAAGGCGCAGCCCAACTTCATGGACCCGGCCGGCTCGGGCAAGGTGGTCATGAAGCAGGTCTGGGGGGCGTCCAAGGGACTGCTGCCCTGGTGAGCGCAGGGCTGTTGCCCCGTTGATGCCCGCCCGAGGGCCCGCCGGAAGCCTCCGGGCGCGGCCTCCAAGGAGCTGTGCACAGCGTCAGACGCCTCAGCGTCAGACGCCCAGGCGTCAGCCCCAGCCGTAGGGGCCCGGCTCGCGGCCCTCGAGCCCGGCGAACAGGTCCTCCTCCCGGTCCGGTGCGGGCACCCGTGACGCGCGACGGATGAACGCCTCGCGCGTCCAGTACTCGGCCCACGCCTCCTTGCCGAAGCGAACGAACGGGTTGTCGTCCGAGATCTGGGTCACGTGCGCCTTGATGGCGGCCCAGCGCTCGTCGAGCACGTCCGAGATGTCGATCCAGGCGGTGATCTGCTCGTCGGGCACGAGCATGCGGCTCACGCTCGCCTCCCACTCTGCCTGCTCCTCGGGCGTCGGGTTCTCGGGCGGCGACCAGAACGACCGCTCACCCAGCGCCTCGAGGCGCTGCTGCATCGCCTCGCGCACGGACGCGGGGATCGCCTGCTCGTAGATCTTGGCCGGCGTCCACGGAGCGAGGCCCCCATCCTCGACGGTCGGTCCCGTGCCGCCATGCTCGGGCGCGAGCTGGTTCGGATACCACGCTGGATCACCGGCTCGCTCAAACGCTCCGACCGCGACGACGTGGCTTCGGATGTGGTCCGGATGGCCATAGCCGCCGTAGTCGTCGTAGGTGGTGATCACGTCAGGCTGGAACCGGCGGACCATCCACGTTGCCCGCCCGATCGCCTCATCGATGTCGGCCTGCCAGAAGCACCGGGGGTCCTGGTTCCCGACCCGGCCCATCATGTCCGAGTCGCGGTAGCCGAGGTTGTCCCACTCGGTGACGCCCAGCGCGTTCATCGCGTTCTCGAGCTCGACCGCCCGAAGCTCGCCAAGCCGGCGGTGGTTGTCGGGCGTGTCCATCTCCGGCACCACGATCTCGCCCATCTCGCCACGCGTGCAGGTGAGGAGCACCAGGCGCCTGCCCTGGCGCACGGTCTTCGCCATGAGGCCGCCGGTGCCGATCGTCTCGTCGTCGGGATGGGCGTGGACGGTCATCAGGGTGGGTACGTGGGTGGTGGGTGAGGGGGCGCGCTCGATCATGCCCGAATCGTAGCGCGGTCCTCGCGATCGGCCGATTGCAGCGCGATGGCCGGCCGTCACGGCACCGTCACGTGGACCGGGCAGGATCTGGGGGCCCGAGCCGCTCGCGCCACGGCTCGGGGGCAGCCAGCAACCGCACGAGGCCGACGTCTTGTCCCATCCGTCGCATTCGTCCCGACCGCTCCGCCCCGCCGCCCTCGCTCGCCTGCCGGTCGCGGCCGCGCTGCTCATCGCGGTGGCGGTCGCTGCATGCACGGGGCCGGGTGCCACCCGGGCACCCTCGACCGAGCAGCCGTCGATGGCGCCTGATTCCATGGCGCCTGATTCCATGGCGCCGGAGTCGATGGCACCCGCGCCGAGCGCTCACGCATCGATGGCGACGGAGACGATGCCCCCGGAGATGACGCCCTACACGTCGACAGCGCCCGGATCCATGGCGCCGGAGTCGATGGCACCCGAGGGCGATGCATCGGCGGCTCGCGATGCCCTGGCGGCGCAGCCCTGGGCGACGATGACGCTGACCGACGTGACGACCGGGCAACCGTTCACGATCGCCGACTTCGCCGGCCGAACGGTGTTCGTCGAGGCGATGGCGATCTGGTGCACGAACTGCCGCGCCCAGCAGGGGCGGTTCACCGAGGCGCTGGCGAAGGTCGATCCGGGCCGGGTCGCCTACGTGGTGCTCACGGTCGATCCGTCCGAGAGCGCCGGCGACCTCGCTCGCTACAAGCAGAGTCGCGGGTTCACCGGTACCTACGCGGTCGCCGGCAGGGAGGTATCCGCCGCGCTCAAGGATGCGTTCGGTCCCAACGTCCTCAATCCCCCGAGCGTGCCCTTGATCCAGGTCTCTCCCGGCGGCGAGGTCTCGTTCGGCACCGGTGGCGAGAGCGTGGACACGATCGTCGCAACCGTCACCGGCTGAGATGGGGGAGCTCGCCGCGGTGTTCGCGGCCGGCCTGGCCAGCGCGGCCAGCCCCTGTCTCCTGCCGCTCTATCCGGGGTTCCTGGCCTATCTGGCGGCGAACGCCGGCACCCTCCCCGCGCGCCGCGCCAGCGGGCTGCTTGGGCTGCTCGTCCTGGCCGGGCTGCTGACGACGATGGTCGTGATCGGAGCCGTGCTGTTCCTGGTCGCGATCCCGATCGGCCGGGTGTCGAGCTACCTGGTGCCGGTCATCGACGGTCTGCTGATCCTGCTCGGCGTGCTCCTGCTGGCCGGCCGCAATCCCTTCAACCGCCTGCCGGGGATGCGGGTGCCACTGGTCGCCAACCCATATGGTCAGGCCTATGCATACGGCATCATGCTCGGCCCCATCGCGCTGCCCTGCGCCGGTCCATTCCTGGCGGCGCTGCTGGCCGTGTCGGTGGGCCTGGGCGACGCGCTCGCGCAGATCGGCGTGTTCCTGGTGTTCGGGCTGGGGTTCGGGCTGCCGCTGGTCCTGCTCTCGCTCCTTGCCAGCTCCCGGCAGCGCGAGGTGGTCCGGGTCGTGGTGTCGCATCACCGGCTGATCGAGATCGTGTCGGGGCTGGTGCTGATCGCGGTCGCCCTGATCGACCTGCGTGAGAGCTGGGACGGGATCCTGTTCACGCTCGGGCTCGCATAGCCGGCGGCCGGTGCTGCGTGCCTGTCCCATGACCGCGCGTGTCCCTTGGCCGCGCGTGTCCCTTGGCCGCGCGTGTCCCTTGGCCGCGCGTGTCCCTTGGCCGCGCGTGTCCCTTGGCCGCGCCTGTCCCATGACCGCGCGGTACGCTGCGCTCCCATGAGCCTGCCAGACGAGCCGTTCCGCACCCCGGCCACCGACGCGCTCGACGCGGCCGGCGTCCCCTACCGCCTGATGCGCACCGAGATCGCGCGTAACGCCGAGGAGAGCGCAGCGCTCCAGGGGATCGCGCTCGGTTCGCTGCTCCGCACGATCCTCGTCCGGCGTGCCGCGGACGACTACGTGTTCGTGCTGGTGCCCGGCGGGCGACGGTTCGACTGGCCGAAGCTGCGTGCCCTGCTGGGCACCAACCGGCTGAGCCTGCCCGACGCGGAGGAGGCGAGGTCGATCACCGGCTACGAGCGAGGAGCGATCACCCCGTTCGGGGCGGCTCGTGCGTGGCCGGTTATCGCGGACGCCTCAATCGTCGGGCTCGAGCTCGTGGCGATCGGCGGCGGCGCGCGAGGCGTCAACGTCCACGTGGCGCCCGATGATCTGGTCCGGGCGACGACGGCCCAGGTGGCCGACATCAGCAAGCCGGAGACCGAGCCGGGCAGCTGACCGCGCCCGGTCCAGCCTTTCGCGCTCCGTCCTGCTCATCGTGGTGGGCCCGCCGCATCGCGCTCCGCCCGGCGCTCTACCATCGGCGACATGCCTGCCCCAGACGTCTCGGCACCGGGTCCCCTCGCGGGGCTCCGCGTGGTCGACTGCTCGACCGTGCTGGCCGGCCCGTACTGCACGATGCTGCTCGCCGATCTGGGCGCAGACGTGGTCAAGGTCGAGCCGCCCGAGGGAGACGGAACGCGCGGTTGGGGCCCGCCATGGGTGGGCTCGGTCGAAGACGGGACAAGGACCGCCGCGTATTACCTGTCGGTCAACCGCAACAAGCGCTCGATCCGGCTCGACCTGCGGACCGCCGGCGGGCGCGAGGTCCTGCGGCGCCTGATCGCGCAGGGCGATGTGCTGGTCGAGAACTATCGCGTCGGCGGCCTCGCCCGGCTGGGGTTCGATGACGAGACGCTGGCTTCGATCAACCCGGCGCTCGTTCACCTCGCCGTCTCCGGCTTCGGGCCAGACGGTCCGGACGCCTCCAAGCCGGGCTACGACTTCGTGGTCCAGGCCATGGGCGGGCTGATGTCGATCACCGGGGCGACCGACGACGACGGGGGCCGGCCGACAAAGGTGGGGGTGGCGATCAGCGACGTGGTGACCGGGCTGTTTGGCGCAGTGTCGGTGCTGGCAGCCCTGATCGGGCGCGATCGTCCGGCGGCCGCCGGCGACCCGGTGTCGCGCCCGGGCTCCGGTCTCCAGGTTCAGTCAGGGGGGTCCGGGCAGCGCATCGACGTCTCGTTGCTCGAGTCGACCCTCGCGGTGTTGGTCAACCAGGCGCAGAACGCCTTCGTCACCGGCCGCGCCCCCGGCCGGCTGGGCAACGCCCACCCCACGATCGTGCCCTACGAGACGTTCCAGACGGCCGATGGCGAGCTCGCCCTGGCCGTGGGCAGCGAGCGCCAGTGGCCGCGCCTGTGCGAGGTCATCGGCCTGCCCGGGCTGGCGACCGATCCCCGGTTCGCGACCAACGGCGATCGAGTGGAGCATCGCTGGGAGCTGCGGCCGATCCTGGCCCGGCGGTTCCGTGCCCGCACCACCGGGGAGTGGCTGGGCGTGCTGGATGACGCGGCGATCCCGTGCGGTCCGATCAACGACGTGGTGGCCGCGTTCGGCTCACCGCAGGCAGCCGCGCGCGACATGATCGTCGACGTGGAGCATCCGGTCCTGGGCGCGATCCGCCAGGTCGGCCTGCCGTTCGAGCTTTCGGCCACGCCGGCATCGATCCGGACCGCACCACCGTTGCTCGGCGAGCACTCGCGCGAGATCCTGGCCGAGCTGGGGTACGGACCTGCCGAGATCGATGCGCTGTCGGTCGAGGGCGCGATCTGACCAAGTCATCGCGGCACGGCCGAACACCCGATTGGCTGTGAGGCGAACGTAGCGATGAATCACGCGGCGAACGCCCAGCGATGGATCAGGCGGCGAACGCCCGATTGTCCACGCGGCCGAACGCCCAGCGATGGATCAGGCGGCGAACGCCTGATTGGCCGCGCGGCCGAACGCCCGATTGCCGCGCGGCGAACGCCCAGCGATCGATTGGTCGCCCGAGGCGTTCGGGCTGAACGCTGGCCGTTCGACCTGTCGCTGGGGGGGTCGCCCAGGCAACAGGCGGAACGCTGAGCGTGCAGCAGGTCCGGTGGGCGGCGACGGAGCGGACGTATCGCACGCCAGGCGTTCAGAGGACGGGCGGCACAGCGCCGCCGCGAGAGCCGACCCCGGTTCTCCCGCGAGCGTTCCGCGCCCTTCGCGTGACCAGGCTCCATCAGGCGCCAGACCCACACAGGGCCCCGGACACGCACACGGCGCCCCAAACCCACGCGGGGCCCCGGACACACACGGGCCCCAGATTCCCACGCGCCCCGCCGCACACTCCCACGCGGCCCCGGGCACTCACGGGGCCGCAGACTCACGCGCATCCCGGACCCGCGCGGGGGGGCCGCTGACCCACGCGGCCCGGCCAACACGGGGCCTCGCGCTCAGGCTGCCCGGCCCGGTCAGCGGATCTGGTCGTACTTCACCGGGTCGTAGATGTCGGGCACCGGATCGCCCTGGACCACGAGCTCGCCCGCGACGCCCTTGTGCACGCGGAAGATCGCGTGGTCGAGGATGGTGTAGGTGCCGGGTACCTGGACCTGGAACTCGACGCCGGCCGCGCCGCCGCACGGGATCAGGGTCGACTGGACGCTGTGGTTCTCGAGGGCGAACGAGCCCTCGACGTAGACCGTGTCGAAGATCTCGCCGATCACGTGGAAGCTCGATACGAGGTTGGGCCCGATGTTGCCCACGAACAGGCGCACGGTCTCACCCACCTGGATCGGCTGGTCGAAGGTGCCCAGCGCGCGATCGCCGACGACCGATTCGGGGCGGCCGTTGAGGACGACGAACGTCGGGCGCTCCTCGTTGGCGTTGGCCATGGAGAAGGCGAGGTGCCCGGCATCCTTGAGCTCCGAATAGGCCTTGGTCGCCCCCTGGTCGGTGTAGAACTCGCTCTGCAGCAGGTAGTACTCGTGGTCCGCCGCGGGCAGGCCCGCCTCCGGCTCGACCACCACCAGCCCGTACATCCCGTGGCTGATGTGCGTGGGCACGTCGGGAAACGCGCAGTGGTAGATGAAGATCCCGGGGTTGAGGAGCTTCACCCGGAGCTCGCTCTCGCTGCCTGGCAGGGTATCGAGCCGGACGGCGCCACCACCCGGCCCGGTCACGGCATGGAAGTCGACGTCGTGCGGCATCATGCTCGAAGGGTCGTTCCGCAGGAAGAAGTCGATCCGGTCGCCGACCCGGGCCCGGATCATCGGCCCCGGCACCCGTCCGTCGAAGGTCCAGTAGTCCATCGTCGTGCCCGGCACGACCTCCGCGACGACCTCCCGTGTCGTGAAGTGGACCTCGTGGGTCATCGGGCCGCTGCGCTTGGTCGGGTTCTGGTATCGGCCGTCGGCGTAGAGCGCGTAGTCCGCCGAGTCGGGCAGCTCGCTGGGATGCCGGGAGATCTCGTCCACGGTGACGGGTTGGGCCGGCTCGGCCGACGGGATCGGCGAGGGCGAAGGGCTGGCGTCCGTTGCCTCGACGGGTGCCGCCGTCGGAACGGCGCTCGATGCCGCCAGCGCCTTGCCCGGTCCGAACGTCCAGGCCGGCTTCGTGGCGGCGGAGCAGCCGGCCAGCAGCAGGCCTCCGGCCCCGATCCCGGCACCGCGGAGCAGCGCTCTCCGGCTGAGGTGCGGTCGCCGGGTGTCCGTGTCGTGGATCCTGTCGCTGGTCATCGGAGCCTCCCTGGGCCCTCGCCCACTGGGCCGTGGGACGTCCGAGGCGAGGGCTTGCGCACACTGGTTCGTCGGGCGGCGGGAATGAAGCCGTCGGACAAATACTAACTAAGTTAGTACATGATTGGTATGGGTTGGTTGCCCCGTGCGCGGTGTGCCATTCGGCCCCCTGCCGGGCGGCACCGCGGCAGCCCCGCGGGCCCTCCCCGCCGCTACCGATCGAGGGTGGCGCCGTCCGCCTCGCGACAGACCTCGGCCTCGCCGCCGCTACCGGTCGAGGGAGCCGTCGTCGCCGTGGCCGCCGCCGGCGCCTCGCCGGCGACCTCGCCTCGCCGCGTACCGGTCGAGTGCGCCGCCTCCCGCCTTGCAGGCCCTCGCCGCCGCTACGGGTCGAGGGCGCCGCCATCCCCCTTGCCGCGGACCTCCGCCTCGCCGGCGAGCTCCGCCATGCTGTGGGCCGACAGCGTGGTCAGCAGTGCCTCCTGCCCGCTGAAGAACACGTCGTGCACGTCGCAATGACCGTCCCTGCCACACGGTCCGCTGCGCAGCACGCAGGTTCGGCGCCGGCTGTCGCCCTCGACGGCCTCGATCACGTCGAGCAGGCTGATGCCCGCCGCCGCACGGGCGAGCCGGTATCCGCCGGCGCGACCCGGGGCAGCCTCGACCAGGCCGGCCCGCTGCAGATCCGTGAGCACCTGCGGCAGGAACCGGACCGGGATCGCCATCGCGTTCGAGATCCGGCGCGCGGACAGCAACCCGCCGCTCGTCTCGCGGGCGAGGGCGATCATCGCGCGCACGGCGTAGTCGCCGCGCTTGGTGAGCTCCAGGCGCATGGCCGCGAGTATGGGACCGAATGCGCACGGTCGCCTTCAGGAGGCGATGGCGCGATGGGGGATGCGCAGAGGGCACCCGGTAGACTGCGGGCATGCCCCGCTTCAGCTACGGCGGCCAGGCGCTCATCGAGGGCGTCATGATGCGCGGCCGAGACGCCATCGCGGTCGCCCTCCGACATCCGGACGGGCGGATCGTGTACGCCACCGAGCGGCTCGACTCCGGGTTCCACGGCAGCCGCTGGGCGCGGGCGCCGTTCATGCGTGGCCTGGTGGTGCTGTACGAGACGCTGGTCGTCGGCACCCGCTGGCTGATCCGCTCGGCCGGTCTCCAGGTCGAGGACGAGGGCGTCGAGATCGGCAAGGGCTCCGTGGCGGTCATGCTCGGGGTCACGGCCCTGCTGGCGGTGGGGCTGTTCTTCATCCTGCCCCTGGTCATCGCCTCGTTCGCGGCCGGCAACGCGGAGAACGACCTGGTGCAGCACGCGATCGAGGGCCTGGTCCGGGTCGCGATCTTCCTCGGCTACCTCGCGCTCATCGCGCGCACGCCGGACATCGCGCGCGTGTTCCAGTACCACGGCGCCGAGCACATGACGATCCACGCCCTCGAGCATGGCGATCCGCTGCAGACGGCCGAGATCCGCAAGTACCCGACCGCGCACCAGCGCTGCGGCACCGAGTTCCTGGTGGTCGTGATCCTGCTCTCGATCCTCGCCTTCAGCCTGGTCGGCCGGCAGTCGCCGTTGATCATGGTCGGGAGCCGGATCCTGCTCATCCCGGTCATCGCGGCCGTCGGCTACGAGCTGCTGCGCCTTGGCGCCCGGCACCGGTCGAACCCGGTCATCCGCGTGATCATGTGGCCCGGCATCCTGGTCCAGAAGATCACCACCAAGCAGCCGACCGACGACATGATCGAGGTGGCCGTGGTCTCGATCGAGGAGGCGCTGCGGGCGGACGGCGAGGCGATCCCGGCCGGAGGGATGCAGCTGCCGCGCGACCCGATGCCGGAACCGGGCGAGACGGCCGCCACGGTCCGTGCTGCTGCCGTCGGCTCCGAGCCCGCCGCGGTGACCGAGCCATCCGTCGGCACCCCGGCCGAGCCACCGGCGCATGGCTGACGAGCATGGCCTCGAGGCCAAGCTGACCGAGCTCGCGGCGCAGTACGACGAGGTCTCGGCCCGGCTCGCCACGCCCGAGGTGCTGACCGATCCGGAGCAGCTCAAGCGGCTCGGGCGCGAGCTCGCGCGCCTGGAGCCGGTCGTCGCCGCTCACCGCGAGCTGGCCGACATTCGGGGGCAGCTCGAGGGCGCCCGCCAGATGCGCGACACCGAGCCCGACGACGACGTCAAGGCGCTCGCGCGCGAGGAGATCACGGCGCTCGAGGCTCGAGAGGCGGAGCTGGTCTCGGACCTGCGGGTGGCGCTGCTGCCCCGCGACCCCAACGACGACCGCAACGTGATCGTCGAGATCCGGGCGGGAGCCGGCGGCGAGGAGGCAGCCCTGTTCGCGGCCGAGCTGCTGCGGATGTACATGCGCTATGCGCAGGAGCACCGGTTCTCGGTCGAGGTGCTGAGCTCCAACGAGACCGGGATCGGTGGCATCAAGGAGGCGATCCTCGAGGTCACCGGCGATGGCGCGTACAGCCGGCTCAAGTTCGAGGGCGGCGTTCACCGGGTGCAGCGGGTGCCGTCCACCGAGTCGAGCGGGCGCATCCACACCAGCACGGCGACCGTGATCGTGATGCCCGAGGCGGACGAGGTCGAGGTCGAGATCGACGAGGACAAGGATCTCCGGATCGAGGTCAAGCGCTCGAGCGGCCCCGGCGGGCAGTCGGTCAACACCACGGACTCCGCGGTCCGGATCACGCACCTGCCGACCGGTCTGGTGGTCGAGATCCAGGACGAGAAGAGCCAGCACAAGAACAAGGCCAAGGCGATGGCGGTGCTGCGCAGCCGCCTGTACGACCTCGAGCTCGCGAAGCAGCGCGAGCGGGACAGCGCGACCCGCCGGAGCATGGTCGCAGCCGGCGATCGCTCCGAGAAGATCCGGACCTACAACTTCCCCGACAACCGGGTCACCGACCATCGGATCGGGACGACGATCCACAACGTGCCGGGTGTGCTGGCAGGGCAGCTGGATCCGCTGATCGACGCCCTGGTGATGGCCGATCAGGCCGACCAGCTCCGTCATCTCACGGAAGGCAGCGATGCCCGGGCGCCCGGCGCGGCCGTCCCCGCCTGAGAGCGGGCACGTGCGCGGCGCGGATGCCGCCGGGCGGCCGGTCGATGGCGAACATGCCGGGATGACGGTGCGCTTCGAGCCCCCGGCGCGGTTCGATCCTCCGGTGCGCTTCGAGTCTCCGGTGCGCTTCGATCGTCCGACCGACGTCGCGATCATCGAGACCACCGACCTTGCATCGGTCGGTGTCCTCAAGCACGGCAAGCTCCGGTCATGACCCAGCCGTCGTTCACCGCCGCCGAGCTGGTCGCGCTGGCAACGGCGCGCCTGGAGGCGTCGGGGTCGGAGTCACCGCGCCTGGACGCGGAGCTGCTGCTTGCGCAGGCGCTGGGCATCGACCGGACGGGGGTCCTCGCGCATCCCGACGCACCGGTCGGCCCCGGCCTCCGGGAGGCCTTCGAGGCGGCCGTGGCGCGGCGCGAGCTCGGCGAGCCGGTCGCCTACATCCGGGGCTTCCGCGAGTTCCACGGCCTGGCATTCGCGACCGACGCCCGCGCCCTGATCCCGAGGCCGGAGACCGAGCTGCTGGTGGACGATGCGATCGAGGCGATCGTCGCCCGGCTGACCGACCGGCCGCGAGCCGCCGGGGCGCCGGTGCTCCGGATCGCGGACGTCGGGACCGGCACCGGCGCGATCGCGATCTCGGTCCTGGTGGCCCTCCGCCGGCGCCGGATGGACGAGCAGGTGCTCGCCGTCGCGATCGAGGCCTCGCCCGAGGCGCTCGACCTGGCGCGCGAGAACGCTGTCGGCCACGCGGTCGCGGACCGGATGGTGTTCGTGACCGCCGACCTCATCCCGCACCACGTCGATCCGCCGTACGCCGTCGTGTGCGCCAACCTCCCGTACGTCCCGAGCGAGGACCTCGACCAGCTGGCCCGCGAGCTGACGTTCGAGCCCCGGCAGGCGCTGGACGGTGGCGCCGACGGCCTCGACGTGATCCGCCGCCTGCTCGACCATCTGCCCAGCTCGCTCGCGACCGACGGCCTGGCGCTGCTCGAGATCGGCGCGGACCAGGGGGAGGCGATCCGACGCGAGGCCGAGACGAGGTTGCCGGGCTGGCGCTGCGTCGTGAAGACGGACCTGGCGGGCCGGCCCCGCCTGGCCAGGATCGAGCGGGCGGCGCCATGACGATGGCCGGTCGTCGGGACGGCGATGCCAGCGCATGGTTGCCGGCGCGTCCCGATCCGGAGCTCCCGATCGGCATGCTCGCGCTCGACATCGACGGCACGCTCGTCGGGCATGACTTCCGCATCTCGGCCCGGACCGAGGCGGCGATCCGGGCCGCGATCGAGCGCGGGGTGCGCGTCTCCCTGGCCACGGGTCGGATGGCGAGCTCGGCCGCCGTGTATGCCCACCAGCTGGGACTGACCGAGCCGCTGATCGGCCACCAGGGTGCGGTGGTGCGTCGCATGCCCGCCCATCCTGCCTCGATCGAGTCGACCCATGCAGGAGGGCCAGCCGTTTCGGGCGCCGGTCGGGCGGCTGATCCATCACACGTCGCTCGCGGCGGCCACCGCCCGCGATGCGATCACCTGGTGCCTTGCCCACGACCTGGACCCGCATGTCAACACGCTCGAGCGGATCGTCGTCTGGCGTGGGGATCGCCGGTTCGAGGACTACTCGGGCTACCTGGGACCGGACGCGGAGATCGTGGCCGATCTGCGCCGTGCGATCCGGCGGCCGGTGTCGAAGGTGATCGCGGTCGGCACGGCGCCCCGCCCGATGGAGCTGGTCGCCGAGGCCCGGGCGGCGTTCACGGGGCGGGCCGAGGTCACCGTCTCGCACCCACGGTTCCTCGAGTTCGTCGCGCCCGGCGTGTCCAAGGGCCGCGCGGTCGCCTGGCTCGCGGGCCAGGCCGGCGTCCCCATGTCGCGGGTGATGACGATCGGCGACGCGCTCAACGATCTCGAGATGATCTCGATGGCCGGCCACGGGGCGGCGATGTCGACCGCGCCAGGAGTTGTTCGCGCCGCTGCCCGCTACATCGCGCCGCCGGTCGAGGAGGATGGCGTGGCGTCGCTCATCGAGGCGCTGATCCTTGCGCCGGCCGGGGAGGTGGCTCGCAACGCCGGGCGCCTCGCCGATGCCGCAGCGGAAGCGGCGACGCCGGTGGGTGCCGGAACGTGACGGGGTCGCGGATCCTCCCCGACGGGCCCGAGGCTCGCGCGGCCGCGGTGGAGCTGCTGCGCGCCGGGTCGATCGTGGCGCTGCCGACCGACACCGTGTACGGGATCGCCGCCGACCTTGCCCTGCCGGACGCCATCGAGCGGCTGTTCGCCGCCAAGCAGCGGCCACCAGAGAAGGCCGTCGCGGTGCTGCTGGCAGACGCGGAGCAGGCGGGCACGCTCGCCGACCTGCCGATGGCCGCCCGGGTGCTGGCCGAGCGCTTCTGGCCGGGTGGCCTCACCCTCGTGCTCCCGGTTCGGCCAGGAACGCGGCTGCCCGACGTTCTCGCCGCCGGCACGCCGACCATCGGCGTTCGCGTCCCCGACCACGACTGCCCACGGGCGCTCGCGCGCGAGCTCGGGCCGCTGCCGACCACCTCGGCCAACCTGTCGGGGGCGCCCGACTCCGGGGACGCGACCGAGGTCGCGGAAACGCTGGGCGATGCCGTCGCGCTCGTCCTCGATGGCGGGCCGACCCGGGGCGGCCCGGCATCCACGGTGGTGGATTGCACGCTCACGCGGCCGGTCGTCCGCCGTGCCGGGGCGATCGCGCCGGCCCTGATCGCCGGGGCGCTCGACGAGGCCGAGGTGGAGCACGACATCCCCGGAGACGGATAGCCGTCGTCGGCCAGTCAGCCGCCGGCATGTCCGGTGGTACCCGCCGCACCGCTCGTGATGCCACCGGCACCGCTCGCCGCGGCCGGGACGCTTGGCACAATGCCCGGGTACACCTTCCACAACGGATCCACGCCTGCCACGAGGAGCCGGGGCGATGAGCCTCCTGCGCCCGATCCGGGACACATCCGCCACGTCGCTCGGCCTCGCCCGCGAGCGGCTCCTGGCGCTCGGCTTCCGGCGCGTGCTGGTGACGTGGATCGTGCAGGCCCTGATCCTGCTGCTCGTCGGGCGCCTGGTCCCCGGGATCGAGGTCCAGGACGTGATCGCGGCGCTGTTCGCCGCCGTGGTCCTGGGCCTGCTCAACGCGCTCGTCAGGCCGATCCTGGTGCTGCTCACGCTGCCGTTGACGGTCGTGACGATGGGCCTGCTGTCGCTGCTGATCAACGCGATCATGCTGGTCCTGGCGGCGCCCCTGGTGCCGGGACTGGCCGTCGCCTCGCTCGCCTCGGCCGTCGCGGCGGCGATCCTGATCACCGTCCTGACCACCGTCGTCTCGCTCGCCCTCTCGAGCGACCAGGACGACACCTTCTACGCCGAGCTCAGCCGCCGGCTGGCGACCCTCGACCGCCAGCCGATCCCGGGTGGCCGCGGCCTGGTGATGATCCAGATCGACGGCCTGGCCGCGAGCATCCTGCGCAACGCGATCCGCGTCGGGCTCACGCCGCAGATGGCGCGCTGGGTCCGGTCCGGTGAGTACCGGCTGATCGAGTGGGACTGCACGCCGCCGTCCCAGACCTCGGCCAGCCAGGCGGGCATCCTGTTCGGCTCCAACGACGACATCCCGGCCTTCCGCTGGTACGAGAAGGACCGCGGCAGGCTCATGGTGTCGAACCGTCCTGCAGACGCCGCCGAGATCGAGCGCCGCCTGTCCAACGGCCGCGGCCTGCTTGCCGCCAACGGCATGAGCGCCAACAACCTGTTCTCGGGCGACGCCCGGCGCACCCTGTTCACCATGAGCCGCATCCAGCAGGCGGCCACGACGACCGACATCGATGCCTTCTCGCTCTACTTCGTCGACCCCGCGGCGTTCATCCGGACGGTGGTGCTCACGATCAGCGAGATGTTCAAGGAGTGGTCCGAGGCCCGGCGTCAGCGCGCGCTCGATATCCAGCCGCGGGTCCACCGCGGCGCGGCCTTCGCCGGGATGCGGGCCGTCAGCAACGTGCTGATGCGCGACCTCAACGTCACGTTCCTGGTCAACGCCATCGGCCGTGGCGTCCCGGTCATGTACGTGGACTTCGTGGACTACGACGAGCTGGCCCACCACGCCGGTCCGGAGCGCCTCGAGTCGCTGCGCTCGCTGACGGGCGTGGACCGGGTCCTGTCCACGATCGCGCGTGCGATCGAGACCGCGCCACGCGACTACGAGATCGTGATCCTGTCCGACCACGGTCAGACGCAGGGCGCCACCTTCCTCCAGCGCTACGGGCAGACCCTCGAGGCGTTGATCCGCGACCTGATGGGCGGCGGCTCCGCGCTCGCCGTCGGGGGCGAGGCCGAGGGCTGGGGGCCCGCCAACGCTCTCCTGACCGAGATCGTCAACCGCCCCGGCGTCGCCGGCCGGGCGGCGACCGCCGCCCTCTCGAACCGTCGCGATGGCGGTGCCGTCGAGATCGGGAGGCAGCCGAGGGCGTCGCCGGAGCCGGAGGACGGTGGGCCGCGGGTGGTGGTCGGCGCCAGCGGCAACCTCGCCAACGTCTACTTCCTGGCCGAGGACCGGCGCCTCTCGCTGGAGGAGATCGAGGACCGGTACCCGGGCCTTGTCGGGGGGCTCGTCGCGCACCCCGGGATCGGCTTCGTTCTCGTTCGCTCCGACGACCGCGGGCCGCTCGCGATCGGACACGAGGGCGTCCATCACCTCGACGACGGCCGGATCGACGGCCGCGACCCACTCGCGCCATTCGGCTTCCGGGCCGCGAATGCGCTGCGCCGTCTCGACGGATTCCCCCATGTGGGCGACCTGCTGGTCAACAGCGTGTACGACCAGGAGCTGGAGGAGGTCGCGGCATTCGAGGAGCTGGTGGGCAGCCACGGCGGCTTCGGTGGCCCGCAGGTCAAGCCGTTCATCCTCGCGCCCGCCGATCTGCCCTACGACGGCGAGGACGTGGTCGGGGCCCCCGCCGTCCATCGGCTGCTGGCGAGCTGGGCCGACCAGCTCGGCGTCGGCCCCGACTCGGGCGCGACCGAGGCCCCGCCCGTCAACGCCGGCCCCATGGCAAGGCCGCGGGCCATCGGGCTGATCGCGGTCCTGACGGGACTGACGAGCGTGCTCTGGCTGCTCCTCGGGATCGGGCTCGGGGCTGGCGCGGCCCTCATCGGCACCAATGGCCTCTCGGACCTCGGGATCGGCGACCTGGCGGCCTTCGCCGGCCTGGGGCTGGTGCTGCTGCTCCTGGGCATCGGCGGGCTCATCGTTTCGGTCGGGCTGTGGCGCCGCAGGGGCTGGGCACGGATGGCCACCCTCGTCTACTACGCCCTGGGCATCCTGCAGGCGCTCGCGGCGCTCGGCTCGCAGGGTCTGGGGGGCCTGGTCAATCTCGGCCTGAGCCAGGTCGCGATCGGCCTGTTCGCGTTCTTCTATCTGACCCGCCCGCACGTGAGCGCTGCCTTCCGGGCCGGAGCCCCGAATCGCGAGCCGACCACAGGGGGCGGCCTGGGATCCGGTCGGGCGGATGGTCCCGATCCCGGCCGGCGCTGACCGGACGACACGCAGCCTGCCGGCCGTCCGCCGCGACGCCGGAGCTCGCGGGAACGGTCCCAAGCCGTAGCGGGAAGCACGACGTGGCAGCGCTCGCCGGCCCGGGTCATGGGAAGATAGGCGCGTCGTCCCCGGGCGCCCGTCCCCGCGCCCTTCCAGGAGGTTCCACCCGTGTCCGACGTCACCGTCCCGGTCGAGACCGCCGCGCGCCGATCGGCCGCCGCTCCCGCGGCGACGTCGGGTACCGTGCCCGAGGCGGCATGGGCATCGGCCGCCGAGCTGGATCCCGAGCTGTGGCAGGCGGTCGAGGACGAGCGTCGCCGACAGGCCGGCAACGTGGAGCTGATCGCGAGCGAGAACTACGTCTGGCAGGCGGTGCTCGAGACCCAGGGCACGTGGCTCACCAACAAGTACGCCGAGGGCCTGCCGGGCCGGCGCTACTACGGCGGCTGCGAGTTCGTGGACGTCGCCGAGAACCTCGCGCGCGAGCGCGCGCTGCGCCTGTTCCCGGGCAGCCGAGCATGTCAACGTCCAGCCGCATGCCGGCGCGCAGGCCAACATGGCGGCCTACTTCGCGGTCCTCCGGCCGGGCGACCGGATCCTGGGCATGAGCCTCGCCCACGGTGGCCACCTGACCCATGGCTCGCCGGTCAACTTCTCGGGGCGGATGTACGAGATCCACGCCTACGGCGTGCGCCGCGACGACGAGCGGATCGACTACGACGCGCTCGAGGCACAGGCCGCCGAGGTGCGGCCCAAGCTGCTGGTCGCGGGCGCCTCGGCGTATCCCCGGACCTGGGACTTCGAGCGGATGGCCGCCATCGCCCATGGGGTCGGCGCGCTGCTGATGGTGGACATGGCCCACTTCGCGGGCCTCGTCGCGGCCGGCGTCCACCCCAGCCCGTTCCCGCACGCCGACCTCGTCACGACCACCACCCACAAGACGCTGCGCGGACCGCGCGGCGGGATGGTGTTCGCGCGCGCGGACCTGCCCGATGGCGTCGACCGCGCCGACTTCCCCGCGCTGGGCAAGAGCACGCTCGCGCAGGCGATCGACAAGTCCGTGTTCCCGGGCGTCCAGGGCGGCCCGCTGATGCACGTGATCGCCGCCAAGGCCGTCGCGCTCCAGCTGGCCATGCGCGACGACTTCCGGCGCGACCAGGTCCGCACGGTGGAGAACGCGAAGGTCCTGGCCGAGACGCTGACCGAGGCCGGCGCGCGGATCGTGAGCGGTGGCACCGACAACCACCTGATGCTGGTCGACGTCGCCCCGCTCGGGCATCACCGGTCGCGAGGCGGAGGCCCTGCTCGACAGCGTCTCGATCACGGTCAACAAGAACGCGATCCCGTTCGATGCCAACCCGCCCAACATCGCGTCCGGGATCCGGGTCGGCACGCCGGCCACCACCACGCGCGGCATGGGCCCCGACGAGATGCGCGTCATCGGGCGCTGGGTCGTGGACGCGATCCGCGCGCCGCGACGACGCGGCCGCCCTGGACCGGATCCGTGACGGCGTCCGCGACCTGGTCGCCCGGTTCCCCGTCCCCGGCCTGCCCCGGGATCGCGCCTGACGCGCATGCGGCTGCCGGCTGAGATCGTCGACCTGCTGCCGCTGATCCTCGTCACCTTCGCCGCGCGCCGCGCTGCTGTCGCTGGTGCTGACGCCGCTCGTTCGCCGGTTCGCGATCCGCCTCGACAACATCGACCAGCCCGACCATCGACGGGTCAACGTGGCGCCCATCCCGCGCGGCGGCGGCATGGCGGTGGCGATCGCGTTCCTCGCGGTGGCGATCGCCCTCGGCGTGCTCAACGCCACGGTCGAGGGCGGGCTCGTCCGGGTCACCCGCGAGATCACCCCGGGCGAGGTCGCCGCGCTGCTGGTCGGCGGGGCGGCGGCCACCGTCCTCGGCGTGCTTGACGACACGCTCCAGCTGCGAGCTCGCTGGCAGCTTCTCGGTCAGCTGGTGCTGGCGGTGGGGGCCGTGGCGGCCGGCATCTCGGTCGGCGTACATCAACAACCCGTTCGGGCCGGGCAACATCGAGCTCACGTCGCCCTACGGCGTGGCGTTCACCGTGCTCTGGATCGTGGGCATGATCAACAGCATCAACTTCATCGACGGGCTCGACGGCCTGTCGACGGGCATCTCGCTGATCGCTGCCGTGACCCTGGGCCTGATCTCGATCGCGGCCACCGTCGCCCAGCCGATGGTGGGCCTGCTGTGCTTCGCGCTGGCCGGGTCGCTGCTGGGGTTCCTGCGCTGGAACTTCCACCCGGCCTCGATCTTCATCGGGACCAGCGGCGTGATGTTCGTGGGCTACACGCTGGCCCTGCTCGCGATCCTCGGCTCGGCCAAGGTCGCGGTCGCGCTGCTCGTGCTGGGCGTGCCGATCATCGACACGTTCTGGATCATCGTCCGCCGCCTGGTCACCGGCCGCTCGCCGTTCACCCCCGACCGCGGCCACATCCACCATCGGCTGCTCGACCTGGGCCTGTCGCACGGCCAGACCGTGCTCGTGATCTACGCCATCTGCCTGGTGCTGGCGGTGCTGTCGTTCGTGCTGTCGGGCACCGGCCAGGTGTACGCGTTCCTCGGCCTCGCCGTCGCGTTCGGGCTGGGGCTGTTCCTCATCACCCGATTCGAGACGGCCGATGCGCTCGAGCCCAAGGCCTACGAGGGCCGGACGAGACGACCGATGGGCGGTCGTCGTCGGGCACCGGCGCGGCCTGAGGCGCCTGGCGCCGCCGGGACGTCGTCGCCCGGGGCGCAGAGCAGGGCTCGAACCGCGAATGGCCTCTGGTATAGTCTCCCGCGCGGTGGCAGGTCCCTATGCTCAAAGGTTTCGGAGTCTACGCGGTTCTGTTCTCCGAGATCGGTGTCACGTTCTTCGTGGGGACCATCGCGGGAGTCCTGGCTGGATGGCTGGTTGACCAGCAGCTCGGCACCCTGCCCTGGTTCACCGTCGGCGGTGCGCTGGCCGGTTTCGGGCTCGGTGGACTCGCTGTAGCCAGGCTCATCACGCGGTTTCTGGCGCGATTCGACGACACGCAGCAAGACTGACCGTCCGCCCGGGGCGGAGACCCAGACGAGGCCAGACGAGCGACACGTGACCAACGAGACCTCTCCCGCCAGCGCGCCCGACGCGGGCACCACGGCGCTCGACCCGGGCGCCGGCGCGCCCGAGACAGGGACCGGCGCAGCTCGCACCCGCTGGACGACGGGCCGAAAGCTGCTGCTGGCGATCGTCATCGTTGCCGTGCTCGACGTGCTCGTGATGGTGTTCTTCGCGCCGCCCGGCTTCCCCGACCCCAAGAAGGGCATCAACCAGAACCTCGAGGTCATCCCGCCGACCATCGTCTGGCAGCCCGAACCGGCACCGGAACCGACGGGCTCGCTGGTGGTCGAGTTCTCGGTCAGCATCACGAACTCGATCGTGACGTCCTGGGTGGTGATGGCGCTGATGATCGTGGCGTTCGTGGGCGTGGCGCGGACTCTCCACCGGTTGCCGCGTCGGATGCAGAACACGATCGAGTACACGTACGAGGCGCTCGAGGACTTCGCGGTGGGCCTCGGAGGGCCGCGCGCTCGCCCCTACGTCGGCATCTTCGTCGCGCTGTTCGTGTTCATCGTGCTCGCCAACTGGACGGACCTGCTGATCTTCGGCGACAAGGTGAACTGGATGCGAACGCCGACCAGCGACCTCAACATCACGATCGGCCTGGCGCTGTTCAGCTTCATCCTGTTCCACGTCGAGGGCGTGCGGGCGCTGGGCGCCGGCCCGTACCTGAGGAAGTTCTTCAACTTCAGCGGCTTCCGGCGCAGCGTCGTCGACGGGTTCATCGACCTGTTCGTGGGCCTGATCGAGTTCCTGCTCGAGTTCTTCAAGCCCGTCACGCTGGCCTTCCGGTTGTGGGGCAACCTCTATGGCGGCGGGATCATGCTGGGCGTGTTCACGGCGCTCCTGCTGGGCATCCTGCCGCTGCCGTTCGTCTTCCTGGAGGGCTTCATCGGCTTCGTCCAGGCCCTCATCTTCAGCGTCCTGACCCTGATGTTCACGTTGCTCGCCATCGAGAGCCATGACGAGGAGGCGCACGCCGCACCGAGCATGGCGACCGAGCCCGAGGGCAACGTTGGCCCACCCCTGAGCGCCGCCACGAGCTGAGGCGGTAACCACATTGGCCCGAGCAAGCGTCCGCGCCGTGCGGATGCCACAGGAGGTAGAGACTCGATGGAACTGATCGGCGCCGGCCTTGCCGCGATGGGCGTGATTGGCCCCGGCATCGGCATCGGCATCCTGACCGGCATGTCGACCAGCGCGATGGGGCGCAACCCTGATGCCGCGGGCGTCATCCGCGCCACGTTCATCATCGGTGCCGCGTTCGCCGAAGGGCTCGGCGTGCTCGCGTTCGTCGTGGGCGTGCTGATCATCTTCCTCAACCCGGCCGCCAAGCACCGCGGGCCACCGAGCGAACGCGATGGACGTACTCGCGGTCACCACCGGGGCCCTCCCGGTGGGACTCACCCTCAACGCGGAGAGCGGCGGGGCCGGACTCGTCATCAACGGGTTCTGGATCCTCATCGCTCTGCTCAACTTCGTCCTGCTCCTGGTCATCCTCCAGCTGTTCGCGTTCGGGCCGATCTCGCGCATGCTCGAGGCACGCCGGACCCGGATCGAGGAGGGCTTGCGCGACGCCGAGCAGGCGCGCCGGGATCGCGAGTCGGCCGAGCAGGAGCGCCTGCGAGGCGCTCCAGGAGGCCCGCCGCGAGGCGAACGAGATCATCAATCGCGCCCAGCGGGTCGCGAGCGAGACCCGCGGAGCAGGACATGGCCGCGACCCGCGAGGAGCTCGACCGGATGCGCGAGCGGGCGGCGGCCGAGATCGACGCCGAGAAGCAGCGAGCGATCACCGAGCTGCGGTCCGAGGTCGCCGATCTGGCCCTCGCCGCCGCGGGTCGCGTGGTCGGGGAGTCGATGACCGGTGACCGGCAGCGGCGCCTCGTCGCCGACTTCCTCTCCGACTCGTCCACGCCGGGCGAGAACGGCAGCTGATGGCGCGACCTGCCACGGCCGCCCGCCGCTACGCCGAGGCCGCCCTCGCGGTGGCGCTCGAGACCAGCCAGCTCGATCGCTGGCGGGACGACCTCGAGCTCGCCTCGGACATCCTGGGGCGACCCGATGTCGCGCCGATCGTCGACAGCCCGGCGATCCCCGTGGAGCAGCGGCTGGCGGTGGTCGGCGCGCTGCTCGAGACGCGGATCCAGCCGGCAGCGTTGCGGCTCGTGAGCCTGCTCGTGGAGCGTGGCCGGGTTCGCCTGCTGCCCCGCGTCAGCGAGGAGTACCAGCGCCAGCTCAACGCCCAGCGCGGCATCGTGATGGCCACCGTGGCCAGCGCGGTGCCGCTGACCGACGACGAGACGGCCGCCGTCCGCGAGCGGGTGGAGGCGATCGCCGGCTCCCAGGTCGAGCTGCGGACGACGGTCGACCCCGACCTCCTGGGCGGGTTGACCATCCAGATACGGGACCAGCTCATCGACGCCTCGATCCGCGGTCGCCTGGAGCGGCTGCGCGACGAGCTCCAGTCAGGACGCCGCCTCCGGTAGCGCACCGGGGCCGGCGGCGCCACGAACCACCCAAACCGATCACCACCAGCCACCCGAACCACCACCGACACACCGCCCGAACGGAGACGCGATGGCCATCCGGTCTGACGAGATCATCAGCATCATCAAGAGCCAGATCGAGGGATTCGACGCGGCCACCGAGACGCGCAGCGTCGGAACGGTGGTCGAGGTCGGCGATGGCATCGCCCAGATCTACGGGCTGGACGCCGCGCTCGCATCGGAGATGCTCGAGTTCCCGAACGGCGTCATGGGCATGGCGCTCAACCTCGAGGAGGAGACGGTCGGCGCCGTGATCCTCGGCGATCCGTCCGCGATCAAGGAGGGCGACCAGGTCCGGACGACGGGCCGCGTGGTCGAGGTGCCGGTGGGCGATGGGCTCCTGGGGCGCGTGGTCGACCCGCTGGGCCGGCCCCTCGACGGCAAGGGCGACATCCCGCACACCAGGACCCGGCCCGTCGAGCGCATCGCCCCGGGCGTGATCACCCGCCAGCGCGTCGACACCCCGGTGCAGACGGGCATCAAGGCGATCGACGCCCTGATCCCGATCGGCCGCGGCCAGCGCGAGCTGATCATCGGCGACCGCCAGACGGGCAAGACGGCGATCGCGATCGACACGATCATCAACCAGAAGGGCTCCGACCTCGTCTGCATCTACGTGGCCATCGGCCAGAAGCTGTCGACGGTTGCGGGGACGGTCGCCATCCTCGAGAAGTACGGCGCCATGGAGCACACGATCGTGGTCGTCGCCGGTGCCGAGGATCCGGCGCCGCTCCAGTACCTCGCCCCGTACGCCGGTGTGGCGATGGGCGAGGAGGTGATGGAGAACGGCGTCAAGGTCGGCGACCGCACGATCAAGGACGCGCTGTGCGTGTACGACGACCTGTCCAAGCACGCATGGGCGTATCGCGAGATGTCGCTCCTGCTGCGCCGCCCGCCGGGCCGCGAGGCGTACCCCGGCGACGTGTTCTACCTCCACAGCCGGCTGCTCGAGCGGGCAGCCCGGATGAACGAGGACAACGGGGGTGGGTCGCTGACGGCGCTGCCGATCATCGAGACCCAGGCCAACGACGTGTCGGCCTACATCCCGACCAACGTGATCTCGATCACCGACGGCCAGATCTTCCTCGAGACCGACCTGTTCAACGCCGGTCAGCGGCCGGCCATGAACATCGGCATCTCGGTCAGCCGGGTGGGGTCCGACGCCCAGACCAAGGCGATGAAGAAGGTGGCCGGTCCGCTCAAGCTCGACCTCGCGCAGTATCGCGCGCTGGCCGCGTTCGCCCAGTTCGCGAGCGACCTGGACAAGGCGACCCGCGACCAGCTCAACCGGGGCGAGAAGCTGTCCGAGATCGTCAAGCAGCCGCAGTACCAGCCGCTCCCGGTCGAGAAGCAGGTGGCGATCCTGGTCGCGGCCACGACCGGCCGGCTCGACGACGTGCCCACGCCGCGGGTCAAGGAGTTCGAGACCCAGCTGTACCGGTTCCTCGAGACGGAGCGCCCGGAGATCCTCACCGAGCTGGCGGAGACCAAGGCCCTGAGCGACGAGCTGTCGGCCAAGCTCAACGATGCGATCGATGCCTTCCGGGAGGGCTTCCTCGCGTGACGTCGATCCATGCCTAGCCAGCGCGAGATCCGGCGGCGCATCTCGTCGGCCCGGAACATCAAGCAGATCACCCGCGCGATGCAGTTCGTGGCGGCCTCCAAGCTGCGCCGTGCCCAGCAGGCGACGCTCGCCGCGCGCCCGTACCGCGAGAAGCTCGACGAGGTGATCGCCGATCTCGCGGCCGTGCTCAGCGGCGAGGATCATCCGCTGCTCGCGGTGCGTGACCTGGACCAGGTCCACAACCGCCTGCTGGTGGTCATGACCTCGGACCGCGGCCTGGCCGGCGCCCTCAACACCAACACGGTTCGCTTCGCCGCGCGCGAGATCACCGAGCACCCGGGCGACCTCAAGGTCGTGCCGGTGGGGCGCAAGGGCCGCGATGCGATGCGCCGGGCCCGGGTGCCGATCGTGGCCTTCTTCGAGGGCTTCGGCGAGCGCCCGAGCTTCGCGGACACGCTGCCCATCGCGCGCCTCGTGTCCGACGACTTCGTGTCCGGCGTCTACGACCGGGTCGACGTCATCTACCCGCGGTTCGTGTCCACGCTCGTCCAGCGTCCGGTGATGGAGCAGCTGCTGCCCATCCAGCCGACCCCCGATACCGAGGGCATCCCGGGCCACCAGTTCCTGTTCGAGCCCGATCCGGGCGCATTCCTTGAAGCCATGCTCCCGCGCTACGTCTCGACGCGGCTCTACGCGGCGGTCCTGGAGACGACGGCGAGCTTCTTCTCGAGCCAGATGGTGGCGATGAAGAACGCCACCGAGAACGCCGAGGAGCTCATCGACGACCTCACCCTGTCCTACAACAAGGTCCGTCAGGCCAACATCACTCGCGAGATGGTGGAGATCGCGAGCGGCGCCCAGGCCCGATAGGCCGGCCCACAGGAGGCATCCCCGATCATGGCGACAGCCACCCAGGAAGCAACCGGCCGGGTGATCCAGATCACCGGACCGGTCGTGGACATCGAGTTCCCCGCCGGTCAGCTGCCGGCGATCTTCAACGCCGTGGAGATCATCCGCGAGGGTGAGCCCCCGCTCGTGTGCGAGGTCCAGCAGCACCTGGGCAACAACTGGGTTCGCGCGGTGGCCATGACCACCACCGACGGCCTGGCCCGCGGCACGGCGGTCCGCGACACGGGCGCCGCCATCAGCGTGCCGGTGGGCGAGGTCACGCTCGGTCGCGTGTTCGACGTGCTGGGCCGCGCGATCGACGGCAAGGGCGACGTCCATGCCGAGCAGACGCTGCCGATCCATCGCCAGCCGCCGGACTTCGAGGACCAGACGACCGAGGTCGAGGTGTTCGAGACCGGGCTCAAGGTGATCGACCTCGTGTGCCCGTTCAAGAAGGGCGGCAAGATCGGCATCTTCGGCGGCGCCGGCGTCGGCAAGACGGTCATCATCCAGGAGCTGATCCGGAACGTCGCCCAGGAGCACTCGGGCGTGTCGGTGTTCGCCGGCGTGGGCGAGCGCTCGCGCGAGGGCAACGACCTGATCCACGAGATGACCGAGTCGGGCGTCATCGCCAAGACCGCGTTCGTGTTCGGGCAGATGAACGAGCCGCCGGGCGCGCGTCAGCGGGTCGGCCTTACCGCGCTGACCATGGCCGAGTACTTCCGCGACGAGCAGGGCCTCGACGTCCTCCTGTTCATCGACAACATCTTCCGCTTCACCCAGGCGGGCTCCGAGGTGTCGGCGCTGCTGGGCCGCATGCCCTCGGCAGTGGGCTACCAGCCGAACCTGGCCACCGAGATGGCCGGCCTCCAGGAGCGGATCACGTCCACCAAGAAGGGCTCGATCACGTCGCTCCAGGCCGTGTTCGTGCCGGCCGACGACTACACCGACCCGGCCCCGGCCACGACCTTCGCCCACCTCGACTCGACGATCCGCCTCGAGCGCTCGATCGCCGAGCTGGGCATCTACCCCGCGGTCGATCCGCTGACCTCGACGTCGCGCGTGCTCGATCCGCTGGTCGTGGGCACCGAGCACTACGACGTCGCCCAGGAGACCAAGCGGGTGCTGCAGCGCTTCCGCGACCTCCAGGACATCATCGCGATCCTCGGCATCGACGAGCTGTCCGAGGAGGACAAGGCGACCGTCGCGCGGGCCCGCCGGCTGCAGCGCTTCATGAGCCAGCCGTTCTTCGTGGCCGAGGTGTTCACGGGCCGGACCGGCAAGTACGTGCCGATCCGGGATACCGTCGCCTCGTTCAAGGAGATCCTCGAGGGCAAGACCGACACGCTGCCCGAGCAGGCGTTCTTCCTCGCAGGCACGCTCGACGACGTCCGCGAGAACGCAGCCAAGCTGGAAGGCTGATGAACGGCATCACCGCCTCCGCTCTCGCCGCGACCGCTCCCGTCGAGAGCGTCCGCCGTGGGAGGTGATCTGATGCCCGTGCAGCTCGAGATCGTCACCCCGGAGCGGCTGGCGTACTCGGACGAGGTCGACATGGTCCTCGTCCCGGGCGTCGACGGCGAGCTGGGGATCCTGCCCCATCACGCGCCGCTGGTGAGCCTGCTGGGGCTGGGCGAGCTGCGCATCCGCAAGGGAGCCGACGAGGAGAGCTTTGCCATCGTGGGTGGGTTCCTCCAGGTCCGGCCCGACAAGGTCGTGGTCATGGCGGAGACCGCCGATCTCGCGTCCGACATCGACCTCGAACGCGCCCAGGAAGCTCGCCGCGAGGCCGAGCGGGCGCTCGAATCCGGATTCCACGAGGGGGCTGACCTGTCCGCCGCCCGCGCCCAGCTGCAGCAGGCGCTGCTCCGGGTTCGGGTCGCGGAACGCCGCCGACATCGTGAGGGTCCCCGCCGGCACGCCTGACGATGGCTGACGCGAGGCTGTTCCACTGGGAGTTCCGGCCTGACCTTCCGACGCCCGAGGCGTTCCGGATCGAGGGAGGCCGCCCGCTCGAAGGCACCGTGCGCGTGAGCGGCGCCAAGAACGCCGCACTCAAGCTGCTCGCCGCCGCGACGCTGACGGGTGAGCGGTGCCGGTTCGAGAACGTGCCCGAGATCGAGGACGTGCGGGTGATGGTCGAGGTCCTGACCGACCTCGGCGTGGTCGTCGACCACCCGGCGGAGGGCGTGTACGAGGTCGCCGCGGGCGACGTCGACTGGCTGTTCATCCCGCTCGAGGCGGCGGCCAAGATGCGCGCCTCGTTCATCCTGCTGGGCCCGCTCCTGTCGCGCTTCGGCCAGGTCATCATCAGCAACCCCGGCGGCGACCGGATCGGGCGGCGTCCCGTCAACCTCCACGTGGACGCGATGCGGGCGCTGGGGGCGACCATCGACTACCGCAACGGCTACTACCTGGCCAGGGCGCCGGGCCGGCTGCGCGGGGGCGAGGTGAGCTTCCCCCAGGTCACCGTCATGGGCACCGAGAACGCGATGCTGGCCGCGACGCTCGCCGAGGGCCATACGATCATCCGCCCCGCGGCGCAGGAGCCGGAGATCGACGACCTGATCGCGTTCCTGTGCGAGATGGGCGCCGACGTGCAGCGCACCGCCCCGGACACGATCGAGGTCCATGGTCGCCGCCGGCTGCGGGGCGCGAACCACGTCGTCGTGTCGGACCGGATCGAGACCGCCACGTTCCTGATCGCCGCCGCCGTGACCGGCGGCCGGGTGGTGCTCGAGAACGCGCCCTGCGACCACGTCGGCGCCCTGGTCGAGCTGTTCGGCACGATGGGCGTTCCCGTTGCGTGCCGCGAGAGCTCGATCGAGATCGACGCCAGCGGCGTATCGATCGGCGATCTGCGCGCCGCCGACGTCCAGACCGCCCCGTATCCGGGCCTCGCGACCGACGCCCAGCCGCCCCTGTGCGTGCTGCTCACCCAGGCCACCGGCACGTCACACGTCCACGAGGCCGTGTTCGAGGACAGGATCGAGTGGCTGTCCGAGCTGCGCAAGCTGGGCGCTCGCATCGACATCGAGGATACGCATCACGCGTCGATCCACGGACCGGTGCGGCTCCATGGCGCCGAGACGCGGATCGGTGATCTGCGCGCCGGGGCTTCCCTGATCCTGGCTGCGCTGGCCGCCGAGGGACCGTCGCTGATCCACGGCGCCCATCACGTTCACCGGGGGTATGAGAACATCGACCGCAAGTTCCAGCAGCTGGGCGCCGACATCACCCGCTCCGCTGACGCGGTCTGAACGCAGGCCCCCACGACCAACCCTGAACCACCCCGCACGGCCGGCCGTCGCCCGCGCCGCGTGACCACCGGAGTAGCATTCCCGCCGTCATGAAGATTGGGATCGATCTCGGCACCGCGAACGTCATCGTCTACGTCAAGGGCAAGGGCATCGTCATCACCGAGCCCTCCGTCGTTGCCGTGGGCGAGGACAACCGGATCGTCGCCGTGGGCGAAGAGGCCCGCGAGATGATCGGGCGCACGCCAGGCAACATCCAGGCCATCCGCCCCATGAAGGATGGCGTCATCGCCGACTACGTCATCACCGAGGCCATGCTCCGGTTCTTCATCGGCAAGGCCACCCGGGGACGGATCGGCCTGTCGCGCCCCGAGGTCATGATCTCGGTGCCGGCGGGGGTCACCTCGGTCGAGAAGCGCGCCGTCCGCGACGCGGCGCTCAAGGCCGGTGCCAAGGATGCGTTCCTGATCGAGGAGCCGCTGGCGGCCGCGATCGGGGCCAACGTGCCGATCAGCGGTCCGTCCGGGAACATGATCATCGACATCGGCGGCGGCACGTCCGAGATCGCGGTGATCTCGCTGGGCGGGATCGTCGTGTCCAACAGCCTGCGCGTGGGCGGCAACCGGTTCGATGACGCGATCTCGACCTACGTGCGCAAGAAGTACAACCTGATGATCGGCGAGCGGACGGCGGAGGAGGTCAAGATCCAGATCGGCACCGCGCTGCCGCTGGAGCGCGAGCTGACGATGGAGGTCCGGGGCCGTGACCTGATCGCCGGCCTGCCGCGCACGATCCCGATCACCTCGTCCGAGGTCATGGAGGCGATCGAGGTGCCGCTCCAGCAGCTGGTCGCGGCGGTGCGCTCGGTGCTCGAGCAGACGCCGCCCGAGCTGTCGTCGGACATCATCGACAAGGGCATGGTGATGTCGGGTGGCGGCTCGCTGCTGCGCAACATCGACAAGCTCCTGACCCAGGTGACGGGCGTGCCGTGCCACGTCGCCGAGAACTCGCTCAACTGCGTGGCCCTGGGGACCGGCCTCGCGCTCGAGCACTTCGATTTCTTCAAGAAGTCCCTGGTACAGCAGATCTAGTGACCACGGGCAGCGCCCGACTCGCCGCCGGGGACGGGGAGCCGCGGTGAGGGCGTTCATCGATCTCCACTGCCACACGGCCGCGTCGTTCGACTCGCTCGCCGCGCCGGAGGCCGTGGTCAAGGCGGCGGCCAAGCGCGGCCTGACGCACCTCGTGATCAGCGACCACGACCGGATCGACGGCGCGCTGCGGGCGCGTGACGCGGCCCCGGACGGCCTGATGGTGATCGTCGGCGAGGAGATCAGGACGGCCGACGGCGACCTGGTGGCCGCGTTTCTCACCGAGGCCGTGCCGCCGGGCCTGCCGGCCCGCGACGCGATCGCGGCAGTCCGGGCCCAGGGCGGCCTGGTCGGGATCCCGCACCCGTTCGACCGGTTCCGCGGCTCGATGCTCAACGACCCGCGGCTGGAGGGCATCGCACCGCTCGTCGACTGGGTGGAGACGCACAACGCACGGATCGTCGGCGGCAACGGCAACGAGCGCGCCGCGAGGTTCGCCTACGACCACCGCCTGCCGGGCGTGGCCGTGTCCGACGCCCACAGCGTGATGGAGGTGGGCGTCTCCTACACCGCCCTCGATGGCGACCCCTCGACACCAGAAGGGCTGCTGGCAGCCCTGACCACTGTCGATCTTGTGCCCGGCCGGGCGTCCTATATCGTGCGGTTGCTGACGCCCGTCGCCAAGCTTGTCAATCGCGCCCGCGGCAACCGGCGCGTGCAGGCCGGGTCTGCGACGGATGCGGGTCAGCCGCAGTGAGTGAGCCGCCCGTGACCGACCAGACCCTGGGCCAGCCGCTGGGCGTGCCCGCCCACGGACCGGACGAGGCCGCCGGGATCGAGGCCGCCGGGACCGGGACGGCAGGTGCCGACGCCGCCGCGAACCCGGCGCCGCTGTCGCTCGGCCGGCGCCTCCGCCAGCCGCGGACGATCCTCTCGATCCTGGTCCCGCTGATCCTCGTCGTGCTCGTGTTCCGGCTGACCCTCAACCTCGATCTCAACGAGCTGATCGACGGGGTGTCGCGCGCGAACAAGTGGCTGCTGCTGGCCGCGTTCCTCGTGTTCTATGCCGGGTTCCCGCTGCGCGGCCTGCGCTGGACGATGCTGCTGCGGGGCGCCGGCTACCGGGTTCCGGTTCGCGACTCGACCGAGATCCTGTTCCTCTCGTGGCTGGTCAACTGCCTCGTCCCGGCCAAGCTGGGCGACGTCTATCGCGCCTACCTGCTCAAGCTCAACTGTCCCCCGGTCTCGCTCACCAAGACCCTCGGGACCGTGGTCATCGAGCGCATCCTGGACATCATCGGGATCGCGACCCTTGGCCTCGCGGCCGGCTTCTGGAGCTTCCGCAGCGGCTTCCCGCCCGAGATCCAGTTCGTGGTCGTGCTCGGCATCGGCGTGATCGTGGTCCTGGCCGCCGGGTTGCTGCTGATCCGTAACTTCGGGCGTCGGATCCTGGAGCGCCTGCCGCTGCCCGCCAGGTTGCTCGACACGTACGACAAGTTCGAGCAGGGCGTGTTCGGTGCGCTCGGTGCCCGGCAGATCCCGCCGCTGCTGCTGCTGACCGGCATGATCTGGGCGACCGAGGGCTTCCGGCTGTGGTTCGTGGTGCTCGCGCTCAACTTCCCCGACGTGCAGCTGGGCATCTCGGGCGCATTCTTCGTCGCGTTCATCGGCTCGCTGCTGACCGCCGTGCCGCTCAGCCCGGCCGGGCTCGGTGCGGTGGAGCTGGGCGTCGTCGGCGTCCTGACGCTGGCCTACGGGGTCCCCGCCCAGGAGGCCGCGACGATCGTGATCGTGGACCGGCTGATCAGCGTGTTCTCGGTGATCGTGGTCGGCTCGATCGTGTACATCCTCTCGGGCCTGCGCCGTGGCAACGGACTCTCGCAGCCGGACTCCGTGGTCGTTCCGGCTGTTTGAGCCGGCCGACCAGCGGGTACCGGGACTCCCTGCCCCAATCGGGTCATGCCCGGATCGCCCGCGACCGCACCACACCGCACGTCCGCTCGTGCTTGCCGGCACCGCTTTCGAGTACCAACGGGGGATAGGGAAGGCGGCGCGTTCGGGCGACACTGCAATCCGATCCCCGCACCGGGCGTGGGAGCCTAGCCCAAGGCGAACATGACGAGCGAGAACGGCCGCGCGTTCAACGAGTGGCTTCGAGCCCAGCTCAAATCGAAGAAGATGTCCCAGCGCCAGCTGGCCCAGCAATCGGGCGTCGATCACTCGACGATCTCGCGCCTGATCCGCGGCGACCGGATGCCGTCGCTCGGCACGGCCACCAAGCTGGCCCGCGGGCTGCGGGAGATCCGGGACGACTCGGACACGCCGACCGCGCTCGGCGTCGTGTCGGTCGGTCCCCAGAACCCCACCGCGCGCGTCGAGTACGCGCTGCGCGCCGACGACATCCTGAGCGAGCCGCAGGTTCGCCAGATCATGGAGTACTACCTCGCGGTCCGGGTCCGCCGGTTCGCCCGCACCTACCAGGGCGTGAGCAACGGGACCACCGATCGCAACCCGCGCACGGCCAGCGCGGCGTCCAGCAGCTACGGTCGCGCACCGAGCGTGACCAGTTCCGGGGGAGCCGGCGTCAGCGCGCCGCCGTACGTGCGCAGCGTGCCGACCCGCTACGGGCCCCAGCGGACGCCGGTACGGCCGCCGTCCAGGAACGGGCGCGACTAACACAGCTTCCAGGGCACGACTCGAACGTCCCTCCACGTTCGGGTCTCGGGGACAGCGAACGCCGGTCCAGTGGGCCGGCGTTCGCGATTCCGGCGCGGTTCGTCGCCCGTGGCGGCCGGCGCCGGGCTCAGGGCGTCGCGACGTAGATCGAGATCACGCGTCGGGAGCCGGCCTCGAACCGATCGGCGAGCTCGTAGCCGGGCACGCTGGCCGAGGCCCACGCCGACTCCGCCGGCCCGCCACACGCCGCACCCACGACGTCGGCAAACAGCGGGTCGCAGACCACGACCGCGGTGGCCGGGGGATCGGCTCCTCGGAGCGTGGCGGCCTCGAGCGGCACGACGCCCCGGTGCTCGAGCGGGAAGCGCAGGGCGTTGGCGGACTTGAAGGGCGGGATCCCGTCGAGGGCGAACGGCGCATCGTCCACGGCCGTGATCACGCGCGCGGCCGCTCGATCGACCAGCGCCCAGCCGCCATCGGGCGAGACGGCCGGCGGCCAGGCGACGACCCCGAGCACGAGCAGCACGATCCCAAGCGCCGCGGACAGGGGCGCCAGCCGGCCCAGCCCGGAGCCTGCGAAGCGGCCCGTGAGCGGCGCCCCGAGCCCGGCCAGCCGCGCGAGCCCGGCGCCCGCCAGCGCGACGCACGAGCGGGTCGAGGAACGCGTGATAGTGATCGTTCGGGAGCCCGGGCGTGATCGTGGCCAGGCTGGGCGCGAACAGGGCGAGCGCGACCACCGACCAGCCGATGCCGCCCACGAGCCACAGCGGCGGCCCGGCGATCCGCCCGCCGGCCGGCCAGGACCGCGACGGTGGCCAGGGCGGCCACCAGGACCACGGCGATCATGGACGAGACGAGGCGTTCCGAGATCAGGCCCACGAACGGCCACGTGACCGACCGCAGGCCGACGATCGCGATCCGGCCCAGCGGCCCGCCGTCACCCGCGGTGCCGCCGCCCCCGCCGGTGAGGTAGGCGAGGATCGCGCGCGTCTCCGAGAAGTCGTGGGTCAGGTCGTGCACGATCAGCGGCAGGTACCCGGCGACGATGATCGCGGCCGCGCCGGCACCCGCACGGAGCAGGGGAGCCGCCGGCTCCCCTGCCGAGCGCCGCCGCCGCAGATCCAGCGCCCAGACGAGGGCCAGTGGCGGGAGGGCGACCACGCCCAGGACGTGACACTGCATCGTGACCATCGCGCCCAGCGCGGACAGCAGCCACCAGCGAGCCGTTCCGCGACTGCCACGCCTGGAGCGCGGCGGCGAACGCGACGGCGGCCGCGAGCGGGATCAGGTTGGGGTTCCAGATGAAGGTCGACTCGTCGATCCCGGCGGGCGAGACGGCCGCGAGCAGCCCCGCCGAAGCGGCCGCCAGGGGCCCGCCGATGAGCCGGGCAAGCCACCATACGGCGGCCACCGCGGCGATCCCGAACAGCGCGATCTCGCCCGTGACCGCGACCGGATCCGATCCGCTGACGGCGGCGGCCGGCGCCAGCAGGTAGTAGTAGACCGCCCCGTGGTGGAAGGTTCCGACCGAGGTCTTCGGGCCCAGCAGCGGGATCTCGCCGTGCGCCACGAGCGCGTCGAGCACCAGCATGTCCTGGCCCTGGTCGGCGTCCCAGGCGCCACGCGCGTCAAGGCCCGGCAGCCGGGTCAGCGCCGCGAGCACCAGGATCGCCAGCAGGACGCCGAGCTCGAGGCGCCCCGGTCGCGAGCTCAACGGTCGGGATCCACGTCGTCGTGGTCGGCGGGCGCGCTTCGGCCGCGCGTGCTCTTGACCTCGAACGCCTCCGGGGGCAGCGGGTCCAGGGGACGGCCCGCAGCGAGATCCCTGGCCCGGGCGATGTTGACCGCGTCGTAGCCGGCGTCCATGCCCGGCGTCTCGAGGTAGTAGACGACGTGGTCGAGCTTCGGGTGGGTCAGCAGCCGCGCCAGCCCGGCGACGCCGATCTGCCCGCCCCCGAGGTGCTCGTGGCGATCCAACAGGGAGCCGCAGGCGAAGCGCGAGTCGTTGAGATGGACCATCCGCAGCCGCTCGAGCCCGAGCTGCTCGTCGAACGCCTCGATGACCTCGTCCACGCCCTCGGCATCACCGATCGGATAGCCGGCGCCCCACAGGTGCGCCGTATCGAGGCAGTAGCCGAACCGATCGTGGTCGAGCCCGGTCGCCGTCGCGGCCAGGTCGATCCGCGCCAGGCTCTCGATCCGGGCGCCCATGCCGAAGCCGCCGCCGGCGCCGTTCTCGAACACCAGGACCACGTCCGGGGCGTCGGCGACGGCCAGGTCGAGCACCCGGGTCAGGCCCACGACCAGTCGCCCGGTACCGGCCGTCTCGCCCGCGCCGCGATGCGACCCGATGTGGACGTTGACGTACCGGGCACCGTACGTCGCCGCGACGCGCAGCTCGTTGGCCAGCACCTGCACCGAGCGCTCGAAGAAGTCCGGGTCCGGGCTGGCGAGGTTGACCAGGTAGGGGGCGTGGATGGTGATCGGGTCGATGTCGAGCTCGGCGAGCCGGGCCCGGAATGCCGGCAGCTCACGGGGTGGCAGGTGTCGACGGCGCCAGGAGACCGGGTTGTCGGTGAACACCTGGATCGTCGACGCGCCGATCTCGGCGGCTCGATCGGCCGCCCTGACCATGCCATCACCCAGCGGGAGGTGGGCGCCGAGGCGCCGGCCGTTCGGGAGCATCCGGCCAAGCGTAACGGAGCGGGGTCGTCGGGCGTTCGTCCCGTTCGGCCTTCTCCGCGGGCGTTCCGACCTGCCGCGGATGCCGGAGCCGTCTCGAGCGGTCGATCCTCAGCGTCTCGAGCGGTCGCATCAGCTCAGCGCCCCGATCGGGCAGCCGAACCCCTGCGCGACGGCGTGTACTCGCCGCCCACCGCGGGCTCGATCAGCCCGTAGTCGCCGTCCCGCCGGCGGTACAGCACCGACACGTGCTCGTTCTCGGCGTTGACGAACACGTAGAAGTCGTGGCCCAGCTCCTCCATCGCCGTGACCGCGTCCTCCTCGAACATCGGCTCGATCGCGAACCGCTTGGTCTTGACGATCTGCCGCTCCCGGGTGCCGTCGGACGTCCCGTCCGCGATCGAGCGCAGGATCTCCTTCTCCTGCTGCGGGCGGGCCCGGACCCGGGGCTTCTCCTTGTGGTCGATCGCCTGGCGCTCCACCTTGTCCACGACGACGTCGAGGGCCGCCTGGTACGAGGCGCCCGATGCCCGGCTGCGCAGCGTCCGGCCGTCGATCACGAGCGTGACGTCGACGATGTGCGCGTCGGCGGCGCTCCGGTGTGCCTCGTTCGAGAGCTCGACGATGGCATCCGAGCGGTCGTCGAGGACGCGCTCGAGCCGGGCAAACTTGCGCTCCGCGTACTGCCTGACGCGGTCGGGGACCTCGAGGTTCTTGCCCCTGACGATCGTCCTCACGGCTGACCTCCCGGCGCGATGCGGGCGCCTGGCTACGGGGGCGAGCGGGCCCGATTCGGAGGGCTCCGCCCTGGAACCCGAGTATAGCCACGAGGACCGATCCGACCGTAGAGCCGATCGAACCCTCCGGTCCGAACGAAGGTGCTGTCGCGCGCGCCGTCGAGCGTCCGCCGAACGCGATTCGCGTATCGCCGCGCCGACGGGATCGGCGTCGTCCCGGCCGCGCTGCTCGGCGCCTGAGCGACGACCCAGGTCATCGCTCGCGGGCCACCGTGATCGCGCTCACTGCCGCCGCACCCGCGAGCAGCAGGGCAGCGGCGGACGCCGTGAGCGTCGCGCCGGTGGTGACGACGTCGTCGACGAGCACGATCCAGCGTCCGGCGACCACGTGGGCCGCCCCGGGGCGGACGGCAAACGCGTTGGCCACGTTGGTCGCGCGTCGACGGCGATCGAGCCGGTACTGCGGATCCGTGGCACGGACGCGGGCCAGCGCCGGCAGCCAGGGAAGCGCGAGGACATCGGCCGCCGCCGCGGCGATCAGCTCCGCCTGGTCGTAGCCGCGCTCGCGACGTCGGCCGGCATGAACCGGGACCGGCACCAGGATCTCACCGCCGGCTCCGGCTCTGGCCCAGCGCGCCGCCACGATCTCGCCCAGCGGCCGGGCCAGCCGTCGCTCGCCGGTGTACTTGAGCGCGTGCAGCGCGCGTCGTGTCACGCCGCTGAACGGCGCGCACCACTCGAGCTGGAGCAGCGGCGCGGGCGGACCTTCCGCGAGGCCCAGCGGCGTGCCGGCGGGCAGCATGCACCGTGCCTCCACGGTCACCCGGCAGCGGGGGCACAGTGGCGGTCCTTCCACGCCGCAACCGGGACACACGGCCGGCAACGCGAGATCGAGCGCGCGGTCCACGGTGGCGCGCAGCAGTGACGGCATCGGCCCACCATGATGGTCGCCGCTCACCTGGCGCTAACCCAGCGCTCACCTGGCGCTTGCCAGCGGCGGCTGCGTGGCCAACAGCCCGCCCATGCGGCCCAGCCATGCGTCGAACATGACGACGCCCGGCCGTCGTGGCCGGGCGTCGACTGCGTTGGATGGGGCCTGGCGGCCCTCCGCTCAGAACACGCGGTAGGCGATCTCCGCCGGGGCCAGGAGCAGCTCCTTGATCTCGTCGTCGACCTTGAGCAGCGAGATGTGGCAGCCCGCCATCTCGAGCGAGGTGCAGTACTCGCCGACGTAGCTGCGGAACACCTTGATCCCCTTGTCGGCCAGCTGCTTGTGCGCCCGCCCGTAGAGCAGGTACAGCTCGCTGATCGGGGTGCCGCCGAGGCCGTTGACCATCAGCGCGACCTCGTCACCGGACTTGAACGGGAGATCCGGCACGATCGCGTCGAGCAGCAGGTCCACGATCTCGTTGGCGGACACCAGCTTGGTGCGCTGGCGGCCCGGCTCGCCGTGGATGCCGATGCCGACCTCCATCTCGTCGTCCGCGATCTCGAACAGCGGCGTGCCGCGCACGGGCGGGGTGCACGACGAGAGGGCGATGCCCATCGTCCGCACGTTGGCGATCACCTTCTCGCCGACCCGGACGCACTCCTCGAGGGAGCCGCCCTTGTCGGCCATCGCCGCCGCTGCCTTGATCACGAAGAAGTTGCCGGCCACGCCGCGGCGACCGACCGTCCAGGTGGAGTCCTTGACGGCCACGTCGTCGTTGACCAGCAGGTAGCCGATCTTCTGGCCCTCGGCCTCCTGGAGCTCCTTCGCCATCTCCCACGCGGAGCGGTCGCCCGTGTAGTTGTTGACGATGTAGAGCACGCCCTTGGGCGTGTCCATGAGCTTGGAGGTCTCGGTCACGAACTCGACCGGCGGGCCTGCGAACACGTCGCCCGGGCAGGCGGCGTCGAGCATGCCGGGGCCGACGATCATCGTGTGGGCCGGCTCGTGGCCGGAGCCCGAGCCCTGGATGATCGACACCCGATCCGGCTTGGGCATGTCGGCCCGGTAGATCAGGTTGTACTTGGGCTCGTACTTGAGCGTGCCACCGCTGGCGAGCTGGATGCCCTCGAGGAACTCGGGGACGAACTGCCTCGGATCGTTGACGAACTTCTTCACGATTCGCTTCCCCTATGCCTGGCCGTATTTCTCAGCCCAGGCCGCGGCCACGGCCTGGAGAATGACCCCGATCGCGGTGGCGCCGGCGTCCACCGAATCCCGGCTCCGCTCGCCCGTGTACGCGGCCCGGCCGCGCATGGCGAGCATTCCCTTGGTGTCCTCGGCAGCCTTGACCGCGACGTCCGCCGCCTTCTGGACCGCGGCCACGCCGTGGTCCTCGACGGTCGCCGGATCCTTGAAGCTGGCCTCGAGGCTGTCCGTTGCGGGCGAGAGGGCATCGAGCAGGGTCTTGTCCCCCAGCGACGCCCCGCCGCGGGCCATGATCCCCTCCATGGCAGCCCGCAGCATCTGGATCACGAGGTCGGGCGTGAGGTCCTGCTCACCGGCCGTGACGCCGGCTCGCAGGAACGCGGTCCCCCACATCGGTCCGCTGACGCCGCCAACCTTGCCGGCCAGCGTGAGGCCGATCTTCTTGAGCACGGCGCCCGCGTTCGGCCGATCCCAGCTGTCGTAGTCGGCCTGGACCACCTCCCAGCCATTGCGCAGCGAGTACCCGAAGTCGCCATCGCCCACGATCGAGTCGAGCTGGGCGAAGTAGTCCGCGTTCTCGACGATCGTGTCCGCCATCGTCTTGATCACGAGGTCGAGATCGTCGAGGGACGAGTCCGTCATCCCTGTCTCCCTTCGAGGTTGCACCTCCTGCCGCCGCGGCTACGAGGCCAGGATCGCCTCCAGATCCGCGAGCGTGATGTAGTTGGCCGGGCTCGCCCCGCTGCGGTTCGCGATGACCTGCGTCTGCTCACCGCCCGGGTCACCCAGTGACGTCACAACCAGCGATGCCTCGGTGTTGTCCTCCTCCTGTGTGTACCCGTTGACGGTCATCAGGCAGCGCAGGCCTGCGCCAACGGCGGCCAGCAGGCCATTGCGCGAGTCCTCGACCACGAGCACCGTGGCCGGATCGACGTCCAGCCGCTCGAGCGCGAGGAGATAGATCGCCGGATCGGGCTTCTTGCGCGGGACCACGTCGCCCGCGAGGAGCACGTCGAACCGATCCGCCCGCTCCCTGCCCACGGCGTACTCGAGGATGGCGCGCACGGACGGCTCGGCCGAGGTCGAGGCCACCGCGAGCTTCCAGCCGGCGTCCTGCGCGTCGGAGATGATGCGCCGGATGCCCGGCCGCGGCGGCAGCTTCCCGTCCGCGACCATCTGCGTGTAGATGGCGGTCTTGCGCTTGTGCCACCTGGCGACCTCGTCTGCCAGCGCCGCTGGATCCTCGGGCAGCCCGGCTGCCTTGATCACCTCGGGCGTCAGCGCGCTCGCCATGCGCTCCTTGCCACCGCCGACCTTGAGCCGCTCCCCGTACTCCTCCTCGGTCCAGTGGAGCGGGACCCCGAACTCCTCGAACACCTGGTTGAACGCCGGCAGGTGCCCGTAGCGCTCGGTGTCGGCGAGCACCCCGTCGCAGTCGAAGATCAGCGCGCTCATCGGGTCACCACGCCTTGCCCGCGCCGCCGAACAGCCCGATGTGGTGCGCGGCCATGTCCTTCACCGCGGCCCGCTGCACCTTGAAGATCGACGGCGGGTCGTACTTGCCGGGGTTCTCGGTCATGTAGTCGTAGCCCGACTTCATGAACGCGATCTTGAGCGCGGTCGAGATGTTGACCTTGGCGCAGCCACGGCTGATGAGGTCCGTGAACTGCTCGGGGCTCATGCCCGTGCCGCCGTGGAGCGCCACCGGGATCCCGGTCGCGGCCACGATGTCGGACACGCGCTGCGAATCGAGCTTGGGCGTCGCGGCGTACGTGCCGTGCGCGTTGCCGATCGCGGGCGCGAACACGTCCACGCCGGTGGCCTTGATGAACTCGACCACGGTCTCGAGGCGCTGGACCTGCTCGGCCTCGTCGCCCGTCATGTCCTCGGTTCGCTTGAAGCCCTCGATCTCGCCCTCGACGGCGGCCCCGTACCTGGCGGCCTCGGCCACGACCTCGATGCACTGGCGCTGGTTCTCCTCGACCGTGAGGCTCGAGGCGTCGAACAGCACCGAGTTCCAGCCGGCGGCCAGGCACTCGGAGATGACCGACCGGTCGGGGCAGTGGTCCAGGTGGAGCGCGACCGGCACCGTGAGCTTGCGCGTCAGCTCGGTCCACATCGCATACATCAGCTCGACGCCGGTGAGCTGCACGTGCTTGACCGACGTCTGCACGATCAGCGGGGCCTTGAGCTCCTCGGCCGCTGCGAGGGCTGCCTCCATGGTCAGGTCGTTGACGACGTTGATGGCGGCAACCCCGTACCCCTCGTCAAACGCCCGCTTGAGGATCTCCTGGGTCGGAACGACCGGCACCTCACACCTCCATCGTGGGACGCAACTCATTCCCGGTGGCCAGCTCGAGCAGGACCCGGGCGTTGACCTCGTCCACCACGAGGACATCCGCCACGCCGGTCCGCAGGACCCCGAGGATCGCCATCGGCTTCTCGCGCTCGCTGGCCACGACGATCACCGTCTCGATGGCCGCGAGCTCGCCCAGCCCCAGGCCCACCAGTCGCCCGGTCTCGGCTGACTCGAGGAGCCGGCCATCGATGCTCACGTAGTTGCCGAGGATGTCGCCCACGGCGCCCGCGTCGCGCAGGGTCGCGATCTCGCCGAGCGAGAAGCACCCGCTGCGAACCATCGTGCAGTCGTCGTCGGTGCCGCCGATGCCCACCAGGGCGATCGACGCCGTCGCGGCCGTGCGCAGCGACTCGGCGACGGCCGGCTGACGCAGCAGCTGGTCGCGCATCTGGACGTCCTCGACGTGGGCAGGCGCGAACAGCCCAACGCCGGTGCCCCGGCTTCGATCGGCCAGCCGGCGCACGATCTCGTTGGGGTTGGTCGGCGCATCGGCGCGCGGCGAGCCGCCCATCGCGCTCACGAACGTGGCCCGGACGGTGCGTCGCGGGTTGAAGAACCGGGGGACCTCGCCCACGTCGCGGCCGTGGCTGACGGCGACCACCGCGCCATCGGCCAGGATGCGGTCGAGGTAGCGGGCCGCGGCCCGGGCGACCTCCTCGCGCTGGGCCTGGGCATCGTCGCGTGCCGAGGCGACGATCACCTCGTCGAGGTCGAACAGGTCGCGCAGCCGTCGCTCCAGCTCGACGTGCAGCCAGGACGGGGTGGAGACATGGATGTCCACGACACCCACCATCCGCGCCCGCTCGAGCAGCCGCTGGACCTTGGGGCGCGACAGGCCGAAGTGACGGCCGAGCGCCTCCTGGGTCAGGCCATCCTCGTAGTAGCCCAGCGACAGCCGCGCAAGGAGCTCGAACTCGTCGGGTGCAAGGTCGTCGAGCGAGGCCAACAGGATCCCCGGAAGTGCCCTTGGAATGCCTGGCGTGAGCAATTGCTCACGAGTGGGTGAATGCTCATATTGTGCTCGAAACGGCACGCTTCCGCAAGGCCGCCGGATCGCAGCGGCAACCTACCCGGGGAAGGGATCAGACGCGCTCGACGATCTCCAGGCGGTCGCCGACAGCCGTGCCCGTGGCGTCGATCGTGCCCACCGGCAGCTCCAGCACGCCGTCCGCGCCACGGACCAGCGGCACCAGCCCGGTCCACGCGCGCAGCCCGCGATGCACCGACCGGACCTGGCGCGACCCATCGGGCGCGGACTTCGTCACGAACACCGCGTCGATCGGGAAGCGCATGAACATCATGTGGATCCCGTTGCTGGCCGGCAGCCACAGCCCGAAGCCGACGGGGAGCACCCGGCGGCCCATCAGGCCCCAGAACTTGGCCCACAGCGAGCCCGCCGTCTCGAGGTGCTCGGCGAGCACGGTCTCGCGATCGAGGTTGCGGGCCACGCCCGGGGCGCGCAACCCGCTTGGGGCCTTGACCCCGCTCGGGGCCTCGTCGGTCACTACGCCTTGAGGTTGATCATGATCAGGATGATCGCCGGGCCCAGGATGACGATGAACAGCGACGGGAAGATGCACCCGACCAGCGGGAACAGCATCTTGATCGGCGCCTTGGCCGCCATCTCCTCGGCGCGCTGCCGGCGCTCGATGCGCAGCTGCTCCGACTGGACCTGGAGCACCTTGCTGATCGACACGCCCAGCTGCTCGGCCTGGATGATCGCCCCGATGAAGTTGGTGAGGGCCGGGACCTCGGTCCGGGGCACGATGTCCCGCAGCGCGTCGCGCCGCGGCTTGCCCACCCGGATCTCCGCCAGCGCCCGCCGGAACTCGTCGGTGAGCGGCCCGTGGAGCTTCTCGACGACCTTGGCCAGCGCGCCGTCGAAGCCGAGGCCGGCGCGGACGGAGATCGTCAGCAGGTCCAGGGCGTCCGGGATCTGGAGCAGGATCGCGTTCTGGCGGCCGCGCACCCGGCCGCCGAGCCAGAACTCGGGCAGCGTGTAGCCGAGGAACCCGCCGACGACGATCATCACCAGCGGGATCGGCAGCGGCAGGCCCATGATGTCGATCACGAGGAACAGCAGGAAGAACAGGACCGCGCCGACGATCGCGCCGACCGCCTTGATGCCCAGCCAGTCCGCCACCCGCAGGTCGCCGGGGTTGCCGGCCAGCGCCAGCCGCTTCTCGGTCGTCTGCGTGAACGAGGTGCTGGTGACGCGCGCGGTCGCGTTCGACAGCCGCGCGACCAGGGGCCGGATCGTCCGGTCGACGAGCGGCGCCTGGAGCTCCAGCTCCTCGAGGTTCTTGGCCTCCATCGTTCCCAGCTGGCTGAGACGGGCCTGCACGGGGTCCACCGGGGAGCCCCCGGCCAGCCCGACGAAGATCAGCAGGATCGCGCCGGCCGCCAGGACCGCGACGAGGATGGTGATCGGATCCATCGGCTAGACCTCGATGTCCACGATGCGGCGGATGAACATGAAGCCCATGAACATCGCGAACCCGCCCAGGAACAGGATGATCACGCCGGCAGGCAGCCCGATGATCGAGATGCGATCGTCGAACATCGGGTCCATGAACTTGGGCGCGGCGATGAACAGGAAGCCCGCGAGGCCGATGGGCAGGAACCCGACCACGTAGCCCGACAGCCGCTGCTGCGCGGTCAGGGTGCGGATCTCGCCCTTGATCCGGACCCGCTCGCGGATCGTGTACGCGATCGAGTCGAGGATCTCGGCGAGGTTGCCGCCCACCTGGTGCTGGATCGAGATCGCGGTCGCCATCAGCTCGAGATCGTCCGACCTGACCCGGCGGACCATGTTCTCGAGCGCGGTGTCGAACGCCAGGCCCAGGTTCACCTCGCGGATCACCCGGCCGAACTCGGTCGAGATCGGTGGCCGCGACTCCCGCACCACGAGCTCGATCGCCTGGAGGAACGAGGAGCCGGCGCGCAGGGCGTTGGCGATCAGGGTGATCGTGTCCGGCAGCTGCTTGTTGAACGAGTTGAGGCGGCTCGACTTGCGCCGGCCAAGCCACAGCCGCGGGAGCATGAACCCGACCAGGGCCCCGACCAGCAGGACGACCGGATTGCCCAGCGTGGGCAGGGCGACCGAGAGCACCAGCATCACGAGCGGGACGCCCACGATGCAGGCGGCCCAGATCATGAGGTACTCGCTGACCTTGAGGCGCAGGTCGGCGCGCGCGATCTCGCGCGCGAGGTTGGCGCCGAAGTCGCGCTGCTCGACGACCCGGTTGAGCTGGCTCATCGCCTGGCTCGACTGGAACGCCGCGGCGAGGCCGGCCTGGTCGCCGGCGCTCTCGGGCTTCTCCTCGCGCGTCGAGGCGTAGCGCTGCAGCCGGGCGTTCACGCCCGACCCGCTGCCGGACATCGCGATCCCGACCGCAATCACCAGGATCGCGAGGGCGGCGATGCCAGCGATGAGGATCGTCATGTCCACGATTGGTCTCCCCGTCTCTTCCTAGAAGTTGCTGCTGAACAGCGCAGGCGGCAGGTGGATACCCATCACCTCGAACTTCTCGACGAACTTGGGCCGGATCCCGGTGGGCTTGAGGTGGCCCTGGATCTTGCCCTCCACGATGCCCGTCTGCTCGAACACGAACACGTCCTGCATGACGATGACATCGCCCTCCATGCCCTGGACCTCGGTGACGTTGGTGATCCGTCGGGTTCCGTCCTTGAGACGGGACTGGTGGACGATGATGTCCACCGCCGACGCGATCTGCTCCCGGATGGCGCGCACGGGCAGGTCCACGCCGGCCATCAGCACCATCGTCTCGAGCCGCGACAGCATGTCCCGCGGGCTGTTGGCGTGGCCGGTGGACATCGAGCCGTCGTGGCCGGTGTTCATGGCCTGGAGCATGTCCAGCGCCTCGCCCGACCGGCACTCGCCGACGATGATCCGGTCGGGCCGCATGCGCAGCGAGTTGCGGACCAGCTCCCGGATGGGGATCTGTCCCTTGCCCTCGATGTTGGGCGGGCGCGACTCGAGGGTCACGACGTGCTCCTGCCGGAGCTGCAGCTCGGCGGCATCCTCGATGGTCACGATCCGCTCGTCGTTGGGGATGAACGACGAGAGCACGTTGAGCGTCGTCGTCTTGCCCGAGCCGGTTCCGCCGGAGACGAAGATGTTGAGCCGCGCCTCCACGGAGGCGCGCAGGAACTCGAACATCTCGGCGGTCGACGTCCCGAACCGGATCAGGTCGTCCACGGTGAAGGGTGAGGCCGAGAACTTCCGGATCGTGACCACGGGGCCCACCAGCGACAGCGGCGGGATGATCGCGTTGACGCGCGAGCCGTCGGTCAGGCGCGCGTCCACCATCGGGCTGGACTCGTCCACGCGGCGTCCGATCGGAGCGATGATCCGATCGATGATGCGCATCACGTGGTCGTCGTTCTGGAACACGACGTTGGTCAGCTCGAGACGGCCGCTGCGCTCGATGTAGACCTGGCGCGGGCCGTTGACCATGACCTCGGAGATGCTCTCGTCGCGGAGCAGCGGCTCGAGGGGGCCGAGGCCGATGATCTCATCGGTGATCTGCTCCAGCATCCGCACCCGCTCGGCGCGGGTGAGAGCGAGACCCTCCTCGTCGATGACCTTGCCGAAGATGTCCTCGATCTGGCGGCGAACCTCGACCTGGTTGGACAGGTCGAGCTTGGGGTCCAGGTCCTGGATGACGCGGTTCTGGATCCGGAACTTGACGTCACGGAACGACTCGCGGACGGGAGCCTGGGTCATCAGCCGCGCGCTCGGCGGGCTCGCCGGCGCCGGGGCCTGGGGCGTGCCGGCGCCGTCCTGGGCGGGGGCTGGGACGTTGGAACCGTCGGGCGCCGTCCCGGCGCCGGGACGGGCGCTTTCGATCCGCTTCAGGAGGGACATCAGTTACACCCCTTCGGCCGCGTGCGGCCATGCAACACCTGCCGCGTCATCGCCACGCGAACAGTGACTTCTTCTGGCTTGTCTTCCCGGCGGAGCGGCGGAAGCGACGGCCTCGACGGCCTTCGTCCCCACCACGGCCTGTGCGAGGCGAAGGATGTCCTGCGACACCTGTGCCTCGCGGTTGGACAGGAAGAATGGCACCCCCCGGTTGAGGGCGTAGACAACGCTTCGACCGTCGGAGACGATCGTGTGATCCACGCGCCGCCCGATCGAGTGCTCCACGTCGGCGACGCGGATGCCCAGCGACGAGTCGGCACGGTTGAGCACCAGCCGGATCTTGTCCGACGAGTAGCCCAGCTGCTCCGCGACCTCGAGGAACAGCCGGATGTTCTTGATCGACGTGATCTCGAGCGACAGCATCGTGAGCACCACGTCCGCCTGGTCCAGGATGGCCAGCGTCGTGTCGTTGAACGACGCCATGCAGTCAACCACCACCAGGTCGTTCTCCCGTCGCAGCGCCTCGACGATCACCTTGGCGCCGGCGGGGGTGATCAGCTCCGCCATCTCGGGCGTCGGCGGGGCGAGCAGGACCCGGATCCCGGCCGAGTGGCTGACGACGAACGTGTCCAGCGACTCCGGCTCCCCGCTCTCGAGCTCGGGGATGAGGTCGGCGATGGACTTGTTCTTGGGATTGAGATTGAGCAGCACACCCACGTCGCCGAACTGGAACGAGCCGTCCATGAGGCACGTCCGCTGGCCAAGCTCCGTGGCGGCCGCCACCGCCAGGTTCACGGCAAGGGTCGTTCGTCCCACGCCACCCTTGGGACCGAACACCGCCACGACGCGACCGGGTTCGCGATCTCCGGGCGACGCGCTCGTCGTTGCCTGGGCGGCCGACGCTGCCGCGGGCTGGGCGGAGATCCGGGACATCTTCTCGCGCTCGCGCGTGCACACCTGCCGGATGGACGAGGTCAGCTCGTCGGACGAGAAGGGCTTGACGAGGTACTCGCGCGCGCCGGCGAGCATCGATCGGCGGAGGTAGTCCGCCTCGCCCTGCACCGACATCATCACCACCGAGGTCGTCGGGACCTCGGCCGCAAGTCGCTCCGTGGCGGCGATGCCGTCCATGTCGGGCATGTTGATGTCCATCAGGACCACGTCCGGCATGAGGCTTGCGGCCATCGTCGAGCGCCTCGCCGCCCGGACGCCGCCGCCCCCACGACCTCGATGTCCGTCTCGAAGCCGAGCAGCTTCGAGAGGTGGTCGCGAGTCTCCGAGATGTCATCGACGATGAGGACGCGGATCTGGTCAGCCATGGGAGTGGTCGTGGTGCCTCGGACGGGTGGTCATGACAGTGGCGGGACGGCGCCCCGCCGGGATGGGGATGGGCCGGCGGTCACCGGCCCATCGGGTTGCTGGACGGGTTGCGCTACCCCGCCGGGCTGGGGCTCGGGCTGGGGCTCGGGCTGGGAACCACGGCCGGGTGGCCTGACGGCAGCACGTTGGGCAGCGGCGACGGCTGGATGACCTGGACCAGCTGCGGCGGCAGGACGCCATAGTCGTCCACGAGGACCCGGAGCGTGACGCCCGTGGTCGGGATGATCGGACACGGCGTCGGCTGGCCGGCGGCCGTCTGGCAGTCGGTGGTCGCGCGCAGCACGAGCGAGATGTCGCCCTGCATCTGCGCGAACTTGATGACCTCGGCCTGCTGGACGGTGGCCGCGACGATCACCAGCTCCTGCTGATCGGGGTTCACGGTGTTGGCCGAGCCGGTCGTCGTGCCGGCGTTGTTGCCGGTGTTTGCGGGCGGCGGCGGCAGCAGCGTGCCCAGCACCTGCAGGCCCTCGGCGAGCACCTTGACCGTGGTCGGGTTGTACGCGACGTTGCACCGAGGTCGGCGGGTGTGACGAGCGTGCCGGCCGCGCTCGGGGCGGGCGAGCCACCGGCCTTGGGTGTCGGTCGCGGGCAGGTACTGGACCAGCGGCACGGCGTCGCCGGTCAGGCCCATCACGAGGTCCACGTAGTCACCGGACTTGATCAGGGTGCCGACGCCGGTCGCCTGGTTCACGAGCAGCGACACGCCCACGTACCCGTCAGGCACCTGGATGTTGTGTTCCCGGTGTGCCGAACATCGCGGAGGTGATCAGCTGGCCCTTGGTGATCGCCTGGCGGGCAGTCTGGCCGACCACGAACGCACAGTCCGCATAGCTGTCGGCGGGCTTGTCCTTGTTGTCGATCTCCTGCGTGGTGCAGTCGACTGTCGTGAGCTTGGTGCTGAGCGCGATGTCGCGCGCGGCGACCACGACGGTGACCTTCGTGACGGTCTCGTTGGCCGGATCGGCGTCCCCTACCGCCGAGGAGACGAACAGATCAGGACGAACGCGACGACCGCGAGGAAGATCCCGATGAGCAGGACCAACCGATTTGAGCGTTTCAACGAAGCCTCCCCGAACCGTGTGACAGGTGGCACCACTCTAGCACCGGGTTTGCTCCCCGTTACCGCCCAATAGGGCTAGGACCCTTGGGAGGAAATGGGTAGAGCGGCTGCACACCGAAAGGTGCGCTGCAAGGCTAGCGGATCCATTGGATGGACGCGTGTGTCGGACGCCCGACACCAGGGGGCCGCCGGAATCAGAAGAGGGGTCCTCGCCGTGCGGTGAGGGCCCCTCTCGTGCACTGCGGCGCTGTCAGGGCGCGTACGACTCGAGCGTCGCCGCCGATGGTGCTGAGCTTGTCGCTGATCTGGCTGCCCAGGAAGATCAGGGCGACGATGGCGACGATGGCGATGAGCGCGAGGATGAGTGCGTACTCGGCCAGCCCCTGGCCGTCCTCGTCATGCCGGCCGCATAGCGGCCAGGACGACGGTCGTGAGCTTCGAAAGGATCATGAGCTTGATCACCTCCCTTCCGGAGCTGGTGGCTCCGACCGGGGGTGACGCGGCGGGATACCCCGACCGCCGTCCCCCGGTGCGGCTACGGTAGATGGTCCGGTGCGCAATGCAACCGGACGAACGTCCTGCTGGTGCGTCCGGCCACCAACGACAAGGCGCCGGCCGCCCATCGGGCTGCCGGCGCCTCGATTGGTCAACGAGTCGGTCGGCTAGACGGAGTTGCCGACGGTCGACAGGATGCTCGACACCTGGCTGCCCAGGAAGATGAGGGCGATGATCGCGACGATCGCGATGAGCGCGAGGATCAGCGCGTACTCCGCGAGACCCTGGCCTTCCTCGTCACGAGACGACGAGCGAGATAAGTGCGTTGAACAGCGTCATAAGTGGTTCGTACCTCCTTTCCCCGAAGCTCGCGGGTCGCACCCGCGGCGACCGGCACGATAGGCGGAGCCGGCGCGTTCGTCAATACCGCGCGACGCATATCTGGCGCGCACATGGCACCTCGGCGGGACATGAAGAAAGGGCCGCCGGCGAACCGGCGGCCCTTTCGTGCAGGTCGTCGTGTCGGCTAGACCGAGTTGCCGACGGTCGACAGGATGCTCGAAACCTGGCCGCCCAGGAAGATGAGGGCGATGATCGCGACGATCGCGATGAGCGCGAGGATCAGCGCGTACTCCGCGAGACCCTGGCCTTCCTCGTCCGTGCGGATCGAGGCAATGAGCGAGGTGATGAGTGCCATGCGTTTCCTCCCGAGAGAGATATGAGGGCCCGCCCTGGAAGCCCAGGGCTGCCCCAACGTACCCAGTGGCCGCGTCAGTGCCAATACGCCAATGGTCCTATTCGCTGACGCGCCGTTGCGCGCGCGCGACGACGGCTCAGGAGCCACCGTGGGCGGCGTCCACCAGCACCCCGATCGCGTCGGCAAGCACGCCGCCGAAGAAGGCGACGATGACAACCGCCAGCAGGATCGCCAGGCCGAGCACGATCGTCGTCTCGAGGATCCCCGGGCCGGCCTCCCCGCCGGCTTGCCGAGCCGTCATCCCCGCCGCGGGCCGCCTCCGGGACCGATCAGTGGGTAGCGGAACCGCCAGGCGCAGCTCGCCGCCCCCGCCCAGCATCTCGAGCGTGGCGCCGATCGACTGCGCACGCGCGGCCACGTCGCGGGTCGTGGCGGCGGGCAGCACGACGATCGCCGCCGCCTCCGCGGCCGCAACCGCCGAGGCCCTGTCATCGTGCCGCTCCTGGATCATCTGCTTGATCGCATCCGGCACGTCGCCCTCCGGAACGTCGGGCAGCGGCTCCGATTCCTCGTCGGACAGCACGGCGCCGCGTTGGGCCACCAGGCGGATCTCGAGCCCATCGCTCCAGTCGGCTGTGAGCTCGAGGCGGTCCGGCCGGAGGCGCAGGTAGGCCGTCAGCGCCTGGTCCACGATCCGGAACGCGGTCGTCTCCACCTCCATCGGCAGCCGGTGGTCCTGGCCCAGCGACTCGAAGGCCACCGGAATGCCCGCCTGCCGGCCGCGATCACGAGCGGCGCGCCGCAGCGTCGGCACCAGGCCGAGATCGTCGAGGACCATCGGGCGCACGTCGAAGATGAAGCTCTTGGTCGCGTCGAGCGTCTGCTGGACCATCGAGACGAGGAGATCGAGCTCGCTCTGCGCCTGTGACGGGTCACGGTCGACGAGCCGCGCCGCGATCTGCGCCTGGAGCACGATGTTGGTCAGGGACTGCGCCGGCCCGTCGTGCATCGCACGCGCGATGTCACGGCGGAGATCCTCCTGGGCGTTGAGCACCACGCGCGAGACCGAGGGCGGGAGCGCGTCCGGGATGGCGCCCGGCGCGCCGGGTTCGGCCGCGGCGGCGGCGCTGCCGCGGCCTCGGCATCGGCCGCCCCGAGCCGGCGACCACGGCTGCGACGGCGTCCCGATGTCGCGCCAGCGCCTTGCGCTTGCCATCGAGCAGGTCGACCTGGCTTTCCATGAGCACGGCTCGCCGGGTCAGCGTCACCAGCTGGCCGTACGACTCCGGGGAGGCGTCGCTGGCCGCGCTCTCGAGCCGCTCCGCCGCGGCGGCGCGCTTCTGCTCGTGGCGAGTTGCCTCGGCCCGTGCCTGGCCGACCAGCATGTCGATCTCGGCCAGCTCGCGATCGAGGGCGTCGACGTCGGCGGTGAGGCGTCCGGCAAGATCCTGGCTCGGGCCGGCGGACAGCTCCGGGGTGTCGGTCATGGTCGCTCGGCCCGTCAGTGACGGCGCTCAATCCTCGGGCATCCGGATCCAGCCCTGGCGCATCGCGTACACCACGGCCTGCGTGCGGTCGTTGACCGACAGCTTGCGCAGGATCGAGCTCATGTGGTTCTTGACCGTCTGCTCCGAGATCGACAGCGCATAGGCGACCTGCTTGTTGGTCATGCCCTGGGCGATGTTGTCCAGGATCTCCACCTCGCGCGGCGACAGTGGGGCGAAGATCGGCGCCGCTTCCTGGCCGTAGACCGCCAGCTCGCGGAACTCCTTGAGCACCCGCGACGCGACAGCGGGCTTGCTGAACACCTTGTCGTTGATCAGGTACTCACCGTTCACGACCCGCCGGATGATCATCACCAGGTCCTCGGGCGCGATGTCCTTGAGGATGAACGCCGCGGCGCCGGCCTTGATGGCCTCGAACAGCGCGTCCTCGTCCTCCTCGGTGGACAGGACCACGATCGCCGACGACGGCAGCTCGCGCTTGACCCGCTGCGTGGTCTCGATGCCGCCCGGGGCGGGCAGCGAGAGGTCCATCAGGATCACGTCGGGGTTGGTCGCGAGCGACGCGTCCATCGCGGTGCGCGCATCGTCGGCCTCGCCGACGATCTCGAAGTCCGCCTCGCGCTCGAGGATCTGGCGGATGCCCACGCGGAACAGGGCATGGTCGTCGACGATCAGGATCCGTACCTGCTCGAACGACTCGTTCCGCCGATCCGTGCCACGTCGGCGCTCGGGACCCTGGTACTCGGTCATCGGTTCTCCTTTCGCGTCAACGGGATCGCCAGCCGGACCACCGTGCCCGCCCCGGGACGGGACTGCACCTCGAAGGTTGCGCCGATGAGCTCGGCGCGCTCGCGCATGAACTGGAGCCCGAAGTTACGGCGCCCGCGCGCGGCGACCGCTCCGACGTCGAACCCACGGCCGTCGTCGCGGATCTCCAGCACCCATTGTCCATCGTCCAGCCGCGACGCGACGAGCACGCTCGACGCGCCCGCGTGCTTGCGGACATTCTGCAGGGCCTCCTGGACCACGCGCAGCGCGACCGTCTGGGCCGCCTCGGCGAGGTCGTCGGTCGAGCCGCGCAGCTCGGTCGTGATCCGCAGGCCGGAGAGGGCGGCCTGGGTGGCCACCGTCTCGGCGATCGAGCCGTCGAGACCCAGCTCCACCAGCGCCGGCGGCCGGAGCTGGCCGATGAACGTGCGCACGTCGCCCAGCTCGCGGCGGAGCCGCTCGCGCATGAGCCGCAGCTCCGAGCGGGCGAGCGACGGGTTCCCGTCCAGCACCCGGTCGATGTAGTCCACCTGGAAGATGGCGTTCGACAGCGCCTGGGCCGGGCCGTCGTGCACCTCCTGGGCCAGCCGAACGCGCTCCGCCTCCTGGGCCTCGACGATCCGCATCTGGAGCTCGGTCGAGGCGCGCGGCAGCGACGAGTCGCCGATCAGCGACGCGTCGCCTCGCTCGACGAACAGCCAGGTCGCGTCGAGGTGGCGGATGGCCAGCTCGAGGCGCGCAAGCTCCGCGTTGCGCCGGCCAAGGTCCCCGCGCGTGCGCTCCACGCTCGATCGGGTCGAGCGCAGCCGGCCGTCGGCCGCCCCGGCCTCGGCCGCCTCCAGCGCCTCCCGGTCGCTCGTGCCGTCAATCGCGGCCGATGCCGCCGGCGCCGGCTCCACGACCGTGTCCGCCGCGAGATCGACCTCGGCCGGTCGCTCGAGCTCGTCCAGGTCGTCGCGCAGGGTCTCCCAGTGGGCGACCTCGTCGAGGTAGGCCTCGCGGAACCGGTCGCGCACGCTACGGAGCGTGTTGGCGGCGAACGCCAGCGCCTCGGCGGATTCGGCCAGCAGCTCGTCGTAGCGGCTCCCGGGTGACCCGGTCTGCGATCCCATCGGCGTGAGTGTATCGGCCGCGCTCATGGCGAGGTGAACCCGGTCAGGATGCCTATCGGCCCGCGGGCCCCCACGCGCCCGGCCCCGGACGGTCCGGGCAGGCCGGCGACGCCGGCACACGCGATCCGGAACACGCGCACGTCCGCGATCGCCGCGGCGTCGGCCGGATCGGACGGGCTGCGGCAGCTGGACCTCCCGGAAGCAGGCGGCGTCAGGATCGGGTCCGTCGAGCACGGCCGGCCAGATCCCGCGCTCCGGGCTGGCCAGGATCAGCCACCGGGCGCCGAAATGGGTCGCGAGGTCGAGGACGTCGGCCGGGGACTCGTTGGGCAGGCCCAGCGTCCGGATGCGCGCGGACTCGGCGAGCCAGATCGGGAAGTCGTGGATGACCGGGGCCGACCCGTCGAGCGGGGCGCCGAGCTCGGCCATCTGGCGCTCGAGGACGGCGTACGTGCGCTCCGTGTCCGCGCGCTCCGGCACCGAACCCGGGCAGCAGTGCCACCGTGAACAGCAGCGACCCCGCGACGCCCAGCAGCGGACCCAGCCAGGCCACCGGCCGGGTCCAGCCGAGGCGCCGCCCGACCGCGGCGATCAGCGCGTCGAGCCCGCCCAGTGCCGAGATCAGCAGCAGCACGTGAACGGGCACGGCCGCGTGGAGGAAGGTGCCCCAGGTCGTCGCGACCGGGAACAGCAGGCTGGTCACCAGGAACGTCATGACGCCCAGCAGCAGGACCGGGCGCAGCGCTCGATCGCGACCCTGCCAGGGCAGCGCCACGAGGCCGATCACCGACATCGGGATGCCCAGCAGCAGCAGCACGCTGAGCAGGTTGTGACCCAGCCCGTCGATCCGCATCTGGAGCAGGGTCCCGGCGCCGACCGCGAGGTAGCGGGACAGGGTGGGCGGGTCGTTCCAGGCGAAGATGTCGAACCCGGTGACCGACAGCGCGTTGGACAGCGCCTGGCCCGGCAGCGGGTTGCCGAAGACGATCCAGTCCCGGACGGCCCAGGGCACGAACACGATCAGGCTGACGACCGCGACGACGCCGATCATGCGCGTGCGCACGGCTGCCGGCTCGCCGCGCCGCCGCCACGCCAGCCAGGCCCAGGCGAGCGCCAGCCAGATCGCCTCGTTGCGGGTGAGCGCGGCCGCGCCCAGCAGCAGCCCGATGCGCCAGCAGCCGGGGATCGCGCCAGCGCGCGCCGCGCGGATCGCGCAGCGCGCGCGTCATCAGCAGGCACGCGCCCAGGGCCAGCGCCCCGAACAGCATCGTCGAGTCGGGCAGGGCCGAGTGGAGCACGAGCGGCAGGTAGACCGCGGCCACCAGCCCGGAGCCGATCGCCAGCGTCCGGGCGCGACCGGCCGGCAGCTCGCGCTCGATCGCGACGTCGGCCGCCAGCCGCCACGCGAGCACCGCGACGACGGCGCCGGCCAGGACCGACATGACCTGCCCACCCCGCATCGCCGTCTCGAGCGGGATCGGGGCCGGTCCGCCGAGCAGGGCGATCGGGATCGCGGCGAGCAGCGAGGGAAGCGGCAGCCAGACCTCGAACGCCGGGCGCGGGAAGGTGAGCGGGGGCGTGCCGTAGCTCCACAGCGCATCGGAGACCAGGCCCCGGCCTTCGACCAGGTTGCGTGCCACGCCGACGTAGTAGGCCGTGTCCTCGGGCTTCGGGAACGCGATCAGCGACGCCGCGAGGACCCGGACGGCGAGCGCGATGACGAAGATGGCCCCGGCGGTGAGCCACGCCTCGCGCCGCGTCAGGGCGCGCACCGTGGGTCGTTCGCGGACTGGCACATCGGGTAGACGGCCACGTCGTCGCGCTGGAGGATCGGCGGACCGACCCAGTACGGGCGCTGCCCGCTCTCGAGGATCTCGGCGACCGCGGGCACGGCGTCGCCCGGCTCGAGCACCAGCCAGCGCGTGTCGTAGGCGTCGCCCACCTGCTTGACGGTGAGCAACGGGTCGTTGACCAGCACGACGCCCGGATGCCCGGTCCAGTAGCGGTAGCCGGCGGCATCGATCGACATCACGCGGTCCGTCTCGGGGGCGCCGGCAAGGTCGAGCGCGACACCCACCGACTGCATCCGCTCGGCCTTCGCCTGCCAGCCCGCGTGGACCGTCAGCGCGCCGAACCACGCGATGACGACGCCCAGCACCACGGCGCCTGCGACGAACATGCCTGCCGCCCGCTCGGCCTCCCAGCCTGGGCGTCGCTCGGCGGCCCACGCGGCCGCCACCACGATGCCCTCGAGCGCAAGCACGTACGCCTGCGGGGCGAGCGCCGACCGCGGAGTGGATGAACGTTCCGCCCGGGACATGGATCGCGGACACGATGCGCGCTGAACGCGAACAGCAGGATGGCGTAGCCGAGGTACGGCCCGAACAACCCGTCGCGCCGGCGCTGCCACGCGCCGATGACCAGGAACGGGACGAGGACGAGGGCGCAGACGATGACGCTGAAGATGAACGTGGCCGACACGAGCCCGCCGATGCGCGTCAGCAGCAGCGGGATGATGCCCATCCCCAGCAGATGGTCGAGCGAGGCCGGGGTCGTGATGCTGTTCCATTCGCCGATGTCGCGAATGAACAGCACCTTGCCCGACGCCGTCGACGGCGACAGCGAGCCGAACGTCAGCAGCTGGCGCGCGTACCAGGGCGCCATGACCAGCATGAACAGGCCGGCCGAGGCGAGCCCGGCCAGGAACGGGATCCGGCGATGGCGGAGGCGGTCCCACAGGAACGCGACGCCCAGGACCGCCAGCACCAGCACGCCGTCGTTGCGCGACAGCGTCGCGATGCCGGCCAGCAACCCGGCCAGCGCGAAGTCCCGTCCCGCGCGTGGCCGCCCGATCAACGCCCGTCCGGCGAGCCACAGCGATCCGGCCACCAGCGGCTGGTAGAGCGAGAAGTTGTCGGGCTGGGCCATGAACGGGAACAGCAGCATCGGCATCGCGGCCAGGATGCCGGCGCCGATCGAGACCCACAGCGGCGCGCCTGCGTCACGGCCGATCCCGTACGCCAGCGGCGCCGAGAACGCGCCGGCGATCGCGAACGGGAGCGCAGAGGCGAACGCGGTCGGCCCAAGCAGCCAGATGAACGGCACCTGGACCAGCGACGCGAGCGGCATCCAGTGCGCATTGGACGGGATCGGCAGCGTCGGGTTGGCGGGGATTCCGCCGCCCACCTCGGCGAAGATCCAGACGAAGTCCACGTTGAACCCGTGACCGGCCGCGAGCTGCCGCGCGACGTCCACGTAGTAGAAGGAATCGGGGTAGGCGGGGTCGGGGAACATGGCGGCGACGACGAGGCGCGCCACCAGGGCAACGAAGTACAGGAGGACTGCGATCCGCACGGCTGGTGCAGCCTAGCACCGGGTCATCGGGCGTCCGAGGGGTACCAATGTGCTAGCACGCAGGTCCCGTAGAGGGTCGGGATGCGGGCCATCGCGGGCGCGTAAAGTCGGCGCATGTCGATCGCATCGAAGGCCCTGTCTCCGCCGACTCGCCGGGTCATTGCGTTGATCATGGTCACAGCTGCGGTCGTCGGCGTCGCACTGGGTGTGGAGACGCTTGTGCTCCACCTGTCGGCGGATCCATGGGCGGACACACGCGTCTACTACGACGCCGGTGCACGGCTCAACGCAGGCGCGCCACTGTACGACACCACCGCGACAGACAGCATCGGTCTCTATCTCAATCCGCCGCTCCTGGCGATCCTGTTCCGCCCGCTGGCGCTGCTCCCGTTTCCCATTGCCGCCGCCATCTGGCAGGTCATCCTGCTCTGCGCATGCATGTTGACGCTCCGCCGGATCGGCCTCAGCCAACCGGTGTTGATCGCCCTCGGGCTCCTGGCGTTGCCGATCCTGTGGGCCCTGAGCATTGGGCAGGCGGAACCGCTGGTTACGCTGGCGCTTGCGCTGGGGACGCCATCTTCAATCGCCTTTGCGGGCCACCTCAAGCTGCTGCCTTGGCTGGTGGCGATCTACTGGGTCGTTGGCCGGGACCGCCATTCCCTGGCATGGCTGGCGATCTGGATCACCGTGCTGGCCGCTATCCAGCTTGTTCTCGAGCCGACCGCGACGGTTGAGTTTCTCCGCTTCACCTGGCTTCGCCCGGCCTTCGACGTGCGCAGCATCTCGCCATTCGTCATCCGATCCGCTCCTTTGGGCCGGCCTCGTGGCGTTGCTCGTAAGTGCAGCGGTGCGTCTACAGCCGACGCGGTACGCGTGGGCGGCCAGCGTCACGCTTGCAGTGCTCGCGTATCCTCGGCTCCTCGTGTACCAGCTGATGTCCTTGCTGGCAGCATTCGGGGGTCCAAGCCGGGCCGACGATCCCGCCGGGCACGAAGCGTGATGCGCTCACGTGACGCTCTCGGACCATGGCTGGTTGTCGGCCTGGTTGGCGGGCCGGCGTCGCCTGGATCGGCTGGCTATTGTGGCAGCACGATCCGCCGAATGCGGGCTTCGACCTGACCCTGCTCCTGGACGCCGCCCGAAACGTCCTGAACGGTCAGAGTCCGTACGATCCGGCGATCCTCGGGGGCACCTCGCCCGACGCAGTCTCGCTGTTCTACTCGTACCCGCCCCCGGTCGCGCAGGCGATGACGCTGCTGGCGTGGCTCCCGGACGGGATCGTGCTCATCCTGTGGGCTATCGGCGCGACGCTGGCGTTGGGCTACGTCGCGAGCCGCCTCGCCGCGCATGCAGGGCGGGATCCGTTGCGAACGGCCGTCCGGGCGATGTGCGTCGCGCCCCTGGTCTTCCCGTTCGCGATCGCCGTGCTGTTCGGCAACCTCGATGCCTGGTATCCACTGGCCTATGGCGCGGTGCTGCTGGCCGTGCTGCCCGGGAGCTCCAGGAGCACCAGGATGCTCGCGGGCGTTGCTTTGGGCGCGATCATCGTCGCCAAGCTGCAGCCTGCGCCGATGCTCCTGTGGCTGCTCGTCCTCGCCTGGCGCCCGGGTGGGCGGTCGCTGGCGACCGTGGCCGGCGCGACGATCGTGACCGGTCTCGCGATCGTCGCGGCCAGCGTGGCCATCGGCGGCGTCCAGCCCTGGCTCGACTACGCGCACATCGTGGTGGCCGGTGCAGGATCGCAGCTCGTCGACCCGCGCAACATCGGCCCCGTGTCGCTGATCGGCCAGGCAACCGGCGCGGCCTCCGACGTCCTGCGCTGGGTGCAGGTCGCCGTTGTGGCCGTGGTGCTGGCGGCTACCCTGTTCGCTGCCGTCCGGATCGGCGACTGGTCGATGGGGTTCGCGATCGTGGCCACGGCCAGCCTCGTGACGCTGCCCGTGACGTGGTTCCACTATCCGGTCGCCCTGCTGCCGGCGGCCATCCTGCTGGCGCTTACCGACCAGCGATCCAGGCCGATCCTCGTGGCATCGGCAGTCGTCGCAGCGATCGCGATCGCCTGGCTGCCCCTGACCTGGCTGGCCGTAGCCCTCCTGCTCGTGGCCGCATTGCGTGGTCGACGATGGTACCCGTCGGCAGTTACCCCACCCGTCCCGGTTACGGGGCGCACCACCGGAGCCTAGACTGCCCCGATGGCACACCAGAGCCTGACCATCGTCCTGCCCGCGTTCAACGAGGAGGCCCGGCTTGGACCTGCGCTCGATGAGCTGTTCGGCTATCTCCATCGCCGGGGTGATCACGCCCGCGAGGGGCGACCGGGGGCCGAGCTGCTTCCGCCGCGGGTGGACGTCCTCGTCGTCGACGACGGCAGCGGGGACCGCACGGCGGATCTGGTGCGGGCACGACCCGAGCTCGCAGCCGGTGACCTGAGGCTGCTCCAGGTGCCGCACGGCGGCAAGGGAGCCGCCGTGCAGGCCGGCATGCTCGCTGCCGAGGGTGAGCTGATCGTGTTCACCGACGCGGACATGGCGACACCACCCGATGAGCTGGCACCGATGGTCGCGGGCCCTGGAATCGGCTGACGCGGTGTATGGAAGCCGGATCCAGCCTGATGGCAGCGACATGCGCAAGACGCAGCCGCCGTGGCGCAGGCTCCTGGGCAGGACCTTCCATGCGCTTGCATCGATGTGGGTCGTCGGTCCGGTACAGGACACCCAATGCGGTTTCAAGGGGTTCCGGCGCCAGGTTGCGCGGGACATGTTCGCCCGGCAGCGCATCACCAGCATCGTGTTCGATGTCGAGATCATCTACCTCGTGCGACGGCATCACTACCAGTGGTCCGTGCTGCCGATCCAATGGTCGGACCGCCGCGGATCGCGGATGCACCCGGGTCCCCTGCTCGCGATGCGAGTGGCCTGGGATCTGTTCCGGATCCCGATCATCCATCGCATGAATCGCTCGAGGGCCGTTGAGCAGGCGTGACCCTGATGCCAGCGCTTAGCGCGCGTGGCCTGGCTGCGACTGCGCTGCCGGTCGTCGCGATCGTCTCGTTCGCGCTCGGCGTCGTCGCCACGCTGGTCGTGGCCGGCGACACGCTGGGCTTCGACTTCCTCGCCTACCACGAGGCCGCCGTCCGCCTGCTCCATGGCGAGCCGCTGTATGACATGTCGTACAGCCAGACCGGCGGCTTCGGCCTGTTCTACTACCCGCCCACGTTCGCGCCGCTCCTGCTGCCGTTCGGGCTGCTGTCGGCGTCGACGGCGACATGGGCATGGATCGCGTCTGTCTGTCGCAGCCTTCCTCGCCGGCGTTCGCGTCATGCCCGTCCCGACCTCCGTCCGGTGGTGGGCGTGCTCCTTGCCGGCTGGTCGTTCCCATTCGTCTATGCCGTCAAGCTGGGCCAGGTCGGGCCGGTACTGTTCCTCCTGTTCGCCATCGGCTGGCGTTGGCGTGACGACCCGACTCGCCTGGGCGTGAGCAGCGCCCTCGGCGCCGCGATCAAGCTGCAGCCCGGCCTCTGATCGCGTGGGCGCTGCTCACGCGGCGCTTCCGCGCGGTGCTGGTAGGCGTGCTGGTCCTGGTCGCGCTGGCCGCGCTCGCAACCCTGCTCGCGGGCGCCCGTCCTGGCCGGACTTCTGGCAGCTGCTGCGAACGGTGAGCGACCCGGTGACGACGCCCCACAACTTCACGCCCGGCGCCGTCGCGTACCAGCTCGGGGCTGTCTTCCGAGCGTCGCGACGATCCTCCAGGCGATCAGCACACTGGCCGTGCTGGTGGTGCTTGTGGTTGCGATCCGGTTCGCCACGGACGAGGCCTCGTATCTTGTCGCCGTGGTCGCCAGCCAGCTGGTGTCGCCGATCGTCTGGGACCACTACGCGATGCTCCTGCTGCTGCCCGTCGCCTTCCTGCTTGGCCCGCGGCTGGTGGTGGGCGCTCGCAATCCCGGCGGTGACGGCCTGGCCGCTCATCGGGATCACGCCCCCGATGGCGTACCCGCTGACGATGTGGGTCGCGATGCTGGCCATGTTCTTCATTGGTCGGGACGAGATCGCGGTGGCGCTGCCAATCTCGTCTGACCGGGGGCAAGGCGAGCTGCCCTCGCCGAGCAGCTAGCCCAAGACGACCGACATCGCGGAAGCCCTCGGCCTGCTTGGTGCTGCAAATGGCGGCTGCCATCCGGCACCGTCGTTGGGACGCTGCTCGAGGGCCACGAGGGTTTGCTGAGGTGGGTCTACGATCCGGGTGAGCCAGTGTCCCGTGCATCAATCTGATCGGCACGGCGGAGACCGATCCGATCCTTGAGACCAAGGAACGGGCGCTCAACGAGGCGGTACGAGACTTCGGCACACAACAGGGCGAGGACCGTCGCAGCTGCGCCAGGGCCAAGCAGGATCGTCAGTGGCCAACTCCACAGGTAGATCGAGTATGCGCGCTTGCCTGGCGTCGCCAGCCGAGTCAGGCGGCCACGGTGCCCGAACGACCAATGCGGCACCCAGGATGGCCAGCGGCATTGCGATCTGATCAGTGACGGCGCCCATGAGCAGGCCAGCGAGCACGATCAGCGCAAGCCCGACGGGCGCCCATATCCGTGGCAACCGTCCGGGGTTCAGCCACAGCAGGCAGCCAACGAGGAGCGCATCCATACGCGTGAACGTGCTCCAGTACCCAATCGAACCAGTCATTGGTACACGTGCGAGCACAGCTAGACCGATGCCCGCCACAGCCAGCCACCTGGCCCAGCGGACGGCAACCAGGAGCAGCACGGGCCAAAGCAAAGTAGAACTGTTCCTCGATAGCCAGACTCCAGGCGTGGGCCATAGGTCCGGTTGGGACACCGAGGATCGAAGCCCAGTTCGTCGCGTATCCCATGCTGGCGAGCACGCCGGGCAACCATGGCACCCTCCAGCCGCCGGACATACCGACCGCGCAAACGAACGCGAGCACGACTGCAAGGGCCGGAAACAGGCGCAGAGCGCGACGAGCATAGAAGACTCTCAACGGCTGCCCCTGTGCAAGCACGCCTGTGATGAGGTAGCCCGAAAGCACCAGGAATGCGGTTACGCCAGCACCCCCGATGATCGAGGGGAAAGGCCACTGCGCATGATCCAGCAGGACAAGCCCCACGGCCACGGCACGCAGGCCGTCGAGGTCTGGACGATACCGGAGCCTCGCGGCGCCAGTTGTTGCCGTGCTGTCCACGGACACTGACCTCGGTCCCGAGCTAAGACTCGCGGCGTGTCCAGCCACCGGCTGGCGAACATCCGGAACGCCTCCACGAGTGGGCTCGGCCACCTGGTACAGGCTGGGCTCTCCCCAGGTTCGCGCTGCATCCTGCCCCCGGTCCACGCCTCCCGCCCTCGCTACCCAATCACCGGCGCCGATCCCCGGCCTGCCGCTCAACGCTCGTGCATGTGGCAGCCAGAGGTCAAACGACGCTCGCGTCGTTGGCGCTGGCGCTGGCGTTGCGCTGGCGCTGGCGATGCCGGTGTGCCATTCGAGGACCTCGCGTGCTGCGCACAGGAACTATCTGCGCGCAGCAAAGGCGAGGGCACTGATGAGATGGCCGAGAGTGCACTAGCTGGGGGTGCGGCCGCGACTCTATCCCTGACCAGGTTCCTGCTGCCAAGCGTCATACGAAATCGGCCGACGAGATCATGAGGTTGTAGTCGCTACCGTATCGGTGGTCGCATTGGTTCTGCGGTGAGGATCTGGTCGTTGCTCGTGGCATCACCCCCTCCTTCCCCGCGCCAGTCACGGCGAATGATGGCGAACCTGTCAGATGTCTCGGCAATTGTCCACAGGGAAAATCGCGTCATGGACGGGAACCTCGCCATCTAGCGTTGCTTGGCCGCGCCACGTCGCGGTGCGATCGCCGGAGGTGGCTTGGCCCTGGATGCACAGGACAGGGGCTTGGCCTTATTGGGGTCCCATTCTCGCGCCTGCCACAGGCTCTGACCGGAAACTGTACGCTCGCCCCGGTGAGACTCCTGTCGCGATGGTGGGTCCAGGGGATGGTGTCGCCCTGACGCGTTCCTCGTCTACTGGCTGTCGAACCGGCTGTTCGACGCCGGACGCGGCGACCTGTTCTATCTCGCCGACTCGTTCCTCCACGGCCGGACCTCGATCGACGTCATCCTCGGGCCCAACGACATCATCCGCTTCAACGGCCAGGCGTACGTGCCGTTCGGGCCCTTCCCGGCCATCCTGTTCATGCCGCTGGTGGCGCTCGTCGGGCCGGCCACGGCAGATCAGCTGGAGCCCGGGATCAACGCGGGGCTGGCGGCGTTCGTCGTGTTCCTGGCCTGGTGCGTGCCGGGCCGGATGGGCGTGTCGCGATGGCGCGATCGGCTGGCACTGGCCGTGCTGCTCGGCTTCTCGACCCAGGTGTGGTGGGTGACCACCCGTGGTGGGGTGTGGCACACGGGGCACCTGGTGGCCATGATCCTGACCCTGTTCCTGCTGGCCGAGATGTTCGGGCGGCGACGAGCGTGGCTGATGGGCCTGCTGATCGGGCTCGCGTTCCTGACCCGGGCGCCGGTGGCGTTCGCCGCGCCGGCGGTGGCGCTGTGGCTGGTGCCGAGGCGGCTGGGACTGCCGCGTGGTCTTCGCGACCTCAACCACTGGTCGGACCGGCTGCCGTGGCGCGACTGGGTGCTGCTCGCGGCCGGCCTGCTGCCCAGCGTGCTGTTCTTCTTCTGGTACAACTACGTCCGCTTCGGCGACCCGCTCGAATCCGGCTATGCGCTCGCCGTGCTGCCCGAGTGGCTCCAGGTGCTGCGGGACCAGGGCCTGTTCTCCCTCTCGCACGTGGGCATGAACATCGACTACCTGTTCCTCAAGGTGCCCCTTGCGGATCCCGGAGTTCCCGTACTTCCGGCCCGACGGCCTCGGGATGTCGGTGTTCATCACCAGCCCGGCGCTGCTGCTGGCGGTTCGGGCGCCGTGGCGGGATCGCCGCAGCTGGTGGCTGCTGCTGGCCGCCGTGCTGGTGCTGATCCCCACGCTGCTCTACTACGGCGGCGGCTGGCTCCAGTACGGCTACCGCTACTTCCTGGACTCGATCCCGTTCGTGTGGGCGCTGGTCGCGATGGGGATCGCGCACCGGGGCTCGATCCGATGGTGGGGCTGGCTGCTGATCGGCTGGGGCGTGCTGGTGGGCCTGGGCGGCGTGTACTGGGCGTACAACCTGCATTGACGATTGGCTGGTCCTCATCGGACGGCGCCGGCCCAAGTCCTTCGCCGGAGGTGCGTCCTCCATGCCGATAGGACCATCGGTCGTTTGACGCTCATCGTTGCAGTGGAGCACCATTCGGCCGCACTCGACGTTTGCACGCATCCTTCTCAGGTACCTCGGGGGCCGTCACATGCATCTCGTTCTCGCGTACATCGACCCTGGATCAGGCAGCCTGATGGTCCAGGCGGTGATCGCCGCCCTCGTCGCCGCCCCGTTCGTGCTTCGTCAGCAGATCGCCAGAGTCATCAGGCGCGTTCGGGGACAGACCGACTCCATGGCCGCCTCGGCACCTCCGGACACCGACCCTCAGGGGTGATCACCCAGAGCGCTCGGAGGGACCCCGCATCCTGGCGCGACCCATTCGGGTTCGTCTACGAGCGTGACGGCGTTCTCCTTCGCCAGATCAACCAATCGGCCAAATCCGACTGGTTGATGACCCGGGAGACCGGGCTGCTCGCCAGCCTCCAGAAGGCGGGCTTGCTGATCGGCCACGAGCCTGCGCAGTCACGGGTTGCTGACAGTATCGCGACGCGTCGCTCGAAGACGCCGTGCTCGGCCATATCGGCGTGACAGAGTTGGTCGACGAATTCGATCCGGGCATTCGGGCCGGAGCCGTTCGCGGTCGCGTCCACGATGAGCTGGCGATGGCGGCCCAGCTCGCGCTTGGGGCGGAGCAAACGCCACGGTTCGTGCTGGTGCCATGGCCCGTACGTGTTCGGCGCCGCTGCTCACCGTCGAATGTGATCATCGTTGCGCCCAGGGCCTCGGGCACGGTGGCGACGCGACCACCGTGGCCGCCGTGGCGACGCAGACTGCGTGGTGGACCGACTCTTGGAGGACACGCTCGCCCAGCTGGTCGCGAGCGATCCCAGAGCGGTCGTGATCGTGTTCTCGGATCATGGGCCCGACGAGCATCTCGACTGGTCGGCGCCTGATGCCAGAGGGCTCAAGAGCGTAGCGCGACCTTGTTCGCCGCCCGTACTCCCGGCCGGGAGGGCGTGTTTGCCGATGACGTCAGCTTGGTCAACGTGCTGCCGGACCTGTTCAATGCGTATCTCGGAATGCGGTTGGCCCGACCGCCGAACGAGTTCTGGTTCGGTCCTCAGCCCGCGGACAAGGCGTTCGTGCGGGTGGACATCAAATGAGGGCGCTGTTGTCAAGCCTTGCCGTGGTCGCGCCCGGACGTGGCTTGTAGCCCTCGCCGTGTCTGCTAGTCGTCCTCGTCATCGGCGTGCTGCTAGCCTGGCGGTTCGCGTCGCGTGTGCGCGTGATGCCATTCCGGTCTTTCGTGGGTGGCCGCGGACGGTGGCGCCCGCATTGGCGTGACGATGGGAGGGAACAAGTTGCAGCACCCGGTGCTGCGAAGGGCCTCCGACTTGCCTGTATACCCACTCCTGTTCGGTGTGGCCTGGATCGTGAACGTCCTCGGTGCCTCGGGTGCGCCTGTCGAAGCCCTCGCGCGGCCGACCCTCGTCTTGAGCATTCTGATCATCGCGACGGTGCTGGTCGCTGCAGCATTGAGCCGTCGTCCCCAGCTCGCAGCCTGATCTTGTGTGGCTGGTCCTGGCCCTTCTGACACGAATGCCACTGCTGGCCTTGCTCGGCGTAATCGTGCTGCTCTTGGCGTTGCTTGCGGCGATGAGTCGACGCCAGGGCCTCGATGCGGTTCCGTGGGAACTGATGACACGAGCGTTGAACGGCATATCGCTGATCCTGCTCGCCGTGGCGCTCGTGGGAGCCAGCGTGAGTGGCGCATTGACGCCGATCCCGACGAGAGCAGGGTTCGGCGGCAAGACCGCCATCGGCGAGCTTCCAGACATCTTCTTCATCATGCTCGATGGGCATCCGAGGGCAGACACGCTCAAGAATGACTTCGACTACGACATTACCCCCTTCCTGAACGAGATGGAGAGACTCGGATTTGCTGTCGCTGACAATTCTCACTCCAACTACAATGCGACTCTCCTCACGGTCACGTCGATGATTTAATGCACGTCAAATTCCTGAACTTCTCCCGTCCGTCTCTCCGAGTCGACACGATGAAGAGAGAGAATTGACCAAGGCCATAGCAAGCAGCAGTGTCCTAGCTAGGGCCAAGGGCGCTGGCTATTCACTTGTATGGATAGCCTCCCCGTTTACCAACCCAGTCGACTGGGGTGCCGACAAGGTAATTGGGTCATCTGCGCCGACGGATTTCGAAACTGAATCTGATGTCTCAGACACTGGTGCCATGGCTCGCGCCTAATGCCGTTCGTTCCGTGCTCTACGGATTGGACATGGCGCCATCGTTGGGGCGATTGACGATGCCACTGAGATAGCCGCGGAGACGCATGACAGCCCACGCCTCGTCTTCGTGCACGTCATGGCTCCACATCCGCCACTCGTCTTGGCCGCCGACGGATCGGTAGCCGATGGCTTTTCGTGCTTTCCGACCAGCTGTGGTATGTGGGACATCGGCGAACGCTACGGAGATATGTCGTTGTACCGACCGTTGCCGAGATCGAAAACCTCGACGACAATCGTTGCCGCAGTGAGCTCCATCAGTGCGGCCGAGGATCGACCATGTGTAGTCGTAGTGTTTCCGACCATGGATACCGGGGCACCAGTCTGATCGGCAGGAGCAGTTTCGTAATCTGTTGCTCACCTATACGCCGGGGCATCCCAACCTGATCGCTGATGACGCTACGCCCATCAACCTTGTGGCTCGATTGGTGAACACCTACGCTGGTACCTCGATCCCGTATGCTTCAGAGGAGAGTTACTGGACGCAGTGAACGGGGAAGAGGGCAACAGTCACATCATGCCCCTTCAGAGGTTTCCGATCGCGCCAGCGCCTAGCGTGCCTTAGGTGATGTCGCTGCCTTACGATCTACGCGAGGGGGCGGTGATGTTCCTGATGCTCCGGGCATTGGCTACTCTCGTGAGGACCACCAGCTAGCCGGCCCAAGTCTCGCGGCAGTGCTTCCTCCCATGCCGACAGGACCATCAGCCGTTTGACGCTCACGTTGTCGTGGCGCACCATTCGGCCGCACTCATCGATCCGGCTCGTCTCGGGGGTCCCATGCATCTCGTCCTCGCATACATCGATCCTGGATCCGGAAGCCTGCTGATCCAGGCGGCTGATCGCCGCACTGGTTGCTGCTCCCTTCGTGCTCCGCCAGCAGATCGCCCGGGTTGTCCGGCGCCTGCGCGGTCAGGCCGAGCCGGTGGTCAACCCGACAACCACGGACAGCGATTCCGCGGGGTGATCGACGGGGGATCGCAGCGCGATCCAGGGTCCTGGCGCGACCCGTTCGGGTTCGTCTACCGTCGGGACGGCACCCTCCTTCGCCAGATCAACCGTCCAGCCGAGGCGGATTGGACGGCGACCCGGGAATCAGGATTGCTCGCCAGCCTCCAGGCCACCGGCCTGCTGATCGGCCACGAGCCGGCGCCGCTCGATTGGGCGGCCGACGCGTCGATCGCGTTCGAGGTCATCCGGCCGGAACCCATTCCGTTCGTCAGCTATCCCTACGAGTGGACCTTCGGCCAGCTCAAGGCGGCCGCGATGCTGACGCTGCGCATCCAGGGTGAGGCGATGGCTCGCGGGCTCGAGCTTCGCGACGCGAGCGCCTACAACGTCCAGTTCCTCGGGGGTCGCCCGGTGTTCATCGACACGCTGTCGTTCCGGCGGGCCGCACCGGGCGCACCTTGGATCGCCTACCGGCAGTTCTGTGAGCACTTCCTGGCGCCCTTGGCGCTGATGGCCAGGCGAGACATCCGGCTGGGCGGGTTGCTGCGAGATCACCTCGACGGCGTTCCGCTGGACCTCGCGGCCTCGCTGCTGCCGGGACGAACCCGGCTCAACCTCGGGCTCGGGAGCCATATCCACCTGCACGCTCGAGCGCAACGCCGGCATGCCAACCGACCGGAGGCCGGGGGCGAGGTCAGCACGAGGTCCATCAGCCCGACCCGCCAGGCCGCCCTTCACGACAGCCTCGTGCGCCTGATCGAGGGCCTCGACTGGACCCCGGCCGGCACCGAATGGGCTGACTACGGCACGGCATCGTCATACGACGAGGCCGGCGCCCAGGCCAAGGACGATGCGGTGCGCGAGATGCTGACCGGGATCGGACCATCCGTCGTCTGGGACCTCGGTGCGAACAACGGACGGTACTCGGCGATCGCGGCCCAGGCTGCCGAGCGAGTGGTGGCGCTGGACATCGATCCGGCCGCCTCCGAGCGTCACTGGCGCGATCTCGTGGCGCGCGGTGAGACCCGGGTCCTGCCGATCCTCCAGGATCTCGCCAACCCCAGCCCCGGCATCGGCTGGGACGCCCGGGAGCGGCAGTCGCTCTTCGACCGCACGGAGAACGGAACCCTGCTCGCGCTGGCCCTGGTGCACCATCTCGCGATCGGCCGCAACGTCCCGCTGCCCATGCTGTCGGCCACGCTGGCTCGCCTCGGCGAGCGGCTGGTCATCGAGTGGGTGCCCAAGGAGGACCCGATGGTCCGGCGCCTGCTCGCGACGCGGGAGGACGTGTTTCCCGACTACACCGCGACCGGGTTCGAAACCGCGCTCGCCCGGGATTGGCGGATCGAACGAGCCCTGCGTGTCGGCGACACACAACGCACGCTCTACCTGGCCATGCATCGGTGACGATCGAAGCCACCGCGCCCCGTCCGCGGCAGGACGCTTCTCAGGTCAGGCGGCTGCTTCACCACCTGCTGGCGGACGTTCCGTGGTACCCGGTGTTGATTGCGCTGACCTGGTTCCTTCAGGCGTACCAGGCATCCCATGTCGAACCGGTTGTGGCGCTTCGGTCGCTCGTGGTTGTCATGGTCGTGGCCGTTGCCATCACGGCGGTGTGCGCCAGGTTGCTGGGCACGCAGCGAGGCAGCGTGCTCGCCTCGCTCGTGCTGATGGGCGCGGTTGTCATCCACGACACGATCGTCGCCGTTCTGCTCCTCGCGGCCGCGGCCCTGCTCGCGATCGAGCACCATCGGCGGCTGACCAGCCCGATCCGATATGCCTGGCGGCGTATCCATGAGGGACTGTCGATCGCGGTTACCGTGCTGTTTCTGATCACCGTGGGCAACGGCCTGGTCTACGCGGAACCCTCGCCGCTGCTCGATTCGCAGGCCTGGAGCGCGCAGCCTCTGGATGCGGCAGCACCACCAGACATGTATCTGGTGCTCGTGGACGCGCATGGACGGCAGGACATCCTGAGCGATCTGTACGGGTACGACGACGGCCCGTTCCTGTCGACGCTCGAGGACCAGGGGTTCATGGTCGCATCGCGCAGCCGCTCCAACTACGGGCTGACCCGCTTCTCGGTCGGGTCCATGCTCACAGGCTCGTACCTCTCCCCGCTGGATGCCATGCGCGATCCGGAGCTTCAGAACGCCTTCGCGCAATCGACCATCGCCCACAATCCGGCGTTCCCCCTCCTCCGGCGAGCCGGCTACGAGGTGATCGTCGTATCGGGTGGGTACGAGCACCTCGGTCTCCGGACCACCGGACGCTTTGTTGATACCGGCCAGCTCAACGAGTTCGAAGACGCCCTGCTCGATCACATCGGCGCGACGGAGCTGCTCGATGACGCCGACCCGGGCGTTCGAGCCGGAGCGATCCGTGGTCGGGTTCTCGACGAGCTGACGGCCGTGCACCAGCTAGCGGGCGAAGCGGCAGAATCTCCGCGGTTTGTGTTCGTGCACCTGCCGATCCCGCATGGGCCGTATGTGTTCGGCGCCGACTGCTCTCCATCGAACGAGGTCATCGTCGCGCCGGAAGGCCTCGGTCACGGTGGCGACCCGACCACCTTCGCGGCTGTGGCAGCGCAGACCGCGTGCGTGGACCGGCTCCTCGAGGAGTCGGTCGCCCGGCTGGTCGCAAGCGATCCGGACGCGGTCGTCATCCTGTTCTCGGACCACGGGCCGGACGAGCACCTCGATTGGTCGGCGCCTGATGCCACGGGACTCAACGAGCGCAGTGCGACGCTGTTCGCTGCCCGCACACCCGGCCAGGAAGGCGTGTTCGGCGATGACATCACCCTGGTGAACGTGTTTCCCGATCTGTTCAATGCCTATCTCGGGACGCAGCTGGATCGGCAGCCGAACGAGTTCTGGTTCGGGCCACGACCCGCGGACAGGGCCTTCGTGCGGGTGGATCTCCAGTGATGGGCCAGGATCGGGATCGCGCGCGCCGGAGTCGTTCGTGGACCTGGATCGCCGCGCTCTCGCTGTACCTGCTGATCGTCCTTGCGATTGGGGTGCCCTTCTCGTGGCGGCTCGTGGCGCCGGTCCGCATGGCGCTCATAGCGCATTCGGGCGATGTCGCCCACTGGCCGCGCGACTCGATGCCGGCGATCCTGTCCGCCGCCCGCTCGAACGCCGACGGGATCGAGTTCGACGTGAATCGATCCATCGACGGGACCTGGTGGCTCTACCACGACGATGACCTGACGGCCGGCACCACCGCGACCGGGCGGGTCCAGAACAAGACAGATGCCGAGCTCGCCGAGCTCAGGATTGACGGAGGCATGGGCTACGACCCGACCACGCAGCAAGAGCTGCTGCTGTTGCCACGACTATCGGAGGTGCTCGACGAACTGGCGCAGTATAAGGGCACGGTGATTGTGGATTGCAAGGACCAGCGCCCGGGCGCGCATCGGAATCTCGCTGGGTACCTCGCCGGGCGCGGGCTCTACGTCAGCGTGATCGCACGCAGCGCGCAGGCCGCCGCCGAGGTGAAGTCCGTGGATACCCAATTCACCGTCCTGACACAGCAGCTCGACACGATCGACCCCAACGTGGACATCTGGCTTGCTGACGCGGCGGTCGAGGTCTCCCTGGTGCACGCGACTGTCGCCGACCTGTTCGGGGACATTGGCATGTTCATTGGAGACAGTCACTGGCGCGAAGACGAACGACCGTACCTCGACAACGGGCGTCGTTGGGGTATGTCGTTCGCGATCACCAACGACATCCAGGCAGCCCTTGCATGGCGCGGGTCCCAGGGTCAGTGATCCCGTTGGTCGCCGTCATGGGATTCCCGGAGGCGAACTTGCCTGCCAGTCGACACGTATCGGGTGGGATGCCACTGCCGTGGGCTTGACTTGGGTCCGCCTTCGCCGGATTGCCGGGTTTGGCTGGTATGTGATCCTGCTCGCCGTCTCCTGGCTCCTTGAGGTCTACGCGGTATCACGCGTTGAGCCACCCGCGGCATCTCGCGCCTTCCTGATCGCCATCGCGCTATCCCTTGCGGTAACACTCGTGGCGACCGCCATCCTTGGCCGTGAGCGGGGCGCGTTCGCAGCGGCGATCGTCGTCGTTGCGCTCATCGCGGGTCGTAACCCGCTGATCGCGCTCGTCGTTCCTGCTTTGGTCATCATCCTGCTCATCGAGCGCCGCTGGTTCGAGCAGGGACGGCTGCGCTTACCATGGCCGCGCATCCACGAGACACTGACGATCCTGATCGCCGTCCTGTTCGTGATCCAGCTTGGGCGGGTCGCCACCATGGCGGACCCTGCCCCTGTCGTCAGCCCGTCTGCCTGGGCAGACCAGCCTCTGAACAGCGGACCACGGCCCGACGTCTTCATCATCCTGGCCGATGCCCACGGGCGTCAGGATGTCCTTCATGACGGCTATGACTATGACGACTCACCGTTCATCCGGGCGCTCCAGGCAATGGATTTCGAGGTGGCGTCAGCCAGCCGATCAAATTACACATACACCGAGTATTCACTCGCGTCGATGTTCAGCTCCTCGTATCTGAGCAATCTGAATGACCATCCCGAGCAGGCATTTCAGGATGCATTGGCTCGACGGACCGTCCACGATAATCCGACGTTTCCGCTGCTCCGGCGGGCGGGTTATGAGATCACAGTCATCTCGAGCGGTTATGAACACCTGGGCCTCCGGAGCGCCGATCAGTACGTGGACACGGGACAGCCGAACGAGTTCGAATACGCGTTGTTGGCAAACGTGTCGGCGACCGCGATCTGGAACGCGCTCGACCCCCAGCATGATCTCGAGGCCATACGGCAGCGCACTCGGGATGACCTCGCGAGCATCGTCAACCTGGCCAACAGCGAGTCATCGACCCCTCGTTTCGTGTTCGCGCATCTCCCAGTCCCGCACTGGCCGTTCGTCTTCGATACAGACTGCGGCCCGGCTCCCGGGACGGGCCAGGTCGAGGGGGGCTCAGGACGACATGCAGGCACCGACGTGACAATCGCAGCCACCGTCGCGCAGACAACCTGCGTCGATCGCATGCTGACGCAGGCTGTCACGCAGCTGGTGAGTGCGGAACCAGACGCTGTCCTCGTCGTGATGTCCGACCACGGGCCAGAAGAGCACCTGGATTGGTGGGCGCCCGATGCGGCAGGCATCAACGAGCGCACGGCTAACCTCCTCGCCATCAGGACTCCCGGGCGTACCGGTGTCGTTCCCGCAGACACGACGCTCGTGAACCTCATGCCGCTGCTTCTGAACGGGCTCCTGGGCACGACGCTCCCAATGCAGCCTGATGCGTTCTGGTTCGGACCGCGCCCGCAGGATCACCTGTTCGTACAGGTACAACCGTGATGTCGATGTGGAATGACGCATGAGGCCCGCGGCGGTGGCCGTGCGCACGACTGAACTGAGCGCGTAGCGCACGGATGGTTGCCGTCGCCCGTCGGGTGTTGGACTGGACCTGGTACCCGACCTTGCTGGCGATCGCGTTCGTGCTCGAGCCGTACGCGCACGTCGATGTGCCGACGTCCGCGGGTTGGCGCATCCTGTTCATCGCTGTCGGGACGGGCATCGTCCTGACCCTACTGGGACGAGTGGCCCTTGGCCGCGATCGCGGGGCAGCGGCGGCAGGGCTGGCGGTGATGGGACTCGGGATGGCGACGAGCCTCGACCGGATCCTGCTGGTGCTCGCAGCGATCGCCATCGTGGCAATCGAGGGCATTCTCCGTGCGCGCGGACGGTTCAAGCTTGCCGTACCGTGGCGCCGGGTGAGCAGTGCCCTCAATGTTCTGCTTGCGGTGCTGGTTGTGCTCGAGCTGGGCCGGATCGTCCAGTTTCAGGCGAGCCTGCCGACCGTGACGGTCCCAGCTGTGTGGACAGCCATCGACAGCACCGACCGACCCGACATCTACCTTGTCCTGCTGGATGGCCATGGGCGCTCGGACGTGCTCGCCCGGGACTTTGACCTGGACACGACTGACTGGGGTGACACGCTGTCCTCGCTTAGCTTCATGGAGTCGACGGCGAGCCAGGCGAACCACGTTCACACCCGCTTCTCCCTGAGCGTCCTGTTCAACGGTCGCCCACTCGCCGAGCTTGGCCAGCAGATGGACGCGCCGGTCGACGAGTCGGTCCCGATCGCCGCGCTGCGACACAGCTCGGCAGCTGAGCTCCTCGATCACGCCGGGTACCAGTTCACGGTCGTGACCTCCGGCTACGAACACCTCAGCCTCCGTGCCAACGGACCGTACATCGATGTCGGCCCGCGCAACGAGCTCGAGCAGGCGATGATCGACGGGACGGCCTTCGGCCAGGCGATCGACGGGCTGACTGCCGGCAAGGTACACGCTGCCTACGAGCGAATTGGGCGGGAGGTCGACGCGTTGATCGACCTCGCGAGCACCCCAGGGACAATGCCACGGTTCACGTTCGTCCACATCCCGGCTCCGCACTGGCCGCTGGTCCTGCAGTCCGACTGCTCGTTCCGGCCAGTCGACCAGGACACGTTTGGCTCTCCCGGCCGCGACTATCGAGCCGGCGACGCCGAGGCGATTGCGGCACAACGCGACCAGACCATCTGCGTTGACGGGATGATCGAGCCTGCCCTGCGGCACGTAGTGACGGCTGACCCGAACGCGATCGTCATCCTTCTCTCAGACCATGGGACGGAGGAGCTGCTGGACTGGACCAACCCTGCCGAACCCGGCCTCGGAGACCGATTCGCGAACCTGTTCTGGGCCAGGACTCCTGGGCAGCCCGCCCTCTTTCCCGACGATGTCACGCTCGTCAACGTGCTGCCGATCCTGTTCAACGCGTACCTGGGGACGCAGCTGCCGCTGCATCCGAATGACCTCTGGTTCGGACCCACGGTCGGCGTTGACGCGTTCTCGCGGTACGTGCCGCCGGCGCCGTAGTTGCCGTCGCAACCAGATTCAGGATCCGGTGCTATGCTCCGGCCGTGCCCCCCACGATGACTGCCGAGCCTGCCTGTCCGCCGGCCGTGGGTGACCAGGCGTCATCCCCGGCCGAGACCCCGATCGCTGCGCGCCGTTCGCCGCCGCTTCGACTCGATCGACCGCGAGACCTGGGACGCGCTCGCCGCGGCCAACCCGTGGGCCACCCCGTTTGCCGCGTGGGCCGTCCATCGCGCCTGGTGGGACGCCTATGGCAGCAACGCCCACGAGGAGACGTTGGCCATCGTCCCGGCCGATGCCGCCGAAACGGCCGATGACGCCAGGCCGGTGGCGATCGCGCCCCTCATGCACCGCCACGAGGTGGAGCCCTCGGACCTCGAGCTGCACACGACGATCCGCCACACCGAGGGCGAGTCGCTGACCCCCGTTCCGCCCGATGCCACCGCGATCTTCTTCGGCGCCAGCTACCACGCCGACTACGCGACGCTCCTGGCGGCCCCGGACGACCTGCCGGCCGCGGCCGATGCCGTGGCGGACTACTGCGCAGCGACCGGGAGAGCCGCCCCCGAGAGCGATGCCCGCTGGGACGTGGTCGACCTGCGCCGCCTGCGGTGCGCGGATCCCGCGACCGATGCGCTCGCCGAGGCGTTCGGGCGTCGTGCGGAGGCGAACGGCTGGACCATGGCGCTCGAGCAGGAGGACGTGTGCCCGGTCGTCCCGCTGCCGCGCGGTGGCACGCTGGACGACGTCCTGGACACGCTGGGCAAGAAGGAGCGCCACGAGATCCGGCGCAAGGTTCGCCGGGCCGAGGCCGCCGGCGAGGTCCGCCTCGACGCCTCGCCCGATCCGCTCAGGGACCTGCCCGCGTTCATCGACCTCCACCAGCGGCGCTGGGGCGCGGAGGGACTGTTCCCCGACACGCCGGGCGGTGCGCAGAGCCGGACCTTCCTCCGGCGCCTGTTCGAGCTGCAGGGCGCGGACGGCCCGTTCCGGCTGTCGTTCCTGACGGTCGGCGAGCGGCGGATCGCGGCCGGCCTGACGGTCGAGACCCCGGACAAACTCATGTACTACAACGCCGGCATCGATCCCGACGCGCGCGACCTGTCGCCGGGCGTGGTGATGATCGAGCGCTACCTTCGCCGGGCGCTGGAGCAGGGTATGACCCGGATGGACTTCCTGCGCGGCAACGAGCCCTACAAGTACGAGTGGGGCGCCATCGACGAGCGGATCGGGCGCATCCTCGTGCGCCGGGGTGTGGTGCGGACCAGGCAGCGAGCGAGGCACGGGCCCGATGACGCCGCCCGTCAACCCCTGCCTGCCGGTGCGCCGCACGTTCGCCCCCGAGCCCGACCGGATCCGCGTGGTCGAGGTCATGGCCACCGGCACCAACGGCGGCGCCCAGGAGCACGTCTACAACCTCGTGTCGCGCCTCGACCGCGACGTCTACGACGTGTCGCTGGTCTCGCTCTCGCCCGGCAGCGGCGCGGCCAAGATCGAGCGCCTGGGCATCCCGGTCACGGTCATCGACGAGCCCGACGACGCGATCGCCACCGGCATCCTCGCGGCGCACCTGGCCGACGTCCGGCCCGACGTCATCCACAACCACATGTACCGCGCCGAGGTGGTGGGCACCAAGGCCGCGATCGCGCTGGGCGAGGCCGGCCAGCGCCGGCCGTGGATCATCTCGACCGTGCACTAGCTCGCGCGTGCGCTCGTGCGAGGACCAGGAGCAGATGCGCCGGCTCACGCCCGAGATGAACCACCTGGTCGTGGTCTCGAACTCGATCGATCGCAAGGTGGTCGAGGAGGGCCGAGGCAGCATCCCGCGCTCGCTCATCTACAACGGCGTCGATCTCGAGCGCTACGACCACCAGGAGCCGTGCTGCACGCTGCGCGAGGAGTACGGCATGGAGCCCGACTCGCAGATCGTGGGCGTGGTCGGCCGCCTGGAGCTCGAGAAGGGCCATCCGACGCTGCTCGAGGCCTGGCCGCTGGTGCTCGAGGCCGTCCCGCTCGCGTATCTCATGATCGTGGGCGAGGGCAGCCGGCTCGACGAGCTCCAGGAGATCGTCCACGAGCTGGGGCTCGACGATCACGTCGTGTTCACCGGCCGCCGTGACGACATCCCGGCCGTGACCGCCGCGTTCGACGTCGCCGTGCTGCCCAGCTACCGCGAGGCGCAGGGGCTGACGATCCTCGAAGCGATGGCGCTCTCTCGCCCGGTGGTCGCGTCCAACGTGGGCGGCATCCCGGAGATGATCCAGGACGGCATCAACGGCCTGCTCGTGCCGCCGCACGATCCGCCTGAGCTGGCCGGGGCGATCGTGAGGTTGCTCCAGGATCACCCGCTGGCCGACATGCTGGGCCGCGCCGGGCACGACATGACCCACGACCGGTTCTGCGTCCAGATCATGGTCAACGCGATCCAGGACCTGTACGACGAGGGTGCCCGCCGGGTGCGCCCGCGCGAGGTGGTGCCGGCCGCCGGCTTCCCGTCGGCCGCGGCGAGCTAGCTCCCTGAGGTCTCGCCCGGAACGCGCCCGTACGATCAGGTGATGCCCCGGTGCCTGCCGGCACCTACCATCGTGGCGTGCAGCGAACCAGTGAGTCGCCTCTCCTAAATCGCCTGGCGCGCGATGGCTACGTGATCCTCGCGGTGGCGTTTCTGGCACTGCGCCTGTTCCAGGTGCCGCCATGGGATCAGAGCGTCGATGCCTACGCCTACTGGACCACCCGCGACGGTATCTTCTACGACGCGCAGACGGCCGGCACCATCGGCGCGTACCTGTACTCGCCGGCGTTCGCGCAGCTCCTGGCGCCGATCACGTGGCTGCCGTGGCCCGTGTTCGTGACCATCTGGACGGGGTTCAACCTGGCCATCGTGTGGTGGCTCCTTGGCCGCTGGTCGCTGCCCTCGATGCTGTTCCTGCCGATCCCGTTCGAGATCATCTCGGGCAACGTCCACCTGATGTATGCGGCGGCGATCGTGGCCGGGTTCCGCGTGTCGGCCACCTGGGCACTGCCGATCCTGACCAAGGTCACGCCGGGCATCGGCGTGCTGTGGTTCGCGGTACGTCGCGAGTGGCGGGCCTTTGCGCTGGCGCTGGGCGTGACTGGTGTGATCGCGGCCGTTTCGTTCGTCCTTGATCCCGCGGCCTGGCGAGCCTGGATCGACATCCTGGCCGGCAGCTCAAGCACGCCCGTCACCGTCGGCTGGTATCTGCCGGTGCCGCTGCTCGTGCGGTTGCCGGTGGCAGTCGTGGTCATGGTGGCCGCCGCCTGGTTCGATCGACGGTGGCTGCTGCCCGTGGCCGTGGTGATCGCGATGCCGGTGCTGTGGTTGAACTCGTTGGCCGTGCTGGCGGCCTGCATTCCGCTGTGGCGCGAGGCGACAGGCCCGTCCTACGCGCCTCACCGTGCGGCGGGTCCGGCCGAGGGTGCCGCATGACTCGCGTCCGCTCCTCGATCGATCGGTTGGGTCGCGGGCTGTCGCACCCGGCCGTGATGCCCGGGATCGCCGTCGCGAGCGCGGTGTTCGTCGTGGCGATGGTCCTGTCCGCCGCCCGCGGCGAGCCGTTGATCGGCTACGACGCCCACGCCTACTACAAGGCGGCCGCGCTGAACGATCCCTACCGGTCCACGATCAACGGCGGGTTCGACGCAGCTGGGGGCCTGTACGAGTACAAGTACCCGCCTCCGCTGGCGCAGGTGCTCGCGCCGTTTCGCACGCTCGGCGTGTCGTGGCCGATATTCCTTGGCGCCTGGACGGCGTTGCTGCTTGCATCGCTGGCATGGATGGGTCGGCGCTGGACGCTGCTGATCCTGCTCTTTCCGCCCGTGCTCGGCGAGCTATGGCTCGGCAACCTGAACATCCTGCTCGGACTTGCGGTCGTCCTGGGCATGCGCTGGCCGGCAGCCTGGGCCTTCATCCTGCTGACCAAGATCACGCCCGGGGTGGGGCTGCTCTGGTTCGTCGTTCGCCGAGAGTGGCGCGGGATGGCGCTCGCCTTGGGCGCGACGGCCTTGGTCGCGGCAGTCAGCTACGTGTTGGCGCCGTCGCTTTGGTCTGACTTCGTCGAGGCATCCAGAACCCAGCTGGGTGCGACCGTCGATGTTCCGCGTCAGGCGGCACCCATCCCCCTCCCGCTGCGCCTGATCGTCGCTGCGGTCCTTGTGGTCTGGGGCGCACGCACGGACCGTGCCTGGGTGCTGCCGGTGGCGGTTGCGCTCTCCGTGCCATTCCTCTGGTGGAATGTCTTGGCGGTATTGGTGGCCTCGATCCCGCTTGCGGGTTGGCGCCCGACTGCCATCTCCTCGTCCGCGCCGACGCCGCCTGTTTCCCTCGTCCCATCCGAGACCTGATGCGTCTGCCTATCGAACGCCTCTGGCTGGTCGTCGCGGTCGCACTGCCGGCGCTCATCGCATTGCTGGTGCCGCTGCCGGCCGTTGACCTCGCCTATCAGGTCCGTGCCGGTGACGAGATCCTCCGCTCGGGGGCGCTGCCGGCCGTCGACACCTGGACGTTCACGATCGCGGGCACGCCGTGGCTCGATCAGCAGTGGCTGGCGCAGGTTCTGCTGGCAGGGGTCCACCGGCTCGGCGGCTGGGAGCTGCTGGCAGTGCTACGGGCCGTGCTGGTCGCCGTGTCGTTCGGGTTGCTGGCGTGGGCGGCGATGCTGCGGGGGGCCGGTTCGCGAACGGCTGCGATCCTGTCGCTGATCGCGTTCGCCGTTGCTGCACCAGCGCTTGCTCTCCGGCCGCAGCTGTTCGCCATCCTGGTGTTCGCCATCCTCCTCGTCCTTGCCGCCGCCCGGGTCAGATCGCCTCGGGCCTGGTGGGTCGCGCCGCTGCTTGTTGCCCTGTGGGCCAACCTCCACGGCAGCTTCGTCATCGCCCCGCTGCTGCTGGGCTACGTCTGGCTGGACGACCTCGTTCGCGGCCGCCCGGCGACGGGCTCGCTGGTCGTGCTGGTGGTCGGCGCGCTCGCGACGCTCGTCAACCCGTTCGGGCTCGCGGTCTGGGGGTACGCCGCCGGGATCGGGACGAGCTCGGTGGTCACCCAGCAGGCCAGCGAATGGCAGCGAACGTCGCCGCTGACCGTGCCGGGGCTGCTGTTCTACGCGTCGGCTGTCGCCGCGCTCGCGGTTGCGTGGCGCGGACGGTCGAAGCTGCGCTGGCCGGACTGGCTGTGGCTCGGAGGTCTGATCGTGATCGGTGCCTGGGCGGTGCGTGGCGTCGCCTGGTGGCCGTTCGGCGCCGTGTTCGCGCTAGCGCCGGCGCTGGCCGGTCTCGAGCCGGCACGGATGACCACGCCCACGCGTGTCGCGGCCCTGGTGCCGGCCGTCCTCGGCCTGGCGATCGTCGCGGCGCTGCCGTGGTGGCGACCCTCCGATCCGCTGACGGGTCGAGCTGGTCTGCTGACCTATGCGCCCTCGAGTCTCGCCACCGCGCTCGGCGACATCGCGCCCGCCGGGGCGCACGTCTTCGCGCCCCAGGATTGGGCGTCGTGGTTCGAGTGGGCCGTGCCGGATGCCCGCTACTTCGTCGACTCGCGGTTCGAGCTGTTCCCCGAGGAGGTCTGGCGCGACTATGACACGATCGCAGGCGGTGGTGAGACGATGGTGGCCGCCTTGGATCGCTGGGGTGTCGATGTGCTGGTCGCGCCGGTTGGAGTAGTGGTGCCCCAGGGCTGGAGCGTTCGCTACTCGGATCCCTCCGGCCTCGTTTACGTGAGGGTCGGCTCGTGACGACGTCGACCGACGCCGACCGGCGGGTGGCGCTCCCGAGCTGGCCAAACATCGGCAGGCGACTCGTACGATGGCGCGGCCCGGCGACGATCGCCCTGTATGCGGTGGCAATAGGGAGGTACCTCGTTTGGATCCTGATCCAGGCCCCGGTCGACTGGGGGTCGTATCGCAACGCTGCCTTGAGCTGGCAAGCGGGTCAGGGTTACTTCTTTCCTGAGCAGCTGACCGGCGGACCGCTCGTTCACTCGAGCTCCCCCATCCTCTATCCACCGGTGATCCTCTGGCTGCTGGTACCGTTCGCACACCTCCCAGCGTGCTCTGGTGGCTGGCTCCGATGGGGTTGCTCGTCGGCTCCGTCCTGTGGCTGAACCCACGTGGCTGGTGGCTCACAGCTATGGCGCTCCTGGCCCTCGTTCCATGGGTTCAGGGTGTCTACCTGACGGGGAGGCCGACGATGTGGGTCTCGGCGTTCCTCGCGCTCGGCCTGTGCCGAGGCGGCTGGGCCGCCCTCGTGCTGGTAAAGCCATCGGTGTTCCCGTTCGCGCTGGTCGGCGCGCATCGGCGTTCCTGGTGGCTGATGCTCGCCGGCCTCGTCGCCCTCAGTCTTCCCTTCGGTTCGCTCTGGATCGACTGGATCACCGCGGTTCAGAACTCCCACTTTGGACTGCTGTACAGCCTGAACGACGTCCTGGTGATGGCCATACCCATCGCGGCGTGGCTGGGTCGGACAAGACCCCAAAGTTCATCCTGGGGCTTGCGAGCGGCCTCGCCGACGTCATAACCGGGTCCCAGTACGTTCGGGCCGCCTTGCGAGCGAACACCGCTCTGCTATCGTCGCGCCCGGGAGGCTAGGCATGAACGAAACCACGCCAACCCGGGGGTTCCTTGATGCACCCGAGATCGCCGCAGCGACCACGCTCGACGTCGTTGTCCTGGGCGGCGCCGGTCACGTCGGCCTGCCGCTGAGCCTCGCGCTCGCGGACGCCGGGCTGCGGGTCGGTGTGTTCGACATCGCGGATGACACGCTTGATCGGATCCGCGGCGGGGAGATGCCGTTCCGCGAGAACGGTGCGGACGCTCTTTTGGCGCGGGTGCTCGCGACTGGGCGGCTGGAGCTGAGCGCAGACTCGAGCATGATCGGCCGCACGGACATCGTGATCCTGGTCATCGGGACGCCGGTGGACGAGTTCCTCGGCCCCTCCATGCGTGTCTTCGAGCGAGCCGTGGACCAGATCGCACCACACCTGCGAGATGGGGCGCTAGTCGTGCTCCGCAGCACGGTGTACCCGGGCACCACCGAATACGTCACCGCGGCATTCGAAGGTCGCACTTGCCGCGTGGATGTCGCGTTCTGTCCCGAGCGGATCGCTGAGGGGCACGCCCTCGAAGAGCTCTCGTCGCTGCCGCAGATCGTCGGTGCCGACAGCGAGCGGGCCGCCGAGCGCGCGGAAGCCTTGTTCGGTCGGCTGGCGGCCAAGACCATTCGCACCTCGAGCCGGGAGGCAGAGCTCGCCAAGCTGTTCACCAACACCTGGCGCTACATGAAGTTCGCCGTGGCGAACCAGTTCTTCGCCATCGCCGACCAGGCCGGCGTGGACTATACGAACGTGCTGCGGGCGATCCGCGACGACTACCCGCGGGCGGCCGACCTGCCCGGCCCGGGCTTCGCCGCCGGTCCCTGCCTGTTCAAGGACACGATGCAGCTGGCCGCGTTCACCGCGGACCACTTCCCGCTGGGGCAGGCGGCGATGCAGATCAACGAGGGTCTGCCCGCCTACATCGTGTCGGCCCTGGAGCGTCGCCACGGCACGCTTCGTGGGCGCTCGATCGGGATCCTGGGCATGGCGTTCAAGGCCGAGTCGGACGATATTCGGGCGTCGCTCAGCTTCAAGCTGCGCAAGCTCCTTGAGTGGGCCGGCGCAACGGTGCTGGCCACCGACGAGTACGTGAGCGACGACCGGTTGGTGCCGCTCCAGGAGGTCCTCGATCGCGCAGACACCATCGTGATAGGCGCGCCGCACCGCGCCTATCGCTCGCTCGACCTGTCCGGTCACGAGGTCGTGGACATCTGGAATGCCACGGGCCGGGGAATCAGGCTCTGAACACTCATGGGGCAACCTCGACCACCCTTGGCGGCGCGTGTCTGGCGTCTCCTGCCAGCGGCCGTCTTCATGGTCATCTCGGGCTGGAACAGCCTCGGGCCGCTGCTCGACCCGCGAGCGATCGGCTCCCATGCCCTTCTCTACACGGATGCCGCGCGGGCCATGGTGACCGGTGGCGATCCGTGGGCGGTTGGTCCGCCCGCTGCGGTGTTTGCGGGTCCGCCGCTGATGCTGATCCCGTTCATCCCGTTCACGGTGCTGCCCCCAGATCTCACTCGGGCCATCTGGGTGGGAGGCATGGCCGCGATCGCGATCTTGAGCATTCGTCGCCTGGGTCTGCCCTCATGGTGGATCGCGTTTCCGCCGCTGTGGGAGGCGATCGTGCTCGGTCATCCCGAGCCGCTGGTCCTGGGCTTGCTCCTCGTGCGTTCACCGCTTGCTGGCTTGGCGCCAACCATCAAGCCGTATGCGGCCCTGCCACTGATTGCCACGCAGCGATGGCGTGCGCTGGGGATTTCCACTGTCGCGGTCCTCGCTACGGCTCCGTTCCTGCCGTGGGCGCTGTTCTTCCAGGAGCTACCGCGCATCACGGCCAACCTGGCTCGTCAGTCCCATGGCGACGCGGTGATTGGGTCACCAATCCTGGCGGCACTGGCCGTGGCCAGCCTCCTGATCATCGGCTGGCGCCGCGGCCTGTGGCTCGCCATTCCACTGCTCTGGCCAAGTGCGCAACCGATCTACAAGGTCGTTCCGATACCGGCCATGTCTCCTCTGCTCGCAACGCTCTGGGCCATCCCGATCCCCGGCTTCACGCTCGTTGGCATCGTGGTGGAGGCGATCGGCACCTCTCTCTGTGCTGGCCGGCCTCCCCGGTGGTTCGGATACGGAATTCAGCTGACACCGGAAGCTCGCGAAGCGCTTCACCTTCCACCTAGTTCGACGCAACCAACCGTATGACAGGGACTCTCGACCTATGAAGGTGCTCGTCACCGGCGCTGCCGGCTTCATCTGCGGCTATCTCATCGAGGAGCTGTTGGCGGCCGGCCACGAGGTCGTGGGGCTCGACAACTTCAGCAAGTACGGGCGCGTGGCCAAGAGCTACGACGATCACGCGCGGTACCGGTTCGTGGAAGGTGACGCCAAGGATCGAGCACTGCTGACCGAGCTCGCCGCGGACGTGGACCAGGTGGTGGCCGCGGCCGCGATGATCGGCGGCATCAGCTACTTCCACGAGTTCGCGTTCGACCTGCTGGCCGAGAACGAGCGGATCCTCGCCGCCACGTTCGAGGCCGCCATCGAGGCCCACCGCAGCGGTCATCTGCAGCGGATCGTGGTGCTGTCGAGCTCGATGGTGTTCGAGTCCACGACGCCAGTTCCCGACGCCCGAGGGCGCCGAGCGCACGTCACCCCCGCCGATCTCGACCTACGGCTTCCAGAAGCTCGCCTCCGAGTACTTCGCCCACGGCGCCTGGGAGCAGTACCAGCTGCCATACACGATCCTGCGCCCGTTCAACTGCGTGGGGATCGGCGAGCGCCGGGCGGTCCGCGACACCGACGTCATGAGCGGCAACGTCAAGCTCGCCCTCTCGCACGTCGTGCCCGATCTCGTGCTCAAGACGCTCAAGGGCCAGGACCCCCTCCACATCCTGGGCGAGGGCAACCAGGTCCGCCACTACACGTACGGCGGCGACCTGGCCCACGGGATCCGGATGGCAATGGAGGCCGATGCCGCGGTCAACGAGGACTTCAACCTCTCGACGGGCGCGTCCACGACCGTGCTCGAGCTGGCCGAGACGATCTGGGACAAGGTCAACGGCGCCGAGAAGCCGTTCCGCTACGTCACCGACCCGCCGTTCGAGCACGACGTCCAGCTCCGCGTGCCCGACGTCCGCAAGGCGCGCGAGGTGTTGGGCTTCGAGGCCACCACGACGCTGTCCGAGATGCTGGACGAGGTGATCCCCTGGATCCGTGACGAGCTGGAGGCCGGTCGGGTCTAGCTTGCTCCGGGCCTACTGACCCAGCAGAGGCTCCATCTCGGAGGCTGGGTAGCTGCGTGACTTGTAGAGGAAGTTGACACGCTCCGCGGGGTACTTGGGATCGACGACCCCGGATTGGTAGCGGTAGTCCCACACCACCGTGCCGTCGGGCGTAACCTCCATCAACTGGCCTTTGGTCCCAAGGGTTGCGAGCGTGTCTCCGTTTGGAAGCCGCTGGGCCCCCCCGGTGATCGCCGAATAGAAGCTCGTCCCGCCGAAACCGTACCCCTCATAAGACCAGACCACCTCGTTGGTCAGAGGGTCGATCTCCACGAGGCTCGAAGCTGAGACAGCGTGGCGGCGGTACTGTCCGTCATTGAAGAGCAGGACGTGCCCATTCGCAAGCAATGTTGCGTCGTGCTGCTGGTCGAGCACCCAATCGCCGCCGTACGACCAGATGACTGACAAACTTCACCCCGACACGAGCACGACTGTGCTGACGTCGCGGAAGCTGATGAGGTAAGCCTCTTGGTGTGTTACGGGGTCCGACGGCGTGTAGAAGAGGCTGTTTGCGTGCGTCCACTCAGAGCGAGGCATGTAATCGGGAAGAGGATGGTCCTCCGGTTTCCACGCCTTGACGATGTCAAAGACCTCCTGCTCGGCCTTCGTGGTCGGATCGATCTCGACGATCTGGTTGCCCCACATGGCGCCATCGGTTTCGGTGCCGGGCGTGCCCCCTGAAATCCGTCGCGCGATGTCCGCGGGGATCAGGCTCAAGCGGAGGGCCGCGATCGTCCCGTCCGGCAGCTCGGTGAAGTCGTGTGACAGTAGAGGATCATCGAGCGTCCAGAGGACCTGTCCGCCCCAGTCCAACCGTTCGAGGATGGCGGGCGCAGCGTTGGGTGGCAACTGCGGCCCACTTGCTTTGGTCGGCGGCGCCGCCTGATACAGGAGGCTGCCGTCTTGGCCGACAGTGGCCATGCCCTGGAGGGGATTGTCGAGGTGCCAGGAATGCGCGACGGTCCCATCCTTTGCGATCAGGTCGATCGATCGATCACCAAGGGCGCCGACGAACACGTACCCAGTGTCGGCACGTGCTCGGTCGTACGTGACAACACCCGCCGCCTCAACCGGTGGCTGCGCAAAGATGCCGCGCGAGAGCCCGAACATCGCGGGCGTCCCCAATCCCAGTAGATACATCGCGGCACCGAGGACGGCGACCCCGAGGATCGCGCGACGACGGGTTGGCCACGAACGGTCGCCCGCTTCCGTGATCAGATGTCCCCCTCGGACGGTGGCTTGAACTCTTGCAAGATACAGGCCAGCGGTGAGGGCGATCCCGGTAT
>CAWDXT010000005.1:0-86742 GCA_963806265.1 uncultured Chloroflexia bacterium
ACGGCATCGATCATCGCCAGCACCCGCCAGGCACCGAGCAGGATCACCAGCACCAGCAGCGTCATCGTGCCGCTGGGCGTGATCAGGTAGGCAAGCAGGGAATCGAGGTTGAGCAACCCGGCAAGCAGGATCGCGATCGTGGCGATGAGCACCGGGAGCGCAAACACCAGCGCCGCTCGACGTCGGCCGAGGTAGGCGTGCCCCAGCCCCGGCCACAGGAATGACAGCACCGCAGCGATGCTGGCGGATCGGCGGTTCAACAGACCCCCTCTTGAATGGATTTCAGGGTACAGGACCGGCGTGGACCGACCGGGCCGGGCACCAGGCGACCCCAGCGAACCCTAGTCCGGATGCGACTGCACCGGACACTACCCAAAGGTCCCTATTTGACCCACGATCATGCACGCGAGCCTCGCGTGGGCGAGGCAGCAGCGTAGCCGAAGGCGGCGGATTCGGGACGGGCGAGCCAGTCCTCGAGCGTTCCGGCGCTCGCGTCCTTCGCCGAGAGCACCGGATCCGCCACGGGCCAGTCGATCCCCAGCGAGGCATCGTCCCACCGGATGGCGGATTCGCGCGCCGGATTGTACTCCGCCGTGCAGAAGTACTCGATGTCGGTCACATCTGCGAGTGCCGCGAACCCGCGCGCAAACGATGCCGGCGCCCAGACGAGCAGTGGGTCGTCGGCCGATGCCTCGACGGTCACGACCTGGCCGAGCGTTGGCGAGCCGGGCCGGATGTCGGCGGCGATCAGGAACGCCCGGCCGCCGACGACGCGCATCAGCTTGCCCTGGGGCGGGTCCCACTGGAAGTGGAGGCCACGGATGACGCCCCGCCTCGATCGCGACTGGTTGACCTGCACGAATCGAGACGGCAGGCCCGAGCTCCTCGAACGCCCCGGCGCGAAGCACCTCGCTGAACCAGCCGCGGTCGTCGGGGAACGGCGCCGGGCGGACGAGCCTGACCTCGGGGATGAACGTGGTCTCGACGGTGAACGGCACGACGCGGGTCGCCTCCGTCACATCATCGCGATGCCGCCATCCACCCCGAGCACCTGGCCCGTGATGTACGCGGCCTCGTCGGAGGCAAGGAACGTGACCGCGGCCGCGATCTCGTCCGTCGTGGCGAAGCGTCCGAGCGGCGTCGCAGCCAGGATGCCCTCCTTGACACGATCGGGCAGGCCGTCGGTGAGCTCCGTGGTCACGAACCCGGGCGCGATGGCGTTCACCGTGATCCCCCGCGAGGCCACCTCGCGGGCGAGCGCCTTGGTGAGCCCGATCAGCCCCGCCTTCGACGCCGAGTAGTTCGCCTGGCCGGCGTTGCCCATCTGACCCGAGACGCTCGACATGTTGATGATCCGGCCCGAGCGCTGCTTGATCATCGGCCGCAGCACGGCCCGCGCCATGTAGAACGAGCCCGTGAGGTTGACGTTGATGACGTCCGCCCACTGCTCGTCTGTCATCCGCATCGCCAGGTCGTCGCGCGTGATCCCGGCGTTGTTGACCAGGATGTCGATGTGGCCGAACTCGCGCATGGTCTCCTCCACGGTCGCCGCGCACGAAGCCGGGTCGGTGACGTCACCGCCGACACAGACCGACCGCCGGCCCATCGCCTCGACGTCACCCTTGGTGTGATCGTCGATGAGGCACGCTGCCCGGTCGATGAACGCGACGTCCGCCCCCTGGCGGCCCAGCATCAGCGCCACGGCCCGCCCGATGCCGCGCGAGCCACCGGTGACGATGGCGACCTTGCCGCTGAGATCGAGCATTCGGCGTTCTCCTCCTCGTTTGCGGGGCCGGGCCCCGGGATCGGCGCTCGCGCAGTCAGCGGACCGGTATGCGCGCGTGCTCGGGCTCGCCCGGGGCGACATCGGACAGGTCGAGCTCGACCGGGAGCGGCCCGCCGCATGACCTCCGCCAGCGCCGGCGGAATCGGATCCACCGAGTCCCACTCGACCGGCAGCCGGACGGTGACGTCCTCGGGCCGCACGGCCTGCTCGCCGGCGAGCCCCCGGGCCGGATCGGCGGTCCACTCCATGGCCACGGCGCCCGATGTGAAGCCGGCACCGAACGCGACCATCACGATGTGGTCACCGACCCGCACGCGACCCTCGTTCACCGCCTCGGCCAGCGCGATCGGCACCGACGCCGCCGAGGTGTTCCCGTACCGGTCGAGGTTGACGAACATGCGCTCCATCGGCAGATCCAGCCCCTTGGCCACGGCCTCGATGATCCGGATGTTCGCCTGGTGCGGGACGAACAGGTCGATGTCGTGGGGCTCGAGCCCGGCCTTGTCGATCGCCGCCAGCGCGGTCGACGCGAGCGTGCGCGTCGCGAAGCGGTAGGTCTCCCGGCCCTCCATCCGGATCTTGTGCTCGCCCCGGGCGATGGTCTCGGCCGACGGCGGGCTCTTGGAGCCTCCGGCCGGCAGCCAGATCATGTACGCGCCCTGGGGCTCGGTCGTCAGCTCGATCCCGACCGGGGCCACGGGCTCCTCGCTCGCCGAGAGCACGACGGCGCCGGCCCCGTCGCCGAACAGGATGCAGGTGCTGCGATCGGTGTAGTCGAGGAACCGGGTGAGCAGCTCGGACCCGATGACCAGCACGTGGCGCGCCATGCCGGACGCGATGTAGGCGCTTGCGGTCGAGTACGCGTACACGAAGCCGGAGCAGGCGGCCATCACGTCGAACGCGAACGCGTGCGTGTTCCCGATCGCCTCCTTGACCAGCGCGGCGGTCGAGGGCATCCAGTAGTCGGGTGTGAGCGTGGCCAGCAGGATCACGTCGATGTCGTCGGGCTCGAGGCCGGCCGTCCTGATGGCGCGCAGCGCCGCAACGGCGCCCATGGAGGCCGTGGTCTCGTGCGCGGCCGCGACCCGCCGCTCGCGGATCCCCGTCCGGGTCACGATCCACTCGTCCGAGGTGTCGACCATGCGCTCGAGGTCGGCGTTGGTGAGCACCTGGGCCGGGGCATAGCGGCCCCAGCCGGTGAGCCGGACGGCGCGCGGGACGGCAGCGGTCATGCGGGTTCCACCTCGATCAGCGGCTGCTTCGCCTTCACCAGCGCGCCGTTCTCGGCACACACGCGGGCCACCCGGCCGGCGAGGTCGCTCTTGATCTCGTTGAACAGCTTCATGGCCTCGATGAGCCCGATGATCTGGCCCACCGAGACGTGGTCGCCAACCGAGACGTAGGGCGTCGCCCCGGGCGACGGCGCGCCGTAGTAGATGCCGGTCAGGGGAGCCTTCACCGACGGGCGGCTGGGCGCCTCGGTCGCGGCGCTCGGCGGGGCGTCGGCACGACCGGGCGAACGATCGGCGTCGGGCGGATCCGGCACGGGATCGGCAGGCGCCGTTGGTGCCGGACCGCTGCTGCCATGGGTGAGCGCGAGCGGCGCCCGGAGCACGATCGTGGTGTCGCCCGCCGCAACCTCGAGCTCGCCCAGGTCGCTGCGCTCGAGCACGCCGGTCAGGCGGTCGATGAGCGCCAGCAGGGACGCGTCGGCGGCAGACAGCTCGACGCCGTCGTCGGACGCCGTGGCAGGCTGGGCGGCGCCATCCGCCGAGACCACCGCCTCGCCGGCCACGTCCGCCGACGCCACTGACTCGTCGGTCACGTCCGCCGGCGCCATCGGCTCGTCGCTGCCCCTGCTCGACACTGGCTCCTCCACGTGACCAGCGTCCATCGGCTCGGTCATGCGTCCCACCGCCGAAAGACCAGCGCGGTGTTCTGGCCACCGAAGCCGAAGGAGTTGGAGATCGCCGTCGTGATCGGCCGGCTCGTCGCAACGTTGGCGGTGAGGTCGAGCCCCGCGGCCTGCTCGTCGGGATCGCCGAGGTTGATCGTGGGCGGCACCTGACCGTCGCGGATGGCCATGATCGTGGCCATCGCCTCGATCGCGCCGGCGGCACCCAGGGTGTGGCCCAGCATCGACTTGTTGGCCGTGATCGCGACCCTGGGCGCATGGTCGCCGAAGATGGTGCGCACGGCCTGGAGCTCGGCTCGATCGCCTTCGGGTGTCGAGGTGGCGTGGGCGTTGACGTGCTCGATGGCCGCGGGCTCGATGCCGGCCTTGTCGAGCGCTCGGCGGGCCGCCCGCACCGCCCCGATGCCACCCGGCGCCGGCAGCGTGATGTGCGACGCATCGGCCGTCGCGCCGTAGCCCACCAGCTCGGCAAGCGGCTCGGCGCCGCGCGCCTCCGCGTGCTCGAGCGCCTCCAGCACGAGCGCGGCGCCCCCTTCGCCCACCACGAACCCGTCACGGTCGCGGTCGAACGGGCGGGAGGCAGCGGCCGGTTCGTCGTTGCGCGAGGACAGGGCCTTCATCGATGCGAAGCCGCCCAGCGTTGCCTCGTGGATCCCGGCCTCGACACCGCCGGCGATCATCAGGTCGGCGTCGCCGCGCCGGATGGTCTCCCATGCCTCCCCGATCGCGTGGCCGCCGGTGGCACACGCAGAGATGGTCGCGAAGTTCGGCCCGACGGCGCCGCACGCGATGGCGACCTGACCCGCGCCGACGTTGGCGATACCCATCGGGATGAAGAACGGCGAGATGCGATCCGGACCGCGCTCGGCCATCAGCAGCACGTTGTTGAACAGCGTCGCCACGCCGCCCAGGCCCGAGCCGATGATCACACCCGAGCGAGCGGCCATGTCGTCGGGCAGTCGCTCCGGCAGCCCGGCCTGGTCGAGGGCCTGGCGTGCACACACGAGCGCGAACTGGATGTACCGATCGGTGCGCCGGATCTCCTTGCGGTCGAGCGTACCGCTGGGGTCGAAGTCCTTGACCTCGGCGGCGATCTGGACGTCCAGCCTGGAGGGATCGAACGTCGCGATGCGCGCAACGCCGGAGCGCCCGGCCAGCAGCCCGGCCCACGTGGCCCCGACGTCGTTACCGAGCGCCGTGACCGCGCCCATGCCGGTGATCACGACACGCCGGGGCTGCTGCGGCCAGGACCAGGTCATCGAACCAGCTTCCCGGTGCGAACGGTGGCCGCGCGATACACATCGCCCGGCAGGCCCCGCGCCGAGATCTCGTTGGCGACCGACAGGACGTCGTACTCGGTCCGCCGAATGTCCGCGCTCACGTTGCCGTCCGCCACGTCGACCATGGCCCACGAGGCCGTGGGATCGCCATCGAACACGTAGCCCGCCGAGCCGTCGTTGACGATCACCTTGAACCCCAGGTCGCGGACCTCGGGGTAGTGCGTATGCCCGACGCAGATCACGCGTGCATCGGTGCCGCCGGCCCGCTCGAAGATCACGGTCGGGTCGAGCGCCTGGTCGAAGCCGCGGGTCTGTGACCCGGGGGACGCATGGACGACGAGGACCAGCGTGTCGTCGTCGGCCCGGATCCGTCGCTCGGCCGGCAGCCGGCGCAGCCAGTCCAGCTGCTCGTCGCCGAGCTCGTCATGGGCCCACTCGGTGGCCGCCTGGATCGTGTCGGGGACGCCGTCCTCGTACTGCGGCCAGGCAGCGCCGTAGTCGAAGTCGCCGACCGCGATGTCGGTGTTGCCGGACACGATCAGGCCGCCGTCGGACTCCAGCCCACGCAGCGCGTCCACGCACCCGTTCGGATCCGGTCCGTTGAGCACCAGGTCGCCGGCGACCAGGACCGCGTCGGGTCGCTCGCGCCGGATCTCGGCCAGCACCGCCTCGAGCGCCAGGCGGTTGCCGTGCACGTCGGACAGGACCGCGATCCGCGTCATCGGAGGCTCCCGGGTGTCCGCGAGGGCGCCGTCATCGCAGGACCCCCGCCGGCGGGATGATGAAGCTCAGCTGTCCCTCGCACGCCACCTCGCCGTCGACCGTCGCCACGCCTCGCCCGCGACCGAAGCGGCTTCCCAGCTTGTCCATGGTCACCTCGAGGCGGAGCCGGTCGCCGGGGACCACGACCCGCTTGAAGCGCACGCCGTCGATGCCCGCGAACAGCCCGATCCGATCGCCGAAGCCGGGCTGCCGGGCGACGTAGACCGCCATCGTCTGGGCGAGCGCCTCGACCTGCAGAACGCCGGGCATGACCGGCAGGCCCGGAAAGTGCCCCTGGAAGAACCATTCGGTCGCGGTCACGGCCTTGAGGCCCACGATCCGTTTTGCCTCCGGGTCGTACTCGACGATCCGGTCGACGAGCAGGAATGGCCAGCGATGCGGGATGAGGGCCTCGATCTCGCGTACCGAGAGCTCGTCGCCCGGCGCGTTCGCGGCACCGGGAACGTCAGGTGCGGCGGCGGGCGGCGAGGTCGGCTGGTTATCGGTCACGGGCGGCTCCTGGCGGGGTCGTGGTGAGTGTCGCCTGTGGCAGCCTCCGTGCGGCCACCGGTTGATGCAGGGCTGCACGCCGCCCGGCAACGCGTGGCTGCGCTCCATCCAACGCCCGCCCTGGCGGGCGTCATGTGCGCGCCTCGGCGGCGAGGAAGGCGGCTGGGCCCAGGCGGTCGAGCAGGTTGGTCGTGAACCGCCCCTCGAGGAACGGCTCGGATGGCAGCAGCGCACGGTGGATCGAGGCGTTGGTCACGACGCCGTCGACCACCAGCTCGTTGAGCGCGGCCCGGGAGCGCGCAATCGCGTCCTCGCGAGTGGGCGCCCAGACGATCAGCTTCCCGAGCAGCGAGTCGTAGTACGGCGGGACCTCGTAGCCCGCGTAGGTGTGCGAGTCGAAACGCACCCCCGGGCCGCCGGGTGCGTTGAAGCGCTCGACGGTTCCCGCACCGGGGCGGAAGTCGTGCTCGGGATCCTCGGCGTTGATCCGGAACTCGATCGCGTGACCCTGTTGGACAATCTGCGATTGCGTCAGCCCGATCGGCTCGCCGGCGGCGATCTGGATCTGGAGCGTGACCATGTCGATGCCGGTCAGCATCTCGGTCACCGGATGCTCCACCTGGATGCGGCAGTTGATCTCGATGAAGTAGGCGTTCCCGTCGTTGTCGACCAGGAACTCGAGCGTTCCGACGTTCTCGTACCCGGCGGCGACCGCCGCTCTGACCGCCCGCTCCGCGAGCTCCCGGCGCCCGGTGGCGGTCATGGCGGGCGAGGGAGACTCCTCGATGATCTTCTGGTGACGGCGCTGGACCGAGCAGTCGCGCTCCCAGAGGTGCACGCCGTGGCCGTGCTGATCGATGGCGACCTGGATCTCGACATGGCGATTGTCCTCGAGCCACCGTTCGAGGTACAGCGAGTCGTCGCCGAACGCCGCTCGCGCCTCGGAGCGGCAGATGGGCAGCACGGCGGCCAGCTCGCGCGGGCTGCGGACCATGCGCATGCCCTTGCCGCCGCCACCGGCCGAGGGCTTGATCAACACCGGGTAGCCGATCCGCTCCGCGTCCTCCAGCGCCTGCGCGTCGTCGAGCAGCAACCCGGAGCCGGGGATCGTGGGGAGGCCGTTGGCGGCCAGCAGGCGGCGCGTCTCCTCCTTCGAGGCGAAGCGCTCGAGCACGTTGGCGGATGGGCCGATGAAGGTCAGGCCATGCGATCGAACGGCATCGGCGAACGCATCGTCCTCGGACAGGAACCCGTAGCCCGGGTGGATGGCGTCGCAGCCCGTGACCAGCGCGGCCGAGATCAGCGCCGGCGCCGACAGGTACGAGCGGCGGGCGTCGGCGGGGCCGATGCAGATCGCCTCGTCCGCGAGCATCGCGGCCAGCGATTCACGATCGGGCTCCGCATACGCGACGACAGCCTCGACGCCCAGCGTGCGACATGCGCGCAGGATGCGCAGCGCGATCTCGCCCCGGTTGGCGATCAGGATGCGGTTGAACATCAGCCGCGCTCCGCGCTCGTCGGGCCGGCCGTGGCAACCGTGGGCTCGGCCGTCACAGCGGCGGCGGACTCGTCAGCATCAGCGGATGCCCCGGCACCGGCGGACGAATCGGCTGTGCCCCGGTCATCGTCATCGGGTGCACCCGATGGTCATCGGCGGGTCAGCCTCGACCGCGGCGATCGCCTCGCCGTACTCGACGGCCTCGCCGCCGGCCGGATACACCTCGACCACGGTCCCATCGATCGGCGACGGAACATCCTGCGGGATGCCCAGCAGGTCCACCACGCCGACCCGATCGCCCGCCTGCACGCGGGTCCCCACGGCCACCTCATGCCGGAACACGCCGACCGTGGGCGAGGTGGCCACGGATCGCGGCGGATCCTCCGCGGCCGGGGTTCGCCGCCTCGCGCCTCGTCCCGGGGCTCCGGGGGCTGTCCGCCCGCCCGGGACGCTCCTGCCGGCATACCCTCCCGGCCGGCACGGGTCTCATGATCGACGCGCGGCAGCGGTCGACCGCGCTCGGCCCGCCGTCCGAGTGCAGCCCCCGCACTGAGCGGGCGTCGAAGCCGGATCCGCCAGCTGCCCTCGCGAACCTCGAGCTCGCCCAGCCCGCTCGCCGCCAGCTTGTCCATGAGGGCCGGCACCAGCGTATCCGACAGCAGCGCCAGGCTGGCATGATCCGCCTCGCGCTGAGCCGGGGTTCGGTCTTCCGGTGGGCGGTTTCCGGAAGGCGTGCGATCGGGCATGGGCTAGCGTCCTCGCGAGCTGGCGGTTCGTCGCGTCGCCCCACGGGGAGTGGCGCGGGAATGGCACGTTGTCCGGCTTCGAGCAGGCTACGCAGGCGATCGGCAAGCCCGGGGCGGGACGCGATCGGCGGCGTGGGTGTCGCACCGGGCAGCTCCGTGAACGCTCCCAGCGCGCGGTACCGACGATATCGTGCATCAACGAGCAGGTCGATCGGTATGGTCGCCAGGCGATCCAGCTCGCGCACGATGGCCGCTCGCAGCCTGCGGGCGGTCTCGACCGGGTCGGCCTGCGCTCCATCGGGCGGCTCCGGGATCACCTCGTCCACGACGCCGAGCTTCAGCTGGTCCGCGGCGGTCATCCGCATCGCGAGGGCAGCCGTGGAGGCCTCGTCGCTCGTTCGCCACAGGATGCTCGCGCAGCCCTCGGGCGAGATGACCGAGTAGACCGCATTCTCGAGCGCGAGCACGACATCGCCGACCGCGATCGCGATGGCGCCGCCCGAGCCGCCCTCGCCGGTGATCACGGTCACGATCGGCGTGCGGAGACGGGTCATCAGGCCAACCGAGCGGGCAATCGCCTCGGCAATGCCGCGCTCCTCGGACTCCGGGCCCGGGTGGGCCCCGGGGACGTCCACGAACGTCACGACGGGCAGCCCGCTGCGCTCCGCCAGCTCCATGACCCGCATCGCCTTCCGGTATCCCTCCGGGTGTGGCATCCCGAAGTTGCGGCGGACGTTCTCCTCCGTGTCGGCACCCTTCTGCTGCCCGACCACGGCGACCCGGTGGCCGTCGATGGTGGCCAGGCCCGCGACGATTGCCTCGTCGTCACCGAACAGCCGGTCGCCGTGGAGCTCGATGAGCTCGTCGGCCATCTCCGCGAGCAGCGCCAGGATCCGTGGGCGACGCAGGTTCCGGGCGAGCTGGACCCTCGCCCACACGGCGGCCTTGCGGATCGGGTGCGGGGGCCATGCCCGGGCGTCGTGCTCCTGGCCGTCGCGGTCGTCACCACGGCCGCCGTCCCGGCCCAGGTTGCGGATCCGGTCAACCACGGTGCGACCTCCTGCGCGGTCGGCGCAAGGTAGCGGAGCAGGTGCGCCAGCTCGCGGCGGAGGTCCGGGCGCTGGACGACACGATCGACGAACCCGTGGCGGAACAGGAACTCGGATCGCTGGAAGCCGGGTGGCAGCTCCTGACCGATCGTGCCCGCGCCGACGCGCGCGCCCGCGAAGCCGATCAGCGCGTTCGGCTCCGCCAGGTTGATGTCGCCCATCACGGCGTACGAGGCGAAGACGCCGCCCGTCGTCGGATCCGACAGCACCGAGACGTACGGCACGTGCGCCGCGCGCAGGCGCTCCAGCGCCGCCATCGTCTTGGCCAGCTGCATCAGCGCCAGCGTGCCCTCCTGCATTCGAGCACCGCCGGAGGCGGATACCACGATCAGCGGCACCCGCTCCGCGAGCGCGCCCTCGGCCGCGCGCGCGACCTTCTCGCCGACCACGGCGCCCATCGAGCCGCCCATGAACCTGAAGTCCATGACCACGATGGCCACCCGCTGCCCTTCGATCTGGCCGAACCCCCAGACGGCCGCATCGCGCAGCCCGGTAGCCAGCTGCGCTGCTGCGATCCGGTCGGGGTAGGCCTTCTGGTCGACGAACCCCAGCGGATCCTCGGAGATGAGACCCGCGTCCCGCTCCTCGAACGTGCCGTCGTCGAGGAGCTGTGCGAGCCGAACGGGTGCCGGCAGCCGGAAGTGGTGGCCGCAGGTCGGGCACACGCTCATCGCCTTCTCGAGCTGCTTGTTGAACAGCTGCTCCTCGCACGACGGGCATCGCGTCCAGAGTCGTTCCGGGTACTCCTCGCGGCGCGATCGGAAGGACGGGAACTTGAGCGGCATCAGAGCAGACCCTCGAGCTCGGCCAGCGCCGGTGCCCGGACTGCGCGCCGCGCAACCCACGCCACGCCCGCCAGCGACAGCGCGGCGGACGTGATCGCGCCGCCGATCAGGAGCGGCCGGACGGCGGCCGCTCGACGACCCGCGGGCGACGCGACCGGGGCAGCCGCCACGTCGCCGTCGTGGGACGGGTCCCGCACCTGGCCGCATCGACCCGCGGCGGCCGCTGCGGAAACGCGATCACGGCACCGAGCCGCGGGTGCGGGCCGGCCTGGGCGGCCATCGCCGAGAGGCGCGCGGAGAGCCGTTCCTCGAACTGGAACGAGGGATGAACCCGCACCAGCGACCGGCGAAGCACGTGCGCCGCCTCGCGGAGCGACGGGTCGAGCGGCTCCGGGTCGTGGCCCCGAGCGTGGCCCCGGGCGCTGCCGTCGCCGCGAGCGGCGAGCAGCCCGTCGAGATAGCGGTCCACCATCAGGCCTCGACCTCGACCGGACCGTCGTCCGGGTGCGCGGGCATCAGCGGTGACCCCGGGGCCGGCCGAGGGCGCGGGCGACGTCCGAGAGCCCGCGATGGATCAGGACCCGCACCGCGCCCTCGGACCGGCCGAGGACCTCGGCGATCTCGCGCGTGCTCATCTCGTCCACGAAGCGCAGGACGATCGCCCGCCGGCGATCGTCCGGGGAGCGCCATCCACCGCGCGCACCGCGGCGGCGGCCTCGTCGCGGACCACGGCCTCGCGCTCGAGGTCGGTCGGGTCGGGGATCGCCAGGCCCGCACCGAGCGCGACGTCCAGCGACGTGCGGGCCGGCGGCGGCGTGCTCGACGCTCGTTGGCGACGACGTTGCGGGCGATCCGGAACAGCCAGACGCGGAACGTGGACGCCTCGGGGCCGTCCGTCGGGGTGCGCCAGCTCCCGGAACCGGGGCAGCGCGGCGAGCGCGCGCAGGAAGATGCGCTCGGTCGCGTCCTCGGCGGCGTGATGGTCGGCGAGCTCGTAGAGCGCGAAGGCATACACCTGGGCGACGTACTTCCGATACAGGGCGTCGAACTGGGCCGGGTCCGCCGCGCGGCCTCGACGAGGGAGGCGATCGCGGTCGAGCGCGACGACGCCGTCGCGCCGTCGACGCCCCCGCGGCGTGTCGCCGGCTGGCGCGTCTGCGTTCCAAACACCGGACGGGCCATCGCGTTACACCGCCGCCGGCGGCGAGCCGCACGTGGCGCGACCTCGCCCGCGTGGATCAGCGCGCTCGCCGCCGGCGCCGCGGATCGTCCTCGACGACGAGCGCCCGGTGGCGCGCATCGACGCCGACGGCGCCTGACCGGGCCCCGGGCACCGCGCCGGTCGACCGGCTCGAGCGTCACCAGCGTGCCGGTGGTGACCTGGCGCTCGGCCCAGCTGGCGACGTCGAAGAAGCCCGCCCGAAGGGCGCTCGATCCGAGCCTCGAGGTGGTCCAGGAATGCGTCGAGCAGCTCGTCGCGGTCGATGGGGCGGCCGCGCCGAGACCTCGCGCAGGCTGGTCATCGAGCCCGCCAGCTCGGGCGGGAAGTCGGCGGCCGCCCAGTCGGCATTGATGCCGATGCCGACGATCGACCCGCGGATCGGCGGTGCCGAGCCCCTCGGTCTCGCCCAGGACGCCGGCCAGCTTGCGGAGCTCGATCGGGCCGCGAGGCGTCGAGGGCCGTGGCGCCGTCGACGGCCTGCCCAGCTCGCCGACCAGCGACGGCGTCGGGCCCGCCGGTCTCGACCACGAGGTCGTTCGGCCACTTGAGCCGGATCGCACCCGTCGGCGCAGCCCGCCACGTCCTCGGCCGCGTCGCACATCGCCAGCGCCACCGTCGCCGCGAGGCGCCAGGCCCGATCGGCGGCGAGCCAGGCCGGCCGGAAACCGAGCGACGAGCAGCAGCGCCGCGCCCGGCGGGCGCCTCCACGTCCGTCCCATGCGGCCCCGGCCGCCGGTCTGCTCGTCGGCGACCGCGAGGCAGACCTCGGCCCGCCGGTCGCCAGCCAGACGCGGACGACGTCGTTGGTCGAGCCGACGCTGGCGAAGCGCTCGACGCGCGAGACGTGAACGGCTGCGTCGCCGTGGGCTGCGTCCGGTCAGCGCTCGTCCGACCGGCGCGTGCCGGCCAGCCGGTCAGCCCGCCTCCGGCGCCGGCCGGCTCGGCGGCCTCGGGCTGCTCGAGCTCGAACGCCGCGTGGAGCGCGCGCACGGCCTCCTCCACCCGGTCCTCGGCGATGATCGTGGTGATCCGGATCTCCGAGGTCGAGATCATCTCGATGTTGATCCCGCGCGTCCGCGAGGGTGCCGAACATCCGCGCCGCGTAGCCCGGGCGCGTTGTGGATGCCGGCCCCGACGATCGAGACCTTGGCGACCGAGGCGTCGGTCGTCATATCCCGGAAGCCCGAGCTCGCGGATGAGCGGCTCCAGGATCCGCTTGGCCTTGCGCGAGCTCGACCCGCGGGATGGTGAAGCAGAGGTCCGTCGCGCCGCCGTGACCGACGTTCTGGACGATCATGTCGACGTTGATCCCGGCGTCGGCGAGCGGCCCGAACACGCTCCGGGCGACGCCCGGCCGGTCGGGCACGTCGACGAGCGTGACCTTGGCGACGTTCCGGTCGTGGGCCAGCCCCCGGACCTTGTTCCGCTGCTCCACGAGCGGGTCCTCCCTGATCTGTGTCCGGGCGCGTCCTCGAACGAGCTGAGCACCTCGATGACGACGTCGTTGACCCAGCCCAGCTCGACGGCGCGGACCTGCATCACCTGGGCGCCCTGGTGGGCCAGCTCCATCATCTCCTCGTAGCCGATCGAGCGGCAGCTGGCGGGCGTCCGGCACGATCCGCGGGTCGGCCGTGTAGATGCCCCGACGTCGGTGAAGATCTGGCAGCGGTCGGCGCTCGAGCTGCGCCGCCAGCGCGACCGCGGTCGTGTCCGAGCCGCCGCGTCCGAGGGTCGTGATCTCGGCCGCGTGGACGTCGCGACGCGGTCGGGCGACGCGGCCAGGCCCTCGAGCGCGGCCACGCTCATGCCCTGGAACCCGGCCACGATCACGACCTTGCCAGCGGCCAGCTCGGCACGGACCCGGCGCGGATCGATGCCCGGCGATGCGGGCCTTGCCGTAGCGGCCGTCGGTCGTGATCCCGGCCTGCGGGCCGGTCAGGCTGATCGCCGGAACGCCCAGGGCCTGGAGCGCCATCGACATCAGCGTGGCGCTCTGGTGCTCGCCGGTCGCGAGCAGCACGTCGAGCTCGCGCGGGTCGGGCTCGTCGGTGATGGCCGCGGCAAGGGCCAGCAGCTCGTCCGTGGTGTCGCCCATGGCCGACACCGCACCACCAGGCTGCGTGCCGTCGGCTCGCTCGCGCAGCGATCCGCCGTGCGACATGGCGGATGCGCTCGGCGTCGGCCACGGACGAGCCGCCGAACTTCATCACGACGAGGGGGTCGGGCATGGCGGCATTCTAGCGACGGTGCGGCGCGGAGACGCGGGATCGGCGAGGGTGGGCGGGCGGACACCGACACGATGTCGGAGCACAATCGAGGTCACAGCCCCGGCCATGCCGCTCGGATCGGCCAGTGTCAGCAGGAGACGTCCCCATGTGCTTCGATCACGACTCCCGTCCACCGATTCCGCCCATCGCCGGGGGTGCGCTCGATGCCCGGGACATCACCCTGGAGGCGTCCGATGGCAATCGGTTCATGGGCTACCTCGCCCGCGCAGCCGAACCCACCGGCGCGGGGATGCTGATCCTTCCCGACGTGCGCGGCCTCCACGCCTACTACCGTGACCTGGCGCTGCGGTTCGCCGAGATCGGCGTGGACGCGCTCGCCATCGACTACTTCGGGCGCACCGCCGGGATCGGTGACCGCGGCCCGGGCTTCGAGTACCGGGAGCACGTCAACCAGACCCGGTTCCCCAGCCTTCGGACCGACGTGACCGCTGCGGCAGCCCACCTGCGTGAGGTCGCAGGCCCTCGCTCGCTGTTCACGAGCGGCTTCTGCTTCGGTGGACGCCTGTCATTCCTGGCCGCCGGCTTCGGCCTCGATCTGGCCGGCGTCATCGGCTTCTACGGCTGGCCCGTGGGTGAGTCATACAACGAGAGCCCGGCCCCGGCAGATGTCGCGGCGACCTTGAACAGCCCGGTGCTGGGGCTGTTCGGGGGGGCCGACGAGGGGATCCCGACGAGCGCCGTGGAGACGTTCGATGCGGCGCTGTCCGAGGCCGGGGTTGAGCACGAGCTGACGGTCTTTCCCAACGCCCCGCACAGCTTCTTCGATCGCAAGGCAGACGAGTTCGCAACCACATCGGCGAAGGCGTGGGACCAGGTCCAGGCGTTCATCCGCTCGCACACGGCTGCCTGACATGAGCTTCCTGCGCCGAGTGCTGGGCGGCAAGGACGAGCAGTCGACCGATGTGGCCGAAGGTGCGCAACCGAATGGCCGGGACCGGTGGCCGCGAGGCTCCGACGATCAGCTGCCGGGCGAAGAGGCCGAGCGCGAGCGTGCCCTGTTGCGCGCCGATGCCGCGCGGCTCGATGACGAGCTGATCCAGCGCCAGCTCCGCTACGCCGATCGATCGTGGACGCCGGCTCCGCAGGGGGGTGAGCGGCGCGCCGACGACCGTCAATCCGACGAGGGCTGAGCGCTCGGCCCCAGCTCGCGCCGCTGGCGTACGGCCGGCTCAGGCGGCTGGACCAGGTCGGCGGGCTCATCCGGATCGGGGCGACACGCGGGCGGGCGGCAAAGTACGCTTGTGGCCGATCAACGTGACGTTCACCAGGCAGGGAAGGGGCAATGAAGGAACGGCTCATCGGCGACGACCAGCTGCTGGTCACCGCGGACACGACCCTCGGCGAACCGCTCTGGGACTGGGTGGCCGCGGACGCGGCTCGACGCGCCCCCGACGGCTGGCGGATCGCGAACATCGGCGCGGTTGCCACCCAGCCGGGCATGCCCGGACCACAGGGCTACATGGCCGCGCCGGGCGGGTACGCCACGGGCGTCTCGCTGTGGATCATCTACCGTCGGTAGCACGGACCATTGAGCACCCAGCCGACGGGCACCACGAAGCCGGCGGGACCGCCCGCCCATCCGGGATCTGACCGCTCCCTCGCGCCGAGCGATCGCACTCGCGTGCGACGTCTGCCCGATCGAGCGCGCTACGACCGGGACTCGATCAACGAGATCATCGACACGGCGCTGGTCGGTCACCTCGGGTGGGTGGTCGACGGTCAGCCGTTCGTCACGCCGACGGCGATCTGGCGGCAGGGCGAGCGCCTGTACTGGCATGGGTCGCGGGCCAGCCGCATGCTGCGTGCCGTCGATGGCGCCGAGGTATGCATGACCATCACCCAGGTCGACGGTCTGGTGCTCGCGCGATCGGGCTTCAACCACTCGGTCAACTACCGGTCCGTGATGGTGCTCGGGACGGCCCACCTGGTCACCGACCCGGATGAGACGGATGCTGCACTGGAGGCGTTCATCGAGCACCTGTACCCGGGCCGCTGGGACCAGCTGCGCCCGATGACCGCCACCGAGCGCAAGCAGACGTCCGTGCTGTGGATGGACATCCGCGAGGTGTCGGGCAAGGTGCGCGCCGACGTCAATCACGACGAGCCGGCCGACGAGACCTGGCCGGTGTGGGCCGGCGTCATCCCGGTCTGGATGACACACGGAGCCCCACAGCCCGATGCGACGCTGGTCGACGGCGTTCCGGAGCCGAAGGTGGGACCACCGGGCGGCACGCCTTCCTGACACACGGCCGTCGGCTCGGTCGCGCGACCTGCCGGCCGGCGCCGTCTCAGCTGCCCGCGATCACCTCGGGCCCGCGGTTGCGCGGCGCCACGATCTCGCTGCGTCCCTCCAGCCCTGCTTCGGACGCTGCCCTCGAGCAGCGCCTCGCGGACCGGCGTCGGGTCCGCGCCCGGTGCGACCAACGCAAGGACCGTCGATCCCGCGCCCGACAGGAAGGCGCCGAGCGCGCCGGCAGCGCGGGCGGCGCCGGTCAGGCGGGGCAGCTCCGGAAACGCGACCGATCGGTACGGCTCGTGGATCCGATCGACCGTGAGGTCGGCCAGCAGCTCGTAGCGTCCCGCCGCGATCCCGGCCACGCCGATCGCGATGCGGCTCATGTTGCTCACCGCGTCGCGCAGCGGCACCTCGGCCGGCAGGACGCGCCGCATGTCGGCGGTCGACAGTCGCCGGTCCGGGATGAACATCACCGCCCGGAGGCCGTCGGGCGCGTCGAAACGGACCGCCTCGACCCGCTCACCGAGGACGGCCGACACGACGAACCCGCCGAGCAGCGCCGCGGCCGCGTTGTCGGGATGGGCCTCGATGCCGGTCGCGATCGCGAGCATGTGGTCGGTTGACAGCCGCTCTCCGGCCAGCACATGGCCGGCGACGATGCCGCCCACGGTCGCGGCCGCGGAGGAGCCCAGGCCGCGCGCAAGGGGTATCCGGTTGTCCATGCCGATCCGCCAGCCGATGGTTGCCGGGCGCGGCCCGATGACGGCTGCCAGCGCCGTGTCGAGCCCGGCCACGAACCTGTTCGACGGCCCGGCTTCGAGCTCGCCCGCGCCCTCGCCGCTCACCAGCAGCTCGATCCCAGAGCTCGATCGGGAGGCCGGCGCCCCGCGCGGCACGCCTCCCGCGTCCGGCGTGTCGACCTGGATCGCCTCGACCGTCACCCGGTTGACGAGCTCCAGCGCAAGACCCAGGCAGTCGTAGCCGGCACCCAGGTTGGCGGACGAGGCGGGCACCTCGATCGTCAGCGGGCGGCCGGGGAGGTCCCTCCAGGCGGCAGGATCCTGGGTGACCGGACGCATGCCCGGCTCCGTCAGGTCCACCCGAGCGCCTTCGCCACGCCGCCCACCGTCGGGTCGGTCTCGACGACGTCGACGGCAAGGCCCGACTCGGCCGTGGTCGGGTCCTTGAGCCCGTTGCCCGTCAGCACGCACACGACCAGCGAGTCCGGGTCCAGCTCTCCGGCCTCGGCCGCCCTGGTCACGCCCGCCACCGACGCAGCGGAGGCGGGCTCGCAGAACACGCCCTCCTCGCGAGCGAGCGCCCGGTACGCGGCCAGGATGTCGTCATCCGTCACGGCATCGATTCGCCCCCCGGACTCGTCGCGGGCCCGCGTCGCCAGCGTCCACGACGCCGGGTTGCCGATCCGGATCGCCGTCGCCACGGTCTCGGGATGGTCCACCGGATGGCCGGCCACCAGCGGCGCCGCGCCGGCTGCCTGGAAGCCCCACATCCGCGGCACGGAGTCGACGATCCCGGCGTCCCGATACTCGCGGAACCCGCGCCAGTAGGCGCTGATGTTGCCGGCATTCCCGACGGGGATCGCGAGCACGTCGGGCGCCTCGCCGAGGTCGTCGCACACCTCGAACGCGCCCGTCTTCTGGCCCTCGAGCCGGTACGGGTTGACCGAGTTGACGAGCGTGATCGGGTGATCGTCCTGCTCCGCCAGCGCGCGCACGACGCGCAGCGCATCGTCGAAGTTGCCGCGAATCGCGATCACGCGAGCACCGAACACGAGGGCCTGGAGCAGCTTGCCGACCGCGATCTTGCCCGCCGGCAGCACCACCACGCACTCGATCCCGGCCGCGGCGGCGTACGCGGCGGCGGATGCCGAGGTGTTCCCCGTCGAGGCGCAGATCACGCTCTGGGCGCCGCTCTCGAGGGCCTTCGCCACCGCAACGACCATGCCCCTGTCCTTGAAGCTGCCGGTCGGGTTCTGGCCTTCGACCTTGAGATACAGGTTGCGCAGCCCGAGCGTGGCTCCCAGGCGGCTGGCGCGCACGAGCGGCGTTGAGCCCTCGCCGAGGGACACCACCGGCGTCTCGTCGGTGACGGGCAGGAAGGCCCGGTAGCGCTCCACAAGGTCGGGTCGGGACGTCGGCGACATGGACACCTCGCTCAGTCCCCCACCGGATAGCAGGCACCGGATGGCGCCGCCACGCATTCGGCCGCCACCGGACGGACCTCGATCCCCGATCGGTCGGTCGCCGGCACCGCGCCGGCCCATGTCGAGCCGACGCCGCGAGCGATGGCCACCAGGTCGCTGAGCACGCCGGCCGCCGCCGCGGGTCCGCCGGCCCCCGGCCCCTCGAACGCGACGCGCCCGACGGGCAGCGCATCGATCTCGACCCGGTTGAGGACCCCGTCGCACCGTCCGAAGGGCGAGCCGGACGGCACCGCCGTCGGCACGACCGACGCCTCGATCGCCCCGTCGTCGGCGAGCCTCGCCGTGGCGATCAGCCGGAGCATCCTGCCCTCGCCGGTGACCATGCTCACGTCATCGGCGGTGACGCCCGTGATGCCGGGCCGGCCCGGGGCGCCGGTCACCGTTCCGGGAGCGTCCCCGATCGCGGCCGGATCGATCCAGACGCCGAAGGCGAGCCGAACGAGGATGGCGAGCTTGTTGACCGCGTCGAGGCCCTCGACGTCGGCCGTCGGGTCCGCTTCCGCATAGCCACGCTCCTGGGCGTCGACCAGGACCTCCGCGTAGTCACGGCCGTCGTTCGCCATGGCCGTCAGCATGTAGTTGGTCGTGCCGTTGACGATGCCGCGGACTCGGCTGACGCGGCTGGCGGCCAGGTCGAGCGCGAGGGGCCCGAGCAGCGGGATCCCGCTGCCGACCGCCGCCTCGAAGCGAAGGGTAGCTCCGGTCACGCGCGCGATGCTCTCGAGCTCGTGGCCATGGTGGGCGATCACGTGCTTGTTGGCGGTCACGACGTCGCGGCCCGCACCGAGGGCCGCATCGATCAGCATGTGGGCAGGCTCCGCGCCACCCATCGTCTCCACCACGACGTCCACCTCGTCCCCGACGACCAGGTGAGCCGGCGCGTCGGTGAGCAGCTCCTCCGGGACGCCCCTCGCGATCGCCCGCTCGACGTCGCGCACGGCCACCGCTGCCAGCACGAGCGGCCGCCCGTCCGACGGTTGCAGCCGCGGCCACCGATCGAGCAGGGCCCGCACGACCTCGATGCCGACGGTACCGGCGCCGATGACGCCGACGCGGAGGGGCTGGCTGGCCTGCATGCTCATTCGATCCCGGGATCCTGCGCGACGACGACCATGCCGGGGATGGTAGCGAACGCCAACCCGCACGGGGTCCGACCCCGGAGCCCAAATGGATCGGGGACGTCAGGCCGGGGCGCGGAGCAGCTGGCCGATGAGGTAGCCGGCGAAGGCAGATGTCAGGCCGATGGCGACCATCTCCAGACCCGCGCGCAGCGCGGAGCCGCCGGTCAGCCTGGCCCGCTCCGCACCGGCAAGACCCAGGACCACCGCCGCGGCGAGCAACGCCACCCAGGGTGCGACATCCGCCGGCAGCAGCAGGAACGGCACCACCGGCACCGCCGAACCGAGGATCGTGGCCACGCCGACCACGAGCGCGGCGCGGACCGGGTGCGTCTCGCGAACGGGTGCCATCGCAGCTCGCCACCGACCGAGCTCGGCACGCCAGGCGTCCGCCTCGGCATCCGCGGCGGCCACCGCCGCCTCGACGATCGGGCCCGGCGCAGCAGCCGACAATCGCTCACGCCGACGCTGGTCGGCCCGCTGCCGAAGCTCATCGTCGAGCTGCTCGGCAACCTGGACGGCGAGCTGCCGCTCCGCGCCGCTGGCGGTATAGGCCACGCCGGCCATGGCGATCGACTCCGCGAACATCGCTGCCAGCGCCGCGGTGATCACGATCCGCGTGTCGCCGGTCGCCACGGCCAGCCCCAGGACAAGACCGAGCACGTTGACCAGGCCATCCTGGCCGCCCAGGATCACGTCCCGGACGAGCGCCGCGGACCGAGCCGTCGGGGAGAGCGCTCGGGCCTCGGTCGCACGCGGGGCCGCTGGCTCGGCGCCATGCGGGAGCGGTGCGGGGTCGGTGGCCGGCCAGTCGGTGCGCATCCAGCCGAGCGTGGCGGATGCGGGGAGGACCCGGGGAGTGCCATCCGGACCTCGCTGGGGACGGCACGGAGCGTAGAGCAGCGGCCAACACAGACGGGATCGCCGGGTTCGCCGCCGTCCTGGGCTCGAAAGGGTCCACCGGCGGCGCCGGTCGATCCCGTACACTCGGGCGCGATGACCGTCGAGCTAGCCCCGCCCCCGCACCCGCCGATGCCCGGGCGCCACGTCCGAGGATCTTCTCCGGCATCCAGCCGTCGGGCCTGGTCCACCTCGGCAACGACCTGGGCGCCGATCCGCAACTACGTGATGCTGCAGTACGAGTACGAGGCGATCTACTGCATCGTCGACTACCACGCGCTGACCAGCACGCACGATCCCGACCTGGTCCGCAGCGCGGACCCGCGAGATGGCTGCCGGCCTGCTCGCGCTGGGGCTCGATCCCGAGCGCTGCACCCTGTTCGTCCAGAGCCATCGGCCCGAGCACACGGAGCTGATGTGGCTGCTGGCGACCGTCACGCCGGTCAGCTGGCTGGAGCGAACACCGACCTACAAGGAGAAGAAGCAGTACCAGCCCGACGACGTCAACCACGGCCTGCTGACGTACCCGGTTCTCCAGGCCGCCGACATCGTGCTGTACAAGGCCGGGTTGGTGCCGGTCGGCAAGGATCAGGCGGCGCATCTCGAGCTGTGCCGCGAGATCGTTCGCGCGTTCAACAACCGCTACGGAGAGACGTTCCCGGAGCCGCAGGCGGTGTTCACCGAGGCACCGGTCGTCCTGGGCACCGACGGCGTGCGGAAGATGTCGAAGTCGCTGGGCAACACGATCGACGTCCTGGGCGAGCCGGAGCTGATCCGGAAGCAGGTGATGTCGATGGTCACCGACACACAGCGGATCCTGCGCACCGATCCCGGCCGGCCGGAGGTGTGCAACGTCTGCCAGCTGCACCGGTCCTTCGGCGACGACTTCGAGCAGATCTGGGACGGCGAGCGGACGGCGCGGACTGGCTGCGTTGACACCAAGAAGCTGCTGGCGGACCGGATCATCCGCCACTACGCGCCGGCCCGCGAGCGGTATGCGGAGCTGATGGCCAGCCCGGCCGAGGTGGAGGGCATCCTCGAGGCCGGGGCCGACCGCCTCCGGCCGATCGCCGAGGCAACGATGGCCGAGGTCCACGCCAAGATGGGCCTTCGCTGACCAACCCCGGCAGCGCGCTGCGCGTAGTCCGCCCGACCAACCAGCGCGCCGGATCGCGGGTCAGTCGGGCGGCGGCAGGCCCCGGCGTGCCCGGCCCAGCAGCTCCGTGGTGAGTGCGAGCTGCTCGGGGTTCGGGATGTTCCGGGACAGGAACACGTTGTAGTGCTCGACGGCCTCGGCGAAGTGCTCGAGGTAATGGTGTGTCCGGCCGATCTGCGCCTCGGTCAGCTTCGCGTCCTCGGGCAGGCCAAGGGAGCGACCCTCGTCGCGGTTGGCCTCCAGCATCGGTAGCCCGGCGGCCGGGTCGGACCTGGCGACCGAGGACGCGGCGGCATTGCGGTCCCAGTGCGGCCTGACGACCGAGAACGGTACGTCGGCGTGGCTGAAGGTATCAAGCGCGTGCCAGGTCGAGGCGTCCCCCTCGCCGGTCTGCGCCAGGCCGCAGGCTTCCTGGAACTCGCGAGTCCGCGCGATGGTGGCTCCGTCGATGGTGTCACCCGCGGGCATCGGCGGACCCCAGCCCACCATCGCGTGAGCGAGCTTGCCCTTGTACAGGTCCGCGTTGGGCCCGGAGTCGCCGCTCTTGACTGGCTGGCGCTCGGTGATCCCGCCCCCCTCGCTGCCGGCGACCTCTCCCCGCTCGGCGCCCGGTGGCAGTGGCTCGGGGTCCGGGGGCGGATCGTCCAGGAACTGGTTCTGCCGCGCCAGCATCAGATCGGACAGCAGCTTGGCCCTGAGCTCCTCCTGGTTGAACCGGCCGGTGAGCGCCAGCTCGTAGCGCGCCACGGCAAGCCCGAAGCGACCGCGCTGTTGGTGGCAGACTCCGGCGTTGGCAGCGGCGGGGCCGATCATCTCGGGCGTGGTCGAGGTTGCGATGAGGTCCTCGAATACGGGCAGCGCCTCCTCGTACCGACCGGCGTGCTTGAGGTCGACGGCCGCCAGAAACGCGTCGTCGAGGCCTTCCTCTACCGCCTGGTTCGGCGTCCCCGGCACCAGCGAGTCGAGCGCGTCCCAGGTTCGGGGACCGGCGATCCCATCGGCATCGAGGCCCGTGTCGCTCTGGAAATCAAGCACGTCCTGACGCGTGAGCGGCCCGAACATGCCATCGATGCGAGCACGTCCGCTGACGTCGCGGTCGAACTCGCGCTCGCGGACCTGGCGGAGCTTCATCTGGAGCAGCTTCACATCGTCGCCTTGCGAACCGAAGCGCAGGGTCGGGCGCGCTCCGGGCGTCGTTGCCGGCGAACCCGACGCCGACCCACCGACAGGGGCCTCCACCTGGCGCTGGAGAAGGGCGGTCGTGGCGGCGTTGCCGGCGACATGCTGGGCCCCGAGAACGTCCGCCAGCGTCATCGAGTCCGGCTGCAGGTCCGGGGGCAGCCGCGTATGCGCTCGGCCGCTGGCGACCAAGCCCTCCGGAGGGGATCCGGGACGCCGCTTCGAACCGCGCGCAAGCTCCACCACGCCAGCATGTTGGGCACCCGGTGCACAGTCAACAGCCACGAGCCGTCGTCTGCCCGATCGGGCAGCGCGTTGTGCACGAGACGGCACCCGTTGAGCACCGCCGTTCGTGGCCGCGCGAAGGGGCCGCTCGCGAAATCCCGCTACCCGACGGGCGTGGCTCGTCGTAGGCTGACACCATGCCCAAGGGCCTGACGCAGCGCCAACGTCGACTGGTCGATGCCGTCCTCATCCTCGCGGTCATCGCCCTCGGCTTCGTGGTGGCCGGGTATGTCGCCACCGTCCTCTATGCGTTCGGCGACATCCTCCTGCTGTTCTTCCTCGCCTGGCTGCTGTCGTTCGCCCTGCTGCCGCTCATCCGCGGCGTGATGCGCATCTTCCCGTGGATGCCGCAGGCAGGGGCAGTGATCATCGTCTACCTCGCGATCGTGGTCGTGCTGCTTGCCGCCCTGGTGCAGATATCGGCCAGCCTGGCAACGTCGATCAACGAGTTCCTCGTCAACGCTCCGCACTTCCAGGACCAGCTGACGGCCTTCCTGACCGACATCCAGCGCCGGCTGTCCGACCTGGGGTTCGCCGTCAACCTCGTCGACCAGGCGCCGACGATCGTGGCCAACCTGCAGAGCTGGGCGCTGGAGCTCGTGGGGCCGGTCCAGTCGCTGGCCGTCGCGAGCATCGGGGTGCTGGGCAACATCCTGATCCTGGTCATCCTGTCGATCTACATCGCGGTCGACCGCGAATCGATCTCGGCGTTCCTGTACCGGCTCGTGCCGCCCTCCATGGCGACGCCGGCGCGGCTGTTCCAGGACAGCGTCGGCCGGTCGTTCGGCGGCTTCCTGCGCGGCCAGGCGGTCATGGGTGTCACGTTCGGGTCCATCACGGCAGTGGTCAACGTGGGCTTCGGGCTCCCCTACGGAGCGCTGACGGCGCTCGCGGCGGGGGGGCTCCACGCGATCCCGTTCTTCGGGCCGTTCGTGTCCTGGGTGCCACCGGTCGCCGTCGCCATCCTGTTCGTCCCCGGCGCCACGATCCCCGTGCTGATCATCATGGCGGTCGCGTGGATGCTGACCATGAACGTGCTGCAACCGCGGCTGATGGCCGGCGCGGTCGGCATCCATCCGATCGTGGTGCTCGCCTCCGTCGTGATCGGCTCCAAGGTGGCGGGAATCGCGGGCGCCATCTTCGGCATCCCGGTGGCCGCGGTTCTCTCGGCGTTCTTCTTCCAGTGGTACGGGCGCTCGCGCGAGGGTGGCACGGTCACCGACCGGGCCACGCAGCGGCTTGCGTCGCGCGAAGGACGCGAGGTGCGACAGCCGCGCGAGCCGGTCCCGGGGATCGACGAGGACGTGGCCGAGGTCACGGAGGGACATGACATCGGACCGGGCGACCTGGTGGCCGGCACGGCGGAGGTGGTGGCCGGCGCCGCGACCGCGGTGGGCGGCGTGGCGGACGTCGTCGCGGATGCGGTCGACGCGGCGGCGGGCGCCGTGGACGGCCCGTCAGCGACGCCCGACCGACCACCGGTGGAAGGCGACACCGGTCGGCCCGACGGACGAGGGCCCGAGCAGCCTCGAACCGGGGATGCGGGCACGGCCGGGGCCGGCGGATGAGCGAGGAGGATCCCGGCCAGACCCCGGACATGACCCGGGAGCGGGCCCGTGCCGAGCGCCGGGACCTGGACATGGAGCGCGGCGAGCCCCTGGCCGGCCCCCGCGGCAGGCGCCGCTCGCTGCGCCGCGTGGGTCGACCGCTCGGTGACTGGACGAGCCGGCCGCGGATCCTGGTCACCAACGACGATGGCATCGAGTCGCGCGGGATCCTCGCGCTGAAGCAGGCGCTCGACCCGATCGGCGAGGTGACGGTGGTCGCCCCCGACAGCAACCAGTCGGCGGTCGGCCATCAGAAGACGCTGATGCGGCCCCTGCGGGTACGGGAGCGCGCGCTTGCCGACGGCTCGGTGGGCTACTCGGTCGACGGCTCCCCCACCGACTGCGTCAGCCTCGCGTTCCTGGGCTTCTTCGACGAGCGATTCGACCTCGTCGCATCAGGGATCAACTACGGCGCCAACCTGGGCGACGACATCACCTACTCCGGGACGGTGTCGGCGGCGATGGAGGGGGTCATCAACAACTGCCCGTCGTTCGCGATCTCGCAGGAGTACTACGAGCACGTCGATTTCACGCTGGCCGGACGAGCCGCCGAGGTCGTTGCGCGCAACATCCTCGAGCACGGGCTGCGGCGGGGTGAGCTGCTGAGCGTCAACGTTCCGGCGACCACCATCGAGGAGTGCGACGGGTTCGAGGTGACCCGGGTGGGGCGACGCATCTACCAGGACGAGCTCGTCCGACGCATCGACCCGCGCGGCATTCCCTACTACTGGATCGGCGGTCCGCCGCCGTCCGGGATCAGCGTTCCAGGCACCGACTTCGACGCGGTCGTCAACCGCCGCATCTCGGTGACGCCGATCCATCTCGACCTGACCGGGCGTCGCCTGCTGCGCCAGATCAAGACCTGGGACTGGGCGCTCGAGCGCGCGTAGGCCGTTCGGGCCGGCAGCAGCGTCGAGCCTATCGGCGCCAGCCCTTGTCGGCGAGGACCTCGCGCGCCGCGTTGCGGCCGGGCGCCCCGGTGACGCCGCCCCCCGGATGGGCCCCGGAGCCGGCCAGGTACAGGCCGTCGACGGGCATCCGGTAGCGCGCCCAGCCGAGCAGCGGTCGCCACAGGAAGAACGAGTCGAGCGCAGGCTCGGCATGGAGCGGATGACCGCCGGTGAGCCCGTACTCCGACTCGAGATCGGCCGGCGTGAGCACCTGGCGCGCCGTGACCCGGGCACCCAGCCCAGGGACCACGGTCTCCAGCGTGCGGACCACGAGGTCACCCACCTCGTCCCGTCGGGTGGCCCACGCACGAGCATCGAGCTGCGGCATCCACTGCGCGAGCACGCTCATGACCTGGGTGCCCTCCGCTGCACCGGCGACCAGCGACGGATCGACGAGCGACGGGATCGTCGCCTCGAGGACGGGCGCCTCGGGCAGCCGGCCGTACTTCGAGGGATCGAACGCGCGCTCCATGTCGTCGATCCCGGTCGTGCCGACCTGGATCCGGCCACGCAGCAGGCGCGCGTCGCCGGCCGCCGCGGGTACGTCCGGCAGCCCGTCCAGCACGAGATTGACCTTCGCGACCGAGCCCGGGGTTCGGATGTTGGACGCTCGCCAGCGTCGCTCGGGTCCGAGCGTCACCGGGTCCACGAGCTGCGTCAGCAGCTGCCTGGGATCGATCCCGGACACGACGACCGGCGCATGGACCTCCTCACCGCCCGCGAGCACCACGCCCGTGACGCGGCCGTCGTCCGCGGACACCTCGGTCACCTTCGCGCCGGTCCGGATCTCCGCCCCGGCCTCGCGCGCCGCGGACGCGAGCGCCTCCGACAGCGCCGACGGCCCGCCTCGCGCGAACACCGTCTCACCGGCGGCACCGATCTCGCCACCGACCGAGTCGGCCAGGAGCACCGCCGTGGTGCCGGCTGACCACGGCCCCATCGCCGTGTAGCGGACGCCACGCCAGGCGACCGCGGCCCGCACCGGATCGGTATCGAACGACTCGGCCACAAAGTCCGCGACGGCCATCGCGAGCACACGCAGGATCGTCCGGCCGTCCTCGCGACCGAGCCCACGGAAGGCGCGGCCCAGTCGCAGCCCCAGCAGCGCGTCACCGAACCCCGGCGACCCGATCTCCGGTGGCGTCTCGTCGCCCAGCTCCCCGAGGAACCGCGACAGCGCATGCACGCGACGATCGAGCTCGACATAGGCCGTGGCGTCATCGTCCGACCACGCGCGGAGCGAATTCGACCGTCGCCCCGAGATCGTTCCAGAGCACGACGGCACGGCCGTCGGCCTGCGGGGCGAAGACGCGCACCTCGGGGGCCACGAGCGCGAGCCCGTGGCGCGTCAGCTCGAGCTCGCGGGCGACGGCCGGTCGCAGCCGACCGACCGTGTGGGCCAGCGCGGGCACCCGTACACCGGGCGCCAGCTCCTCGGTGACGGTCGCGCCACCGACGCGATCCCGTGTCTCGAGCACGATCACGCGCAGGCCGTCGCGGGCCAGGTAGGCGGCCGCCGTCAGGCCGTTGTGGCCGGCGCCGATGACGATCGCGTCGTACGTGGGGGCGGGCATCGACGTCGTCATCTCAGGCCACCCGCCGTCCCTGTGATCGAAGCACCTCGAGCGCGGCCAGCCGGCCGTTCGCGCCCATCAACCCGCCGCCCGGGTGGGTGGACGAGCCCGACAGCCAGAGATCCCGGACCGGCGTCCGGAACCGCGCATAGCCCGGCACCGGACGATTGAAGAACAGCTGCTCGAGGCTCAGCTCGCCCTGGAAGATGTTGCCCTCGGTGAGGCCCATCGTGCGCTCGATGTCGAGCGGGGTGAGCACCTGGCGGTCGATGATGATGTCGCGGATGTTGGGCGCGAACTCCGCGATCCGGTCGATGACCGCATCGCCGAACGCCTCGCGGTTGTCGTCCCACGACCCGAGCTCGGGAGCCAGCCTGTACGGGGCGTACTGGACGAAGCAGCTGATCACGTGCTTCCCGGGCGGCGCCATCTGAGGATCGACCAGGGTCGGGATGATCATGTCCACGTAGGGCCTGCGACTCCAGTGCCCGTACTTCGCATCGTCGTACGCCTGCTCCATGTCGACCATCGAGGGGCTGAAGCTGATCGCGCCCCGCAGATGCTCACCCTCGCCCGGGAGACAGGCGAAGTCGGGCAGCCGATCGACGGCGAGGTTGACCTTGCCCGAGCTGCCCCGGAACTTGAACCGGCGCACCTCCTGCTCGAACTCGGGATCGAGCACGTTGGGCTCGAGCAGGTCGAGGAACGTCACCTTGGCGTCGGCCGACGAGAGCACGGACGCTGCCTCGATCTCCTCGCCGCTCTCGAGCACGACACCGGTGGCCCGGCCGTCCCGGACCAGGATCCGGGCCACCGGCGCCTCGGTTCGGATCTCGGCGCCCTGGGCCTGGGCAGCGCGCGCGATCGCGTACGACACGCCGCCGGTGCCACCCTTGGGGATGCCCCACGCGCGGAACGCGCCGTCGATCTCGCCCATGTAGTGGTGCAGCAGCACGTAGGCGGTGCCGGGCGACCGGATGCCCTGGTAGGTGCCGATGATCCCCGATGCAGACATGGTCGCCTTGAGCGGGTCGGTCTCGAACCACTGCTCGAGGAAGTCCGCGGCCGACATCGTCATGAGCTGGACGAACACGGCCTGCTGGCGCTCCGGCAGCCGGCCGAAGCGACGCGCCAGCGACGCGATCGGGAGCAGCGGGCGCGGGTCGCGCGCCGGTGGGGTCGCCGGGCACGATGCCCAGGATCGGCTTGATGAAGCGGGCCATCTCGACCATGAGCTGGCCGTACTCCTCGTAGGCCTCGGCATCGTTGCGCGACCAGCGGCGCAGCTCGCGCACCGTCCGGCCGTGATCGTTCACCCGCCACAGGTAGTCGCCGCTGGTGGTCCGGCGGCCCTTGATCCGTGGCCCCTCGCCCTTGTGGAGCGGCGTGAACGTCCCGTCCAGGGGCAGGATGTCGAGACCGTACCGAGGCAGGTCCAGGTCACGGATGATCTCCGGCCGCAGCAGGCTGACCACGTAGCTCGCGACGCTGAACCGGAAGCCGGGCACGATCTCCTCGGTCACGGCGGCCCCACCCAGCACATGGCGACGCTCCAGGACAAGCGTCTTGAGGCCGCCCCGGGCGAGGTACGCGGCGGACACCAGGCCGTTGTGCCCCCCGCCGATGATCACCGCGTCGTAACGCTGCGCCACGCGTCCCTCCGATGTGCACGGCTCCGGCGACGGGACGATCGCCGCGCCGGTTGTCGCTCGAGTCGAGCTGCGTCGTCTCGAAGCAGTCTACGGGAGGGCACCGCCCTCACGCCGTACCGTGTCACCATTGCCACGGCGATCACCAGCCGCGACCGGGCATACTCAGGGACGTCATCGCAGGAGGAGCTCCGTGAGCATCGGCACCCCGTTCCATCCCCGCGCCGCGGCCCTCAACCGCAACATGCAGTGGCGCGAGTGGTCGGGCTACTTCGCCTCCTCCGCGTATGCCGATGCCCATGACATCGAGTACAACGCGGTCCGCGAGGCGGCGGCCGTGATCGATGTCAGCCCCCTGTACAAGTACCGGCTCACGGGACCCGATGCGATCCGCCTCGCCGATCGCGTGATCACCCGCGATGCGACCCGGCTGAAGCTCGGCCAGGTCTACTACACGCCGTGGTGCGACGAGCGCGGCAAGATCATCGACGACGGCACGATCCACCGCGTCGCTGAGCACGAGCTCCGCTGGACGGCGGCCGATCCCCAGTACCGCTGGCTGACACACAACGCCGCCGGCCTGAACGTGAGGATCGACGATGTGACCGAGGAGGTCGCAGCGTTGGCTGTCCAGGGCCCATACAGCCGGGCGGTGGTCGAGGCCGCGACCGGTCGTGACCTGGGCGATCTGCGCTACTTCCGGCGGACGGCGGGCACCATCGCCGGCGTGGAGGTCGACATCAGTCGCACCGGCTACACGGGCGACCTGGGCTACGAGCTGTGGATCCCGGCCTCGGGCGCCGAGGCGGTCTGGGACGCGCTGTTCGAGGCCGGCCACGCCTACGCGATCCGACCCGCCGGGATGCTGGCGCTCGACGTCGTGCGCCTCGAGGCCGGGCTGATCCTGATCGAGGCCGACTACACGTCGGCGCGCCACGCGATGAACCCCGAGCAGCACTACAGCCCGTTCGAGCTCGGGCTCGGGCGACTGGTCAGCTTCGACAAGGCCGACTACGTCGGTCGGCGGGCGCTCAAGGCCGAGCAGGAGTCGGGCGGACCGACCCGACGCCTGGTCGGCCTCGTCCTCGACTGGTACGACATCGAGGGGCTGTACGACGCCCAGGACCTGCCACCGTCGATCTCGCCGATCGTCGATCGATCACCCGTGCCCGTGTTCGCCGACGGGCGCCCGGTCGGAAAGGCGACCTCCCACGGCTGGAGCCCCATCCTCAAGCAGGCCATCGCCCTGGCCTCCGTCCCGGCTCGATACGAGCGCGTGGGCACGAGGCTCCAGGTCGAGTGGACCGTGGAGGGGCACCGGGGCCGGGTCAACGCGACGGTCGTCGAGCTGCCGTTCCTGGATCTCGATCGAAAGCGGGAATGACGCGGGGGTTCAACGGCGGCGCAGCACCAGCCGGCGGATCGGCCGCCGCCGATGACGACGTGCCCGCATGAGCGATCTCGACTGGGCGGCGGTCGACCGCTACGTCGACGCGAGCCTCGGGCGCTGGACGGACGAGCTGCTCGAGCTCCTGGCCATTCCCTCGGAGGGCGGCGACCCGGCGGCGCTGGGGGCCGCGGCGGCCTGGACGGCCGAGCGCCTCCGACGCCTGGGGGCGACGGTCGAGCTGCTCGAGCTCCCCGGCGCGCCGCCGCTGGTCGTGGGCGAGATCGGCGACGGACCGCGGACGGTCTCGGCGGTCCAGCACTACGACGTGCAGCCGGCAGCGCCGCTCGACCTGTGGACCAGCCCGCCGTACGAGCCGGTGGTCCGTGACGGTCGGGTGTGGGGCCGTGGCGCGACCGACAACAAGGGCGAGATGCTGCCGCGGGTGTGGGCGGTCGAGGCCTGGCTGGCGACGCTCGGACCGTTGCCGTGCCGCGTTCGATTCCTCGTCGAGGGCCAGGAGGAGATCGGCAGCGCAGCGCTCGACGCCCTGCTCGACCTGCGTCCGTCGCTGCGCGTGGCCGATGCCGCGCTGATCGAGGGGGGCGGGCTCGATCTGAACGGGCGACCCAGCATCGTGGGCGGCGGCAAGGGCATGGTCGTGCTCGAGCTGTCGCTCCGGACGCTCGCCCATGATGCCCACTCCAGCCTGGCGGTGGTCCTGCCCAATGCCGGGCACCGGATGGTGCAGGCCCTGGCGACCCTCTGGGATGCTGATGGACGACCCGCGGTGGCCGGGCTCGACGTGGGAGCAAGATCGATCACGCCGGCCCAGCGCGCCGTGCTCGAGCGCCTCGACCTCGGCGAGCTCGACGAGATCCGGGGGGAATGGGGCGTCTCGCGCTTCCTGGGCGGGCTCGACGGGGTCGCGGCCGAGGAGGCGCTCGCATTCCAGACGACGCTCAATCTCCAGGGCCTGTGGTCCGGTCACACCGAGGCAACCCCCAAGACGGTCACCCCAGCCGAGGCGCACGCCCGGCTCGACATCCGACTGGTGCCCGAGCAGGAGCCCGAGGCCGTCGTGGCCGTGCTCCGCCGCCACCTCGCCGATCGTGGGTTCGATGACGTCGAGATCGCCATCGTCGAGGGCGAGCGGGCCTGGTGGACGCCGCCCGATCACCCGGTCATCACCGCGGCGGCCGAAGTCTCGACGAGCATCACGGGGCTCGAGGCGAGCATCGGCATCTCGATGCCGGGCACGGTGCCGATGTACCAGGTCTGCGCCCGGCACCGGGTGCCGGCGACGAGCCTGGGTGCCGGTCGCGATGACTGCCGGGCACATGCCCCCGACGAGAACATCCGGGTCGACGACCTCGCCACCGCGACCCGGATCACCACGCGCTTCCTCGATGCGTTTGCGCGGTTGCCGGAGGTCCCCCGGGTCTCCTGATCCGGACGGCGTCGCGGCTACCCGAGCGTTCGTCGGAGGAACGTCTCCATCAGCTCCAGGGCGACCGGCAGGTCGGCACGACCGAACCCCAGCCGGAAGTGGTTCCCCGGGTGACCGAACAACGAACCCGGCGCGAGGAGGACGCCCTGCGCCTCGAGCAGGTCGGCCGCGAACCGGTCCACCGGCACCGGCGCCCTGAGCCGCGGGAACCCGATCGACCCTCCGCGCGGCCGTGACCACTCGAGGTGCTCCGCCTGACGCTCGAAGAAGCCGTCGAGCAGGACGAGGTTGGCCGCGATGAGGCGCCGCGATCTCTCGAGCACCGCGTCGCGGGCACGGAGCGCGATGAGCGACAGGATCTCGGCGGGCGCGGAGGCGCAGATCGTCGTGTAGTCCTTGAACCTCGATGCGGCGTCCAGGAGCCCGGCATCCCGGGTCGCCATCCAGCCGATCCGCAGCCCGGCCAGCGCGAACGACTTGGACATCACCCCGAGCGAGATCACCTGCGGGCCGACATCGGCACCGGCCGGCAGCCGGTCGATGGGATCCAGCTCGAGGAACCGATAGACCTCGTCGGACAGCAGGTGGGCGCCCACCTCGGCGGCGATGTCCGCCAGCGCGCGATAGGTCGCGGCATCGGGCAGCGAGCCGGTCGGGTTGTGGGGAGCGTTGACGACGATCAGCTTCGTGCGCGGCGTGACCTGCCGCCGCAGCCGGTCGACGTCGATCGCCCAGCCCTCCGACGCGTGCAGCTCGTGGAGGTCGACGTCGGCCCCGGTCGCCCGCGCCACCGCGTGGAGGCTCTGGTAGGCGGGCCACACCACGAGCGCGCGATCGCCGGGCTCCAGCAGCACGTTGGCGATCGTGAAGATCGCCTCCTCGGCGCCGTTGAACACCAGGACCTCGTCGGGCGCGATCGACTCGTACAGCTTGGCGATCTCGGCGCGCAGCAGCGGATGGCCGGGCGCCTCCGTATAACCCAGCCGGAGCCCGTGCCACAACGCGTCCGCCTCCGGGTCGGCGAGCGCCAGCAGGTCGGCCATCGACCAGCCCTCCACGTCGGACGCGCAGAGGAGGTGGTGCACGGAGAACTCGTGGCGGGCGAAGAACCGTTCGAGCTCGAAGTCCTCGATCCGCATGGATCGAGCGCCTCAGCCGCCGACCTTGACCATCGCCGCCCCGATCGAGGCGGCGGTCGCCTGGTCGACCCCGTGGACGGTCATCAGCCAGCTGGGCGAGGCGCCACGATCGACGACGATCGCGAAGCCGCCATCGTCCAGCACCACCAGCGTGCCCACGAGCGGTCCGAACGCGGCGTCGCCGGCGTCGGTGCCCGTGACGCAGCCTCCGGGGTCGCCGCAGAACGCACCCTCCTGAAGGTTGAGCGTGGCACCGCCGGGGCCGCGGTAGTCGACGGCCATCGCACCGCCCCGCGCCAGGTGGTAGGTGCCGTTGACGAGGAGCCAGCGCGTGGGGAGGACGGCGCACAGCACGGGCCATTCGACCGCGTCGGCCACCCGCACGAAGAACTCCCGGTTCGCGTCATTGCTGACCGTGCACGCGTCCGCGGCGCCCGGTGCGGCGGTCGGGCTCTCGCTCGCGTCCGGTGTCGACGATGCCGTGGGCGCTGCCGACTCGGACGGCGGCTCCGTGACCAGCGGCAGCTCGCTGGGGATCGGCGTCGCGGCCGGCTCGCTGGCCGGGGGTGATGAGGAGCCGGGTACCTCGCCGGACGCGGCGACCGATGGCGGCGGCGTCACCGGAGCCGTCGGGACGGGCGACGATGGCTCGGAGGTGCCGCAGGCCGCCAGGGCCGTCGCGAGGAGCAGAGCGACCACGGCCGGCAGGACGCCGAGCCGCGAGGGCTTGGGCATGGCGCAAGCGTACCGGGAGTTGCCGTCCGTCGCCGATCCCCCACGACTGGACTCGGGCCATGCGCCACGACGCATCGGCGACCCGTCAAGCGGCGACCATCGCCCGCGATCGAGGACTGATCGCGACGGGGCGACGTCCGACGTATCACGTCACCTGGAGCCGCAGCCCCGACGGAGCCGTGGATGTCCGCATCGCCGAGCTGCCGATCGTCCACGTGTTCGTGCCCGACCCGGCAACCGTCGCCGACGGGGCCCGGCTGCTCATCGCCCGCACCCTGGCGGTCGAGCCCGACGCGTTCGGCGTCGTCGTCGATCCGGTGCCGAGGGCCGATTGACGACCGGGCGGTTGCCGGGCGGGTGATCCGGGCGCAGAGGCGGCGTGATGCGCGTGAATGCGATCGGGTCAGCGCGCCGCCGCCGCAAGCCGCACGAGCGCCGGCTCGACCCCGAACACGTCTCGGATCCGGTCGTCGGTCAGCACCTCCCCGGGAGGACCGTCGGCGACCAGCCGTCCACGGTCGAGGATCACGAGACGTGGAAAGAAGTGGACCGCCAGCCCGAGGTCGTGGAGCACCGCGACCAGCGTCGTCCCGTCCCGCTCGTTGAGGTCGCGCAGAAGCTCCATCGTCTCCACCTGGTGGCGCAGGTCGAGGTGAACGGTGGGCTCGTCGAGCAGCAGCACCGGTGATGCCTGGGCGACCGCGAGCGCGAGCAGCACCAGCTGCCGCTCGCCGAGCGACAGCTCCCGCGCATCGCGGCCCATGAGATGACCCAGGCCAACTCGCTCGATAGCGGCCGCGACAGCGGCGCGGTCGGCGGGACCGGCGCCGCGCAACGCCGCCTCGTGCGGCAGCCGGCCCAGTGCCACGACCTCCTCGACCCGCATCGCGAACGGCAGCGACGTCTGCTGCGGAACGACCGCCAGCCTGCGCGCGATCTGGCTGCGATCCAGCTCTCGGATCGGCGTCCCCGTCAGGGCCACGCGTCCGGCGGTCGGTCGGAGCGTGCCGCACAGGGCCCGGAGCAGGGTCGACTTGCCTGCGCCGTTGGGTCCGACCACGGCCACGCGCTCCCCGGCGGCAAGCGCGAGCGAGACGTCGCGCAGGATCGCGCGCCCGCGGGCCTCGACGGTCACCCCATCGGCTTCGATGACCCTGCGACCGAACGTCGATCGCGGCGTCGTGCCCGTCCCGGCGACCGGCCCCATCGATCTCGCCTGCGCGCCGTCGTACGGCTCGTCCACGGTCACAGCTCGTAGCCGGTTCGCGCGCGACGCAGGAGGGCCAGGAAGAACGGCGCCCCGATGACGGCGGTGACGACCCCGACCGGAATATCGCCCAGCATCCGCGCAACCACGTCGGCCATGGCCAGCAGGCTGGCGCCGAACAGCATCGAGATCGGCAGCACGAGCCGCGCGTTCGGGCCCACGATCAGGCGCACGAGGTGCGGGATGACCAGCCCCACGAAGCCGATCAGGCCGGCGACCGCGACCGCCGGCTGCGGTGACCAGCGAGGCCAGCGCCAGCAGCATCGCCCGCTCGCGCCGGACGTCGACGCCAAGGTGCGCGGCGGACTCCTCGCCGAGGAGGAGCCCATTGAGCTGCCGGGCCCGGGCCATGATCAGCAGGCTGCCGCCGACGATCAGCGGCGCCGCCACCGCGAGCCGCATCCAGGACGTGCCGTCAAACCCGCCCAGCAGGTAGGCGAAGATCTGCGCAGCCCGGTCCCCGACAGGTACATCGCCATCGCCAGGCCCGCGGCGAGCAGCGAGCCCACCGCGTAGCCCGTGAGGAGCAGCGACGTGAGCGGTGCCAGCGCGCTCGTGCGCGACAACCGGTACACGACGGTCACCGAGACCAGGGCGCCGATGAACGCGAGGCCGTGGAGGAGGCCGAACTGCGAGGATCGCGCGCGCACCGGGATGAGCACGGCGATCGCGGCACCCAGGGCCGCGCCCGATGCCGTGCCCAGCACGTACGGGTCGGCCAGCGGGTTGCGCAGCAGGCCCTGGAACGTCGCGCCGGCGACCGCGAGCCCGGCGCCGACGACCATGGCCGTGAGCACGCGCGGCAGCCGCAGATCGATCACGATCGCCTCCGCCGTCGCCGGCCAGCTCACCGGACCGCCGATGCCCAGCAGCCGATGCGCGACGATCGCGAGCGTCGTCGACGGCGGAAGGTCCGCGGAGCCGAGCACGACCCCCGCCACGAGAACGACCACCAGGGTGGCCACACCGGCGACCGCCAGCCACCCGGCGCGACCCAGTCGTCGAGCCGGGACGGCGACGACGGCACGGGCGCCGGCGCCGGCGGGAACGGGCGTGGTCGCCATCAGGACGGGCTCGGACCCGGCAGAACCAGGTCGGGGTGGATCGCCCGGGCGAGCGTCCGGACGCCGTCGGCCAGGCGCGGCCCGGGCCGGGTCACGATGACGTCGTCGATCGGCCGGACGGCGCCGTCGGCAACGGCCGACAGCGTGTCCCAGCCCGGGCCGGGAGGCCACCTGGTCGGGCGTGACGCCGTAGGCGGCGTCGCCCAGCAGGATGACCTGCGGGTCGAACGAGAGGATCTGCTCGGCCTCGATCTGATACACGCCGGGCGTGCCGCTCGTGAGCGGATCGCCGCCGGCCACGCGGATCATCTCGGTGCCGAAGTAGTCGGGCGCCGGGCCGAAGAACCCGTTCGACGCGTCCAGCTCGTAGTAGACGCGCGGGACCGGCAGGCCCGGTCGTCGGCCGCGGTCACCTCGTCGAACGCTGCCTGGATCGATTCGGCGAGCGCCGTCTGCCTCGTCCGCGCGACCCACGGCCCGGCCGATCAACGACATGTCGGCCAGCGCGGTGCGGACGTCGGGTGCGAACAGGACCAGCACCGGCACCCCCAGGTCCCGGAGCTTCTGGATCGCCTCCGGAGGGTTGAAGTTGTCGCCGCCGGCGATCACGAGGTCGGCGCCCAGGCGCCACGATCTTCTCGACATCAACGGAGCCGAACCTGGCGACGTCGGGCACGCCGGCAGCCTCGGGCGGATAGAGGCTCAGGTCCTCCACCTTGCCGACGACGCGGTCGCCGACGCCGAGCGCGAACAGCGTCTCGGTGGCCGCCGGCGTGAGCGAGACGATCTTCGCGGCTCCGCGGGAACGACGACGGCCGTGCCCTCGTCGTCGGTCAGCTCGGCCGGGAACGCGGCGGCCGGCGTGCAGGGGTCGCCGGCGGTCGGCGGCATCGGCGTGCCGGTCGCGGCCGAGCCCATGCTGGGCGGCGCCGCATCGGCCGGGCTCGGGCGTCGGTGCGGCGGAGCCGCAAGCCGCCAGCCACGCGGCCATGACAGAGGAACGGGATCAGCGATATCGGGCGGATGGTGGCGGCGTCCATGCGCCGCATCAAGTCGTGCGTCCACGAAGGCTCCAGTCGGAAGGGCGTGGGCTGGAAACGAGGAGACCCCTCGCTTCGGGTCGAAGCAGGGGTCAGGCGGTGGATCGCACGGCACGCCTGACCTTTCTCTCGAAGGCTCGAGCGGCGACGGCGGATCGGCGACCGGACTGGCGCCCCGAGGGGCGGTCACCGTAGCGGGACTGTGCCGGATTCGCACCGGCTTCGCGATCCTGCCGCGTCGGTTCTTGGCCGGGCCAATGGCCCGATGTCGCGTCGAAGCGTACCACCGCGGGGTCGCGATAAGTGGGGCCTAAGCGACCGTTGCCACACTGGGCGCCTCGCCCTCCTCCCGCCACCAACAGCCCGCCGGAGGAGGTATCCGATGGGGGTTGTCCGATGGGCCTGTGCCGCGATGCCGGTTGTCCTGGCCGGGCTGCTGAGCGGTGCACACGGGGCGATCGCCTCGCTCGCGTCCGATCCGCCCTGGCAGCCGCCGCCGTGCCCGGCGGCCGGACCGCTGCCCGCCGCTGCCGGCACGGCCGGCTGGTACCGGCTCACGCCCGTGGTTGACGAGACGGGCACGCTCGCCGGCCAGGAGCTGACGGTGGCCGTTCGCGGCAACCGGCCGCGCACCGTCCCGCTGCCGCCCGAGTCGTTCGCGTCGGGACCCGGCGGCGGGCAGGTCGTGGTGGGCGACGACAACGGCAACCGTTCGCGACTGCGGATCGTGGACCTTACCCGAGGATGCCTGCGACTCTCGATCGAGGAGCCCGACGTGATCCGCAGCGCCCTCCTGGCGTCCGACGGCGCAAGCGTCTGGGAGCACCGTGTCGACCGGGACACCCGCGCAGACCTGGGGATCTGGCGCCGCTCGGTCGACGACGGGACGACAATGCGCGTGCTACCCGGGATCGACGCCGATCCGGGCTATGGCCCCACGTTCGTGACGGTGCTTCGGGGCTCCGCCGACGGCCACCTGGCCGTCGCGTCGTGCGGTGCCCTGGCCTGTCGCACGCGGGTGCTCGATCCGGACGGCTCGAGCATCAGCACCGTCGAGGACACGGGTCCGCCCGTCGGGTTCGCCGACGGACGGCTGGTGTCCCACGCCGCCTGCGACTGGTGGCCGTGCGCGGTCCTCGCCGTGGAGCCTCGAACCGGCCGGCGCGAGGTCCTCGTGGACGCCGCCAACGACGCGGAGCTGGGTGGGGCCGGGGACCAGATGCTCGTGTACCAGACCGGGGCCGGCGAGCTGGCGGTCATGAACGTCGCCTCGGGGACCCGCTCCGAGCTGCCGGGCGAACGGGGTCTCGCTCCGGTCCGGCGCGGATCCGTCACCGATGCCGGCGTCGACCTGCCGCCCGGCCGGGTGCTGCTCGCCGCGAACGGTCGGATGGACGACATCGCTCGAGCCTGGCAGCTCGATCCGGACTCCCGGGTCCTGACCACCGCCGAGGAGGTGGCACCATGATTCGCTCCTCGCTGGTCGCGAGGCTCGCGGCCCGCGCGCTCACCGCGGCCTGCGCCGCGGCGCTGCTCGCAACGACGAGCGCTGCACCGGTCGGCGCGCATGATCCCGATCCCACGTTCAGCGGCGGCCCGATGGCATCGAACACGACGCTGAGCTGGCGGTGGACCGGCGGCACGTTCCCGTCGGCGATGAAGAGCGCGGTCAGGGCTGCGGCGACGGACGCGAACGGGTCACGCGCGTCGAAGGCGCCCACCTTCGCCCACGCGTCGGGCGCGCCAAATGCCATCTACTACGGCACCAGCGTGCCGTGCGGCGTCAATGGCCTTGCCTGCATGCGCCGCTCGACGCCGGACTGGTTCGGCATCTGGCTCCGCGAGAACGGGCATCGCTTCGACTGGGGCACGCTCCGATGGTGCGAGATGAGCGGCTCGCCCAATGGCTGCTACCAGGCAGAGACCATCACGCTCGACGAGCTGGGCCACGTCCTCGGCCTCGACCACCACGTGAACTACGGCGACGACCGCGACTATGACGACGCCGTCGTCCAGACGTACTCGCACACCAAGCCCAGGACCGGCTGGAACGCGGATGGCTTCGCCCGCTGTGACGTCGCCTCGCTCCAGCAGATGTACGACGTCCCGAGCTCGACCACCCGCTACAGCACCTGCCTCTCGGTCCCGACCACGCTGTCGATGACGGCATCCGCAGCCTGGGTCACCGCCGGGAGCACGGTCACGTTCACGGCGCACCTCGGGACCGACGGCCGCGGAAAGCTGTCGAACAACAAGGTCACGGGACGCACGGTCGTCCTCCAGGAGCATCTGTCGAGCGGCTGGAGCGACGTGGTCACGATGAGCGCGCTGTCGTCCGGAACCTACCGCGCGGCGATCAGCATCCGCGCCAACCGCGATTACCGGGCGAGGTTTCGGAAGCCGTCGAACGAAGGGCTCGGGGCATCGTCATCGAACGTCATCTCGGTCTCGGTCACCGGGTCCTGCGGATCGGGCGGCTGCGCCGCCCTCGAGATCCTCCAGTAACGAAAGGGAACGACCCACCATGCCCACGCGCGTCGCGCTCGTCCGGTCGGCCGGTCTCGTCCTGCTCGCTGCGCTGGCGGCGTGCTCCGGTGGCTCGCCCGGGTCACCGTCAATCGCCTCGTCGAGCGCCGGTCCGACCACGGGCGCGTCCGGGTCAGCCTCGGCCCTCGCCAGCGTGGCGTCGGCGTCACCTTCGGCCGCGGTCGACTCCCGGTCCGCGATCCCGAGCCCGTCCCCCGCACTGCCCGGCGAGCCGCCCATCGCTACCCTGGACGGGCTGGGCACCGGCCCGGTCGCCGGGGACCTCGGCACGGTGTCCTGGGCCGGGACGACGTCCGATGCGCCATGGATCGTCGGCCCGACCAGGAGCGGGGCGGCGGCGGGAGCGCGGCTGACCGTCATCTTCGATCCGCCCACCGCGCCGACCACCTGGCGGGCCCGCTGGGCACCCGTCGAGGGGCACGAGGCCGGCCAGCCACGAGCTGGTGGCTCGGGAACGGGCCGGACGATAGCCCTGACGGCACCCCGCACGCCCGGCGACTGGACCCTCGAGGTCGAGGCCGGGTTCGGACCCGACCACAGCGGGGTCTGGTACTGGCGCGTCCAGGTCGGAGCGTGAGGTGGCAGGGCGCGCCGGCCGACCGTGCCACGCACCGATCCCCACCCCGCCCGCGACCTTTGGCTACCCGGGCAGGGCGAGACCGGCCGGCCCGCTGGACGCGACCGGTCTGATGCGGGTCGCGATCAGGCGATCGCGGTCTCCGCCGGGGCGTTGAAGATGGAGACCTGCGCCTCCTCGGGCAGCATCACACCGAAGATCTTCTGCAGCGCGAGAAGGTGGACGCACGAACCCCAGCTCTCGAAGTAGTGACAGGTGCAGTGCCACTGACCGGCGTCGAGGCTGACGTGATGCGTGTCGTTGTCACCGCGGAACGTCAGCGAGACTCGCTCGATCGAGATGCGGTCCAGCTCCCGAGCGTAGCGATTTGCCTTCTCGACCTTGCCGATGAGAGAGGAGTGCATCGCCGATCAACCTCCAGTCGCCCTGACGGGCGTCCACGAGGGCCGCCGTCCGGTCGGACCAGGACCGGTGATGGCGGTCACTGCGGCAAGCCTACACCCCTGCGAACCCCCGGTCAGCCCCGTCGCTCAACTTCGTCGGACGCGTCCGCCTCGGGCCGCTCAGCCTCCCAGCAGCGGGTCGGCGACGAACGCCTTGTCGAGCAGGTGCTGGTCGAGGAACGAGAGCACGGTCGCGTACCACAGCCGGACGTTCTGGGGCTTGAGCACCCAGTGGTTCTCGTCCGGGAAGTACAGGAACCGGCCGGGGATCCCCAGCCGCCGCATGTCGGTCCACAGGATGAGTGCCTCGGACACGGGCACGCGTACGTCCTTCTCGCCGTGGATCACGAGCAGCGGCGTCTTCCAATCGGCCATCCGGCCCAGCTCCTCGCGCGGCGAGTTCCGCCGGTAGCTCGATGGGTCACGGTAGATGTCGCCCATCTCGTGCTCCCAGGCCGGCCCGTGGTCCGTCGTCCCGTGGAACCCGACCAGCTCCCACAGCGAGGCGTGGGTGACGATGCAGCGGAAGCGATCCGTGTGGCCGGCAACCCAGTTGGCCATGTACCCGCCATACGAGCCGCCCATGAGCGCCGTCCGGTCCGCATCGACGTCCGCGCGCCCGACCACGACATCGGTCATCGCCATCAGGTCCGTGTAGGGCGTCCCGCCCCACTGCCCCCAGCCACGGTCGATCATGTGCTGCCCGTACCCGGTCGACAGGGCAGGGTCGGGCATCACCACGGCGTAGCCCCGCTCGGCCAGGATGCTGGCGTTCCAGCGCCAGTGCCAGCCGTGCCAGGAACCGAGCGGCCCACCGTGGACGAACACGACCAGCGGGGCCGGGGTTTCCGCCGAGGCGCCGACGGGCAGCACCAGCCATCCGCCGATCGGTGTCCCGTCATCGGCCGTCGCGGCCACGCGCTCCACCCGGGAGGTCGTCCCGATCCCCTCCTCGTCGATCCCGTTGGCCAGCTCGACCGGTGCCTGATCGGCCGTGCGCGCGTCGAAGCGCACGATGCGGGGCGGCGTGCTGACCGTCGACTGCAATGCGAACACCGCGGCGCCATCCGGCGACGGGCAGAGGTCGGTGACCGCACCCGCCGCCGTCAGCCGCGTGACCGTGCCCTCGGGCAGATCAACCCGATACGCGGCGTGACGGCCCTCGTCATCGGCGGTGAAGTAGAGCGTTGCGGGGTCCGGGCCCCAGACCAGCGAATCGGGCCAGCGGTCAGCGTCGGCGGCCACCGTTCGCTGCTCGCCAGACGCCAGGTTGATGAGCACGAGCGAGACCACCTGCGGCTCGTCCGGGTTCGCGTAGGTCGCCCGGATCGCCGCCACGTACCGGCCATCGGGTGAGATCGCCGGCGACTGATAGGACGCATCGCCGTTGGTCAGCCTGCGCGCGTCACCGCTGGCGAGGTCGTAGCGCACAAGGTCGTCGAGCGTCTCGGGCATGCCGTGGGGCACGCACCGGGTCGCGATCACGAACGAGCCGTCGGCGCTGATGTCGGCCACCGATTCCTCGAACGTGTAGCCGGTCACATCGGCCTCGAGGTTGCGCGGCTCCTCGATGCGCGACTCGCCGCCGGGCACGGTGGCGGCGAACAGGCGCCGCACGCGTGGACCGAGATAGTGGTCCCAGTGGCGGATCGGGTAGTCGTCGAACAGCATGGCCTCGACCCCGGCGTCCTTACGTGCCTTGCCGCGCCGGGCGTCGCCCTCGAGGTCGGACGCCCCTCGCTGGACGTACGCGCCGAAGACGATCGAGGCGACGCCGCGCGAGGCGTGGAACCCGCACATGCCGCCCTCGGGCCCCAGCAGCATCCGCGCCTCACCTCCGTCCGACGGCAGCGCCCACAGGGCGTTGACGGTCCGGTCCGGATCCGGCTTGGCGTCCGGGTCCGGGCGCGCCGACTCGAACAGCAGCGTCCCATCGGGCAGGAACGCGATCCCCGGGGCCTCGCCGGCGACGCTCCGGGTCAGCCGGCGTGCCGGGCTGCCGCCGATCGGGTCGACCTGCCAGATCGCGGTGGCCATCCTGGTGCCGTCGGGCGACACGCCTCCCACGGCGACCGCGAGCCGCGAGCCATCGGGGCTCAGATGAAGGCCCGACAGCCGCGGCAGGCGGAGCATCGCGTCGATCGTGAACGGTTCGCTCATCGGTCCTCTTCACCTCGATCAGGGTCGGGCACCGCTGAGCGGCAGCCCCCCTGCTGCAACAGGCGACAGCGGGTCAGCTGCCGCGGACGAGCCGTTCCCCGGTCAGCACCAGCTCATCCCTGAGCTCGGGCCTCGAGGCTTCGGTATAGACGCGCACCAGCGGCTCCGTACCGCTGGCGCGAACGAGCAGCCACGACCCGTCGGCGAGGAACCACTTGAGCCCGTCGTTGGTGCTCAGCACCTGGGTCCGGGCGATGGGCTCGCCGGCCAGCGTGGTCGGCGGCGATTCGCGCAGACCGACCAGCACACGCTGCTTGACCGCGTCATACGAAGGGCGGTCGAAGTGGACGTCGATCCGGCGATAGAACGAGGGCCCGGCAAGCTCGTGGAACCGGGCGACCGCGTCGGACACCGGCCACCGCCCTGTCTCCCGCTCGCGGAGGAACAGGTCCAGCAGCATCAGGTCGGCGTAGATCCCGTCGCGCTCGGGCAGGTGCATCCCGAACCCGAAGCCGCCCGACTCCTCGGCGCCCATCATCGCGCCCGTCTCGATCATGCGCGGCCCGATGAACTTGAAGCCCACCGGCACCTCGTGCGTCTCGATCCCGTAATGACGGCCCAGCGTCGCGGCCGTGGAGGTGTTGTTGACGCTGACCACGACCGGATCCCGCAGCCCGCGGTGCTCGGCCAGGTAGTACATGAGCAGGCCCGTCACCTCGAGCTGGTGAAGGAAGGTGCCCCGCTCGTCGGCGGCGCCCGCGCGATCCGCGTCGCCATCGAGCAGCAGCCCGAGGTCGAAGCCTCCGCCCGCGATGCGCTGGAGCGCCTCGTCGACGTTGGGCCGGATCGGCTCCGGGTTGACGCCGCCGAAATAGGGGTTCCGCTCGCCATGGATCTCGGTGACGCGGATGCGTCCACCGGCAAGGAGGCGCGGGATCCAGCCGGCCCCGACGCCGTACAGCGGCTCGACCAGGACCGAGACGTCGGCCGCCTTGAGCCGGTCGAGGTCGATCGTCCGGGCGACGAAGCGCTGGTAGCCCGGGAACGGGTCGTACCACTCGACGAGGCCGGCGGTCTCGGCATCGGCCAGCGGGCGTCGCTCGATATCGCGCGTCCCGTTCTCGGCCAGCGCGCGCTCGATGCCGGCCAGCATCTCGGCGCCCGCGGCGGCACCGGTCGGGGCCTTGACCTTGAACCCGTTGTCCGTCCAGGGATTGTGCGAGGCGGTGATCACGATCCCGGCCGCGGCACCACGTTCCACGACCTCGAACGAGCTCATCTGCGTGGGCACGCCCGTCTCGCTGATCGCCACCGGGATGTCATGCGCGAGGAGCACCTCCGCGGCCGCGCGAGCGAAGTGCTCGGAGGCGAACCGCCGGTCGTAGGCGATCACGACACCCTTCGCCTGGTCCCCGTGATCGACGACCAGGCGAGCCACCCCGTCAGCGCAGCGACGCACGTTGTGAAACGTGAACTCGTCCGCGACGCGTGCCCGCCATCCGTCCGTTCCGAACACGATCCGGGTGGGAGTCAGCGCGCTGGCAAGGTCGGTCACGAACGGTTCTCCGCTGCGGGGCACCGGTCCAGGAGCCGTTCCACGATCGGGCGCACGGCGCGCGCTCCCCGGAGGACGGCGGTCGGTTGGCTGGCCCTGATCGTACCTCCGCTGCCGGTACCGGCCACGAGCCGGCCGTCGTCCAGGCGCTCCACCACCAGGTCGTCCGGCGTCGCCCCGATCGGGTCGCCGGCCTCGACCACGCCACCCTCGATGCCCGCGGCACCGAGCACCTCGAGCAGCGCAGGCCAGGTCCCGACGTCGGTCCACCCGGCATCGAGCGCGGCCATGGCCACGGTCCCCGCCGCGGCCGCGGGCTCCATGACCGCATAGTCGATCGAGCGGCCCTGGATCGACCCATACGCACGAGCCAGGTCGTTGGCTGCAAGGCCCGCGGCGACGCCATCGACCACGTCGGGCGCGAAGCGCTCCAGCGCCGCCCGGATCGCCCGCCGGCGCCACAGGAACATGCCGGCGTTCCAGGCCACGCCCGGCGTCCGCCGCAGCACCTCGGCGCGCGCCGGCTGCGGCTTCTCCTCGAACGCCAGCAGCGGATAGGCGTGGAGCCCATCGATCCGGGTTCCTCGCGGAGCGTCGGGGATCAGGTAGCCGTACTCCGTCGCCGGTCGGGTGACCTGAACGCCAAGCGTGACCAGCGGGCTCTCGACCCCGAACGCGCCCGTCGCGATGCCGTCGGCGGCCCTCCGCAGCACGTCTCGAAAGATTGCCTCACGCTCGGGATCGATGCGGTGGTCGGCGGGCAGCACGACCATGACCTCATCGGGGTCACGGCCTTCGCGGTCCGCGGCCAGGGTCGCCAGCGCGATCGCCGGCGCCGTGTTGCGGCCCTGCGGCTCGCTGATCACGCGCACGCCCGGCAGCTGCTCGGCCACCAGCGGGGCATATGCCTCGAGCGCAACGACGACCACCTCGACGCGGCCCAGCGGCTCGCCCTGGAGCCGGCGCACCGTCCGCTGGAGCAGCGTCTCGCCGGTGGGAAGCAGGGGCAGGAACGGCTTGGGCCGCTCAGCCGTGCTCAGCGGACGCAGGCGGGTTCCACCCCCACCCGCCATGACCACGACGTACATCGGCTGGCGCTACTCGGCCTCCGCCAGCGCGAGCTCCGGCTCGGGCAGGCCTGCTTCGGAGGCGAGCAGCGCGGCCTTGTCGGTGCGCTCCCACGGGGCGTCGAGATCTTCGCGGCCGAAATGCCCGTAGGCGGCCGTAGGGCGATAGATCGGGCGCCGCAGGTCGAGGGCGGCGATGATCGAGGCCGGGCGAAGGTCGAAGTGGCGCTCGACCAGCTGCTGGATCCGATCATCGGGCACGCGGCCGGTGCCGAACGAATCGACGCTCAGCGAGATGGGACGCGCGATCCCGATCCCGTAGGCCAGCTCGAGCTCGAAGCGATCGGCGAGACCCGCGGCCACGACGTTCTTGGCCACCCAGCGGGCGGCATACGCCGCCGATCGATCCACCTTGGTCGGGTCCTTGCCCGAGAAGGCACCGCCGCCGTGGCGAGCCATGCCGCCATAGGTGTCGACGATGATCTTGCGACCCGTGAGGCCCGCGTCGCCCATCGGCCCGCCGGTCACGAACCGGCCCGTCGGGTTGACGTGCATCACAGGATCGACGGGGCGCAGCGCTGCGGGGACGGTCGGCATGATCACGTACTCGGTGATGTCCTGGCGGATCCGCTCCGCCCGAACGTCGGGGTCGTGCTGCGCCGAGACAACGACGGTGCGAACACGCCTGGGCACGCCGTGCTCGTACTCCACCGTGACCTGGGTCTTGCCGTCGGGGCGCAGGTACGGCAGCTGGCCCGACTTGCGCACCTCCGCCAGCCTGCGCGCCAACCGATGCGCGAGCGCGATCGGCAGCGGCATCAGCTCCGGCGTCTCGCGACAGGCAAACCCGAACATCATCCCCTGGTCGCCGGCACCGAGCTCGCCCGTCGGCGCGGCGTCGGAGCGCACCTCGAGCGCAGCATCGACGCCCACGGCGATGTCGGGTGACTGCTCCTTGACGCTGACCAGCGTCCCGCACGTCAGGTAGTCGAATCCATACTCGGCCTTCGTGTACCCGATGTCGCACACCGTGTCGCGCACGACGGCCTGGAAGTCGATGTACGTGGCGGTCGAGATCTCGCCGAGAACGAGGACGAGACCGGTCGTGGTGGCCGCCTCGCACGCGACGCGCGCCTGCGGATCCTCGCGGATGATGGCGTCCAGGATCGCGTCCGAGATCTGGTCGCACATCTTGTCCGGGTGGCCCTCGGTCACGGACTCAGATGTGAACAGGTAGTGGTCGCTGTCGATGATGCTCATGGCTCCAGGGACTCACGTTGCGCGGCGTCGAGAGCGTAACACCCCGCACGCGGCGCTCCGTCCTGTCCCCGGGGACCGAACCGTCCTCGTGGTGACGGAAGCCACCACCGTCCTGGCCCGGTCGGGTCGATGGACGACGATATCGATCGCCGTCGGCCCCAGCACGCGGGAGGTCAGCATGCCGAGCGTCTCCGGCATCGGCGGCCGCACGCCGGACAGGCGCCGCGCGAGCTCGCCCGGCGGAACCCGGGCGCCGATCGCTCTTCTTGCGGCCCTCCTCCAGCTCACCGGCGCCCGGCTCACGGACCTCATCACGCGACCGGGCTGGGGACGGGCTGATGGCGCGTGGATCGCCCTGGCGGCAGCCGCCACGCGACGCCTGCCGCCGCGGTGGCAGGGAGCTGTGCGGGGCTGGGTGATCCCGACCGCGACGCTGGCCGCGGCCGTGCTCGGAAGCCAGGAGACGCTCCGGGCCGCCGTCGGGTCGATCGTGGACGCCGCCCTGTCGACGATCCCGGTCCCCGTCCTGATCGTCTCCCTGGTCGTGGCCGGTGCCTCCTCGGCTCGTCGGCCATCGGACGCAGGGCGCGCGCGGTGCCGCTCGCACCGCCGCCACCTCCGGCCCGCGCGCGGCCGGACGAGGCGGGCGCGTGGCCGGCTGTCAGCGCAGGTGCCGGATCTCCAGTGGCGGAACGTCGTCGGCGGGCTCGAACCCGAACACCTGGCCCAGGAACGACAGCTCGGCGGCGTAGGTCGTCCGGTGGGTCGCAGAGCGCCGAAAGCCGTGGCCCTCGCCCTCGAACTGCATGATCGCGTGGGGCACCTGCTGATCATGGAGCGCGGCCTCCATCGCATCGACCTGGGACGGCGGGACGACCAGGTCGTCGAGGCCCTGGAAGATCAGCAGCGGGGCACGGATCTCGTGGAGCGCGTGGATCGGTGACCGCTCCCGAAACACGGATCGGCCCTCCGGCCAGGGCGCCAGGAGCCCCTCGTCGTAGCGCGACTCGAACTTGTGGCCATCCTCGTGGATCAGCTCCAGGTCGGCGATCCCGAAGTAGCTGATCCCGGCCCCGAACACCTCGGGCCGGAACGTGAGCGCGGCCAGCGTCGTGTAGCCCCCGGCACTGCCGCCGCGGATGGCCATCCGCTCGGGATCGATCGACCCGCGGTCCGCCAGGAACCGTGCCGCCGCGATGCTGTCCTCGACGTCCACGATGCCCCAGCGAGCCTTGAGCGCATCGCGGTACGGGCGGCCGTACCCGGTCGAGCCTCGGTAGTCGACGTCGACGAACGCGATCCCGCGAGACGTGAAGAACGCCCGCGCCAGCGAGAGCGAGGACGACGCGCAGGAGGTCGGTCCGCCATGGACGTTGACGATCAGCGGCGGCAGCTCGCCGTCCGGCGCCCGGAAGGCCGCGTTGGTGGGTGGGAAGAACAGGGCTCGCGCCGTCTGGCCGTCGCTGGTCGGGAACTCGATCGCCTCCGCGTGCGGGAGCAACGCCGGATCGATCGGGGCCGTGAGGGCCCGGGCAAGGACGCCGCTCGGCCGGCCCGTCGCGGCGTCGAAGGTGACGATCGCGTCGGCGTCATGCGGACCACCGGCCACCGCGACCGCGAGGCCGCCCGAAGCCCGCAGCGAGGCGAGCTCGCTGAACGGCGTCGGTGGATGGTGCACCGTGCCATCACGATCGATGAGCAACAGCTCGTCGCGGCCGCTCGATCGGGCGACCGCGAGGATGGCCCCGTCCGGAGCGAACCCGTAGCTCGACTCTGCGAACACCCAGGCGGGCCCGGCAAGCTCGGCCGCCACAGGTGCGAGGTTGCGCGGCGGGCCGTCGATCCCCTCCGGTCCATCGAACGCGAACAGATTCCACCAATCGGACTCGTCGGACACGAAATGCAGGACGCCGGTGGGCGACCACTCGGGCTGGGCGATCGATGTCGTCGGGCCGCCGGCCAGCGTCCGGGCGGGACCCAGCGAGCCGTCGTCGCGCGAGCGGTGCGAGGCGCAGGCGCACGGCATCCCAGGGCATGTTGGGATGGTCCCATTCGAGCCACACGAGCTGGTGGCCGTCCGGCGACGGGCGGGGCGCGGCCACGAAGTCGAGGCCGGTGACGATCGCGCGCCCGGGTCCGTCGGACCCGTCCAGCGCCAGCACCACCAGCTCGTTGGCCACGAGGTCGGGTCGCTTCGGCTGCTCGCGATCGTGGGTCTCGCGAACGGCGTACAGGCGCTCGCCGCGGGGGTCGAGGGCGAGGTCCGCGTAGCGCCACGGGCCTTCGGGCGTGATAGCGCGAGGCTCCGCGACACCGGTCGTGTCGATCTCGTACAGGCGATCATCGGCGATCGAGGACGCGACAACACGCCCCTGCTCGGCGAGGTACGCGCCACCGCCGTACTCGTGCACCTTGCTGCCGACCCGGAACGGCGCCGGGGTCAGCTCGCGCGTGGCGCCGTCCGGCGTGTGGCGCAGCAGGGTCTGCCGTCCCTCCTCCGCCGGCCGGCCCTCGACCCAGGTCACCGCTCCAGCGTCGATCCGCGTCTCGCTGAGCCGCCTCGCGCCGGCCGAGACGAGGTCGAGATCGATGGGCGAGACCCAGCTGCCGCAGGGATCGACCGCCTCGATGGGCCGATCGGGCGTGTCCGTCATCAGGTGCCCTGCTGCCAGGACGAGACGTAGGCCAGCTGCTCGGGTGTCATGGGATCGAGCGTGATCCCCTGTGCGGCCAGCTTGAGCCGCGCCACCTCGGCATCGATCGCCTCAGGGACGACGTAGACCCGTGGCTCGAGCTCCGCGTGATGGCGAGCGACGTACTCGGCCGAGAGCGCCTGGTTCGCGAAGCTCATGTCCATGACCGCGGCCGGGTGACCCTCGGCGGCGCTCAGGTTGACCAGCCTGCCCTCGGCCAGGAGGTTCAGCCGCTTGCCGCCGATGTCGAACTGCTGGACGTTGTCGCGGACCTCGCGCACATGGCCCTCGGCCATCTCGCGCAGCGCCGCCAGGTCGAGCTCGGCGTCGAAGTGGCCGGAGTTGGCCATGATCGCGCCGTCTCGCATCGCTGCGAAGTGCTCGCGGCGGAACACGTTGACGTTGCCGGTCGCCGTCACGAACAGGTCGCCCCAGGGTGCCGCCTGTCCGACCGTCATCACCTGGAAGCCGTCCATGAGCGCCTCCAGCGCCCGCACCGGATCGACCTCCACGATGGCGACATGCGCCCCGTGGCCGGCCATGCGCGAGGCGATCCCGCGCCCGACCCAGCCGTAGCCGGCGATGACCACGTTGCGCCCCGCGATCAGCAGGTTGGTTGCCCGCAGGATGCCATCGAGCGTGGACTGGCCGGTCCCGTAGCGGTTGTCGAACAGGTGCTTCGTCTGAGCCTCGTTGACGGCAACGACGGGGAACGCCAGGGCGCCGTCGGCGGCCATCGCGCGCAGGCGGATCACGCCGGTCGTGGTCTCCTCGGTGCCCGCCATGATCTCGCCCAGCTGCGACGGACGATCAGCATGGAGCAGCGACACCAGGTCGCAGCCGTCGTCCATCGTGATCACCGGGTGGATGTCGGCAACCGCGCCCAGGTGCCGGTAGTAGGTGTCGCGATCCTCGCCCCGCCGCGCATAGGTCGAGATCCCGTACTCGGCCACGAGGGCCGCCGCGGTCGGGTCCTGGGTCGACAGCGGGTTGGAGGCTGCGAGATGCACCTCGGCTCCACCCGCCTTGAGCGTACGAGCCAGGTTGGCGGTCTCGGTGGTGACGTGCAGACAGGCTCCGACCCGGAGTCCAGCCAGGGGGCGCTCGCGCTCGAACCGCTCGCGGATCTGGCGCAGCACCGGCATCTCGCGCTCCGCCCACTCGATGCGTCGAACGCCCTCGGCGGCGAGCGCGAGGTCGGTCACATCGTGCGGGATCGACGGCGACGGCTGGGTCATCTGGGCTCCTCGATGGTGGTATCAGGCGGTAGGGACGGCAGCTGGTGGGCCTGCTCCACGCGGACCTGCGTCGCGCCATCCGTGCTGGCGGTGCGGCGCCCGAACAGGCGCCGGAGCGGAGCGGTGAGGTCGGCAAGCGGCGACGCCATCCGGCGGACGAGACGCTCCTCGAACTGGCAGTGCTCCATGTAGCCCAGCCGGCGGTAGGCCTGGATGGCCGGCGGGTTGTCGGAGCGAACGTTGAGCACGACCTGGTCGCAGTATCGCAGGAGCTCTGCGGTCACGGCCGAGGTGACGGCCTTCGCATAGCCTCGACCCCGGTAGTCGACGTGGGTGAGGACGTTGCCCACGACGGCGAGCCTCGCCTCGCGCGAGACCACGTGCGTGCCCGCGGCTGCGACCAGGGTGCCGTTGACGCGGATCCCGTAGTAGACGCCCTCGGCCACGGCGCTCGACGGAAGCCAGGCGGCGAAGCCGAGCTGGTAGAGGCGGTTGAGCTCCCCCACCTCGACCGGCAGGAGGCGCGTCACGGGCGCGGGCACGGGCAGGAAACGGGCGGGGTCGACCCACATCCGGACCATCGGCGGACCGGGCTCGACCCGATAGTGGCGCGCGACCGCGGGCAGCGCGGTCGAGCGCGCAGCGAGGTAGGCGGCCCGCGGCCGGACGACATCCTGCAGGATCGCGGAGATGCCCTCGTGGCTGCCCTGCACGAACATCGGCTGGGGGGTCAGCCCGCTGTACTCGAGACCGACGGCGACGACGTCGGCTCCGGACGTCGCGATCCCCCACCGGGTTCGACCAAACTCCCGGTCCTCGAGGTCGCAGATGGCGTACGCGGCGAACAGCCGGTCGCGCTCGAGGAATCCGCGCAGCACGGCCCGGTCTGTGGTGCGGCGGGCAACGATGGAGCCCGGGCGATCGACCACGACGGAGGCCATCAGTCGGCCTCCACGCTGCCGGCGGCAGGCGCCGGCTCGGCAGGCGCCTGCTCGCCGGAAGCCTCGGTCGCGCCGGGAGCCTCGGTCTCGCCGGGAGCCTCGGTCTCGCCGGGAGCCTCGGCCGCTGGCGCGGGCTCGGAGAGCTGGCGCGCAGGGTCTGTGGCATCGGCCGCGGACCCGGGGGCCTGGGGCGTCGCCGCATCGCTCGCAGCTGCGCTTGCGGCCTCGGCCTCGGCGACCGCGATCCATGGGTTGCGGTTCGCGGATCGGTCGAGCGCGGCGGCCTCGGCGCTGGCGGCCAGCGCGGGTCCGAAGGGCGTGGTGATGACGCCCCGCTCGGTCACGATCGCGCTCAGCAACGTGGCCGGGGTCAGATCCTGGAGCGGGCTCCGGACCTTCGTGCCCTCGGGAGCGACGCGCTGACCGGCGGCCATCACCACGCGCCCCGGAACCCCCTGCTCGATCGTGGCATCGCCGCCCGTCGCAACGTCGGGATCGATCGTGTCGAGCGGGGCACAGACGATGACCGGGACGCCGGCAGCGTGGGCTGCCAGGGCGAGCGGGTACGTTCCCGCAACCGCGATGACGTCGCCATTGGCGGCAACTCGATCCGCAGCCACGAGCACGACGTCGATCTCGCCGGCCGAGATGCAGCCGGGCGCGGCCGCATCGGTGCTGATCGCATGCTCGACGCCTGCTTCCCGCAGCTCCCAGGCAAGCACGCGAGAGCCGGTCAGCCCGGGCCGTGTCTCGGCGACCAGCGCGTGGATCGGCCGGCCGCCGTGATGCGCGCTGATGATCGCGGAACCGGCGGTACCCAGCTGCCCGCCGCCCATCGGCCCCGTGCTCCCGAGCGTGAGCACGCGCAGCGGCGGCTCCACGGGCTCCGGGAGCGCCGCCATGGCGTGCTGCACGAGCGCGCCGTGGCCATCGAGCGTCTCGCTGATGATCGCCTCTGCCTCCCAGCGCATCGCCGCGGCGATCGTCGCACCCTGCGCGTGGTTGCCCAGCGCGTCGAGGAGCGCGAGCATCCGGCCCACCACGGCATGCATCTGCGCGGATCCGGGACGCGTGTTCTTGAGCGCGTTGCCCGCCCCGCGGATGGTCGCCCGCCGGGCGAACGGTCGCGATGCCACCGAGCCGGCCGCGATCAGCGCGAGGGTGACGGATGCCAGCTGCGCCTGGGCCGGCGAACCCGCGATCGCCTCGGAGCGGATGGCGGTCACCGCGTCGACCGCACCGCGAACCTCGAGGTCGGCAAGCACGTCCGGCAGGCGCCGTTGGTCGACCACGCGACACACGTCGTCGTCCCACCGGAACGACGCCCGGTACCCGGCGCCTGCCGCCGGTTCATCGGCCCTCGGGCCGGCACCCGCATCGGTCGCCGGCGTCTCGGTGCCGAGCAGCTCCCGGGCCGCTTCGGCCGACTGCTGCTGGAGGGTCTGGGCCGCCCCGAGCACGGCTCCGACGGAGCTCATCACGTCGCCGGCGAACAGCCGGAAGAACCGGCGCCGGTCCGGATCGGTCATGGGCGGTTCTCGCGAGCGCTCATCGGGTCACCACTGGGCGCCGGATGTCACCGCACACGGGACCGCCCAAGCCTCAGTAGCGGATGACGCTGGTGATCTTGCGGCCCCCGAGCCGCTCGCGGCCCTTGAGGAAGTCCAGCTCGACCAGGAACGCAAGGCCGACCACCTCGCCCTTGAGCCGCTCGACCAGGTCGATCGTGCCCTGGACCGTGCCGCCGGTGGCGAGCAGGTCGTCGACGATCAGGACGCGCTGCCCGGGCTGGATCGCATCGCGATGGATCTCGAGCGTGTTGGACCCGTACTCCAGCGCGTACTCGACGGTGATCGTCTCGGCCGGCAGCTTGCCCAGCTTGCGAACAGGGACGAAGCCCGTGCCGAGCTGGTACGCCATGGGCGCCGAGAAGATGAAGCCGCGTGACTCCATGCCCACGACGAGGTCGACCTGCTCGTCGCGGTACGGCTCGAGCATCAGATCGATGGCTTCCTTGTAGGCGGCAGGATCCTTGAGCACCGTCGTGATGTCGTAGAACAGGATGCCGGGCTTCGGGAAGTCCGGGATCTCGCGGATCGTCGCGCGAAGCGTCTCGGCGGACATCGGGTTTTCGGAACCTCTCGGTGGTGGGCGCGCGAGGCGACGCCCTGGACGACCGGTGAGCGCGAAACGGCCGGAGGGTCAGTCTACCGCAGCCGCCCCGGCCCTCCGCACGTCCACCGGCAGCTCCGGCTCGCGCTCGCCGGCATCGTTGCGATCGGGATCGTCGTCGGAGCGTCGCTGCCAGCCGGACATCGTCCCGATCCGACCCGATGCGGCGAGACCGATCAGCGCAGCGAGCATCGACAGACCGAACACCCCGGCCAGGGCCCAGCCCAGGCCGTCCCCGCCGCTCCGCTCGCCGACGGCTGCCAGCGCGCCGCCCACGCCCGCGCCCAGCGCCGTGCCCAGGATGTCGGACAGCTGCAGCGCCGACGACGCCGAGCCCTGCTGCTCGGGCGGAACGCCGCGCAGCACCACGAGGGTGACCGCCGAGTACATGAACCCCATGCCCAGGCCCGCGAGGACCCAGGTCACGATCGCCGCCTCGGGTGGCACGACGGGCATGACCACCGGGATCGTCAGCGCCGACGCGAGCGCCAGGCAGGCGAAGCCCAGGGCGACGAACCGCCGCGGCCCGACGCGATCGATCCGGCGTGCCTGGAGCCAGGTTCCCGTCGTCCAGGCCACCGTGGTCACCGTGAACACGATGCCCGTCAGCGTCGCGGGCGTCTGGCGCCAGGTCTGGAGCATGAGCGCGATGTACGCGTCGCCCACGAAGAATGCGAAGGTCATGACGCCGCGCAGCAGCACCGCCGCGGGCACGCCCCTGGCCAGCCGCAGCGTCCCCGTCGGGGTCAGCCGCCGGAAGGCGACCAGGAGCATGCCGCCGCCCAGCACGGAGCCGCCGACAACGATGGCCAGCGTATCCACGGTCAGGGCCGCGACCAGGATCCCCGTGCCGCCCGCCGCGAGGAGCGCATTGGGCAGCCGCCGGGCCGTGGCCAGGGCCGCCCGGTGCTCGGCCGCCGGGGCCGCGCTGGGAACGGCACGCAGCGCCGACAGGGCGATCGTCCCGGCGACCGCCAGCAGCGGCAGCAGCCCGAGGAACACCAGCCGCCACGTCGTCACCTCGCCCACGACCGCCGCGATCGACGGTCCGATCAGGCCGGGCACCACCCAGGCGGCCGAGAGCATGGCGAACATCTGGGGCTGAAGTCGCTGCGGCAGACCGCGGCCGATGGCGACGTACGCGGTGGGCGCCACCGCGCCTCCGCCCAGACCCTGGATCACGCGCGCCCCCACGAGGACCGGCATCGACGGCGCGAGCCCACCGATGGCAAGACCCAGCGCGAACAGCCCGAGCCCGACTGCGAACGGCCGCGCGAGGGGCATCCGGTCGAGCGCGCCGCCCGCGACCACGGTACCCACGAGGTTGCCCAGGAAGAAGCCCGAGAACACCCAGCCGTACAGCTCCAGCTGACCAAGCTCGTCGGCAACCTTGGGCATCACGGTGCCGATCGCGAGCGACTCCAGGGCGACGAGGGTGATCGTCGACACCAGCCCGACGGTCAGGCCCCGGTAGCGCGGCGAGAGGAGCTCGGTCGCGCGCGGCGGACCCGCCGTCGCGACCCGTGTGATGGTGGGCACGCCCTCATGATGCCTGACCGCATCGACGCCCCCAGCACGCGGGGCGAGGTCCGGCGATCAGCCTCCGATCGCGCGCAGCAGCTCGCCGACCACGGCGATCTCGTCCGGTCGCACGAACTGCGAGTTGCGGAACGTGAAGCCCGTGAACCCTGCCTCGAGGTAGGGCTGGAGCACCTCTGCGCACTGCTCGACGGTGCCGGCGAACACGCCGTCCCGGCGGTCCGGTGGCAGGCGCAGCAACGTCGCCTGCGCCGCCTCCGCGGTCTCACCCGGAGCCACGGGGGCGGCCATCGTGCGCTCGATCGTGGACGGGTCTCGGCCGACCGTCTCGCAGTGCCGCTCGAGGACCTCGGTCTTGTGCTGCAGCACCTCGAGGCCGAGGGGGAACCAGTGGGCCATGTCGGCATGCCGGGCGACGATCCTGAGCGTTCGCTGCTCGCCGCCGCCCCCGACCATGATCCGCGGCCCACCGACCTGAATCGGGCGCGGCACGTTCAGCGCCGCCTCGATCCGATAGTGGCGGCCCCGGAACGTCGGCCGCTCCTCGGTGAACAGGAGCCTCGCGATCGTCAGCGCCTCGTCGAGCCGATCCATGCGTTCGCCGATCGGCGGAAACTCGTATCCGTAGGCGATGTGCTCCGCCTCGGACCACGCGGCACCCATGCCGAGGATCGCGCGCCCACCGGACAGGACGTCGAGCGTCGTCGCCATCTTCGCCAGCATCGCCGGGTTGCGGTAGGTGACACCCGTCACGAGCGTGCCGAGGCGCATGGTGCGCGTCTCGCGCGACAGCGCGGCCAGCGTCGACCAGCCCTCGAGCAGCGGATCTGTCTCGGGGGCTACCGCCGGGATCTGGATCAGGTGATCCATCGCCGTCGCGAGGCTGAACCCGGCCGCCTCGGCCGCGGTCGCCTGCTCGACCAGCGCCTCGAACAGCTGCTCCGGGGGTCGCCCGGGAAAGGTGTGATTCTGGAGGTGGATGCCAAACCAGGGAGTCGTCATCCGGCAAGCATGCAATCGATCGCCGAAGCGCGCAGGGGCCAGCGATCAGGCGCCACGGATCACGCCGCCACGCGCGACCGGCGGCCGCCGTGGAGCCCGGGCAGCGCGGTCGGGAGCCCGAGGCGGTACTCGGCTCGGTCCAGGCCGTCGGCGATGGCCGGTCACCAACGAGGCACGGCAACGGAACGCCGGCATCAGCAACCGGCCGGCGAGCGCGAGCGCGGCCGGAGGATCAGACCTGGCGGCCCTCGTAGGCCGCCTGCAGGCCGTCGACCTCGATCTTGCCCATGGCAAGCATCGCCTGCATCGCGCGCCGCGCTCCGTCAGGATCGGGTCCCCCGAGGTAGTCGCCCATCGCGCGGGGCACGACCTGCCATGACACGCCGAACCGGTCCTTGCACCAGCCGCACTGGCCCGGCTCGCCGCCGTCGGCGGTCAGTGCCGCCCAATAGCGGTCGACCTCGGCCTGGTCGGCGCAGTCGATCTCGAGCGAGATCGCCTCGGTGAACGGGAACTGCGGACCACCGTTGAGCGCCGTGTACCGCTGGCCGGCGAGCGTGAACCCGACCATGAGCACGGCCCCCTCGGGTCCGCTCGGGTTGTCGGCAGGCGCACGGTTGACGCTGTCGATGTGGCTGTCGGGGAACAGCGAGACGTAGAGCTCGGCGGCCTCTTCGGCCTGGCCGTCGAACCACAGGCAGGGCGCGATCTTCGACATCGGTTTGATCTCCACGGGCAGGGTTGACTGGATCGACATGCGGTGCCGCGTGCCGGCGGGGCCGGCCGCTACTCGTTCGGCGCGGCGAGGTGCGAGACCAGCTCGTCGAGCCGCTCGTATCCCTCGCGTACGCCCATCTCCATGCCGGCCTCCACCATCGCGTCGCGGTCCGCGACCGACTGGTAGACGCTGTGCGTCCGGATCCGCGTGCGGTCGCCGAGATCCTCGAGGGTCAGGGTGTCCAGCGACACGTGTCCGGGTGCCCCCTCGAACTCGAACGTCTGGATCCAGCGCTCGGGCGTGGCCGGACCGTGGAACACACCATGGAACACGAACTCGTGCCCGGCGTCGTCGAAGTGGACGTACCGCCACCGACCGCCGTCGCGAACCTCGTACGTCTCGACCCGCATGTGGTACTGCCGGGGCCCGAGCCAGCGCGCGAGCAGCTGCGGATCGGTGAAGCAGCGGAACACGAGGTCGCGCGCCGCATCGACATCTCGCTCGATGTCCACGAACGGCTGCCCGTCCGGCGCGGTGACGTTCAGTGCTGCCATGATCAGGCTCCCTTCGATTCGTCGTCTGCCTGGAGGGCTGCGAGGAGCTCGTCCAGGCGTTCAAAGCTCTGCTCCCAGTACTCGCGGTAGCGCGCCAGCCATACGGTCGCATCACGCAACGGCGCTGCCTCGAGGTGGCTGAGACGCACGGTCGCCTGTCGTTGGCGCGAGATGAGGCCCGCCCGCTCGAGCACCTTGAGATGGCGTGAGATCGCCGGTTGCGACACCCCGAACGGCCGGGTGAGCTCGTTGACGCTCGCATCGCCGTCCGCCAGGCGCGCGATGATCGCGCGACGAGTGGGGTCTGCCAGCGCCCCGAACACTGTGCTCAAGCTGTCGACCGCCATTCAGAACCACCTTGCTATATAACTTGCTCGTTATGTTAGGTGGTTCGCGGTGGCGCGTCAAGGCCGGCCGGGTGAGCAGCCGATCGCCGCCCTCAGCGTCGGTTCGCGCTGCGGATCTCCTCGATCCGGACGCGCACGACACGTCTGATGAGCTCCATGGGCAGCGGGGCACGCAGCTGGAGCTGGAGCGTGCCCCGACCGCGAACGTAGGGCGCAACATCGGCGCCGATCCGGTCGCGGACCTCCTGGCTGGCCGGGAACAGGCTGTCGTGGCGAGCGAAGGCGGCGATCGACACGAGCATCCGGCCGTCCAGGCGGTAGGTGGGGATCCCGTAGCTGATCCCCTCCTCCGCGGCCGGGGCCTCCTCGCGGATCAGGCTCCGCAGCGAATCCAGTCGCGCTCGACGCTCCGGCGCCAGCCCTCCGAGGTAGGCATCAACGGTGGCCGGCGTCATGGTCGACCGCCGCTGTCCGGCTCGAGAGGTCGCTCCCAGATCGACACATGCTTGCGGCTGTCGCTGGTGAACGGCTCGCCGTCCCAGCCGCCCCATCGGTCGCGCAACCGGAGGCCCGCCAGCTCCGCCATCAGGTCCAGCTCTGCCGGCCACGCGTACCGGAACGGGACGGAAACCTGTCGCGCATGGCCGTCCGAGATGTCGAGGTGATGCGAGACCAGCCCCTGGTGAGCCACGTCGTACTCGTCGAACCCCCAGTGGTGCTCGCTGACGTGGAACGGGCGTACCGTCTCGCCCGGTGGCAGCCGCTGCAGGTCGGGAACGCCGACCTCGACCAGGAACGTGCCGCCCGGCCCGAGATGGGCGGCGGCGTTGCGGAAGCACGCGACCTGGGCCGCCTGGGTGGTGAGGTTCATGATCGTGTTGTAGACGAGGTAGACGACCGTGAACGAGCCGTCGACCCGTGTTGTCGCCATGTCACCGATCGAGACCGGGATGTCGGCGCCCCCGGGCTTTGCCCGGAGCCGCGCGACCATCGCGCGCGACAGCTCGATCCCGGCGACCGGCACGCCGCGGGCTGCCAGCGGGAGCGCGATCCGCCCCGTTCCGATCGCCAGCTCAAGCGCCCTGCCCTTCCCGGCCAGCCGGGCGAGCACGTCGACCACCGGCTCGATCGCCGCGGCCGCGTTCATCTCGTCGGCCGGGTCGTCGTACTCGACCGCGATCGCATCCCCGAAGTAGCCGTCGTCCTCCTGGGGCGCGGTGCCGCCAGGGCGCGGGTCAGGCACGGTCACGACTCGGTCAGCGTGTGGGGGACGTCTCCACCAGTCGGCCGTCCGACGAGGCGAAGTCCCAGGCATCGATGTCCGGCGGTGTGACGCCCAGCGACGTCAGCGCCGTGCAGATCTGGCTCCGGTGATCCGTCCCGTGGTGCACGGCCTGGGCCAGCCGGATCCCGATCGGAGCCTGGGTGGTCGACCCGTCCTCGCGGCGCCGGGTGACGACCTGATCCGGGTCCGGATCCGCGGCCAGGATCGAGACCCATGCCGGACCGTGTCGCGCCATCTCGGATCGGAGCGCATCGAGGCCCAGGGCGTCCTCCTCGATCACGGGGAAGCGCCCATCCGTGAGGGCGTGCAGGTAGCCCGCGTCCGCTCCGACCAGGTGACGCATCGTGGCCAGGATGGAGCCGTAGGTGCCGGGCACGGTGGTCTGGAGCTGCTCGGGCGACAACGAGCGGCATGCGTCGATCAGCCGCAGCGTCGCCCAGACGTGATGAGCGAAGGCGTCGGAGAGGGCCGGTGTGGTCATGGCCGCACCCTACCACCCGTCGCGGCACTCGATCGGCGACCGCGACAGCTGGCTGCGGCGCCGTCGCGCACCACCCCGCGGGACCCGCGGGGTGGCCTCACGACCGGGTCAGCTGACCCGGCAGCGGCAGCGCGGACAGCGATCGACCCGGCGACTCACGCTGCTGCCGCAGCACGGGCATTCACGCACCGAGCGCATCTGCGCAACCCCGGCGGCGATGCCCACCAGGGCAAACGCGACGAAGATCCAGAGCTGCTCGAGGAACGGGGAGATCGTCATCTTCGGCCGTGCGCTTCTGGGCCCTACCCTACGCCATCGCGCGGTCGTCGTCGCATGCCGTGATTGCGTTCCTTGCGCCATGCTGCGTAAAGGAGGTGTGATCGTGGGCTACGAGGTCGAGACGGTCAGCGTCGACGGACGCGTCACGGCGCTGGGATCCGCGGGACCGTACACGCTGGTCATCGATCGACCGATCGAGGCGGGCGGACACGGCCTTGGCTTCAACGGTGGCCAGCTGCTGAACCTGGCCGTCAGCGCCTGTCTCTCGAACGACCTGTTCCGCGAGGCTGCCCGGCTGGGGATCGCGGTCCATCGTGTTCGGGTGACCGCGCACAGCGACTACGGCGGGCGGCCCACCGTGTCGGGACCGATCGACTACGAGATCGAGGTCGACGGCGATGCGCCGACGGAGCGGCTGGCCGAGCTGGTGCACCTGGTCGACAGGGTGGCCGAGATCCCCAACTCCCTTCGGGCCGGGACCCAGGTCCGGCTCGCCAGTGCGCGCGTCAACGGGACCAGCGTCGCCCGCCCCAGCTGACGGCCACCTTGCCCGCCGGGTCTAGTGTGGATGTCCTGATGGACGAGCGGCAGGCGGAGGCCGAGCGAGAGCAGCAGTTCTGGTACGAGTTCCTGACTCGCGGCGACTCCATGGAGCGTCGCGCGCGGCGGGTACTCCGGATGCTGCCCCATGGTCCCAGGTGCCAGCTGTGCGCGGCGCCGTTCGCGGGCGCCACGGCGCCGCTGATGCGCGCCATCGGCAGGCGGCCCGCCGACAAGAACCCGCGCGTATGCCAGGCGTGCTTCACGTTCATCGCCAGGCATCACGGCGGGGCCGAGATCGAGGCGACGTTCCTGTTCGCCGACATCCGGGGATCCACGACCCTCGCGGAGGGCATGTCGACGGCCGAGTTCCACGCCCTCCTCGACCGCTTCTACGCCGTCTCGTCGAACGCGGTGTTCGAGCACGACGGCAGCGTCGACAAGTTCGTCGGGGACGAGATCGTGGCGATGTTCTTCCCGGTGATGTCCGGGCCCGCCCATGCGCGCAAGGCCGTCGCGGCCGCCCAGGCGCTCCTTCGGTCGACCGGTCACGCGGACCCAGGGGGCCCGTGGGTGCCGGTGGGTGCCGGCGTCCACAGCGGCCTCGCCTGGGTGGGGGCCGTGGGCGACGATGCCCACACGGAGATCACGGCCCTGGGCGACAGCGTCAACACGACCGCGCGGCTGGCATCCGCAGCAGCCGCCGGCGAGGTCCTGGTCACCACGGCGGCGGCGCGCCTGGCGGGGCTCGAGCCGGGGCACGAGACGCGGGCGCTGGCGCTGAAGGGCAAGGATGCGCCGACCGAGGTCCTGAGCCTGCGCGTCGGCGCGTCGGGCCCCTGCATGACGCCGGTCGGCACACGCCCATGGGTCGCGCCGGCCACGCCCATGTGTGATGCTAGCGAGCGCAACGGCCCCCGCCGACGATCGACAGCGAACAGGAGACAGCGCATGACCAAGCAGGTGGTGATAGGCGTCTTCGCGGACGAGGGGCTCGCGGACTCGGCCGCGGCGGTGCTGAAGGAGTGGGACCAGCTGGAGCCCGACATCAAGCTCAACTCGATCGGTGTCCTGGCAGCCGACGAGTTCGGCAAGCTCAAGACCGAGAAGGTCGGGCGACGGACGATCGGCAAGGGGGCGGGCGTCGGCCTGGCGCTGGCGATGCTCACGCCGGTCGGGCTGGCCGCCGGTGTCATCGGTGGCGGCGTGCTGGGCGCGCTGCACCGCAAGGGCCTGGGCATCAAGCCCGAGGTCAGGGACAAGCTTGGCTGGGACCTGTCGGGCGGCAAGGCCGCCGTGGGCGTCCTGGTCGACGTTCAGCAGGCCGATGCCGTGCGAGCCAAGCTCACCGAGCTGGGCGGTACGGTGCAGAGCTACGAGATGAGCGACGAGCAGCTCGACGAGATGGCGGACGCGGCCGGCACCTTCGAGCTCGGCCAGGAGGGCGGCGACGCGGGCAAGGAACGTCGCCGGATGGCGCCCCCGACCTGATCGAGCCCGGAGCCGACGCCGCGGTCCCGAAGCGGAGGTCCTGCGAATGTCAAGCCCGGTGACCCCATCCGGTCCCAGCCCACTCCTGCTCCCCAGCGGCCGGGTGCTCGACCTGTGGCTGGCCGGTCCCGAGGACGGGACGCCGCTGCTGTTCATCCCGGGCACGCCGGGCGCGGGCATCCCGTTCGGATCGATGGTCGAGCAGCTGGGCGAGCGCGGGCTGCGGTACGTGGCCTTCAGCAGGGCCGGCTATGGCTCCAGCACCCGATCCCCGGACCGCTCCGTCGCGGACGTGACCGACGATGTGAGGGCCGTGCTGGCCTCGATCGGCGCCGATCAGGCGTGGGTCCTCGGCTGGTCCGGGGGTGGTCCGCATGCGCTCGCCTGCGCCGCGCTGCTGCCGGACCAGGTGCTTGGCACCGCGCTCATCGCGTCCGTCGCGCCCAGTGACGCCGACGGGCTCGACTGGATGGCCGGGATGGGCGCCGAGAACGTCGATGAGTTCCGGGCGGCGTTCGACGGCCCGGGTCAGCTGACCGCGTTCATGGAGGCTGCGACGCCCGGCTACCGACAGGTGACCGCGCGCCAGGTCGCGGATGCCTTCGGCGACCTCGTGGACGACGTCGATCGTGGCTCGATCCGCGACGACTTCGCCGAGTGGCTGGCAGAGCTGTTCCGCGAGGCCCTGCGCGAGGGCCACTGGGGCTGGCACGACGACGACCTGGCGTTCGTCAGGCCATGGGGGTTCGACCTCGGCGCCATTCCCGGACCGGTGCACGTCTGGCAGGGGCGCCACGACCGGATGGTGCCGTTCGCCCATGGCGAGTGGCTCGCCGCGCACGTGGGCGGCGCCTGCCCTCACCTGCTCGACGGAGAGGGGCACCTCTCGCTGGTGGTCGACCGGATGCCCGCCATCCTCGACGAGCTGGTTCGCTAGCGTCCTCGCTCGCTGCCGGGCCGCGCCGTCCCGACCGGGAGCGCGTTCACCAGACGTCGCCCTCGCGCCAGTCGCAGACCAGTGGCCCATCGAGGTCGAGCGGCGGCGACGATCGGGTCGCGAGGACCAGCACCGAGCCGTCGTCGTCGGGGGTCGGCACGATCTCTCCGGTGACCGACCGGGTCGCCGGACCGCCGGGCGCGCGAACGAAGGTCGGACCTCGCCACGTCTGCCAGCCGAGCCGATGGTAGAAGGCGTGCCGCCCGGTGCTCAGCGCGCCGAGCTCGTAGCCCGCCCGGATGTGGTCGCCGGCACCGCGAACCACGGCGCTGCCCAGGCCACGGTTCTCGAACACCGGCAGCGTTGCCACCGCCTCGACATAGCCCGCTCGCAGCGCACGATCGCCGAGCCATAGCGTTCGCGTGACGACGCTGGCATGACTGACGATCAGGCCGTCGATCTCGATCAGCCAGTGCCGCCCGCCGAGCGCGTGGTCAAGGTCGTGCTCGTCGAAGCGCCCGCCGGGCCAGGCGGCATCGAACAGCTCGCGCAGGCGGCGGAGGTCGGACCCGGTGAGGCCATCCGTGCCCGTGACCCTGATGGGTGGCGCGAGATCGCCCGCCCGTCGCCTCACGGCAGTGCCGTCGGCTCGACCGCGAGGGACGGCTCGACCTCGACCGTCAGCTCGAGCTCGTCGCGGATCGGGATCCCGTACAGCCCAACCTCCGGGATCTCCGGCTTGAGCGCGGCACGGGAGCGGTCGACGGCACCGGCATCCACGCCGACGAGGCGGAGCCCGCGACGCTGGTAGAAGCGCAGGGCGTCGAGGTTGTCGTTGGTCGTGATCAGCCACACGCGCCCTGCCCCGGTGGCACGCGCGACGGTTCGCGCCGCCGCGATCAGCGCGCTGCCCGCGCCCTGCCAATGGGTCTCCGCGTGGACGGTGAGCAGCTCGATGGACCCGCCCGCGGCGATCCAGGTGGCCGCACCGGCGAGCTCCCCACCGTGCTCGGCGATGAGCGCCGGATGCCGGCGGGCGTCGACGAGCTCGCCCCGGCGGGCGACGAGTGCCGCATCGTGCTGCTCGAGGAAGGCGTCGACGGCCGGGCGGTCGGCCGGCATCGCCGGTCGCACGGGCGGGTGCAACCCCGGCACCGGCCCCAGGATCTCGACGATCCGGAAGCGTTCCGCGACGACCGGCGTGTCGTCCGTCACGTCGAACGACGGGTCATGGAGCCCGGCGCGGAGCTCCCCGAGCATGCCTGCCCAGAAGCGCTCGTGCGCGACCCGGAAGTCGGTGGCGTCGGCATACCCTTCGCCCTCGTCGATCGCATGCGCATCGTCGACGTCCGCCAGGCGCACCACGGTCGCGCTCGTCGTCTCGGCCACCGCGACCGGCTGGCCGCCGCTATCCACGATGAGCTGGCGCTCCCCCGCTCGAGGCACGGCGGAGCCGTCCAGCTCGTGCTCCGCGAGGAGGGCGGCGGTCGCGGTCTTGACCCCGGCCAGCGCAAGGCCGGTCAGCCGCTCACGCAGCGGGCCCGGCGACCCGAAGCCCCAGCGCGGGCAGACCGGCGAGGGCCGGTTCTTCCGTCACGCGCCGCGCTCGACGACGCTCGCCCGGCGGAGCTGCTCGAGGTCGAACGACCAGTCGTTGCACACCATCCAGTGACCCTTCGGGTACTCGAACCTCGATGCGCCGAGCAGCTCGAAGCCGAGCCGGCGACACAGCGCGTTCGACGGCGCGTTGTCGACCGAGGGGTAGGCGTGGATCGTCGGTGCGTCCGTGTTCGCGGCGGCAAGCCCAAGGCACGCCTGCATCGCAAGCGTGGCAACGCCGCGACCCTGGAACTCGCGGAGCACGCTCCACCCCGTCTCAAGCGTCGGCGCCCCGGAGCCGTCGTGACGCCAGTACCCGACCGAGCCGGCAGGCTCGTGCTCCGGCCCGACGGTCACCACGTACATCCGGCCATTCTCGGGCCGGAGCTGCAGGTAGCGCACCAGCCTCGAGCGCAGCTTCTCGGGGGACTCGGGTCCACCGAGGTGCTCGGTCATCGCCGGGTCGCCGAGCAGGCGCTCCATGAGCTCGAGGTCGTCGGGCGACCAGGACCGGAGACCAACGTCGGGCTGCGGACGATCGGGGCGCGCCTGGCTCATGGCTGGACATGATCCCGCACACTGCGCACATGCGTACAGATCTCGATCGCGACCTCGACCAGCACCTGCCCGACATCCGCTCGGCGCCCCGCGACATCGGCACGCTGGAGCTGATCGTCCAGCGCCCGGAGGTGGACGAGCGGGTGATCGTGCCCGAGGGTGTCCTCGACCCGGCGGCCGGCCTGGTCGGCGATCGTTGGGCGCAGCATCGCAGCAGCTCCCGGCCGGACGGCTCACCGGACCCGGCAGTCCAGCTGACACTGATCAGCACCCGGGTGCTGGCCGCGATCGAACCGGATCGGTCACGCTGGCCGCTCGCCGGTGATCAGCTGTACGTTGACTTCGATCTCGGCGCCGAGAATCTGCCGGTCGGCGCGCACGTCGCCATCGGGGAGTCCGAGGTCGAGGTCAGCGCCAGGCCCCACACCGGGTGCTCGAAGTTCAGCGCCCGGTTCGGAAGCGACGCGCTTCGCTGGATCAACAACGCGACCGGGCGCGAGCTGCGGATGCGCGGGGTGAACTGTCGGATCGTGCGCGGCGGGACGGTCCACGTCGGCGACGAGGTTCGCAGGCTCTGACGTCTCGAGCGACATGTCGCCGGTCACGGCGCGTCGATCACGACGCGCACCCGCGGACCGGACTGCGCCCGGCTCGACCGCGTGCTCAGCTCGACTGGCTGGCCTCACGGCACAGTGGAGTTGGGCCGAGGTCGGCGCTCGCAGCCTCGCACCGCTGCCGCAGGTATGCCACGGCCTCGGCCGTCGGCGGGTGGGCGGAGGGCACTCGATCCCAGGCATCGGTCCAATCAGCCAGCGAGCTGCAGGTTCGGATGGCATCGTCGAGTGGGCCCGCCTGGTAGGGCGCGCCTGCCCGCGGCTCCGCGTTGCGGAAGGCCGCCACGCACTCGCTGTCGGCGGTCCCCGCACCGCTGCCGGAGCTCGGGGAGCAGCTGACCAGTCCGACCGCGACGACGGCCGTCAGCAGGGCGGCCCGCCAGGCGGGGCCGGTGACCAGCCGCGAGTGGGGGTGCATCGTCAGTGCGAGTGGGGGTGCATCGTCAGTGGCGGCGCCCGCGTGAGCGACCGTACATGGTCAGGGTCATCATCGCGGGGGGCACGAGGGCGGCCGCGACCAGCAGCCGCGGCGCGCCAGCGATGACCAGGCCGCAGGCGACCCCGAACGACATGGCGCTCCCGACCGCCAGCATCTCGTCGCTCTCGCGGCGGAACTCCTGGTTCGCCTCGTCGATCATGCCCCGGGTCGAGTTCGCGAGCGCCGGGATCCCCGACCTGGCCTCGGCGTAGCCGCGCTGGGCGAGGCTCTGGACCGTGTCCGCGGCACCGGCGATCGCGTCGCCGAGCTCGGCTCGCGGGTCCGCCCGCTGCGTCTCGTGGGTATTGGTTGTTGCGCTTGTCATGGCCACCTCCTGACGTCGGCCGAGAGGTACCACTGTCGCGGGCGAGTGCCCTCACGGTCACAACGCCGGCGCCCCGGGTCGTTACACCCGCGTGTCAGCGACCACGCCGGGCGTGGCGGAGCCGGTCGCCGCTACCAGCCGGGAGACGATGGCCTGCGTCAACGTCCATCCCATGAGCGGATCGCGCGGAAGCCGGATCCGGACCTGGTTCGAGGCGAACGTCATGTCGCCCGGCCGGATGCCAGGCAGCGGCGCCGCTCCACCCGCGGCGCCCGGCGAGAGCAGCTGCATCGCCGTCGCCCGGGACAGCCCGCCGCCGAAGCGCACCACCAGCCAGCCCTCCTCGCGGGCAAGCGACGCGACACCGGCGGATTCCGCGGCGAGGCGCAGCTCGGCCACCTCCACCAACCGCAGCACCGAGGCCGGCATCGGACCGTAGCGGTCGGTCGCCTCCTGGCGGAACGCGGCGATGTCGCCGGAGGTCCTGGCCCGCGCCAGGCGCCGATACAGCTCCAGCTTCTGTGCCTCGTTGGCCACGTAGTCGTCGGGGAGATAGGCGTCCACCGGCAGGTCCACCACGGCCTGCGGGGCCTCGCGAACCGGCTCGCGCTCCTCGCGCCGCGCCTTCGCGTCCTCGACCGCCTCCCCCAGCAGCCGGCTGTAGAGGTCGAACCCGACGGCCGCCATGTGTCCCGACTGCTCGCCGCCGAGGATGTTCCCGGCGCCGCGGATCTCGAGGTCGGCGAGCGCGATCTGGAACCCGGCACCCAGCTCCGAGGCGTTGAAGATCGCCTGGAGCCGCTTGCGCGCCTCCTCGCTCATGCGCTCCCGGCGCCGGTACAGCAGGTACGCATACGCCCGCCGCGACGATCGCCCGACCCGCCCCCGGAGCTGGTAGAGCTGCGCCAGTCCGAGCGCATCTGCACGATCGATGACGATGGTGTTGGCGTTCGGGATGTCCAGCCCCAATTCGATGATCGTCGTGCATACCAGGACGTCGGCCTCGCCCGCAGCGAACGAGAGCATCACGCGTTCCAGCGCACCCTCGGGCATCTGCCCGTGACCGACCACGATCCGCGCGGACGGCAGCAGCCGCCGCAGCTGCTCGGCCTGCGCCTCGATCGTCTCCACCCGGTTGTGGACGAAGAACACCTGGCCGCCACGGTCGAGCTCGCGCAGGATCGCGTCCCGCACCAGCCCCGCCGAGGCCTCCGCGACCCGCGTCTGGATCGGCAGCCGGTCCTCGGGCGGGGTCTCGATGACGCTCAGATCACGGATCCCCGCCAGCGCGAGGTTGAGCGTGCGCGGAATCGGCGTCGCCGACAGGGTCAGCACGTCCACGGCCGCGCGCAGCTGCTTGAGGCGCTCCTTGGCGGCCACGCCGAACCGCTGCTCCTCGTCAACCACGACCAGCCCGAGATCCCGGAACGCCACGTCCTTCGACAGCAGCCGGTGGGTCCCGATGACGAGGTCCACGGTCCCGTTCGCCAGGCCGGCGACCGTTGCCTGCTGATCACGCGCGCTCACGAACCGGGACAGCAGGCGAACCGTGATCGGGAAGGCCGCGAAACGCTGCGAGAAGGTCGCGAAGTGCTGGCCCGCGAGCACGGTCGTGGGCACGAGCACCGCCACCTGCTTCCCATCCTGGATCGCCTTGAACGCGGCACGCAGAGCGACCTCGGTCTTGCCATAGCCGACGTCGCCCACGACGAGACGGTCCATCGGCCGCCGGGCCTCCATGTCGACCTTGACCTCGGTCGTCGCGCGAAGCTGGTCCGGCGTCTCCTCGTACGGGAACGATGCCTCCATCTCACCCTGCCAGGGCGTGTCCGAGGCATACGCAAATCCGGGCGCAGCCTCTCGCCTCGCGTACAGCGCCAGCAGCTCCTCGGCGAGGTCGGAGACGGCGCGCCGGACCCGCTGCTTGGTCCGGATCCAGTCGGACCCACCCAGGCGGGACAGCGAGGGGTGCTCCCCGCCTGAATAGCGGGTGACGCGGTTGATCTGCTCGACGGGAACGAAGATGCGGTCTCCGGCGGCGAACGACAGCTCGAGGTAGTCCCGCTCCTCGCCGGCGGCGCCGCGTCGCAGCATCTGCTCGTAGCGCGCGATGCCGTGGTCGATGTGGACGACGAGGTCGCCCGGCGTCAGGCGCTCGAGGAGGTCGCGCGGGACGACCCGTCGCAGCGCCTTGGGCCGCCGAACCCGGACCGACCCGAACAGCTCACGGTCGGTGACCACGGCCAGCCCGTCGGGTCCGCCCTCGAACCCGCCGTTGAGGCTGCGCTCCACGAGCGCGATCGCGCCGGGCGGCGGGGCCTCGGCGACCCGATGCACGATCCCGACGGCGTGGCCCGCCTCGCCCAGCAGCTCCGCCAGCCGCGGCGCCTGGTCCGAGGCGAGCACGACACGCGCACCCTCGGACACCCAGTGCTCGACGCCGTCCACCAGCCGCTCGCTACGACCTGGCGGGAGCACGGGCTCGCGCCAGCCGAAGACATCCCCCGAGCTCAGGCTCCGTGGCGCCTGCGACATCCCGGCGGCCTCGCCGACCTCCGACTCCCAGGTCAGCTCGAGCGTCCGTGCGCCGTGGAGCCGCGCCTTCCAGTCGCGCGGCGGCAGATACGCGGACGGCCAGTCGCGGGGCAGCTCGCCCGACTCGACGAGCTCCGCCTGGCGCTCATCGGCCTGGCGCCACAGGAACTCGGCCGCTTCCGCGAGGTCGCCGGGCTCGTCGAGGATCAGCAGGGACGAGGCGTCGAGGTGGTCGAGCGCCGTGGCCGGCGCGACCAGCCGCGACCAGACCTCGGCCGCGTCCCCGACCGCCAGCGCCCGGCCGCTGACGGGGGTCGGCGCGATCTGCTGGTCGGGGCCATCGGGGGCGAACCGGGAGAGATCGGCCGCCAGTCGCTCGGGGAGCCGGGACGCGCGCCGCCCGAGGCGAGCACGGATCGACTCGATCCCCTCGCGTGGTCGCAGGAACTCCGTCGCCGGCAGCAGCACGATCTCGCTGACCGTGTCGACGCTCCGCTGGTCGGTCGGGTCGAAGGCCCGTAGCGAATCGATCTCGTCGCCGAAGAACTCGATCCGGACCGGCAGCTCGGCGCTGGGCGGGAACACGTCCACGATGCCGCCCCGTCGCGCGATCTCGCCGTGTCCGGCAACCTCGATGACGGGGCTGTAGCCGTGCTCGAACAGCTCGGCCAGCAAGGCGTCGAGCCCGATGCGCGTCCCAACCTTGAGCGTCCGTGGTCGCTCCGGGAGGTCGTCCGGGGACAGCGTCGCCTGGAGCAGCGCCTGGACGCTGGCCACCAGGACCCGGGCGCGGCCCGTCCGCCACGCGGCGAGCGCCGCCACCCGGGCCGCGGTCTCGTCGGGCACGAGCTCGCTGCGCTCGTACGCGAGCGCCGTTCGTGGCTCCAGCACGGCGACCAGCGACGGGTCGCCCAGCCAGGCGCCGAGCTCCTCGGCCACGCGGTCGCCGATCTCCGCGTCGCGCGCGACCCAGCAGATCCGCTCGCCTCCGGGGGCCAGCGCAAGGGCAGCTGCCAGGAACGACTTGGCCCCATGCGGCACGGTGGTGAGGCCGGCGTGCCGGCCGTGCATCCCGGGTGTCGTCGGGTCGCCGAGCCGCTCGCGAAGCGCCTCGAAGGGGCCGGTGTCCTCGAGCAGGCGTGGCAGGACCGCCAGGTCTGGGCACGCGGCGACCGGGTCCGCGGGTCGACGGGGATCCGGCACGGGACGATGAGCGGGCACGGGCCGGAGGTGCGCCGGCGGCAGGCCGCTCTGCGCTGGTCGCGCGTGCCGCCCTGGCCGGCTCGTCCGGTGCCCGGCGCGCGGCTGGATCGAGGAGCTCCACCTCGGCATCGACCGAGGCGCGTTCCAGGTCCGTCTCGCGCTCGCGCGCCTCCGCAGCGGCTCGCCGCTCAGCCCACTCCTGGGCGACCTTCTCGGCCAGCCTGCGCTGGCGTGTCGAGCGGCCGCGATACCGGTCGCTCATCGACGACGGTCGCCCGCGCGCTCGTCCGGTGCCTCGCCCAGCCCCAGGATCCGCCGCCAGCCGGTGCGTGTCCGGCGAACGCCGGCCTCGTCGGGCGGTCCGCCGATCTCGCCGGGAGCGGGACCGTCAGCCTCCTCCGCCGGCGCCTGGAGCTCGAACGAGTTGAACCGGTTCGCCGCCTTTGACGTACCCTCCCGGGCCCACGCCATGACCGCGTCAGCGGCCGCGTCGAGCACGATCGGCAGCCTCGCCTCCTCGTCCGCGGAGAACGTGGACAGCACGTGGTCGATCGCGCCCCGACCGGGCTCGCCGATCCCCACCCGCAGCCGGCTGAACCGCTCGGTGCCCATCTCGTCGATGATCGAGCGCAGCCCGTTGTGACCGCCGTGCGAGCCGCCCTCCCGGAAGCGCAGCTTCCCGAACGGCAGCGCGAAGTCGTCGACGACCACCAGCATCTCGGTCAGCGGCGTCCGCTCGCGGGCCAGCAGCTTGCGCACCGCGATCCCGGAGTCGTTCATGTAGGTCAGCGGCTTGGCCAGGACCAGATCCTGGCCCTGGTACCGGATCTGGATGCTCTCGGACGCATCCCGCTGCCGGCCACGCCCCGATCGCCCGGCCCGATCGGCGAGACGATCCAGAACCATCCAGCCCACGTTGTGGCGGGTGCCGGCGTACTTGCCACCCGGGTTTCCCAGGCCGATGACGAGCTTCACGATCCGATCGAACCCTCACGTCCCGCTTGGCAGGGCGCCACCAGCTTTCGGTCGAGCGCCCGAACATGTCGAATGGCCCCGGGACGGGGTCCGACGGGGCTCGCGTCATGGTACCGCTCCGCCAGCCGGAGACGTCGTCTCGCGCGCCTTCCGGGCGACCCGGCCGCCGGGATCGCCGACGATGCAGCGGCCGTCGCAGGTTCACGGTCAGCCGAGCAGGGACCGCTCCAGGACGCGCATCGCCGTCTCCTCCTCGGGCTCCGCGTGGTCCCAGCCGCAGACGTGCAGCGTGCCGTGCGTGACGAGCAGGCGCAGCTCGTCGCGTGCGTCCCAGCGGACATCGCCCGTCTGTCCACCGCGACCCGCGCCCGCCTGCTCGATCGCCCGCTCGACCGAGACCACGATGTCGCCCAGGTGGGTCCGCGCGCGTGGCGGGAGGGCGAACGCCGGCTGCCTGCTCGCATCCAGCGACCCGCCCGGGATGGTCGGGGAAGGCATCCGGCGGCAGCAGCGGAAACGAGAGGACGTCGGTCGGACCGGACTTGCCCATGTGCTCTGCGTTGAGCCCGGCCAGCTCGGCGTCGTCGGACGAGGATCAGTCCGATCGACGCGGGCGCCGGCGCACCGGCGGCTTCGAGCGCTGCCGCGATCGCTCGGGCGAGCGCGATCGCCGGCAGGATCCGAGGCACGTGCGGTCGCCGCTCGACGTCCACCCGCCACGGGCCGAGGTAGAGGCTGCGCATGGGCCGACACGGTAGCGCGCGGGCGGTGCGGGGCACCGCGCAGCCGGCGCGGCCGCGCGCGGATCATCGTGATCCGCGTGAGCATTCGTCGAGATCGTCCAGTTCGGTGACCCCCGCCTGCGGCTGCCCGGCCGAAAGGTCACCCGCTTCGACCGCGAGCTCGGCAGGCTGATCGACGACATGGTCGAGACCATGGACGCCGCGCCGGGCGCCGGGCTCGCCGCCCAGCAGGTCGGCATCGACCTCCAGGTATGCGTGATCCGAATCGACGACCAGCTGTACGAGGCCGTCAACCCGCAGATCGTGCATCGCTCGGGCGAGGAGGACCTGTGGGAGGGCTGCCTGTCGCTCGTCGGCTATCGCGCCTGCGGCGCCGGGCCGAGCATGCGGTGATGGTCGCCCAGGATCGCCGCGGGCGCCGGGTCCGGATCTCCGGGCACGGCTGGCTGGCGCGCGCGATCCAGCACGAGTACGACCATCTCCAGGGTGAGCTGTACACGGACGGGCTGCCCGAAGGCGCCGAGATCATCACCGACGAGGAGCTGGCGCGGCGATCCGAGGCGTCCGATGAGGATGGGTCTGAGGAGGAGCCGCCCTATCCCGATTCGACCGCGTGACGGCGCGGATGGAAGCGCGCGCGACCCTACGAGTCGCCCGACGCCCGCCGCGACTCGAGCTCGACCACCTTGTTCTGGGGGTAGGCGATCCGCTGGTGGTACATGCCCAGCAGCTGGGCGACGAACGCCTCGCGGATCTTCTCCAGATCGCGCAAGGTGAGGTTGCACTCGTCGAACTGATCGTCGGCGATCCGCTCCTCGAAGATCCGCGCCACCATCGCCCGGATCGCCGCCTCGTCACGCGACGACAGTGACCGCACCGACGCCTCGACCGAGTCGGCCAGCATGATGATCGCCGCCTCCCGCGACTGGGGCTTGGGGCCGCCGTGGCGGAACTTGCGCTTGTCGACCGCGTCTGCCGCCTTGCGCCCCTCGGGCGTGTCGAGACCGCCGAACGGCGCCGCGGCCTGCTCCCGGGCGCGAGCGTAGAAGTAGGACATCACCGCCGTGCCGTGGTGCTGCGGGATGAATGCGATCAGCGCCTTGGGCAGCCCCGACTTGTAGGCGATGTCGATGCCCTCGCTCACGTGGCTCTTGAGCAGCTGGGCCGAGGTCGTCGGATCGAGCTCGTCGTGGATGTTCTCGCCACCCGCCTGGTTCTCGATGAACGCCGCGGGGTTGGAGAGCTTGCCGATGTCGTGGTAGTAGGCGGCGACGCGGGCCAGCAACGGGTCGCGCGCCGATCGCCTCGGCCGCCCGCTCGGCGAGGTTGCCCACCATCAGCGAGTGGTGGTACGTGCCCGGGGTCTCGATGAGCAGCCGGCGAAGCAGCGGCTGGGACGGGTTCGCCAGCTCGAGCAGCTGGAACACGGTGACGATGCCGAACAGCGAGCCGAGCACCGCGAAGCTGCCCACCGCGGCCACCGACGAGCCCCCGGCCGACACGCGCCGCGGCGCCCAGCAGCTGCAGCAGCCCGGTGATATCGCGATCGCCGAGCAGGGTGAACGTGATCACGACCAGCGCGCTCATGACGAACACGGCCGCTCCGGCCTGGATGAACACCGCCAGCCGGTCACCGCGGCGCACCGTGACGATCCCGGCGATGCCGCCGAACAGGACGTACACCGCCAGCTCGAGACCCGTGCCGTTGACGGCAGCGGCGAGGACCGCGAGCAGGGCCATCACCACCAGCGCGGCGCCGCTGTCGAGCAGAACCGTCACCAGCATGCCCACGGCCGCGAGCGGCAGCGCGTAGGGCAGCCAGGCGCGACCGGCGGTGAGCTTGATCGCGACCACCGCGACCAGCAGCAGCACCGCCAGCAGGAGCAGGACGTTGTTGCGGTGCCAGAACTCGCGTCGGAACCGCCACGTCCAGGTCAGCAGCAGCCCGACGATCATCACCGACAGGACGACGAACCCAGCAACCGGGCGACGTCGAGGCCGCCCTCGTTGAGGTTGAAGTAGGTGATCGCCTCGGCTGCCGCCTCGCTCACCCGGTCGCCGATGCGGACGATGATGTCGCCCCGCTGCCATTCGGCCGTGACCGGCTCCACCGCGGCTGCCGCCTGCTGGCGGGCCGTTGCCGTGAGCTGATCCGAGTAGGCGGAGTTGGCGACCACCAGCGGCGAGATCAGCGCGGCCGCGAGGTCGCGCTCGTTGGCATCGAGATCACCGCCCATCTGGCCGGCCAGGCGGTCGCGCATGGCCGCCACCTCGGTGTCCTTGAGCTCGCCCCGTTCGATGTTGTCCAGCACGCGCGAGGCTTCGTCGCGCACGGCCTTCCAGCGGTCCATCGTCAGGCCGGTCAGGGTCGCGCGCTGATCGCTGCTCAGCTCGGGCAGTGCCTGCTCGAGGAGGGTGATCCGGGCGTCGGGCGCCACGATGTCGGCGAACGCGGCGTCGATCGGCGCCACCCGGCGATCGAATGCCTGCGCCTGGGCATCGGCGATCGCTGCCGCCTGCTCGGAGGTGAAGTCGTACTGTGGCTCGACCGCGGCGCTCGCCGCCTGCCTCGCCTGCTTCGTGAGCACGTCGCTCTCGTAGGTCGCGGCGCGAGGTGCGATCACGTCTGCGGGCGCGGGCTTGCCCACCTCGAGCTGCGGCTGGGCCGGCAGGATGTCGACGCCCAGGATCACGGACATGGCCGCCACGAGCAGCACCCATGCGGCAATCAGCCGGATGAGGTCCCGGCGGGTGAACTGCTCGTTGGGTTCGGCGGATGCAGCCAGCATGGTCCGTCCTCCGGCTGGAGGCTCGTCAGTGCCCCGTATCGTGCGCCGAAAGGTCGGACGCGGCCAGCGCCTGGGCGACCAGGCCGGACGCGACCTTGCCGTCCGCCCGGCCCTTGATCCTCGGCGACAGCCAGCCCATGACCTTGCCCAGGTCGCGAGCCGAGCTCGCGCCCGTGGCCGCGACGCCCTCGTCCACGAGGGCCCGGAGCTCGTCCTCGGTGAGCGCCTGCGGGAGGTAGTCCTGGAGGATGGCGATCTCGGCCTCCTCCTTGGCGGCCAGGTCCTCGCGGCCACCCTTGCGGAACGCGTCCACGCTCTCGCGCCGGGTCTTGACCTCGCGCACGACCACGCCCAGCACCTCGTCATCGGACAGCGTCGTCCGCTTCGACTTCTCGAGGTTGTAGATGGCGTTCTGGGCCATGCGCAGGGTGTCGCGGCGCAGCGCGTCACCCGACCGCATTGCGGCGGTCGTATCGGCCTGGAGTCGTTCGCGAAGGTTCACCGGATGGCTCCTCGGGCGTGGCGGCCCGTCCGGGGGACGGCCCATGCCCGCGAGCTGCGCCGATGGGGGGACACCGGGATCCCGGTCCCGGTCGACGCGTCAGGCGTTCCCGGTCGCGCTCGCGACCTGCCGGTTCGGCACGGTCGCGGGACGACGGTCAGCCCTGGCTCGCGCGTGCGTTCTTCTTGCGCTTCGCTTCCTTGCGCTTCCGCTTCACCGACGGCTTCTCGTAGTGCTCGCGACGGCGAGCCTCCGCGAGGATGCCGCTCTGCTGGATCTTCTTGTTGAAGCGGCGGAGGGCGCTCTCGAACGTCTCGTTCTCACCCACTCGGACTTCAGCCAATCCCGGTTCACCTCCTCGGGCAGGGGTCTCGCACCCGCCATCCGCGCGCGGTGCCCGGCGGCGCGGCGGCGTCCCGGCGGTCCCTCACGCGAGCACGCGGAGAGCCTGCCGGCAGGCCCGCGGAGTGTACGCGCGCACCGAAAGGGGGTCAAACGACGCCGGGGGGCGGACCGCATGAGCTACCGCGGCCTGCCGACGTCGAGCAGGAAGTCGATGAGCCCGGCGAAGTACGTCTCCTGGTCGTCGTAGATCGCGCTGTGGCTGCCATCGGGGCAGTAGAGATAGCGGCCCTTGGGCAGCCGCCGCGCCATGTCGGCCATGAAGCCCGGATCCATCGTGTCGTGGCGAGCGCCGATCACGAGGGTCGGGACGTCGATCCGGGCAAGGTCCTCGGTCCGATCCCACTCGAGCAGCTTGCCGCTCAGTCCGAGCTCGCTCGGACCCTGCATCGGCACGTACACCGCGGGATTGATGTGGCGCATCATCCGAACCATCGGGTCGGGCCAGTCGCCGGGCGGCATCCGGAGCACGTGCTCGACATAGTGGTGCTCCATCAGGAGCTCCATGTAGCGCGGGTTCTCGGTGTCGCCCTTGGCCTCGAGATCCTTGATCTCGGCCAGCGCAGCCTGGTCCATCGCGGGCATCAGGACGTCGCTCGCGTAAGCGTTGTACGCGGGACAGCTCGACATCATGTTCGAGATGACGAGACCCTTGAGCGCGTCGCCATGGTGGAGCGCGTACTCGGTCGCGAGCAGGCCTCCCCACGAGATGCCGAGCAGGAAGAAGTTGCTGCGATCGAGGCCGAGCGCCAGCCGCACCTGCTCGACCTCGTCCACGAACCGGTCGAGGTCCCACAGGTCCGGGTCGTCAGGCTGGTCGCTGTAGAACGAGCCCAGCTGGTCGTAGTAGTAGTACTCGACCCCCGCGGCCGGAAGGAAGCTGTCACACGCCTCGAACCCCTCGTGCGTCGCGCCCGGCCCACCGTGGAGCAGCAACAGCTTGATGTCCGGGTTGTTGCCGTGACGCTTGGTCCAGACGCGGAACTTGCCGCTGGGGGTCTGGATCGGGATCAGCCGCGCGCCACCGCTGATGCGGTCTGGTCGCGCCGAGTCGTCCAGATACGGGATGGGTGCGGGCATGAGGGCAGCTCCTGGTACCGGGGCGCATGCGCACGGCCACCGAGCGGGCCTGGTGCGCCGTGATTCTCGCACCAGCCGCGCTGGGCCGAGGGCCGTCCGACGACCGCATCCGGCTCGGCTGCTACGGTTGAGGGATGAAGCGTGTTCTCGTGACGGGGATGTCGGGTACCGGCAAGTCGACCACCATCAACGCCCTCAGCGACCGGGGCTACAGGACCGTCGATGCCGACGATCCCGGCTGGTCGGAGCCGGTCCAGGCGCAGCCCGAGCCTGACGTGGCGTGGTCCGACGCACGGCAGGACTGGATCTGGCGCGAGGAGCAAATCGACGCGCTGCTGTCCGACGAGGACGCGGACGTGCTGTTCGTCAGCGGCTGCGCGACCAACCAGTCGAAGTTCTACGCCCGGTTCGACCACATCGTCCTGCTCACCGCGCCGGCTCCGGTGATGCTGGAGCGGCTCCAGACGCGCACGACCAACGACTACGGCAAAGCGTCGGTGGAGCTGGCGCAGGTGATCAACGACACGGCGACGGTCGAGCCGCTGCTGCGCCGACAGGCCTCGCTCGAGATCGATACCAGCGCGCCGGTCGAGCAGGTCGTGGAGACGATCCTCGAGCACGTGCTGGCGTGAGCTCGGCGGCCAGCACGGGGTCCGTGGCGACCCAGGGCGACGAGGCTGCCTTCGATACGCCGGCCATCCTGACCGTGGCGGGCGGGCACCTGGTCCACGACATGTACCCGGCGTTCATCGGGGTGCTGCTGCCCCTGCTCATCCCGAAGCTCGGCATCAGCCTCGCGATGGCCGGCCTGCTGGCGGCGATCTTCCGGATCGCGACCGGGATACAACCGGTGCTGGGGATGGTCGCCGATCGTGCAGACACCAGGTTCTGGATCATCCTCGCCCCGGCCGCGACGGCGATCGCGATCGGGCTCCTCGGGTTGACGTCCTCAGTGCTGGTCGTCGCGCTGCTGCTGGCGGTGGCCGGTGTGAGCTCGGCGGTCTTCCATCCTGCGGCCGCCGCGCTGGTCACTCGATCCGCGGGCACGACATGGGGTCGCGGGATGTCGATCTTCATGACCGGCGGGGAGTCCGGGCGCGCGATCGGGCCGTTGGTGATCGCGGGCACCCTGTCGGTCGTCGGGCTGACCGGCAGCTGGATCGCGATGATCCCGGGACTTATCGCATCGGTGGTCCTTTACCTGCGGATCGCGCATCGACCCGAGCTCCATCTCCGACCCCCCGCCGGGTCGATCCGCGTCGCGCTGCGGTCGGCCCGTCGCGGGTTCCTGCTGCTGGCGGCGACCAGCGCGATGCTGTCGATGTCGGGGGTGGGCATGGTCGTGTTCATCCCCACCTACCTGACCGGCGCCGGCGCCGGCCTGGTGCTTGCGGGCGCGGCCGTGACGGCATTCGAGATCGGCGGCGCCATCGGGGCATTCCTGGGCGGGACGCTCTCGGATCGGATCGGCCGACGAATGATGCTCGCCCTGGGAGCGCTGATCGGCGCGCCGTTGCTGATCCTCGCCCTGCTGATGCCGATCGGCCCGTTGACGCTGGTGGTGCTGGCGATCTCGGGTGTGGCCCTGCTGAGCGCCGGGCCGGTGCAGCTGACGCTGATGCAGGAGCTGATGCCCAACAACCGGAGCCTTGCCGTTGGCCTCGGCATCTTCGTGGTCACCATCGCGAGCGCAGTGGGTGCGATCGTGATCGGCGCGCTGGGCGAGACGATCGGCCTCCAGACGGCGCTGATCCTGGTCGCGGCGCTCGCCCTGCTGGCGCTGCCATTCATCGCCCTCCTGCCCGAGACGCGCCATGTGAGCCAGGCCGCCGGCTGACGGATCCCTCGCGGAGGCAGCATCCCCTCGCGGAGGCAGCTTCCCCTCGCGGAGACATCGGCGCTTCGGGGAGGCACGCTCCCTCGCCGACGCACTTTCTCTCGCCGACGCGCCTTCCCGTGGGTCGTCTGGGCGGTCCTTCCCTCGCGGACGCACCTTCCCGTGGGTCGTCGGGCGGTCCTTTGGGTCGTAGAGCGGTCCCGACAGCGGTTCTCGCCTTGAATCGATGCTCATTTCGCCGCCGCGGCCGCCAATTGGACCGCTGATCGTTCCAATCCGCGGTTCCGGCGCGAGAATCCACGCTTGGCCATGGGTCGTGGGGGTCAGATCCGCTGCAGTGACCGCTGGGCGGTCCAGGTGCGGGGGAACCAAGTGTCCGGCGCGAGAATCCACGCTTGGCCATGGGTCGTGGGGATCAGATCCGCTGCAGTGACCGCTGGGCGGTTCCAGCGCGTACCCACGAGACGTTCCAGCGCGGGGTCACCCGGCGGTCCAGGGCGTGGCCGAACGCGGGCGATCCAGCATGCTGAACGCGGGCGATCCAGCAGTCCGAACGCGGCGTTCCATCTGGAACTGAGCGCCGAGCGAGTTGTCGGCGGCTACGATCGTCCGCATATGGACACCCTGATCGAGCTGCTCGAGAGCGCGGCACGCCGCTACGGGGACCGCAATGCCCTCGGCCTGAAGCGTGACGACGGGTCGACCTTCCACTGGTCGTACCGGGAGGTGGTCCGGCGCAGCCGCGCGGCTGCCTGGAGGCTCCGCGCGATTGGCCTCGAGCCCGGCGACCGCGTCCTGACCTGGTCACCGTCGACCCCGGCGCTGCCGGCCACCTACTTCGGCGCGATGTACGCCCGGCTCGTGTTCGTCCCGCTCGACGTCCAGATGGCGCCCGACGCGGTCACCCGGATCGTCGAGCGATCCGGGGCGGTGCGCCTGCTCATGGGAAGCGGACGGGACGCGCCGGACCCGCGCGAGGCCGGCCTCGAGCGCTTCCCCACGACGCTGATCGAGGATCTCGCCGCCGAGCCCGACGACACGTTCCCAGCCGACTGGGAGGCGCAGGTGGCGGCCTGGCCCCGTCCCGAGCCCAGCGAGGTGTTCGAGCTGGTGTTCACCTCGGGCACGACCGGCAATCCAAAGGGCGTCATGCTCGCCCACGACAATTCGCTCGCGGGCGCGATGTCGTTCCACGGGATCATCAACCGGATGGAGCATCGGCTGGTGTCGCTGCTCCCGCTGTCGCATGCGTTCGAGCAGGCCGTCTCGCTCTACTACGCGTTCGATGTCGGCGCCGACGTCCTGTATGTCCGGAGCCGCAACCCACGGGTCGTGTTCGATGCGCTCCGAGAGCACCGGGTGACGAGCATGGTCCTCGTGCCCCAGCTGCTCGACCTGTTCTGGAGCGCGATCGAGCGGGAGGTCGAGCGCCAGGGGCGAACCGCGACATTCGCCCGGCTGCGGCGTCTCGCACGCGTGCTGCCGTACGCGGCGAGGCGTCGCCTGTTCAAGCGGCGTGCACGACCAGTTCGGCGGTGGTGTCCGGCTGTTCGCGATCGCCGGCGCGTTCCTGCCACCGGCGCTCCAGCAGGCATGGGAGGACCTGGGCGTCATCGTGCTCCAGGGCTACGGCGCGACCGAGACATTCGCCGGCTCGTGCACAACGATGAGCGATCACCCGCTCGGCTGCGTGGGCTGGCCACCGAAGCCGGTGGAGATGCGGATCGCGGATGATGGCGAGATCCAGTTCCGCGGGCCGACCCTGTTCAAGGGCTACTGGCACGACCCGGAGGCGACGGCCGCGGCTCATACCGACGACGGCTGGTACCGGTCCGGCGATCTCGGCCAGCTCGACGAGCGAGGCCGGCTCCATCTCCACGGGCGCAAGAAGGACATCATCGTCCTGCCCAACGGCTTCAACGTGTTTCCCGAGGACATCGAGAACGCCCTTCGGGTCGCCGGAATCCGCGATTCGGTCGCGATCGAGACCCGTCCCGGCCGCATCGAGGCCGTGGTGCTCGGCCCGGGAACGTCACCGATCTCGGGTCGCGAGTCGCCGGACGCGGCGCAGGATCAATCGCCGGAGCGGCGGCGGGCGCTGATCGATGCCGCGGTGAAGGCGGCGAACTCGACCCTCGGGCCCAACCAGCGGATCGCCGGCTGGCGGCTATGGCCCGACGACGACTTCCCGCGGACCCACACGTTCAAGATCAAGCGGGACCAGGTGCGCTCCTGGGCTGCGGTCGATGGGTCGACAACCGGGACCGCGGACCGAGCGTGAGACCGCTGCGGTCCGTTGGCCTGGCCGTCGCCCTCGCGCTCGCCGTGGCGGGCTGCGGCAGCGACATGCCAAGCGCATCACCCTCGGCCGCGTCGGCACCGCCATCGCGTTCGCAGCCGGCCACCGCCGCGTCGAGCCCGAGCCATTCGCCGACGTCCCAGGTCCGCAGCCCGAGCCCATCGCCATCGCCGTCCCTGGTCATCGACGACCTGCCGAGGGTGGGTCTGGCTGAGCTCGACGCGACCGCCCTGTGCGACGCGGAACCCAGCCAGCGTGACGAGCACGCCGGCGAGTCCGCGATCCCATGCTCGGACGGGCTCGAGCTTGCGCTCCGCGACCTGCGTACGCTGACGAAGGACCCGGTGACTCGCCTCTATCTGCAGCGCCCGGCCTGCGCGGCGGTGCCCTGTTCCGAGGACGAGCTCAACACGGCGCATGTCACCCTGTGGACGGCATCGCAGGCGTTCGACGTTGCGCTCGACGCGCGCGTTCAGACCGTGCCACCGCCGTCGATCGCAATCGATCCCGCCTGGCCGGCGCCCGGTGACGCAACCGCACCCGCGGTGAGGCGACCAATCATCAAGGGTGCACCCCGCGAGGTCGCCCGCCGCGAGCCCTACCCGTATTGCGGGCGGGCCGACGTCGGCGATCCGCCCGAGGTGCTCGGCTGTTTCCGCAGCGCCGTGCTCGCCGGGCGTCCGGCGGAGATGATCGAGCGGGCCTACGGCACCGAGGGCGGTCCGATTGTGATGATCTACCGATACGCCGGGCAGGGGCGCGTGATCCTGCTCCGGCACGACAACAGCGTTGATGCGAACGGCCGAGCTGCCGACGAATGGTGGCGCGACGAGGGCGCGGTGATCCTCGGCATCACACCGCTCACCTGGAGCTTCGAGCCGTGGGACGGGACGGACGCGAAGCTGTCGTCCTGAGCTGTCGATCGTCGATCGTCGCTCTGTCAGCGGACGCGGCCCTCGCGCATCAAGGCGATCGCCTTCTCGACCCGCCGGGCCTTCGTCTCGGGATTGTTCGTCCCCTCCACCGAGAGCGTGAACACCCGTTTGTTGGAGTAGCTCAAGCCGTCGAAGAACGCCCTCGCGTCGGGAGCCGCCTCGAGCGCCGCCGCCAGCTCTGGCGGGACATCCACCTCGCGGGGCGCGGTATCCAGCTCGAGCGTGACCGTCACCTCGTCGCCCGCCCTGAGGCCGGACGCCTCACGATGCTCGGCCGTGACGCCCACCCACCAACCACCGCTCATGGGCGCGACGGTCGAACGGTAGCGGTAGCCATCGAGATCGACCGTGACGGCAGGCCGTTTCGATCCACCCAGCGCCACCACGATGGACTCGGGCACCTCGATCCCGCATGCGGTCTTGCCGGTCTGCTGGATCGTGGCCTGGAACGTCTCGGCCATGGGAGCTCCTCCATCGTGGGCCAGGCGCCGTCCCCGCTAGGGCTGGACGGTCGTCCCGATCGTCTCGAGCGTGGCGGCCAGGCGCGCGACGTCGGGGTCGGGTGAGACCGACGGCGACCAGGTGAAGAACACGAGGGTCGATCCAACTCGCTGCAGCACGAACCTCGCGTCGCGCGGGTACTGGATGGCGCCCGTGCCCGACGCGAGGTACGAGCGGAAGTCGCTGCCCACGCTTGCCGCCTCGCTGGCCGACGGCAGCTCGTAGATCACGATGTAGCCGTGGCTCGGGTCGGTGGGAAGGACGGCCTGGAGCAGGAGGCGCGGCACGTTGACCAGCGAGGCGCTCTCGCCAGGGGTATAGCGGGTCTGGGGATCCTGGACCTGGAACGACGCATCCTCGAGCGTCTTTGCGACGAGGTCCCGGGTGCGCATCGCGGCCGGGCCGGCCGGCGCCACCGTTGGGGCTGCGGCCGGTCCACCGATGCCGACGCCCACGCCGAGCAGGGTGAGCGCCACCAGCGCGGCGCCCACAACCAGGCTCCCGATGGCCAGCACCGCAAACCAGGCCGGGGGTCCACCGCGGCGATCGGTGCCGGCGAGATCAGCCCCCGTGGGTCCGGTGCCCGCGGACCCAGGGCTCGATGGTTGGCTCATGCGGGCCGGGCGATCATCCGGGCGGCCACGTCATCTGGCGTCCGCCGAGCAGGTGGAGATGGAGGTGGTCAACGGTCTGGCCGCCGTCGGGACCGACGTTCGCGACCAGCCGCCAACCGCCGTCGAGACCCTCGGAGCGGGCGATGTCCGTTGCCGCGCCGACCAGGCGGGCCAGCAGCGGCGCGTCGGTCTCGGTGAGATCCGCGGCCGAGACCACGTGCCGCCTGGGCATCACCAGCACGTGGGTCGGTGCCTGGGGGTTGATGTCGCGGATGGCGATCACCAGGTCGTCCTCGTGGACCTTCGTCGCCGGGACCTCGCCGGCCACGATGCGACAGAACAGGCAGTCAGCGGACATCAGACCCCTCCAGGAATTGCCGGCACCCGGACCTGCTCAGGGTATGCGAGGAGCAGGCATCACGTCGGCCACCTCGGCTGGCCGGCCGTGTTGACGTCAAGGCCGCCGACCTCCCGACTGGCGCGACCAGCGGTTCGCGCGATCGACGTCGAGGATCTCCCCGGTGACCCGCTCCGGAGCGTCGGGATCGACCCGCGTCCGGCGCACCGTGAGGATCGCGTGCTCCAGCTGGGCAGGGACCGGCAACGAGGCGCGCCCCGGGTCAACCGCAACGAGGACGTGGTCTTCGGCATGCCCGACCCAGCGACCATCGTCGAGCTGACTCTCGATCAGCACCCGGGTCACCGTCCCGAGGCCGCGACGGGCGAACCGGGCCCGTGCCTCGGCGCCGATGGCCAGCAGCCTGGATGCGCGTGCCTTGCGCGTCCGCCCGTCCACCTGCCCGGCCATTCGCGTCGCGGGCGTGCCCGGACGCTCCGAGTAGCGGAACACGTGCAGCCCGGCCAGCTCGAGCCGGCGCACGAGGGCGACCGTCCGGGCGAACGCCTCGTCGTCCTCGGTCGGGAAGCCGACGATCACGTCGGCATGGACGGCAACGCCGGGGATCGCCGCCCGTGCGCGCTCGACGACGCGAGCATAGTCATCGGCCAGGTAGCGACGTCCCATCCGACGCAGCACGCCATCGTCGCCGGACTGCAGCGGCAGGTGCAGGTGCGGCAGGGTGCGCGGCGCACCCGCGACCCACGTCGCCAGCAGCTCCTCGTCCACGTGCTGAGGCTCGATGGAGCTGAGCCGGATGCGCTCGACCTCGGTCTCGTCGAGGATGCGCCCGACCAGGCCGGCCAGGGTCAGCGCGCTCCGGACGTGGGAGCCGCGGGCGCCGCGCTCCGACCAGCCACCGTCGTAGGTGCCGATATTGATGCCGGTGAGCACGATCTCGCGGTGGCCCGCGGCCAGGGCTCGGCGGACGTCGGCGAGCACCGCCTCGGGGGGCAGCGAGCGCTCCGGCCCGCGGGCGGTCGGGATGATGCAGTAGGTACAGAAGAACGAGCAGCCGTCCTGCACCTTGACGAACGCCCGCGTGCGCTCGACGGATGCCCGGTCGTCGACGATGCCGTCCACTGGGCTCGCGGCGATCGCTTCGACCCCCGACAGCGTCGGCAGCGCGGCATCGAGCGGCCCGTGGGCGACGCCATCGGCCTCGGCCCCAGCCGGACCGGCCAGCCGGACGAGGGTCTCGAGCTCCCGAAGCAATCCGGCCTTGCCCTCGTTGTCGACCAGTCGGGCCTCCGGATCGGCGCGTGCGAGCCCGTCGGGATCGACCTGGACCGAGCACCCGGTAACCACGACCCGGGCACCGGGGTTGGCACGGCGGGCTCGGCGCACGGCCGCCCTCGACTTCTCGTCGGCGATCGAGGTCACGGTGCAGGTGTTGACCAGGTACAGGTCGGCCGGCCGCGAGGGATCGACCAGCGGCACACCGGCCTCGCGAAGCAGCCTCGCGGCGGCCTCCATCTCCGACTGGTTGACCTTGCAGCCGAGGTTGACGATGGCAGCCGAGCGCGGGATGAGCGGGAGCGGGGCCGGCCGCTCCACGTCGGGCCGCGAGGGCACGGGCTGTGGCCGCCCGCTCACCACAGCTCGGGCTTGGTCGACATCAGGAACGCGATGAGCCCGACGGCTCCGGTGACGCCGTACGCGACATACCGCTGTCGCCGGGCCCCCTGGCGCCACGCGTCACGCTCGTCATCGTTGACCTGCGTGCCACGCTCCTGCAGCCGTCGCAGCCCCGGCCGCTGGATGGCGAACAGGATGACGGCAGCAATCGCGTACGTGAGCAGGCTCACGATCAGCCATGGCTGCTCGAGCATTCGCGGCCCGAGCACCGTCAGCATCCCGATGCCGGTGATCGCCAGCCCGGCGCCGATCACGGCGGTGCCATGCGTCTGGACCCACACGAGCACGCGGACGAAGCCACCGGGATCCTCGTTCGCCGGGCGGGTTCGCAGCGTGAACGGCAGCAGCAGCCCAGGGACGAACAGCGCGATCGCCAGCGTGATGTGGGTCGCGAGGATGGCCGGAAAGAGCGAGCCGAGGTCGGGCATCGAGCCGAGATCGTAGCGCAGGGTCGACGGCGCCCCGAAATTCGGGGTCGCCGGCGCGGCCCGGATGCCGATCGCGCTGGGCTTGTCAGGCGGGCCGGCGGAGCTCGAGCGCCACCCAGTCGCCCTCCGTCCAGCGACGTGCGACCGCCAGGCCACGCGCCGCGAACGCGTCGACGACGTCACGTTCCCGGTCGACGAAGATGCCCGACGCGAGCAGGGTTCCATGCGACGCAAGGTCGGCGACCAGCCCGTCCGCGAGCGTCACGAGCAGCGACGCGATCAGGTTGGCCAGCACCACGTCGAACGGACCGTCGCCGCTCGGCGCGCTGCCCTCTCGGGCGTGGATGACCCTGGCCAGCCGGTTGCGCCGGGCGTTGGCCCGCGTCGCCTCGATCGCGACGGGATCGACGTCCACGGCCACCACCGCACCGGCTCCCAGCCGGGCGGCAGCGATGGACAGGATCCCGGAGCCACAACCGACGTCGAGCACGCGCGCCGGCGCGTCGCGGGACGTCGATGCGGCCGCGACCAGACGACCATCGGCTGCCAGCGCCTCGATCGCCGCCAGGCATAGCCTCGTGGTGGGATGGAGGCCGGTCCCGAAGGCCATGCCGGGATCGAGCGCCAGCACGACGTCGCCCGGTTGCCGACGATGGCGCCGCCAGCTTGGCCGGATCACGATCCGCCGGCCGACGCGCATCACGGGGAAGTGGGCCTTCCACGCGTTCGCCCAATCGGCCTCATGCACGAGCCTGGCCCGAAGGTCGCCGATCGGGCGCAGCCCGAACGCCTGCAGGTGGCCCAGCGCCCGGGCGGCCCGTGCCGTGGCGTCGTTCGCAGCCGCCGGATCGAGCAGGGGCAGGTAGGCCCGAACGAGCGCCGGGCGAGCGAGGTCGACCCGTGCCGCAAGCCCCTCGTCGACCAGCTCGAAGGCGGGTTCCACGCTGGTGCCGCCGGGTGCCGCCCGGGTCAGGATCTCGGATACGGCCTCGACGGCCTCGTGATCAGCGGCGACCGACAGCTCAAGCCACGTCCCAGCCTCCCGTGCTGCCGCATCGAGGTCGATGTCGGCCAGAACCTCGCGCGCGATCCTGTCTGGGTCCGGAGACGAGTCGGGCTCCGGAGACGAGTCTGGGTCCGGAGACGAGTCGGGCTCCACGTCGTCCGGTCCCGGCTCAACCGTCGGTCCCGGCTCAACCGTCGGTCCCGGCTCAACCGCCGGGCCCGGCGCAACCGTCGGGCGCGGTCCCTCAGCGGTCAAAGGCCCAGCTTCTCTCGCAGGCCGCCCGGCGCAGACACATGGTCCCCGGCCTCCTTTGCGTATGCCTCGAGCAGCTCTCGCTCCCGCTTGGAGAGACGCGTGGGCACGACGACGTTCGCGATCACGTGGAGATCGCCGCGGACCGACGGCCGGCGCAGGTGCGGCACGCCGCGGCCCCGGAGTCGGATCTCCGTCCCCGGTTGCGTGCCGGCCTTGACCTCGACCTCGGCCTCCTCGTCATCGACCGTGGGCACCTGGATCTTCGTCCCGAGCGCCGCCTGGGCAATGGACAGGTCGGCCTCGTAGTACAGCTCGGTGCCCTCGCGGCTCAGGGCCGGATGC
>CAWDXT010000006.1:0-129867 GCA_963806265.1 uncultured Chloroflexia bacterium
TGGGCCATTAGCTGCGCCGCCTCGAACGTGCGGCGATCGATGCTCATCGTCGCCTCCGCCGGCGGGTCGAGCCCAGGAGCGCGCCGGCCAGAACGCCGACGGCGATGGCGCCCAAAATCGCGGCCGCGAGGGCAAGCAGGCCCACGGTGACCTGGGCGAGCACCTTGGCCGGACCCGGGTGATGGTGCGCGAGTCCCTCGTACGCGATCCCGGCCACGATCGCGAGGACCGCCACGACGGCCGCCTGGCCGACCGGAACGCCCATGGCAAGCAGCGCCAGCCCGAGCACCACGCCGACGACGGTCGCGAGCCCGTAGTAGAGCTCGATCTGGTCGTCGGGGATCGCGGCCTCGGCCGCCGGGACCGCGGCCCCCGGGACGGCCGCCGCGCCCGGCGTCGGCGTCGGCTGATGGCCCGATGACGAGACCTGGCGCGTCGCGTACAGACCGGTGCCGGGGATACCGACCGTCTGCCGCAAACCTCGTCGGCCGACCGTGACCTTCGAGCCGCGCGGCCCCACCGAGACCGATGGGCCGCTCTTGCCGAGGTTGACGGTCACCCCCGGGGCAACGCGGACGCGGCGCCACAGGCGCGTGTGCCAGCCCGCCATCAAGCCCGTGGCTGGAGCGCCGGAGCGGCGATCGCGCTCATCATCTCGTGATCCCCCAACGTCGATCTGGCGCCCCGGCCGGCATCCCCCAACACCGCCGGGGCACGCCAACCGTGCGAGCGCCGTGTGCCACCTCGGCTGTCACAGGCGGTGCGGGGCGGCAACGGAACTGGCTTCCATCATCTCGCAATCGGGCCCCGCGTGGTCGGGCGAGCGCGTCGCCGGCCCCTCCACCGCGCCCGCAGCCGATCCCGCTGCGGCCACGCCAAGGGCCGCCCGCCGGGCCTTTGCCACCGTCTCCTGAGCGATGTCCCCCACAACGTCGACATCGAGGTAGTGCCAACCAAACGGAACGATCTGAGCAGATGCACGGCTGGTTCCGCTTGCGGTAAACAACTCCAACGGTCGGGTTGTGGGCGATGGTTCTTCTTTCGGCCGGGGGCCGCGGGCCGCGGGCCGCGGCGGACCCGGGGGCCGAGTGGTTCACGCGTACGGGCGCGCCTGCGCGCAGCACGCCGGTCGGCGACGAATGATCAGGGTCGCCGGGGCGGCCGCACCGGATCGTGGGTGGCGGCGTAGAGCGGGACCTGGGCACGGTGGGCAAGACCCAGCTTCGCGAGGATCGAGCTGACGTAGTTCTTGACGGTCTTGTCCGAGAGGAAGACTGTGGCGGCGATCTCGCGGTTGGTCCGTCCTTCGGCGATCAGCGGCAGGATCTCGCGCTCGCGCGCCGTCAGGACGACGCCCTCACCCGGATCCTCGCCGCTCGCAATTCGCCGGACCCGATCGAGCACCATCCCGGTCACGCCGGCATCGAGCATCGATTCGCCGCGCCCGACCGCCTCGAGGGTTCGCACCAGCTCTGCCGACCGCGAACTCTTGAGGACATACCCGCGGGCGCCAGCGACGATCGCCGCCAACACGTCAAACTCGTCCGGCGAGCTCGTCAGGAACACGACCAGGACGTCCGGTAGCTCATCCCGTAACAGGCGGCATGCCTCGATCCCCGAAGCGTCGGGCAGCCGGATGTCGAGCAGCGCGATGTCCGGGTGGAAGCGATGAGCCTGCGCGATCGCGTCGGCGCACGTCCCCGCCTCGGCGACGACCTCGAACCGCTCCCGGCGATCGAGATGGGCGATCAGCCCTCGACGAACGACCTCGTGATCGTCGACCACGAGGAGCCGCAGGGGACGCGAGCGATCGAGAGTCGTTGGGGGGAGCATGAGTGCCTTGTTCGTAGCCACCTGGCGAGGCCACCGCCGGGGCCATCGGTCCCGTGGGCGGAGATCCCAGGGCAGCTACACCGGCGGCTTGCTTCCCGGCACGTCGCGTCCCCGCGGCAGCGTGGTCCGCGGAGACTCGCGGATCCCGAAGCGGAGAGCGTGGGAGGCCCAGGCCGGATCGTCCACTGCCCACCGCTCGACGATGTCGCCCTTCGCGTTCGTACGCTCGATCGTGCCGTCACCGCGAAGCATCAGCCACCCACCGCTCGCGATCGCGAGCCGCCGGGCGCGGAAGCGGGCAGGCCGGCCGTGCGTCTCGAAGGTCATGGCACTACCGAGACCCACCGCGCCGGGCTCCGTCCATGAGGTCCTGAAGTGCGACGTTCAAGCGGTCGTTCGCGCGAGCGTCGTCGATCGACCTCGCCTCATCCCGCGCGGCGCGTTCCTCCGCCCCCGCCCGGAGGGCGTCGTTCATCATCTGGTCGAAGCGATCGTCATCCGATCGGCGGACCCGGACACGCGTGGCGTGCGGCGGCGAGGTGGTTCGATTCGGGGATCGTGTCCGTCTGCTCATGTTCGTCATCTCACTGCCGGCCGGACGTGGTCTCAGGGTGCGAGGCAATCGGAACGGAGGTCGGACAGGGTTGCAGCATGGGCGCTTCCGGTGCGTAACGCAATGGGCGAATGGCCCGGGCGCCTGCGTACGCGCACGCCATACGCCCACGGGCAGCTTCGCTGCCGGGCTCTTGACACCGCGTCGTAGACCCGAGAGCGGCGACCCGACGCGCCATCTCGTCGGGCCGGTCCGGGGGTCCCAGCTGCCGATCGGGCCCCCAGGACTGGGAGCCGGACCCGCACGCGTCCCACATCTTCCATGACTGAGCACGGCCGGCCAGACCGGCCGCTGTCATCGACAGGCGCTCGACGAGCTGCTAGCAGCAACGAAGCCCCGGCCGTCGGCCGGGGCTTCTCGTGCTGGACGTTGCTCGCGCGTGGACCTTGCGGCTACTTCGACACGGTCAGGGACGCGCTGGTCGAGTGACTCAGGATGCCGCTGACACCCGTGATCGTGAGGTCGTAGGTCCGCCACGAATCGCCCCGGGAGGTGGCGATCGTGAGGGTCGACGTCCCGGTGGCGGGGTTGGGGCTGAAGGTGACGGTGGACTTCGACGGCTCGCCGCTGATGCTCAAGGTGACCGGCGCGCTGAAGCCGCCGCTGGCCTGGATCGTCACGCTGTAGGTGACGCTGCCGCCGCGCCTGATCGTCTGCGACGACGGGGTTACCTGGAGCGAGAAGTCGCCGACGGGCGGGTTGTTGACCGTGATGTAGTTCGTCCTGGTGGCGGTGTCCGAGCCGTAGGCGTTGGTGGCGGTCAGGCTGACCGTGTAGGTGCCGGCGGTCGTGTAGGTGTGGGTCGGGTTCTGGGGTTGCGGTCGAGGTGCCGCCGTCACCGAAGGTCCAGCTCCAGCTCGTGGGCGAGCCGGTCGAGGTGTCGGTGAAGCTGACGTCCAGTGGGACGGTCCCGCTCGTCGGGCCGCCGGTGAACGATGCGGTGGGCGGCGGGGGCGGAGCCGCGGTCACGCTGATGAGATCCACCTGGGTCGCCGTGTCCGGAGCCTCCGGCGTTGGACGCGGTCAGGCTGACCGTGTAGGTGCCGGCGGTCGTGTAGGTGTGGGTCGGGTTCTGCGCGCTCGATGTGCCGCCGTCGCCGAAGGTCCAGCTCCAGCCCGTGGGTGAGCCGGTCGAGGTGTCGGTGAACTGGACGGCAAGCGGGGCGTCGCCGTTCGTTGGGGTCGCGGTGAAGGAGGCGGTCGGTGCGGCGGAGGCGGCGGCGGAACGACTGTCGCGGCGGCGATGCTGCCCAGCCCGGTCGGGCCGTCCCAGCCTTACCGGCGGTGCACAGCGCTGACCCGCCGCAGGATCCGTTCGAGCCCGTCAGGACGTCGTGGTACGGCGCGCCGGTCGGCGACGCGTAGGCCTCGGCGAGCTTCGAGGTGTCGTAGCCGCCCTGCATCGCGTACAGCGCCGCGACGAGCGGCGAGGACAGGCTCGTTCCGCCAAAGACCCAGTAGCCGGTGATCCCGCTGTAGGTCGTGTAGACGGCCAGCCCGGTGTTCGGATCGGCATCGGCCGACACGTCGGCGATGGCCTTCCTGCCGTTGCAGATGTTGCCGAGGACGCTCTGCCAGCCTGGGGCCGCGTTGTACACCGAGCAGCCGCTGCCGGCCCCAGCCCACGCCGATTCCGAGACGTAGGCGTCCGCGCTGTCGACGGTCAGCGATGTGCCGCCGACGGCAATGACGTTCGTCGCCGAAGCCGGGAACTCGGGGCCATAGCCGCCGTCCCCCGTGGACGCCGTGACGGCGATGCCGGTGCCTGCGGCGTTGTTCCACGCCGGTGCCACACTCTGCGGGTAATCGCCGGGGATCCCGTAGCTGTTCGAGATCGCGAGCACGTGCGAGATGCCGGACGCGGTCGTCACGGCGGTCCCGAGGTTCCCGGTCGATGCCGAGCTGGCCTCGAGCAGCAGGATGCTGCACCTCGGACAGATCGCTGATGCGGCCTGCAGGTCGAGGTCGATCTCGTTCGCCCACCCGCTGTTGCGTCGCGGCAGGGACGTGCCGCCGTTCTGGTTCACCTTCGCGAAGCATGGGTTGGCCGCCGAGCTGTTGAGCCCCGTCAGCTGCGAGAGCGAGCAGCTCTGGATCGTCGGCAGGCCCTGGTCGTCACGGAAGCGCGTCAGGTTGGCGAACGCGTTTCGATCGTCGTACGCATCGACGATGGCGATCACCTTGGACGGGTCACCCATCTGGTCGGCCGGAATGCCATAGGCGGTTCGCAGATCTGCGCCGCCGAACCACGTGACGTCGGCGGCAGCGGCCGCGGCGGCCAGCTCCGCAATCGTCTGCGCATGGAACGGGCGCCCATTCCGATAGAGCGTGCGGGCGATGCTGGAGCATCGCGCCTGGTCCGCGCCTGGCTGGCCGCAGACTCGCTGATCGCGATGGCTCCACGTTGGTCGCCCGGCGACCGCGGGCACCGCGGCCACGACAGACAGCAGAAGCAGGGCCGCGACGATCGCCGCAAACCGCTGGCCGAACCGGATCATCGGGACCCCTCCCACGCTGGCCCGCTACGAGGTCCGGCGATGACTCTCCACCGCCCGGGCCCGCGCGACCCATCTGCTGGCCGGCCCGGGCACACGCCGGCGACCGACATCTATCGTTCCGGCTCGGGAGGGACGTGGACGCAAGGCCACGGAAGCATCGCGTGCGTTCCACGCGTTCCGGCGACCGACGCCCAATCCTGGGACTGCGCCGTCCTGCGCGTCAAGATCCCGCGAGGCGCGGCCCGATCGGCGCGACACGGCCGTCGGGGCACAAGCGGTGCGGTTGAGCACCGCCGGCTGTGTCTGCGCGCCGCAACGCCGCTCGCCAGCTGTCGTCACCGAGGTGTCGGCGGCGGAGAAGCGCCGCCCAGGATGCCAGGTCGGGATGCCGTCGCAGGCTGTCGTCGGCGAAGCTCCGCCCATGATGTCAATTTCGAGATGGTTCCGGTCAAGCGGAACGATCTGGGCGGTTGCTCGGATGGTTCCGGTCAAGCGGAACGATCTGGGCGGTTGCTCGGATGGTTCCGTTTGCGGTGAACCAACTCTAGGGGTGGCATCGTGGGCGACATGTGCGCTCGGGTCACGGCAGGCACGGGCGGCAGCCGAGGCCAAGGCGGTGCCGAACGGCGCGCCGGATCAGCTCGTGCGGGGCTCCAGCGGCAGGCAGACCTCGAAGCAGGTCTCACCGGGCCTGGACCGCACGTTGATCCGGCCCTGGTGGCGGGCCACGATGTTGTGCGAGATGTGGAGCCCGAGCCCGGTCCCGTGGCCGACCTCCTTGGTCGTATAGAAGGGCTCGAAGATGCGGTCGCGAACATCGGCCGGCATGCCCGGCCCGCTGTCGCACAGCTCCACGACGACGTCGCTGTCGCGTTGGAACGTCCGGATCCGGATCTCGCCCTTGCCACCCATGGCATCGATCGCGTTGTCGATGATGTTCGTCCAGACCTGGTTGAGCTCGCTGCCGTACGCCTCGATCTCGGGCAGGTCCTCCTGGTACTCGCGCGTGACGGTGATCCCGTGCTTGAGCTTGGCGCGCAGGATGACCAGCGTGTTCTCGATCCCGGTGCGCACGTCCACCCGCTGCACCGGCGCCTGGTCCATGAACGTGTACTCCTTGACCGCCTTGACGATCTCGGACATGCGCCTGGCCCCCGTCGCGACCTCGTCCACCAGCCCGTTCACGACGCTGCCCGCGGCAACCCATTCGACGATGCGACCCAGCGCCTCGCCCGGGAAGTCGGCCTCGATGCGCTGGAGGTGCTCCCGATCCCAGCCACCGCTCACCAGCGCCGGGGCCAGCTCGCCGGCATCCGGCACGCCACGCTCGGTCAGGAACGTCTCGAGCTCCCAGGCGCGATCGCTGGCGTCGAGCGGATCGAGCGGCGGGGTGCTCGCAGCGTGTCGCGCCACCTCGGCGGCCAGGGCCGCGATCGATTCGGCCTGGTCGCGGTCGTCGACAACCGCGCCGAGGGCGCTGGTCGTCGCTGCCAGGTGGTCGAGCCCCTCCCGCAGCAGGGACGCGCTTCGCTGAACGGCGGCCGCCGGGTTGTTGAGCTCGTGGGCGAGGCCGGCCGACAGCGTTCCCAGCGCCGCCAGCTTCTCCTGGCCGCGGAGCATCGACTCAGTCTCGCGAAGGCGACCCATCATGGTCCGGAGCATCGACAACGTCGCCGACGGCCGCGTGTTCAGGATGGTGAGGATCTCGTCGCGCCCGATGCGGATGACCCGCGCGGGCGTAATCGCGCGCACCGAGGCGTTGCGCGGCTGCTGCTCGAAGATCGACATCTCGCCCACGATCTCGCCCTGGCCCACGACGGCGATCGGGACGTCGCTCGTCGCGGAGCGCTTCACGACCTGGAGCTCGCCGGACACGATCACGAACAGCGCGTCGCCGGGCTCGCCCTGGGAGGCCAGCAGATCGCCGGCGGCCAGGTCCATCGATCGTGCATTGCTGGTGACGCCGTCGAGGTCCTCCTCGGACAGCTCCGCGAATAGCGGGGTGCGGCGCAGCCAGGCGCGATCGGAGTCGTCGAGGGTCATGGACGCGGCCCTACTGATCGGCCAGGACCTGGTGGACGAACCTGACCGCCATCGCGCCCTCCCCGACCGACGATGCGATCCGCTTCACCGAGCCCGCCCGGACGTCGCCGGCGCACAGGATGCCGGGCACGTTGGTCTCGAGCAGGAACGGATGACGCTCGAGCGGCCAGCCCTTGAGGTGATCGCCGGTCACGAGGTCGGTGCCGGTGAGCACGAACCCGGCCTCGTCGCGCTCGATGAGGTCGCCCAGCCAGTCGGTCCGGGGCGCCTGGCCGATGAACACGAACATCGCGGCGAGCTCGAGCGTCTCCGCCGACCCATCGACCCTGTTCGTGATGTCCACGGCATCGAGCACCTCGGCGCCGTGCACGCCCACCACGTTGGTGTTGGTCCGCACCGTGATGTTCTCGGCCGCCTCGATCTGGTTGACGAGATAGGCGGACATGCCCGCGCCGATCGATGCGCCACGGATGAGAACGGTCACGTGCTCGGCGAACCGCGACAGGTACACGGCCGCCTGGCCGGCCGAGTTGCCGCCACCCATGACGGCCACGCGCTCGCCGCTGTAGAAGGGCGCCTCCGTCGTCGCGCCACCGTAGTAGATGCCCGACCCCGCCAGCCGGTCGGCATCGGGCAGGTCCAGCTTCCGGTACTCGACACCGGTCGAGACCAGCAGCGCCTGGCAGCTCGACCTGCGCGCCGTCGGACAGCTTGACCTTCTTGTAGTTGTCCTCGACGCTCACGCCGATGACCTCCTGCGGGGTCAGGATCTCGGCCCCCAGGCGAGTGGCCTGGGCCACCGCGCGGCGGGCGAGGTCGGCGCCCGACAGGCCGGCGGGAAAGCCCAGGTAGTTGTCGATACGGGACGTGGTCCCGGCCTGGCCGCCCGGTGCCTCCCGCTCCACCATGAGCGTCTTGAGTCCCTCGGAGGCCCCGTACACGGCAGCGGCCAGCCCGGAAGGACCGCCACCCACGATGACCAGGTCGTAGTACGGCAGCGCGGCCTGCGTGCGCAGCCCGATCTTCGATGCGATCTCGGCGTTGGTCGGCGCCACCAGCGTCGTGCCGTCGGCGAACACGACCAGCGCCTGCCTGGCCGCGTCCACGCCGGCGCTCGCCGCGAGCTCGGAGGCTTCCTGCTCCGTCTCGGCGTCCAGCCAGCGATACGGGATCTGGTTGCGGGCGAGGTAGTCCTTGATCGCATGGGCGAGGGGCGACCAGCGATGGCTGACGATGCGGATGCCGTCGTACGGCGGCCGGAACGCGGCCTGCCAGTCGCCCAGCACGTCCTCGAGGACCGGGTACAGCCGATCCTCCGGCGGATCCCAGGGCTTGAGCAGGTAGTGGTCGAGCTGGATCGAGTTGATCGCGGTGATCGCGACCTCGGTGTCTGCGTACGCGGTCAGCAGCACCCGCTTCGCATCCGGGTAGATCGTGCGCGCCTCGGCCAGGAACTCGACGCCGGTCATGCCGGGCATCCGCTGATCCGCGAGAAACAGCGCAATCGGGGCGCTGCGCAGCTTCAGGCGACGAACGACGTCCAGCGCGGTCTCGCCGCTGTCCGCGGCGATGATCCGGTACTCCGACCCGAACCGGCTGCGCAGGTCGCGCTCGACGGCCCGCAGCACCTGGGGGTCGTCGTCGATCGCGACGATGACCGGGTTCTCCACGTTCGCCTCCGCTCCGTAGCCTGCCTGGTGCGCGGGATCGATGCTCGCCTCCGGCGAAGGAGCCACCCGGCTCCCGAAACGAGCCACCGACGCTCCCGGAAGGAGCGACCGGGGCCCCAAGTCTATTGGGTCATCGCCGACTGCGAGCGCCAGTCACGGGAGAGCCGCCCATCGTCGCGCGCAGTGGCTCCCCGAAGGGCTGATCGCCAAAGGACGGCTGATCGCCAGTCGTCGCCCACGATGCCGATGTTGGACTGATTTCGATCAAGCGGAATGATCGCGGCAGCTGCTCAGGTCGTGGCAGCTGCTCAGGTCGCGGGCAGCTCTCAGGCTGATCGCCAGTCGTCGCCCACGATGCCGATGTTGGACTGATTTCGATCAAGCGGAATGATCGTCGACAGCTGCTCAGGTCGCGGCAGGCTGCCAGGTCGCGGGCAGCTCTCAGGCTGATCGCCAGTCGTCGCCCACGATGCCGATGTTGGACTGATTTCGATCAAGCGGAATGATCGTGGCTGCTGCTCAGGTCGCGGCGGCTGTTCACGTCGTGGCAATTGCTCAGGTAGTTCCGTTTGCCGTGAACCAACTCACCAGGGGCGTTGTGGGCGACGGCCGACGTCGAGGTCGGTGAACAGTCTCGATCACCCGGGTGCGCCGCGAGTGGCATCCTGAACCCATGACCTGGGCATCGCTGCCACCCAAGGCGAAGGCGTTCCGCGTGGTCCACGCGGGGTACTCGGTGGTCGGCATGTCTGCCTTCGGCTATCTGTGGATGTGCGTGCTCACCGGTCGGCGGGATCGCGGGCTCGCGGCGAGCATCGGGTTCCTGCTGACGGAGGGGGCCGCCCTCCTCGTGGGTCACGGCGACTGCCCGATGGGACCGCGACAGGAAGAATGGGGCGACCCGGTCCCATTCTTTGAACTCCTGCTGCCGCCGCGGGCCGCCAAGGCGGCGGTGCCGATCCTGGCCTGGACGTCGGCGCTCGGCATCGCGCTGATCGTGCTGCGCGGACCCAGGCGCTCGGCATCGCGCTGATCGTGCTGCGCGGACCCAGGCGCTCGGCATCGCGCTGATCGTGCTGCGCAGGCCCGGGCAGGCCGGGAGTCGCGGGCCCATCGACCGGTGGACCACGGTGCCATAGTGGGACCATGACGCGCACCGTCCTCGAACGCGGGCCGAAGGGCAAGAAATCGGTCGCGTTCAGCCTCGACTGGCCCGGCTGGAGCCGCGGCGCGAAGACCCCCGAGCTCGCCCTGGAGACGCTCGAGACCTATCGGGCGCGGTACCGGCCTGTCGCCGAGCTGGCCGGCCTGGCTCGCGAGTTCGATGCGGCCGGGCCCCTCGAGGTCGTCGAAGACCGGGTTGGCACCGGTTCGACCGACTTCTGGGGCATCTCCTTCTCGCCCTCATCCACCGAGCAGGGTCCGATGAGCGACGAGGCGCTCGACCGCGGGCTGACGCTGCTTCAGGCCTGCTGGGCGTACTTCGACGCGGTTGCGGCGCGTGTCTCGCCGGAGATGCGCCGGGGTCCGCGCGGCGGCGGCCGACAGCGGGACGAGATCATCCGCCACGTCGTCCGCGTCGAGAGCGAGGACTTCGCGCGGAAGGTGGGCCTGCGGATCCCGGAGGGCGGAGCGCTGACCCCGGAGGGGTTGCGCCGCCACCGGGAGACCTACGTCGCGGCGATGCGCGCCTACAACGCGGGCAGGTACGAGCGACCGATGCGCTCCTGGACCCTCCCGTTCCTGATCCGCCATTCGGGGTTCCACACGCTCGACCACGCGTGGGAGATGGAGGACAAGGACCTGTCCGCCGAGGCGGGGACGTAGCGGGGGCCGAGGCTGGGACGTAGCGGGGGCCGAGGCAAGGGCGTAGCGGGGGCCGAGGCTGGGACGTAGGGGGGGCCGAGGCAAGGGCGTAGCGGGGGCCGAGGCTGGGACGAAGCCGCCGGAACCGAGCCGCCGTTCGCGCGGCCCACAGCGCGACGATCAGCCATTGCGTGGTTGACATCACGCGCGCCGCGCCCAGCGCGCGATCAGCCAGTGCATGGGGATGATGAGCAGCCAGGTCAGCTCCACGGGCCCGGGCCCAAGGAATGGCAGGAGCAGCAGCGAGCCCAGCATCACGATCGGGACCGCCAGGCCGCGCAGCATCCCGATCCGGACCTCGGTCGAGGACACCCGGTGCCGCACCAGGCCCGCATGGTTGACATACCACCAGCCCGCGGTCCCGGCCAGCCCCGCGGCCGCCAGCAGTCCCGCGTACAGGATCACGGCCACGGCGAGGTCGCCGTACTGGCCCAGGAGCGAGGTCGGGAACGGGATCGCGGCCACGAGCCCCAGCAACAGCAGGTTCAGCAGGACGAGCGTCTCGTCGGCGCGCCGGACCACGGCATAGCGGCGCCAGTGAGAGAGCCAGTACATGCCGATCACCGAGAAGCTCAGCGCATACGAGAAGACGCGCGGCAGATCATCGGCGAGCGCGGTCGCGAGCGCCTGGTTCGTCACCGATCCGACGAGATCGGGCACGCGGAGGTCGATGACAAGCAGCGTCATGGCGATCGCGAACACGGCATCCGAGAAGAACACGAGGCGCTCGATGCCGATATCCGTGTCCTGCCGCTCCTCGAGCGACGGCTCCTTCACGGTCGCCATCGCCGGCTCCTCCGCGGCCGCCAACACGGGCTCCTCTACGGCCGCCATCGCCGGCTTCGCCGCGTTCGCTTCGCCGGCGGGCTCAGCCATTGCCCGCTGGATGCCCGGAGACAGGGTGGAGCCGGCTCCACCAGCCGCCGGCCAGCAGCAGGGCGCCAGGCACGATGCCGGCCACGACCGCGATCAGCGTCGCCGATCGGTCCAGCCCCGCAGCGATCAACCCGAGCGCGCCGCACACGGTGATGGCCGCGCCCAGCCAGACCATGACGGGCAGGCGCCAGATGACGTAGAAGCCGAAGAAGTGGACCCCGACGACGAGCGAGATCCAGGCGATCGAGGCGTCGTGGATGCCGAGCACCCCGTTGAGCACCCACAGGCCCCCGAGCCCGACGACGATCTCGGCCGCAACGATGAGCCAGTACCCGCGGCTGAAGCCCACGCCCGGTGGATCGGGCATGTCCGGCCGAGGCAGCGACAGCAGCAGACCGACGGCGGCAATGATGCCGATGACCCGGATCGCGACCCCCTCGATCGGCGCCAACAGCTGGGTGTTGGCCATGACGTAGACGAGGCCGAAGATCGTCGTGATGAAGATCGAGATGCGCTTGTGGCGAGTCATCCGGTCCGCCTCCGCGGGGCTGCCCGCCGTGCCCCAGGTGCGAGCCCGTCCCGATCCCGCACCTCGCCGGCGAGCCCGTCCCGTGCCTTCGGCGCAAGCTCGTTGCGCGCATCGGGCGCGAAGCTGAACAGCAGGTCCCAGGCGCTCTGGGTGCCGGTGACGATGAGCACGAGCACGACGCCCGCGGCTCCCCACACGGCGGCCTCGATCCCCAGCGCGAGGGCGATCCCGGCCAGCAGGAGGAGGCCGATCGCCACCCCGGGCAGGGCGAACTGCAGGCCCAGCCGTGCCCGGGTCAGCCCGCCTTCGCGGGCATTGGCGAGGGCGGCCTCGGCCGAGATCAGGCCGAGCAGCCCGATCAGCATCAGGCCCGCGGCCTGCACGTACGGAATGCCCTCCGGCACGAGCATCAGCAGCGAGGCGACCAGGGCGTAGAGGAGGCTGGTCGCGGAGCCGATCGCGAGCCCGCGCCGGGTGCCATCCAGCCCGCGACGCTCGACATGGATCGTCAGCCCGACGAACGTCAGCCCGAGCAGCACGGCCGCTGCGCCGGCCGAGGCGACGAAGAGGTCGTGCCACGCCGGCAGAGCCGCCTCGATCGCGCCGATGGAGCTCACCTGGCGCTCATTTCGCCGGCGTGTTGGTCGTGGGCTGCTCGAGGCCGGCGGCGCGCGAACCCGCCGGCTCCGACGCCCGAACGAGCCGCGCGGCCTCCGCCATGCCCAGCGTCCACGGCTGCCCGTGGCCCGGGAGAACGACCGCCGCCGGATCGTCCGCGATCCTGGCCAGCGACTCGAGCGCCTGTCCCCGGTCGGCCGTGAAGGGCGCGATCCGCGGGCCGGAGCGGCCGTCGGTCACCGAGTAGGTCGCGAACGCGTCGCCCACGAACAGCGCGTCATGGCTCGAGACCGAGAGCGCGGCGCTGCCGAGGGTGTGCCCAGGGACGAGCGTCACCTTCGGGCTGCCCGGGACATCGATCGTGGCGCCGTCCCCGTACGTGGCCACGACCTTGACCACCGGTCGCCGCAGACCACCGTTGCGCAGCCCCAGCCACAGGAAGCCCAGGAGCGGCGCTAGGCGGATCTTGCCCATCGGGTTGTTGGGATCGACCTCGGCCCGGGCAAGCGCGGCGTCGGCCTCGTGGATCCAGACCGGCACCTTGCGCTCGATGCGGACGCGCTCGGCGAACCCGAGGTGGTCGGAGTGGCCGTGGGTCAGGACCACGGCACGCACGTCCTCGATCGAGCGGCCCATGGCCGCCAGCTCCCTGGGGATGTCGTCGTAGAAGCCGGGCATCGCGGCATCGATGATCGTCACCTCCCCCGCCTCCTCGATGAGGTAGGCGTTGACCGTCGGGTCGTCGCCGATGCGGTGGATGCCGTCCGCGACCTTCATCAACGAGCCTCCCTGCCGGTCTCGCCGGTCTCGCTGGTCGCGGAGAGAACGGCCCAGGCCAGCACGAGCGAGCCGGCCAGGATCAGGACCCCGTGCGCGACCCGGAGCGACTGGCCGGCGGCGAATTGCGGGATGTAGAGCGCGAACGCGATGGCGAGCACGATCCCCGCCCAGCGGCGCATGCGGCCCGATCGCCAGATGCCGACGGCGAACAGGATCACGCCCACGCCCAGCACGGCGAGCCCGGCCAGGATCCAGAAGATGCCGACCTCCCAGCGGATGTTGTTCACGATCGACATCAGGTCAGGGTTGTTGCGGTCGACGACGGCCTGCCCGACGGCGTGGAGACCGAACACCTCTGCCCCGTAGTAGGGAAGCGTGAGCCCGATGCCGATCCAGCTCAGGACGATGCCCCAGCCTCCGAGCCGCTCCCCGGGGGTCCCGCGGAGGAGCTCGCACACCCCGAGCAGCCCGAGGCCTAGCAGGATGAAGCCGGCCATCGCCAGCGAGTGGGCGATGATCCAGCTGGTCGATGCGAAGGCCTGCGCGCCCTCGAGCCCGGTCTCCGAGGAGAACGGCCGCAGCGCCGGGTAGGCCACGAACAGGATCCCGGATACGACGAACGCCACGGCGGTCAACACCCTGGCGGAGGTGCCGATCCCCGCGCTCGCCATCTCGCGGTGACGGATGCTCTGGTAGGTGGTGTCCATGACTGCCTCCTGACCCGGCACATCCCCGGTGGGCGGTCTTGGATCGGCACGCCGCAGATGGCCGGACGGTCAGGTCGACCTCGGGCACAGGTGCGCGAGCGTCCGGTTCGCGACAGTGCCAAGCCGGCTTGGCGGTGCGCGGAGCTCACGCCGTGACGCAAGGGCTCGCGTCGGGACGAGCAGTCGTGCGAGCCTCAGCCGCACGATTCGCGCCATCACGAGTGCGCGGGGAGGGTCATGTGCCCACGGGGACGACCCGGCCTCTCTGATGGTATTGCGCAGTTAAGCCTACTACGCGACCCACGAGCCGTCGCGGGGCGGGTTGCCCGGCGGCGGGTCGCCGGCGGCGCGCCCAGCGGCCCATCCGCGCGGCCGACGCTAGCGGGCCTGCGGCCGCCAGCCCAGCCGGGATCGTGCCCTGGCGTTCGAGACACCGCCACCGTCATCGACGATGTTGCAGGCGCCGGGGTCGCCCTGCCCAACCGCCAGCGCAGCGGCGCGGGCGGCGGCCGCGACATGAACCGAAGGCGAGTCCCTGGGCTCGTCGCCGGCCGTGCCCGGGCCATACAGGAAGCCGTACCGAAGCACGACCCCGTCGAACCCGGGCGTGCCGAGCACCAGCCGCTCGAGGTCCAGGATGCCCGGCAGGACGGGGTTGTCGGGCGCCTCGCGAGACGTCAGCAACGGGTCGCTCTCGACGAACGGCTGCCCCGCCGACGCCGTGCCGGGCCGCTTCGGCGCGTACAGCCACGCAGCACCCTGGGCCACGAACCGTCCGACACCGGCTGCCAGCGCGGCCTCGACCAGGTTGCGGGTCCCCACCTGCCGCAGCCGCGAGTTCGCCTCGAGATGCCGCCGATCGAAGCCCCCGGCGAGGTCGGTGAGCTGGTGAACAATGACCTCGGGACGGGCGTCGGCGACAGCGGCTCGCACATCGCCGGCATCGAGGGCATCCACGAGGACCGGTGTCGCGCCGACGCCCCGGATCCAGCCGGCTCGCTCGGGCGAACGCGTCGTGCCCCAGACTGCGTGACCGTCCGCGAGCAGCATCGGCAGCAGCTGGCGCCCGATCGCCCCTGCCGCACCCGCCACGAAGACCCGCATGGACCTCATGCTCTCACGGCATCCGATCCTGGTCGTTGGTCCCGACTGCCGTCACTCGACTGGCGTCAGACGTGCGGCGCAACCCCCTCGGCGAGCATCTGGAGCAGCTCGAGCTGCGGACCGTACTCGAGCAGCGGGAAGTAGCTCCGCGCCACCAGCTCCACGGGGACGCCGGCACGCTCGCGGATGTTCAGGAGCGCCTCGGTCAGCTCGTCGGTGGTGCCCGCCATCGCGGTCGCCCGGCCGTGAATCAGGTCGTCGTCGGTGCCCGAGAACGCCGGTGCGGCAGGAGGCGGCAGGGATCGGGTCGCGGACGCCTCCATGTCCGAGTACTTCCACTGCATCGACCACATCGCGTCGCGGTAGCGGCGCACCGCGTCCTCGCGGTCGGAGCCCGGCAGCAGCACGGAGTAGTGGACGAAGCGGAGCGTGGCGGGGTCCCGGCCAATCTGCTCGCACTCGTCGAGCGCCCAGGTCACCTGCTGCAGGAACCGCTCGGCGGCAGCGTTGGCGAACAGCCCGTCCGCGTACCGCACGGCGCGCCGGATGGCGGGCTCGGCGCTGCCCCCGACGAGGACCGGGATCTTCGCTGAGGGCTTCGGCCGGACGGCCAGCGTGGGCAGGTCGTAGACGTCGCCCTGGTGCGTGAACGGCTCGCCGGTCCACGCCTTGGGCAGGATCTGGAGGATCTCCCCCATCGCGGCGCCGCGGCGGCGCATGTCGGCCCCCAGCCCCTCGAACTCGATCCCGGACCAGCCGAGGCCGAGGCCGAGCGTGAGCCGGCCGTGGCTGAGCAGCTGGACGGTCGCCGCGTCCTCGGCAAGCCGGATCGGATCGTGGAGCGGCGCAAGGACCACCCCGGTGCCGATCTCGATCGAGCGCGTCGCCTGCGCGATCGCCGCCGAGACCACCAGCAGCGAGGGCATGTAGCCGTCGTCGACGAAGTGGTGCTCGGTGGTCCAGATCGAGCTGAAGCCCAGCTGCTCCGCCTCAACGGCCAGCCGGATCGTCTCGTCGTAGGTCTGTGTCCAGTCGGTCTCGCCCGGGCGAAGCTGGGCGGACAGGAGTCCGATGCCAAGTCCCATGGCGCGACTCTACCAGTGCCCGCTCATGCCGGCCGGCGGGCGACGGTCTCCCCCTCCGACTTCTCGCCGGTCGCGGCAAATCCGACGGACGCGTACAGCCGTTCGGCCACGGTGTTGTCCGGGTGATAGCTCAGGGCCAGCTCCGTCGCGCCCTGCTCCGTGGCCAGCCACGCGATCAGGGCCTCGATCGCCGCCCGTCCGTACCCGAGACCCTGCCGTCGGCGGTCGACCAGGAAGCCACCGATCCAGTGGCTGCCCTCGTCGGCGTCGAACGCCCACATCGCGAACCCGACCGCCTCGTCTCCGGCGTACAGGCCCAGCGGATGCCACACGCCACCGTAGGCGCACAGTGCGAGATAGCGCGAGACGGGCGCGACCCAGGCGCCCTGCTCGGCCGTGACCTCGAGGTCGAGCACGTCGCGGAAGCTGCCGCCGTCGATCGGCCTGACGGTGACGATGCGCGTCGTCATCGAGCCAGGAGCGCCTACTGGCGGTAGTGCTCCACCACGTCGGCGGGGCGGACCCTCGCGCGGTCTGGATCGAAGCCGGCGGCGCGGCGCGCCTCGCGCTGGTGCAGCAGGTCGTAGCACTGGTCGAGCTGGACCTTGATGGTCTCCAGGCGCTCCTGGTCCGCCGTGCTCAGCCCGCCACCGTCCGACGCGCGCTCCCAGAGACGCTCCTCCTCGCTGGAGAGGTCATTGATCCGATCGAAGAGGGGCTGGTCGTTCATGACGCAGGGGCTCCTGGTTCGGTGTAGGTCTCCAGCCTACGCTGTCGGTCCGATTTCGCCCTGGCCCGTCGCGTCGTGAAGGATCCTCACCAGCTCGACGGGCGCCGGGATGCCCTGGAGCTCGGCCGTGCCGGCGGGCTCGAAGCGCAGCCGGCGAGCATCGAGGTTCGCGGCCAGCTGCGCGGTGCACAGCAGCTGGCCGCGCTCGGCTCGGTCAGCGATGCGGGCAGCCAGGTTGACGGTCCGCCCGAAGACGTCGCCCTCGCGCACGATCACGGGACCGGCCTCGACCCCTGCGTGGCCGGTCGGCAGGCCGGCCGGCTCCAGCGCGTCGAGGAGCTCCAGCGTCGTCTCGACTCCCGTCTGGGCCGAGGGGAAACGCAGCAGCACGCCATCGCCCAGCGGCTTGATCAGCCGGCCGCCGGCGCCTTCGGCGACGCGGCCCGCGAGGCTCGTGAACTCGATCGCCACCGTCGCCGCAACGCGATCGCCCCGCTCCTCCGCGAGATGCGTGAAGCCGGTGAGGTCGACGAACGCGATGGCCGGCGGCTCCAGCTCCCGCGGCCGAACGAACCCGTCGTCCGCCAGATGTCTCTCTGTCTCCGCCACGCTCCAGGCGTCGATCGCCGCGCTGAGGTGGCGCGCTCCCAGCCACGCGCTGAGCTCCGGCGCCAGTCGCGCGATCCGCGCCCATGGCTCGAGGAACCGCTGGTAGACCTCCATCGGCGGGATCCCGGCGAGGTCATCGGTGGCCCGCTCGACGGCTTCGACATACACCGACATCGCACCCTCGCTGCCGCGCCTCGCCGCATCACCCAGCACGTGCAGCGAGCGCAGCACCAGGTCGTGGTCGCGATTTGCCTCCAGGGCATCGAGCGTTGTCAGCAGCAGCTCCTCCTCGGCCTCGCCGAGGCGATCGCCGGCGGTCGGCTCGGCAATGCCGAACGACTCGTACAGCCGCCGCAGGTCGCTGGCACGGTCGCCAAGGTCGGCGACCAGCTCGCCATAGGTGCGCCGGGACGACGTGCCGGGGTCCTGGTGGAGCTGGTCGTAGTAGTCGAGGGTGATCGTCCCGCCGCGGCTGGCGCGCGCGAGCACCTCCAGCGGGACGCCGGCGTCCTCGAACGACTCGACCAGGCGGATGCGATGGACGTCGCCGCGCGCGTACTGCCCGTTCACGGGTTCGAGCAGCCCAAGCTGCGTCAGCTCGCGGACGCGCTCGGGCGAGCACCAGGCGAGCTCGGCGAGGGCGGCGGCGCTCAGTCGATCGTCCATGACCGGAGAGTAACGGCTACGCGCGGCCCCGGGCGCCAAAGGCCCGACGCTTCCATGGGGCCTCGAAGGTTCGACGTGGACTTCGCCGGAGACTACGCCGCCACGTGGGTCCGCGAGCCCATGCGCGGGATCGCAAGGGCGATGAGCCCGGCCACCAGGCCCGCCACCAGCAGCAGCACGCGCCCGGCGGGATCGACCACGAGGCCCAGGGCGGCATCGACGCTGACACCGCTCGGACCGCCGAGGCCGACAGCCGCGGCGCCGATGCCGAGCAGCAGCGGGAACTCGATGCCCGACCTGGCATTGAAGAAGCCATTCGCGAGGTGGACGTGGCCGATGATCACGACCGTCTGCGCGACGAGCACCGCGGCGACGAACGGCGTCAGGAAGCCGACGGCGAGGGACAGCCCACCGACGAGCTCAACGAGCGCCGAGATCAGCGCGAACAGGCGGGTCGGGCGGAAGCCCATCCGCTCCATCGCGCCTTCCCAGCCACTGAGGCCGGGGCCGCCCCACCACCCGAAGGTCTTCTGGGCGCCATGCGCGGCGAACGTCAGCCCGACGCCGAGCTGAAGGATTAGCAGTGAGAGATCGATCGCATTCATGTGTGGGCCTGAGCTCTTGTCGTGCTCCCTGGTGCCCCGCCATTTGGCTCAGGGCAACATCACTTGGTTGACAACACAACTATAGGCGAATCTAGTTGCGCTGTCAACAACATTCGACGCTGGGAAGGTTGCATCCGAGCGTCAAATCGCAGAAGGGAGGCCTCACGCGGGGGGGGGCGGGGCAGGGCTGCGAGCGCGCGGGCCGGGGTTACGGGCGCGCCGACAGGGCTGCGGGGTCGTCAGCCGAGCGTCGGGATCAGGTCCACCACCGAGCCGACCACGCGAGACGGTTGGTACGGGTAGCGCTCGATGTCGGCGGCCGCGGTCGAGCCGCTGAGCACCAGCACCGTGTGCATGCCCGCCTCGAGCCCGGACTTCACGTCGGTGTCCATCCGGTCGCCGATGACGCCCGACACCTCCGAGTGGGCGTCGAGGGCGTTGAGCGCGGACCGAACCATCAGCGGGTTGGGCTTGCCTACGAAATAGGGCTCGACCCCGGTTGCGCGCGAGATCAGGGCGGCCACAGCGCCCGTGGCGGGCACCGGCCCATCGTCGGTGGGCCCGCTTGGATCGGGGTTGGTGGCAATGAACCGAGCGCCCGCGTCGATCAGGCGGATCGCACGTGTCACGCGCTCGAAGCTGTAGGTCCGGGTCTCCCCGAGCACAACATAGTCGGGATCGCGCTCGGTGAGCGTGTAGCCGGCGTCATGGAGCGCAGTCGTCAGCCCCGACTCGCCGATCGCAAACGCGCTGCCGCCTGGCCGCTGGTCGGCGAGGAAACGCGCGGTCGCGAGCGCCGATGTCCAGATCCGGTTCTCGGGGATGGTCAGGCCGCTCGCCGCCAGGCGCGCGGACAGGTCGCGGGGCGTGTAGATCGAGTTGTTGGTCATCACCAGGAACGGAATGCCGAGCTCGGTCAGGCGGCCCAGGAACGCGTCGGCTCCCGGAATGGGGACCTCCTCGCGGACGAGGACGCCATCCATGTCGATGAGCCAGGACCTGATCTCCATGCGCCTCCGTTCCTCGGGTGTGCGGCACCGCGCGACCCCTCAACGGTAGCCCATGCCGAGGAACACACGGAAGCACCGCGGGCCCGCCGAAGGCCCACGCGTCCTACCCCGTCCGCCCGCCTCCCGCCAGTTCAGTGCTCGCATTCGGCAGTGCCAAGGGCCACAGGGCATGCGCTCCCGGGCGAACGCCCTGTCACGGGGGCGCGGTCGTCGCGGTCGTCGCGGCTGGCTGCCGCTGGTCGCCGCTGGTCGGGCCCGCGCTGGTGGCGTTGGCCGCCTGTCGTCGCGCACGCCGTCGATGTCGAGATGGTTCCAACGAAGCGGAATGATCCGCGGCACGGGCATCTTCGACGCGGGCGCCCGGGGGTGGCGCTGGCCGCCGCTGGCCGCCTGTCGTCGCGCACGCCGTCGATGTCGAGATGGTTCCAACGAAGCGGAACGATCCGGCAGCAAGTGCGCTTCCGGCGCGGGGGATGTGCGGATGCCGCCGCGGTCGGTCAGCCGGTACCGCCTGGGCCGTCCCGGGGCGCCGTTGTGAGCGGAGAGCGGGCACCGCTGCGGGCGTGATAACGGGCGACACACGGCTGCGGCCGGCACGCTGGGCGCTGCAGTGTCCGGGCGATGGTTCCGCTTGAGCGGAACTAGGTCGACATTGACATGGTGGGCGCTTATCGGCCGCCGGGTGGCCTGCATGTCCAGAGCGGCCTGCATGTCCAGAGCGGCCTGCATGTCCAGAGCGGCCTGCATGTCCAGAGCGGCCTGCATGTCCGGACGTGAAGGGGCCGATGGCGTGCCATGCTGTGCCCATGGGCAGTGTCGAGCGCGTCGGCCGGGTCGAGGTGGTCTGTGGCCCGATGTTCGCGGGCAAGACGGAGGAGCTGCTGCGTCGCGTCCGTCGGGCCGTGATCGCGGGACGACAGGTCATCGTTCTGAACCACGCCCTCGACACGCGTCACGGGACCGACCGCCTGGCGTCGCACGTGGGGATCGACTTTCCGGCCGTCGCCGTCGCCGACGCGGGAGAGATCGAGCGCGCCGTCCCCGAAGCCGCGGACGTCATCGCGATCGACGAGGCGCAGTTCTTCGGCCTGCCGTTGTTGCCCGTGATCGATCGGCTGGCCCGACGGGGCCTCGTCGTGATCGTGGCCGGTCTCGACGTCACCTTCGACGGCCACCCGTTCGAGCCGCTCCCCTCGCTGATGGCCCTCGCGGAGCGGGTCGACAAGCTGACGGCGATCTGCACGGTGTGCGGCGAGGAAGCAGTCTTCCACGTGCGGTTGGACGTCCCGACGGTCGGCGCAGACGCGCTCGTCCCGGCCAACATCGGCGGCACCGACATCTACCAGGCTCGCTGTCGCCGCCACTTCGCCATGCCGACGCGCTGAGCCGGGGCCACCCGGGCCAGCGGAGCCCCGAACGTCGGTCGGCCGGTTAGGTCGATTCAGGCCGGCACGACGGACGCGGCGTAGCGCGCAGCGAGGGTGCGCAGCGCCGATATGAGCTCGGGCGGCTCGCTGACCTTGAAATCGACATCGAGCATGCCCAGGTAGATCGCCAGCTGCTCCACGCTGTCGGCACCGATATCCAGCAGACAGGTCTCGTCGTCGACCGCCGTGATGACCCCGAGCCAGGGACCGAATCGCCCCGCGAGCATCGCCGCGGGCGCCCCGACGACGACCCGGGCCTGGTGGCGGCGAGCCGAGGGTGGGATGCCGCGCGAGATCATCGCCTCGACCTGGGCGTCGGTGAGCTCCCGGGCCGCGAACCGCGCCCCCGCCGACATGCCCGGGCGAATGCGATCCACCCGGAAGGTGCGCCAGTCGGCGCGGTCCAGGTCCCAACCGACGAGGTACCAGCGCTGGCCGGCGTTGACGATGCGGTACGGCTCGACCCGCCGCTGTGACGCCGTGTCGCGACGGTCCGAGTAGTCGAAGCGAAGCGTGAATCGCTCGCGCGCGAGGCGGGCGATCTCGGTGAGCAGCGCCGGATCGACGGTCGCGCCGCTGCCCCGACGCACGTGGACGGTGACCTCCTGGAGCGTGCTCACCTGGCGTCGGAGCCTGGGCGGCAACACCTGCTCGAGCTTGGCCAGCGCGCGGAGGGACGTCTCCTCGATGCCGGTCACGGCACCGCTGGTCGCAGTCCGCAATCCGATCGCGACGGCGACCGCCTCGTCATCGTCGAGCAGCAGCGGCGGCATCGACGTTCCCGCCTCCAGCCGGTAGCCACCGACCGAACCGCGCGTGCCGTGCACCGGGTAGCCCAGGGCGCGCAGCCGCTCGATGTCGTTGCGGATCGTGCGCGGGCTGACCTCCAGCCGCACGGCGAGCTCGGCGCCCGTCCAGTCGCGCGGCGTCTGGAGCAGCGACAGGAGTCGAAGGAGCCGCGATGAGGTGCTCATGTCGGTCTCGAATCTAGTCGGTCTTTAGGAACGGAATCAACCTAATGACGCCGTAGCTTTGGCGAGACAACGAATGCAGCGAGCACAAGGAGAACGGGTTGTCCAACCAGCCGATGCAGGCAGGGTTCGGATCCGCGGATCGTCCGCCGATCGAGCTCCCCCACCCCGTCCGCATGCGCGTCCTCGGCGCGGTCATGGTCGGCGTGTTTCTCGCCGCCCTCGATCAGACCGTGGTCGGTACCGCGCTGCCGAGGATCATCACCGACCTCGGCGGCAACGGTCTCTACACCTGGGCGTTCACCGCCTATCTGCTGACCTCGACCATCAGTGGTCCGCTGTACGGCAAGCTGTCCGACCTGTTCGGGCGGCGGCCGATCGTCCTGTTCGGCGTCGGCGTGTTCATGGCCGGCTCCCTGATGTCCGGCCTGTCGAACGAGATGTGGCAGCTGGTCGCCGCGCGTGGCGTCCAGGGTCTCGGCGCCGGTGCCCTGTTCCCGATCGCCATGGCCGTGATCGGCGACCTGTTCGCACCCTCCGAGCGCGGCCGGTACCAGGGCCTGTTCGGCGCCGTGTTCGGGCTGTCGGTGCTGGTCGGCCCGGCCATCGGCGGCCTGATCACCGACACCATCGGGTGGCCGTTCGTGTTCTTCGTCAACCTGCCGGTGGGCGCCGTGGTGCTGGTCCTCGTCCGACGCAACCTGCCCCTGTACCACCTCGCCGGCGATCGGCCGCGGATCGACTACCTGGGCGCGACGCTGTTCGCCGCCGCCCTGGTCCCGATCCTGGTCGGGCTGACCAACAAGCAGACCACCGCCTGGACCGATCCGGCCGTCGGCGGGCTGATCGCGCTCGGTGCCGTGATCCTCGTTGCGTTCCTGTGGGTCGAGTCCCGCGCGGTCGAGCCGATCGTGCCCCTCGCCCTGTTCCGGATCCGAGCCTTCAGCGTCTCGGTCGCCTCGGTGTTCCTGGCCGCGTCCGGCTTCTTCACCGCGGTCGTGTTCCTGCCGCGCTGGTTCCAGGTTGTGAGCGGGTCGTCGGCGACGATCTCCGGCTACGAGATGCTGCCGCTGCTGGGCGGCGTCATCATCAGCGCGACGGCCTCGGGCCAGATCGTGAGCCGGACCGGTCGCTACCGGCCGCTGATGTTCGGGGCACTGGTGCTGCTGACGGCGGGCCTCGCGCTCCTCACCCAGCTTCGCGTGGACACGCCGCTGCCGGTGCTGTGGGCGTGGATGTTCGTCACCGGTCTGGGGGTGGGGCCGATGTTCGCGGTGTTCCCGTTGATCGTGCAGAACAACGTCCCGGTCACCCAGCTCGGGACGGCGTCGTCGAGCGTCAGCTTCTTCCAGCAGGTCGGCGGCACGGTCGGGCTCGCGATCACCGGCACCGTGTTCGCGACCTCGATGACCCGCGAGCTGCCGGCGGCGATGGCCTCAGCCGGGGTGCCGCCGCAGGTCGGTGGGGCGCTCGCCGGCTCGGGCGCCCTCGAGGCGCTGACCGGGGTCGGCGGCTCGGGTGCGGCGGTGCTCGCCTCGCTGCCGGCGGATGTCAGATCACTGGTCGAGCCCTACGTCCCGGCCATCGTGGACGCGGTCCACGCGGCGTTCTCGATCGCCACGTCGAGCACGTTCGTGATCGGGATCGGGACGTCGATGGCGGCCGCGGCGCTGGTCCTGCTGCTGCGCGAGTCGCCGGCCGTTGCGAGCGCCGAGGCCCGGAGCGCGGACGCGGCGGGGATCGCCGGCGAGGCTGCGATCGCCGAGGAGGTCGCTGCCTGACCCTCCGGGCTCCATCTCGCGCCCGGGCGTCCGACGGGCGCCCGGGCGCCTTCGCCATGCCCGCGGTTCCCCGAGGTCGACACCGTCGTGCTCCAGCTCGAGCCACCGCCCTGGCGAGGGGGGCGCGCGGGACCAGGGGCAAAGACCCCAGGACCCTCCCCGACCCCATCCGCCTTAAGGGGTCAGGGGCAGCTTCGGGACGAGTTGGAGGGTGCACACGGCGCGCCGCCGCTGGTAGCGTGTCCGCAGGCGGTGAGAGCCGCCCCAGCCCAGGAGGCTGGCCGAAACGGCAAACCCGGGGTGACCCGGGGACGCAAAGCCACGGGACTCGTCTCGCACGAGTTAGCCGGGCTGCCGAAGTCAGGAGGTTGGTGTGGCACGCAGCCACCCGCGCCTCGACGCGCTCGTGCGCGTCTGTGCCGTCCTGTCGCTCGCGCTCGCGGGCATGGCGACGGTCCGTCCCATCTAGTGATCGCGGGCGCCGCGCGCCCGTGACGGCTTCCCATCTTGACGCCCCGTTCCAGCGGCTCCCGGAGGGCACAAAACCGGGAGTCGCGGACGGGGTGTCTTCATGCCCGACATCCCGGCTGACATCTGGTGACCTTCGACCCTGAACCTCGTGCCGGCCGAGACGCATAGTCGCGGCCGTGAATCCTGCGTCGTGGCTGGGTCGGTGCCTCGCGTGCCTTGCGCTGCTGGCCGTCGCAGCTGGTTGCACGGCCCCGAGCGCATCGCCGAGCGCGTCGCCGAGCGCATCGCCGAGCGCGTCACTGCCGTCGCCATCGGCCGCACCGTCGGTGGCGGCTGTCTCCCCGACCCCGACCCGTGAGACGCCGTCGTCGCTGGAGCAGATCCTCTCGGACCTTCGCGCAACCGCGGGCTCACCCGGTGCGCTGGCGACGATCCGGATCGGCGGTGAGGAGCGGACGGCCGCCGTCGGTGACGCCGACACCGCCGGTAGCGCGCTCGAGGCCGGTGCAACGTTCCGGATCGCCAGCATCACCAAGCCGATCGTCGCCACGCTCGTGCTCGACGCCGTGGATGCCGGCCGCGTCTCGCTCGACGAGCCCGTCGCGCCGCTGGTCCCGGGCCTGATCCGCGCCAAGCCGCCGATCACGCTGCGCCAGCTGCTGTCGCACACGAGCGGGTTCTTCGACGAGGGCAACGACGGCGATCCCGTCGCCGACGTCGACCGCCTCACCGACCCCGCCCTCAAGGCCGAGGCGGCGGACCTCCTTCGGGCCTACGCCGCCGGCGAGCACCCGATCGCGTCGGACCGGCTGCTGATCGCGCTCGCGGAGACCCATGACCGCTACTTCGGGCCCGGCGCCGACTATCACTACAGCAACACGGGCTACCAGCTGGCCGCGCTGGTCCTCGAGGAGGTAACCGGCTCGTCGCTGGACACGCTGCTCCGGGAGCACGTCGTCGACCCGCTGGGCCTGACGGCGACGAGCATCGCGCCGCCCGACCTCCGGTCCCCGGACATGCGTGGCTATGGCCCGGGCCCCGACGGCGGCGCACCGGTTGACCTCACGGACGACCTGCTCGCGTTCGGCAACGGCGGCAACGGGGGCATCGTGTCCACGGCGCCAGAGCTGCTCAGCATGCTGCGAGCGATCGTCAGCGGCCAGGTGCTCTCGGACGAGATGACCTCGACGATGCTGACCCCGGTGGCCGGAACCTATGGCCTGGGGATCGCCCGCTACGAGCTGCCGTGCGGCACGTTCTGGGGTCACGAGGGCCTGGTCAACGGGACGCAGTCGATCGCCCTGGTCGACGGGACCGGCGACAACGGTGTCGTGATCGCGATCAACCTGGCGCGCGGTGGCGACATCGACCTCAGGACGACCGCGACGCTGGCGGTGTGCTCGCCGCGATAGCCAACGCTGGACGCGCATGGTCGGCGATCACTGGCGTCGAGCGCGGAGTGCGCGGCTGCGTATCAGGCCTCCGCCGGGTCGAAGTCGGAGATCACGTGGCGCCATCGTCATCGCCGGCCAGGCCTGGCTCACGGCGCGAGTCATCGCCATCCTGCGCACCCCGGGGCAGCTCGATCGTGACCATCGTCCCGTCCGCGGCCGGCACCGGCGCGTCGGGGGGACACCGAGCTACCCCGCCACCGTCACCGCGCACGACCTGCGTCCCGGCGGCCGGGTGGAGTACCACATGACCGGTCCCGAGGGCGATCAGCCGAGGGGCTACTGGGTGATCGATGAGGCTGAGCCACCGCACCGGCTCGTGTTCCGCGACGGCTTCGCCAACGACGACGGCACGCCCAACGACGCCCTGCCCCAGACCGTCGGTCGGGTGACGATCCAGGCGATCGACGATCGCCGCACACGGATGACCATCCAGACCATGTTCCCGAGCAGCGAGGCGCTTGAGCAGATGCTGGCGATGGGCATGGAGGAGGGCCTCAGGCAGGCGGTCGGGCAGATCCAGATCGACGCGATCCTGGCCGCCTGAGGCCACCACCGGAGACTCCCCGGTCGGATCCACGCGCGCTCCACCGTCGCAACTGCAACGCCCCTGTAGCCGGTCACGGTTCAGGCATGCCGAATGCCCGCAATCCGCGGCCGGCTATAAACGGCTGCGCTCAACTTGCAGGAAAGGAGCACAGCGAGATGACCCCCATGCTGCAGGGATACGTTCGCCGGGGCTGGAAGGTCTACCTGGGCTCGAACGAGATCGGCGAGATCGACGACGTCGGTGAGCGAGACCTCACCGTCCGACGCGGAACCATCCGCAAGTCCGTCGTTCGACTGCCGGTCGAGGTGGTCGCCGAGGCCGACGAGGGCATCGTCGATCTCCACGACGATCACCGGACGCGAGCGCTGCTCGACCTCGAATAGCAAAGGGGCCGCCCCTTCGTCTCCCCTGTCCGGCGGGTGGCGTGGATCTTCGGACCGCGCGCCCGCCGGGCTTTCGTGCTCAGGCCCCCGCGTCGTGCCGCGCGCGCTGCACCACGAGCAGCGTCAGGTCGTCGAACGGGTCCGCATCGCCGCGGAACGCGGCCACGTCGTCCGTGATCGCCCGGACCATGTCCGATGCCGAGCGGCCGCAGGCGCCAAGGACGACGGCGCGCAGCCGCTCCTCCCCGTAGAACCGGCGATCGCCGTCGCGGGCATCGGTGATCCCGTCGGTGTACAGGATCAGTGCGTCGCCGGGGAGCAGCCGCGCCTCCTGCTCGAGGTACTCGGAGCTGCCGGACAGCCCGAGGATGACGCCGCATGCCTCGAATGGCTCGATCCCACCCGCCGCCCGGGCCACCAGCGCGGGCTCGTGCCCGGCGCCCGAGTAGCGCACCATGCCCGAGGCGGTATCCACGACCAGCAGCACCGCGGTCACCATGAGCGCGGTTGCCCGCTCCTCGATCAGGATCCGGTTCACCCGAGCCAGGGCATCGGACGGGCCGGGCAGGCTGTCGGTCGCCGCGTGGAGCAGCGCCCGAACGTCGGCCATCATCAGCGCGGCGGGGATCCCCTTGCCGGTCACGTCGGCAACGAGCAGGCCCAGCTGACCCGGCTCACCCCGCACCGGGAAGGCGTCGTACATGTCGCCGCCGACCTCGAGCGCCGGCTCGTACGCGGCGGCGAGATCCCAACCCGCGATGGCGGGCAGGCGGCGTGGCACGAGCGCCGCCTGGATGCGCCGACCGATCGCCATCTCCTGCGCCACACGAGCCAGCGCCGTGCGCTCCTCGACGCTCTCGACCAGGAGCTCGAAGCCGCGGCCGACCAGCTCGATGAGCTCGGGCCTGACCGCGCTCGAGCCGACGATGGCCGCAATGGCGACACCGTCCCGGGCGAGCACCCGGCGGCGCGTGGCACCGGCACCCGGCTCGCGTCCGGCAAGGACGCGACCCTCGGGATCGACGAGCGCCACGGGCTCGCCGTCGGCGATGGCCGAGGCCATCGCCAGCAGCTCGGCGACGGCCGCGATGTCGAGCGCGCCGTCGAGCACCGGCGTGGCCGTCGGCGGTGCTGGCTGGGCTGAGCGCGGGGCCACCACGACGTCAGTCAGCCGGCCAGGGCCGCCTCGCGAGTTGCGTGGATGGGCAGCAGGGCCTTGAGCCCGGTGCGATCGAGCACGCGGTCGACCTCGGCGTTCGGCGCGACGAGGCGGACGCAATCCTGGGTCCTTCCCTCGTTGACATCGGCGCCGATGTCATGGATCGCCTGCCAGCCGGACTCGGGATCCGGGGCCTCGTGGCCTTCGAACACGCGGGTCAGGCTGTGGAGCGCGACGATGCCCGAGCTCGACATGTAGCTCAGCGCCGTGAGGTCGAGCACCAGCTCGCGTGCCCCGCCCGCGTACAGCTGCCGCCCGGTGTCGATCAGCCTGGTGTAGTTCGACCCGTCGAGCTCGCCGTCGAGGCTGATCACGGCCGTCGTGGCCGTGGGCTGGTCAACCGTGATGTTCATCGCTGTCTCCTCCGTCCATCGACCGGCCGACCCGGCGCATGGTCACCTCGTTGCCGCCGCCCGGCAGCGGTCGGTGCTCGACCGATCCCATCAGGTCGTACATCAGGTGGATGCCCATCCCGCCCGGGCGTCGCACGCGCAGCGGGGTCGCGGGATCGAACGGGGGCGCCGTCGCGGGATCGAAGGCGGGCGCACCGTCCCGCACACGAACGACGATCTCCGATCCCTCCTGGTCGAGCTCGACCTCGAGCGGGCCGTGGCCGCCACGATAACCGTGCCGCACAACGTTCGTCACCCATTCATCGACCACCAGGACGGTGTCGCCCACGGCGCGCGCGTCCGCGCCCATGGCCGCGGCGCCGGCGCGCACGAACGCGCGCACCTCCGCGAGATGGGCGAGATCGACCTCGAGCCGCAGCGTCCGCCGGAGCGGCGCAGATCCCCGGGCCGCATCGGTGCTCACCTTCGCCCGCTCCTCCTCACTGGCTCGCGGCGGTGACGACGCGGAAGCCGATGTGGTGGTCCTGGTAGCCGGGCGGGTCCTCGAAATGACGGTACGCGCTCCGCGCGACCCACTCGTTGCTGCCCCACCAGCCACCCTTCTCGACCTTGATCGCGCCGCTGGTCGGACCGGTCGGATCGGTGGCCGGTGCCGCGTCGTAGGGCGCGAGCCAGTCGGCGACCCACTCCATCACGTTGCCGGCCAGGTCGGTCGCGCCGACCCAGCTCACGCCGTCGCGGTAGCTGCCGACCTTGACCGCGGCCGTGGCGTCCACGACGTTCGCGTGCGACGGATCCCAGCGGTCGCCCCAGGGGTAGATGTGGCCGTCCGGACCGCGGGCCGCGTACTCCCACTCGGCCTCGGTGGGCAGCCGGCCGCCGCGCCAGGCGGCGAAGGCCTCGGCCTCGAACCAGGTCACACAGGCACGCGGCTCGTCGGGCGCGGCCGCGTCGCAGGCCGCCGGCAGCGCCGTGGCCTGGGCCTGCAGCCAGGCCCAGCCGGCGTCGGACCACCAGGCACGCGTCGTGTAGCCACCGGCGGCGACAAAGGCGTCGTATGCCGCGTTGGTCACCTCGTCGCGGTCTATCCAGTAACCGCGGCTGAGCGTGACCTGATGCTCGGGCTGCTCGCTCGACAGCTCGTTGCGTACCCAAGCGGGTGGATCGGCCGCGAGCACCGCGGCGGCCTGGTCGGAGGTCGTGCCCATCGGGAAGCTGCCGGCCGGCACCCACACCTGCGTGACGCCGGCGGCGTCGATGCGCGTGTCGCCAGCGCTGCTCCCCGGCGCGACGGGCGCCGGCGATGGCAGCGTCGACGGGAGCGTGGACGGAGCTGCTGACGCCAGCGTCGGTGATGCCGACCCCACGCCGGCCGACGCTTCAGACGGCAGCGCGGGTGTGCCGGAGGCGACCGAGGGCACCGGGGCGGCAGGGGTCTGGCCGGCACAGCCGAGGATCGCGACCGAGAGACCGATCGCCAACCCGGACGCGACGGCGATCCTCGACAAGGAGCGCCTCGTTCTCTCCTGCATCGCCAGTGTGCCCTCCGTGCGCGGCCGGCCACGTCTCCTCCGCCGCGGCAGTGTGACGGATCGAGCCGCCGCGGTCACGCCTGACGCCCGGGGCGGCCGGCAAGGCTGTTCCGGTCCCTGGTGGTTCCCATGCAGCGCGGTTCCGGTCCCCGGCGGGTCCGATGCATCGCGGTTCCGGTCCATGGCGTTCCGATGCAGGATTCTGAGCACGTGCCATACTCCGGCCCTCGACCGTGATCACGTGCCGGCCCACCGGGACGATCCGGACGAGGCCGTGAGGGGAAGGGTCTATGGGCCGCGTCCGTCTTGCCCTGGTTGGGCTCCTGGTCCTCGTCCTTGCCGCGTGCAGCGGCAGCTCGCCATCCGCGACGGAAGGGGGTGGTGGCGCGGCCGCCAGCTCGGCACCCCCGGCGTCGCAGCCCGCCTCCCAGCCGGCCTCGACCGAGCCGTCGATGGCGCCGTCCACCGAGCCCAGCGCGATGCCGTCCGAGGCCAGCGCGATGCCGTCCGACGCGGCCTCCGAGCAGACCGCGGCCCCGACCGCGGTCGACCCGTGCAAGCTCGTTCCGGCCTCCGAGGCGAGCCAGCTGGCCGGCGTGAAGTTCGGGAAGGGCTCCACGTCGACGTTCTCGGGCAACGGCAAGATCTGCACCTACAACGCCGGCACGCTCAACATCTTCACCGTGACGGTCGCCAAGGCACCCGACCAGCAGGCAGCCGACACCGCCAAGCAGGACGTGATCGACCAGATGAACAGCGCGCTGGGAACGCAGGTGAAGATCACGCCGGTCCCGGACCTCGGCGACACGGCCGCGATCGCCTCGGTCAAGACGAAGGTCGGCGGCCAGACGGTCAACGTCATCGGCTTCTACGCGCTCAAGGGCACCACGTTCTTCGCGTTCAGCAACGTCTCGCTGGGCAACAACGGTCCGAGCGAAGCCGACATGAAGGCCGAGGCGCAGACGGTCCTGGGCCGGATCCCGTAGGCGGTCACCGCCTTCACCCGCGCACACAGCCGGAGGTGCCGGCGGCGACAGAGCATGTGTAGAATGTGCTCATGTCGGTCACGATCGTGCAAGATTCTGACGCGCCGGACGGCCACGGCGACCTTGCCGTCCGGCGCCGTCAGCGGCTGACCGCGATCGTCGAGTCCCGCGGCTCGGCACGGCTGGACGAGCTCAGCGCCGCCCTCGGCGTCTCCCAGGCCACGATCCGGCGTGACCTCAACGAGCTGGCCGGCCAGGGCCGGATGCGCCGTGTTCACGGCGGCGTTGTCGCCGTCGATCAGCGACTGGACGAGCCTCACTTCGACGTCAAGGCGGCTGCCAACGCCGACGCGAAGGCCAGGATCGCGGCGCGTGCCGCGGAGCTCATCGATCCCGGCGACACGGTCTATCTCGACAGCGGCAGCACCGTCCTCGCGCTCGCGCGCGTGCTCCATGGCTGGTCGCGCCTGACCGTGGTCACGAACAGCCTGCCGGTCGCCGTGGAGCTGGTGGGCCGTGGGCCGCGGCTGATCGTGATCGGCGGCGAGCTCCGGACCGAGAGCCGGGCGATCGTCGGCCCGCTCACCGGGCGGCTGCTCGACGAGCTGCGCGTGGACCGGGCCATGATGGGCACGTTCGCGCTGGACCTCGCGGACGGTCTCTCGACCACCGACCCGGCCGAGGCGTTCACCAAGCAGCTGGTGATGGGACGCGCGCGGCAGGTCGTCCTGATGGCCGATGGCAGCAAGCTCGGGACGCACTCCTTCGTGCATGCCGGCCGGCTCGACCAGGTGGACGTGCTCGTGACCGACACGACGCCCGACGACCGCAGCGCCAGGACCCTCGCACGCGCCGGGGTGCAGGTGCTCACGGCATGAGCGGTGATCGCACCCTGGCCCGAAGCTCCTTCCCGGTGGCGGTGCCCGCGCCGGCCAGCCATCGATGCCAGCCCGGAGTGATCGTGTGACCGCACCCGCCCGCAACCCCTCGACGTATCACAGCGACGCGCGGCCCGACTTCGAGCCGTTCGAGGCCGAGCTCGGGCCGATCCCGGTTTCACGTACCAGGGCAGCGTGGCGAGCGAGATCGCGGCCGGCACGCTCGATGACGCCGCGGCGATGCGCCTGCTCGACGCGATGCTCGCCATCCGCGAGCTCGAGGACATGATCGTCCGGCTCCGGTCGGGCGGCTACGAGCCGCTCCCCGGCTACGACTACCGCGGCCCGACGCACGTGTCGATCGGCCAGGAGGCGGTCGCGATCGGGGCGGCGTTCGGGATGCGCCCCGATGACCGGATCACGAGCTCGCACCGGGGGCACGGCGACGCGATCGCCAAGGGTTTCGCGGCGATCCATGCGATGGACGACGAGGCGCTCCGGGCCCGCACCGGCTCGGCGGCCACCGACCACGAGGCACTGCTCGAGGCAGCGCTCGAGGAGCATGTCTATCGCACCATTGCCGAGCTGTTCGGCAAGGAGGAGGGCTACTGCCGGGGCCGCGGCGGCGGGATGCACATCGCCGACTTCTCGCCGGGCACCTGGGCGCCAACGCGATCGTGGGCGGCAGCTGCCGATCGCCACGGGTGCCGCCATGGCGCTGCGCTCCGGGCTCCGACGGGGGGTGTGCTGCTTGGCCGGCGATGGCGCGACCCAACGGCGTCGTCTCGAGTCGCTCAACTGGGCGGCCAGGACCAGTGGAGAACCTCGCGGGCGACCAGCCTGGCATCCCGGCGATCTACCTGATCGAGAACAACCACTACGGGATGACCCACGCACGACGACGAGGTCACGGGTGTCGCGCGACCTCGCGCGGCGCGGCGCGGGCTTCGCCGAGATCAACATGCACGCCGAGGTCGTCAACGGCATGGACGTGGTCGCGGTCCACGACGCGGTCAGCGCGCCGCCGCGCGTGCCGCGCCGGCCAGGGCCCGGTGCTGATCGAGGCCGAGACGTACCGCTACTACGGCCACTCGCTGTCCGACGCGCAACGAGTACCGCACCCAGGACGAGGAGGAGGCCTGGCGCGCGTGGACCCGATCGAGCACATCAAGGCGCGCTGGTGCAGGCACGGGTGCTCGAGCGACGAGGCAGCCCGGGACGTCGAGGCGCGCGCGGAGGATCGAAACGCGCGCGCGGCGGTGCGCGCAGCCGGGCGACCGACCCGGACCCGGCCGACGTGATCCGGTACCTGTACACCGACACCGCGTGCCGACGTCGTCCCCGACGAGTGCCGCGCACGGTCGAGCTGCTCGAACCGTTGCCGGTCGCCAGGCGAACGGCGAACGGCGCAATCAGCTACCGCGATGCGCTGCGCGATGCGCTGGTCGAGGAGATGCTGCGTGACCGCCGCGTGATCACCTACGGCGAGGACATCGCCGACTACGGCGGCGCGTTCAAGCTGACCAAGGGCCTGCTCGAGTCGTTCGGGCGGCGGCGGGTGTTCAACACGCCGATCTCCGAGGCGTGCATCTGTGGCACGGCCGTGGGTGCCTCGATGGTGGGGCCAGGCCGGTGGTCGAGCTGATGTACATGGACTTCGCGCTGATGGCGTCGGACCAGATCGCCAACCAGGCCGCGAAGTGGCACTACATGAGCGGCGGCAGCCGAGGTGCCGCTCGTCATCCGCGCCTCGGTCGGCGCCGGCAAGGGCTACGGCGGGCAGCACAGCCAGTCGCTCGAGAGCCTGTTCACGCACCTGCCCGGGCTGTACGTCGTCTACCCCTCAACCCGGCCGACGCCAAGGGCCTGCTCAAGTCGGCGATCCGCGACAACAACCCGGTCCTGTTCGTGGAGAGCCAGGGCCTGTACGGGACCACCGGGCCGGTGCCCGAGGGAGACGTGCTGGTGCCGATCGGCAGGGCCGCCGTCGCCCGTGAGGGCAGGGACGCGACGATCGTCGCCTGGGGCCCGGCCGTCCCGGACGCGCTGGCCGCGGCGGATCGCCTGGCCACGGACGAGGGGCTCTCGGTCGAGGTCGTGGACCTGCGCAGCCTGGTGCCGCTGGACATGGAGACGGTGCTCGCGTCGGTGCGCAAGACGGGGCGCTGCGTGGTCGCCAGCCAGGCCGTCCTGATCGGGAGCTTCGTCAACGAGGTGATCGCCCGGATCCAGGCGGAGGCGTTCGACGATCTCGATGCTCCGGTCGGGCGGGTCGGGGCCGCAAACGGGATCTCGCCCCAGGCCACCGGGCTCGAGGCGGCCTTCCTGCCGACGGCGGACGACCTGGTGCAGGCCGTGGTCGAGCTGGGCTGACGGGCGAGCGGAGCCGAGGGACGAACGACATGGCCCCAGCGTGCGGATGCCGAAGCCCGGTCAGATGACCGAGGAATGTACGATCGTCGCCTGGCTCAAGCACGAAGGTGACGCGGTCGCCGCCGGTGACGTGCTGTTCGAGATCGAGACCGACAAGTCGAACATGGACGTCGAGGCGTTCGATGCGGGCGTCCTGCTCCGGATCGTCGTGCCGGAGGGCGGGACCGCGCCCGTGAACGCGGTGTGTGCCTGGATCGGCGAGCGGGGCGAGGCGATCCCCGACGCGGCCGATGCACCCTTGTCAGCGGCGGTTGCGTCGGAGGGGGTTGCGTCAGCTACGGCCGCGTCAGCAACGGATGTGTCCGCTGCGGCTACGTCGGCTGCGGCCGCCTCGGCTGCGGCTGTCCAGGACGTGCGGGCGTCCGGCCGGAAGGGTGCGGCGGGCACGGCACGCCTCCGGATCAGCCCGCGCGCGAGCCGTCTGGCAATCGACGCCGGTCTCGATCCGCGGACGATCCCGGGCTCCGGGCCCGACGGGCGGATCGTCGAGCGCGACGTTCGTAAGGCGATCGCAGAAACGGTGGCCGCGGCCGCTGCGGCGCCGCCCACCCCGGCCCCGCCCGCCTCGGCTGCGTCGGCAGCCTTCCCTACTCCGTCGGTTGGCGGCGAGGTGGCGCCGAGGCCGCTCACCCGGATGCGCCGCGTCATCGCCGAGCGGCTGACGGGCTCGTGGACCTCGACCCCACACTTCACGGTCACCGTCGCAGCGGACGTGACCCGCCTCCTTGCCGTCCGCGAGGAGCTCAGGGAGCGGGGCACCAGCCTCAGCGTGACCGACTTCGTGCTCGCGGCGACAGCCCAGACGCTGGCCGAGTTCCCGGCCGTCAACGGGCGCACGGATGGGGTCTCGTGGTGGCCGCGCACCAGCGTCCACCTGGGCCTCGCCGTTTCGGTCCCGGACGGCCTGCTGGTGCCCATCATTCGCGACGCCGATCGCCTGTCGGTCTCGGAGATCCACGAGCGCGCGGCGGAGCTGGCCGCTGCCGCCCGGGCCGGTTCGCTCGGGCCCGACGAGATGACCGGGGGCACGTTCACCGTGTCCAACCTGGGCATGTTCGGCGTGGAGGCGTTCAGCGCGATCATCAACCCCGGGGAGGCCGCCATCCTCGCCGTCTCGAGCGCACTTCCGATCCCGGTCGTCGTCGGCGACGGCATCGCCGTTCGCTCGATCATGCGGCTCACGCTGTCGGCGGATCACCGCCTCGTCGACGGGGAGATGGGGGCACGGTTCCTGGGGGCGGTCCGTCGCCGGCTCGAGGATGGCGCGTCATTCCGGATCGAGGTCGCCAACGCCTAGTTGTGATTCCCGGACACGTTGTTGACGAGGACCGCCATCGGCGTGAGGCCCTTCAACGCGGTGTGGGGTCGGTGGTTGTTGTAGTGATCGACGAAGTCTGGCAGGGCGAGCAACCGCTCGTTGTTGGACGTGTACGGGCGGGTGTAGGCCCACTCGTCGAGCAGGGTCCGGTTGAAGCGCTCGCTCTTGCCGTTGGTCTGCGGCCGGTGGAAGCGGGTCCGCTTGTGGCGGGCTCCGAGGTCACTGAGGGCCGCCTGGAAGTCACGCGAAACGGTGTAGTTGCGGGCGTTGTCGGTCATGACCCGCTCGATCCGGACACCCTGCCGAGCAAACCACGCCGCGGCATCGCGCAGGAACGCGGCGCAGGTCGGACCACGCTCGTCGGCGAAGACGTCGACATAGGCCACCCGGCTCATGTCATCGATGGCCTGATGGACGTAGTCGTAGCCGGACCGCGCCTTGGGTGTGCCGTTGCCCCGGCCGCGGAACCGATGGCCGCCACCGTCGGGGATCCGCCCCAGCTTCTTGACGTCGATGTGGAGGAGCTCGCCCGGTCGCTCTCGGACATAGCGGATCGGGACACCCGACGGCCGGTCGCGGTCACGCAGCCGGGACAGGCCATGACGGCGCAGGACGTCACCGATCGTCGAGCGCGGGCTGCCGACGAGCGGCGCCAGGCGATGCGGGCCGTACCCCAGCTCGTGGCGGGCGGCGAGGATCGCCGCGACCCGCTCCGGGGTGAGCCTGCGGGGCGAGCGGTGTGGCCGCGAGCTGCGGTCCTCGAGCCCAGCCAGACCCTCGGCTCGATAGCGGCGGACCCATTTGGTGGCCGTCTGCCGGCTCACGCCGGTCATCGCTGCGGCATGGGCGATCGGCCAAGCCTCAAGCTCGATCCGTTCGACCAGCAGCCGCCTGCCGAACACCGTCAGCTTCGCCGTACGATGCATCGTGAGAGCCCTCCCGTGGTTTGGAGCCAGACACCCCAAATCCCACGGACAGGGCTCTCACCTGTCAACAACGTCCTCATGAATCACACCTAGTCGGGGCGCCAACCCCCGGCGATGGCGCGCCCGCGCTCGCGCCCTCGTCGCCGGCTCAGTCCTCGAAGGTGACGGTGCGGATCACCAGTCGGAACACGATCGCGATCCCGGCCGACAGCAGCGCTGCCACCCAGATGCTGGTGAGGCTGTCCCAGCCAACCACCTCGGTGACGATCCAGCCGGTCACGACCGCCGCCACGAGCCCGATCGCCAGGCTCGGCATCCAGCCCCGGGCCGTCCGCCCCCCGGTGACCACACCCGAGAAGAAGCCGGCGATCGCGCCGACCACGATCCAACCCACGAATGTCAGGTCCATGTGGCGATGATCCGTGGCCGGCGACGGTCCCACATCGTCCGATTCGGGTGATCTGGCGCTGGTCGGCCGGGTGATTCACCCGATCGGCTGTTGGCAAGGCCGCCCGCGTGGGGCGGAGCGGCTCGTGTCGCATCAGGTCGCGGTCAACGGCTCCCGGCCCGGGCCCACCGACACGATCAGGATCGAACCCATCAGCACGGCCGACGCCAGGCACCACGCGCACGTGGCACCGATCACGAACGGCTCGAGGAACGTGAGGTAGGCGGAGAACGCCGTCCCGATCGACGCCATGACCACGACGCCCATCGCCGCGCTGTCGGCCAGGTCCCGGCCACCGAACCTGACGGCGAGCCACAGGCCGAGGATCCCGACGTAGCCCGCCACACCGAGCACGCCAACCGGGATCCCGAACAGGCGCGCATAGGAGCTCGCGTGCACGGCGTTGCAGTCGCCGACCGGACCGCATACGGCGCTGGAGCCGCTCAGCTCGACGCTGCTGAGGTAGGCAGCGACCGTCAGGCCGAGCACGGCCAGCACCGGGATGACCGGTGACCGAGCGCCGGCCGTGCGTCGCAGGCCGGACCGCACGAGCGCCACGACCGCCCACGTGAGCGCCAGCACGAGCGCGACGAGGACGCCCACCGCGAGGCCGCTGCCGGTCGGATCGCGACCCGCACGGTCGAGCATGCCCAGCCCGTCGCCCCGCGTCCCGCCACCCGTTGACCCGGCGCCTGCCGCGGACGGCGCGGGCGAGAACGCGGCTGGGGTGCTGGCCGGCGTGGACGTGGGCGTCCCAGCGGCCGGCGCAGTCGAGCCCGGTTCCGACGGTGGCGTGGGGACGAACGCCGCGAGGCCGGGGATCGCCGGCCAATCGGCGCCGCCGTCCCGGATGTAGCCCTCGATGACCATGGGCAGGAGCTGCGGGATCTCGACCGAGCCGACAAGCACGGTGTCGCCCACGATCAAGGTCGGAACGCCGATCCGGCTCTCGGGGATGGCGAGCTGGCCGACGGCGGCGGCATAGACATCGGAGCCGGCCGACCCGGTGACGTCGATCTCGAGCAGCTGGAACGCGTCCCCGTAGGTCGCCTGGATCGGCGGCAGGTCCTGGGTCATCACCTGGTGGCAATGGGGGCAGGTCGGCGAGAAGAACAGCACGGCGCGAACGACGGCACCGTCGGCGGCCAGCACGGCGCTCGTCGCGAACGCTCCGAGGAGCACGATCGCGGCGAGCGCGGCGGCCATCCGCGACCGTCGAGGCCGTGGGGCGCACGACCGGTCGTGGCCGACCGGGGAGACAGCCCGACCAGGGAGCACCCGGCGGACAGCGCGACCAGGGAGCACCGGCGGACATCGCGCAGCGTCGCATCCATGGTGCACATTCCATCGGGTGGCGGCTGCCGGCCGCGAGTGCCGATTGGCCAGTTGCGGATGAGCAGCCCGGACGTGTCGTGGCGGGCCGGGCGATCCGTATCATTGGCGACCATGCGCGATCCCGTCGCTGTCTCGCTGCCCCGGGTCCCGAGGTCCACGTGACCGCCCGCACCCTCACGGTCGGCGGCGCCAGCTACCCGCTGATCCTCCCCACCCTCCGCGACCCGCGGCTCCACGTCGCCACGGTGATCATCACCATCCACGTCCTGGGCCAGGTCGTGCTCGACTTCCGGGTCAGCGTGCCGCAGATCCTCGCGGCGATCCTGACCTGCGCCGTGATCGAGATGACCTTGACGTTCCGGCAGAGCCGGTCGTTCGTGTGGCCGGCCAGCGCGATGCTCACCGGCAGCGGGGTCGCGCTCATCCTGCGCTACGTGGGAACACCCCCCGGCGACCACTGGACGTTCGACGGCTGGTGGCTGTTCGCGGCGATCGCCGGGCTGTCGCTGCTGACCAAGTACGTGATCAGGTACCGCGGCTCGCACGTGTTCAACCCGTCCAACGTCGGCCTGGTGGTGGCGTTCGTCGTGCTGGGCAGCTCGGTGATCGAGCCGCTCGACTTCTGGTGGGGGCCGCTCGACGTCTGGATGCTGCTCGCCTACGCGGTGATCTTCGTCGGGGGCTCGTTGATCACCCGTCGGCTGCACCTGCTCGGCCTCGCGATCTCGTTCTGGCTGTCGTTCGCGCTCCTGCTCGGCGTCCTGGCGGCGTCGGGCCACTGCATGGTCGCGAACTGGGCGTTCGCGCCCGTGTGTGGCGCCGACTACTGGCGCGTCATCACCTTCTCGCCCGAGCTGATGATCTTCCTGTTCTTCATGATCACCGACCCACGGACGGCCCCCGGCGGCCAGGTCGGGCGCGTCATCTTCGGGATGCTGGTGGCCGCGGCCTCGGTCCTCCTCATGGCGCCCCAGACCAACGAGTTCGGTGCCAAGGTCGGGCTGCTGGCCGGGCTGGTGGTCATGTGCGCGGTGCGCCCGGTGCTGGATCGGCTCACGCCCGAGCCCCGGTCGACCGCCGACGACGTGCGCGCCGTTTGCCGCTCGCCTCGCGACCGGCGGCAAGCCGTCCGCCGGGCTCGTCCGGGTCGCGGCGCGGGTGGGCGTCGCCGTCGTGGCGGTGCTCGTGCTCGGTGTCGGGATCGTCGCCGCCGGCGGTCCGGCCAGGGGCCTCGTGCTGGTCAACCCCGAGACCAGCCTCGATCGCGTCCCGGTGCGCATCAACCCGTCCACGCTGCCCCCCATCACGGTGGGGCAGGATGTCGCCGACTGGGACCACGAGCTGGCGACGCAGGGCATCTCGGACGTGGTGGTCACGCTCGCGGAGAACCTCGAGCTCGAGAGCCAGGCGCTGCTGCAGCGCGATCCGGCGCTGCTGACCAGGGTCGACCATGGCGACCGGCTGGCCGAGATGCAGGCCCGGCTCCAGTCGGCGATCGACACCGGCACCACGACCGTCGACCACTACCAGTTCGACTCGATGGCCGTGTCGCTCCTGGTCCCGTTCGGGATGCAGACGGGCCTCAGCCTCGGCTTCCACGCGCAGGGAACCGTCGTCCACGAGACGTACGACGCGAATGGGGTACTCCAGGGCCAGAGCCAGGAGCCATTTGACGCGATCTTCGCCGTCCGGCGGGCGACCGGTGATCGCTGGCTAAACGTGGGGGTCCTGCCGCCGTCCGCCGGAGGCTGAAGCGTACGATCCACGGATGACGTCCCAGCCGCCGCTGCCGACCGGCCAGGTCACGTTCCTGTTCACCGACATCGAGGGCAGCACCCGCCTGCTCGAAGCGCTGGGGACCGGCTTCGACGCGGTCCTGGAACGGCACCACGCGATCATGCGATCGGCCGTGGCGGGCCACGGTGGCACGGTCGTGGGCACCGAGGGCGACGCGTTCTTCGCGGTGTTCAAGGCACCCGACGCCGCGGTGCGTGCCGCGGCCGCCGCCCAGCAGGCGCTGGCCGCGGGCGAGTGGCCGGAGGGCCACGTCGTGCGCGTGCGCATGGGGATGCACACGGGCGAGGGACGGCTCGGGGGCGACAACTACGTCGGCCTCGATGTCCATCGGGCGGCCCGGATCGCGGCCGCGGCGCACGGCGGTCAGGTCCTGGCCTCGAGCGCGACGGCGCGCGCTGCCGAGGCCGCCGGCTCCGACGGTCTCGAGTTCGTGACGCTCGGCGAGCACCGGCTCAAGGACCTGTCGCGACCCGAGCAGCTGTACCAGCTCCGGGGCGACGGCCTGATCGCGACCTTCCCGCCGCCTCGCACGCTCAGCGCGGTTCCCAACAACCTCCCGTCGCAGGTGACGAGCTTTGTGGGCCGGACCGCAGAGGTCGCCGCGATCCGAGGCCTGTTCCGCGACGGCGCGCGCCTGGTGACGCTGCTGGGGCCGGGCGGGACGGGCAAGACCCGACTGGCGCTCCAGGTGGGCGCCGAGCTGATCGATCGCTACCGGGACGGCGTGACGCTCGTCGACCTGGCGCCGATCCTCGACGCGTCGCTGGTCGAGGCCGCGATCGCCGAGCCGCTGGGCGTCATCGACGCGCCGGGGCGGCCGCTCGGTGACCGGCTGCTCGACCTGCTGCGCGAGCGGGAGCTGCTGCTGGTGCTCGACAACTTCGAGCAGGTCGTGGATGCCGCGCCCGTCGTCAGCCGGATCCTGCACGGTGCGCCGCGTGTGAGCGCGCTGGTGACCAGTCGAGCGCCACTTCGCGTCAGTGGCGAGCGGGAGCTCGAGGTGGCACCGCTCCACGTTCCGACGCCCGGTCCGGACCTCTCCCCTGCCCGAGCCGCGGCCAGCGAGGCGGTGGCCCTGTTCGTCGAGCGGGCGGCCGCGGTGCGCAGCGGCTTCGAGCTCAACGCCGACAATGCCGCCGATGTCGTCGAGATCTGCCGCCGGCTGGACGGGATCCCGCTCGCGATCGAGCTCGCCGCTGCCCGGATCCGCCTGTTTGCGCCCTCGGCGATCCTCGCTCGCCTGGACCGTGACAGCGGCCTGCTGGCCGGCGGCGCCCGCGACCTGCCCGAGCGACAGCGGACCCTGCGCGCCACGATCGCCTGGAGCCATGATCTCCTCGAGGCACCCGCCCGGCGGGCGTTCGCCCGGTTCTCGGTCTTCGCCGGGGGCGCGACGTTCGACGCCTGTGAGGCGGTCTGTGGGCCCGACGAGGAGCTCGGCGCACCGGTGCTCGATGCGATCGGTGAGCTGGTCGATCAGAGCCTGCTGCGCAGGGTCGAGCAGGACGAGGAGCCGCGGCTCGCGATTCTCGGCATCGTCCGTGCGTTCGCCGAGGACCAGCTGGGTCCGGACGATGCCGCATCGGTCCGTGAGCACCATGCCCAGTGGTACCTGCGGCTCGCCGAAGCGGCCGAGCCCGAGCTGCTGGGCACCGACCAGCGGGCCTGGCTGGATCGCCTCTCGCTGGAGCACGACAACCTCCGGGCTGCGCTCGACTGGTGTGTCGACACGGGCGATCCGGAGCTCACCGCCCGTCTTGGCGCCGCACTGTGGCGCTACTGGCAGATGCGCGGCCACCTGGTCGAGGGACGGGACCGGATCGCGCGCGCGCTGGAGCTGCCCGATCTCGAGCAGCACCCCGAGGCCCATGCCAGGCTGCTCACGGCCGCCGGCGGCATCGCCTACTGGCTGGGCGACGCCGACGGCTCGGGAACGGCCTATCGGGAGGCGGGCCGGCTGGTCGACGACGCCACGGACCCACGGCTGCGAGCCGAGGTGCTGACCAACCAGGCGATGGCGCTCGATGGCGAGATCCCGACAGCCGGGACGCCCGAGTTCGAGACGTTCATGGCGGACCGGCTCCGGATGCTCGACGAGGCGCTCGGGATCGCGCGGGCGGCGGGCGATCGCCGTGGTGAGACGACGGCGCTGTGGTCGATCGGGACGGCGCTCGAATGGGTCGGCGATGCCGAGGGTTCGCAGCGAAGCCTGCGCGCGAGCGCGGCGTCGGCGGAACGGTCCGGCGACCTGTTCCACGCGACATGGGCCACCTCGATGCTGGCCAGCGTCGCGCTCGGCGCGCACGATCTTGCCGCGGCGGGCTCGCTGGCGCGCGACGCGTTGCGTAGCTTCGCCCTCGTCGGCGACCTGACCGGGATCATGCTCAACCTGCCCGCCGTCGCCCAGGTGCTCGAGGCCCAGGGCGATGTGGCCGGCGCGATGCGCCTGTACGGCGCGGCGGCGACGTTCGCCCGGCATCACGACAGCCAGTACCTCGCGATGGAGCGAAACATTCGTGGGCAGGTCGACCCGGCCGAGGTCGCGGCCGGCGATCCCGTGGCCGGCGCCGCCTACCGGGCGGGTGAGGCGATGTCGCTCGACGATGCGATCGCGTTCGCCCTCGGCGATACGCCGCCCGGCTGAGGGCGCCCGGACCGGACGAGCCGCATCCGCCGACGGCCGCTGGGCGACCCCGGCCTCGCTGATCCTCGATCGGTCAGCCGCGGTCGAGCCCGCGCCTCAGAGGGCGATGATCGGGTCAACCGGGTACGGATGGAGAAGCTGCCCACCGGCAGGCGTCACGCGATAGACGTCCTCGTGCCGGACACCGGCGAACCCCGGGATCGCGAGCACGGGATGGCCGATGGTCACCGTCATCCGATCGCGCAGCGGAACGCTCTTGTGGGGCGGCAGGATGGTCGGCGCCGGCGTCTCCTCGAACCGGAGGCCCAGGCCGTGACCGATCCCGTAGACCTGGTAGGCAGCCAGCTCGCCGCCGGCCAGCACGCTGCCCGCCGCCTTGTCCATGTCGGCCACGGTCGCGCCCGGGCGCATCGCATCGCGAGCCGCCGGGATCATCGCTGCGTAGGCGTCGAGCAACCCCCGCTGCTGCGCGGCCGGTTCGCCCAGGACGAACGTCCGCGCGAGGTTCGCGCAGTAGCCCTCGACCTGCGGCGTGAGGTCGATGATCGCCAGCTCGCCGGCCCGCAGCGGTGACTCGCTCAGCCGGCCGTGGAGCATGCACGTCTCGATCCCGAACGTGACGAACATCGGGGTGCTGGTCCGCTCCGCACCGGCCCTGGCCATCGCGTAGCCGACCTCGGCCGCGATCTCGCGTGCGGTCACCCCGGGTCGCAGCAGCTCACGTGCCCGGTCCATGCCCAGGCCGGCGATCCGCTGGGCCTCGGTCATCAGCGCGAGCTCGTCGTCGTCCTTGACCATCCGGAGCGGATCCATCACCGGGTCCGACGAGACGACCTCGAGCCCCGGGTTCACCTTTCGGAACAGCTCGACCAGGAAGGCCGGGGTGTCGAACCACATCTGGATGCCGACCTTCGGCCGGCCTCCATTGGGTACCCCCACCCGCCCCGCGAGCTCGTGCAGCATGCCCACCACGTCATGGATCTGGCCCCCGACCGAGCCGAACACCAGCACGTTGCCGGTCGCTCCGTCCGCGGCCGTGAGCTGGCCGTTTCCCGCGGCTGCGTCGGCCTCGAGCGCTGCCTTGAGCTCCGGCTCCTCGCCGGTGAACGCGATGATCGTCGGCGGTCCCTCGACCGGGATGATCGCGCGCGGCTGGTAGCGGTCCTCGCCGAACAGGTAGCGATAGTCGTCGTGGTTGAGGACCACGATCGCGAGAAGGCCAGCGTCGCGCATGCCGGCCTGGACGCGTGCGATCCGGTCATGGCGGACGTGCATCAGGACCTCCGGTCTGTCGGCTCATCCTGCCACCTGCGCCCGATCGGCGGGGTCGGGCTCGGTCAGACCCTGGTGTGGATGAACGTCGTGAACCGCGCCCGCAGCGCGTGCAGGCGCGTGACCCGGATCCCCTGACGCGGGTTGAGCGCGCTGATCACGCGTCCGTGGCCGATGTAGATCGCGGCATGCGTGCCATTGCCGTAGATCACGACGTCGCCGACCCTGGGGTGATGCCGGCCCGTCCGGTGATGGCGTCGCCCCCAGTGGAGCATCGCTCGCGCCGAGTGTCCCCCGCCGAGGTATCGGGACACGCTGGCCTTCCGGTACGCGTAGCGCACCAGGCCGGAGCAATCGAACGCGTTGGGGCCGGTGGCGCCGCGGCGATAGCGGTCGTGGCGCTGCGCCTTCGCGACGCGCACGATCCTGGCCCGTCGGGCATGCGATCGCTGGCGGCGGATCGCCGCGGCGCTGAGCGCGGGCGTGGTGGTCGTCGTGGTGGACGCGGTCCCGGCGGTGGCGGCCGGCGTCGGCGACGGTGTCGGGGACGCCGAGGGCGACGGGGACGGGCTCGGGGTGGAGCTCGGGGTCGGGGATGCCGAGGGCGACGGGGATGCCGAGGGCGACGGGGATGCGTCGAGGGGGTCGCGGATGGCGTGGGGCTGGAGGCGGGGGTCGGCGACGCCGAGGGCGACGGGGACGGGGTGGGATCCGCCGCCGCGGCGGGGGCCGAGATGGCCGCGACGCCCATGAGGGCGATCACGATCGCGAGGCCGATGGCCCGCATGCTGCTGCTTGACGCCAAGATGCTCCCTTCTGACAACCACGGCGAAGAGGCCATGGCGATCCTGGGCAGCGCCGAGCCGGCATGGTCAGTGGTGGGCGCGCGCATCGGTTGCGCGCACAGGGGATGATCGACAGGTTTTGTCGACCAGGCGGCAGGAGACCTGCCGGGTCGGCGCTATGGAAAGCTGTGATCCTGTCGACGGGTGACTTGCCGCGCGGGACCTTACCAGCCCCTGCCGGATCGTGCGTTGCCGGGGTGTCACGTCCCGCGCGGTCGTTCCCCATAGCGCACCGGACATCACCGAACCTGGGTAAACCTCGCCGGCCGGGCGCCCTCTGCGGCGCGATTCCGAGGATCGTCCTATGGTCCGGACAACAGCAGGCGGGGGCGATGACGCGCGGCCCCAGCTTCGGCCGCCTGAGCCGCGTCGAGCCACTGGCGGGTCCGACCGTCTGCGCACTCCCTTCCGGAGGATCCAGCGAATGGATTCCACGTCCCACCGGTTCGCCCTGCCCGCTGAGCAGACCGCCAACGGGTTGACGCCGTCAACCCCGCGCGGCGGCAGCCCGGGCAGGCGCCTGGCACTTCGGCTGGGCAGCGCAGCGGTGGCGGCCACGATGGCCGCCGTCCTGCTGGTCGCGACCCCGGTCGCGGCAGCCGGCCCGCACAAGCTCTTCGTCTCGCCGTCCGGCAGCGACGCCGGCTCATGCTCGCGGTCGGCGCCGTGTCAGACGATCGGCCATGCGATCGACATCGCACCGCCCGGCTCGAAGGTGGTCGTTCGCGCGGGCACGTACAACGAGTACGTCGTCATCGACAAGCGGCTCAAGCTGGTCGGTCACCGCGCGACCATCGACGCCAGCGGTCTGCTGGCCGCCGAAGCCGGCGTCGTGATCCCGTTGCCTCCGCCGGACGCGCCAGCGCCGCTCACGGGCTGGGCCGTGCTGATCAACGGCCCGGCGGCAAGCGGCACGGTGTTCCGCGGGTTCACGGTCCGGAACGCCGCGGCGGAGGGCATCCTCGCCTACAACACCAGCCGCGTGCGGATCAAGCACAACGAGCTCACCGGCAACGACCAGGGCGGGAGCCTCGACAATCCGCCCGTCGAGTGCATGCCACAGGGACAGGTCCCGGGTGACTGCGGCGAGGCGGTGCACCTCCTGGCCGTCGCCGACTCGCGGGTCGCCTGGAACAACGTCCACGACAACGTCGGCGGCATCCTGCTGACGGACGAGGTCGGCCCGACGCACGGCAACCTCATCCTCCACAACACCTCCAGGAACAACCTCGAGGACTGCGGGATCACGCTCCCGTCCCACAACCCGTTCGCCACCACCGACCCCACCAGGGGCGGTGTGTACGACAACTCGGTCATCGGCAACTGGTCGATCGGCAACGGTGGCGCCGGCGTCGGCATGTTCGCCGCCGGACCCGGCATGGCGTCGTATGACAATCGGGTCATCGGCAACGTGCTCAAGAACAACGGTGAGGCCGGCGTGGGGATCCACGCCCACGCTCCCAACCAGAACGTCTCGGGCAACCTGATCGCCGCAAACCGGATCTCGGGCAACGGCGTCGACCCGGACTTCCAGGGCTCGGACCCGGCCGGCATGCACGACACGGGCATCGCGATCGGCAGCGTCGCCGTCCCGGTGAGCGTGCGCGTCGTCGGGAACTGGGTGAGCAACGAGTACTGGGGCCTCTACACCTCGGGCTCGATCACCGTCCACGGCCTGGTCAGCAACCACTTCGCAAGCTCGGTGACGCATCCGACCAACTGAGCCGACAGCGCGCGCACCGCGCGCACTGCACGGCGCCGGCGGGCAAACGCCCGCCGGCGCCGCTTCATGTCCGGACCACGTCAGGCAGACGCCCCGCCTGCCCGGCGACGCGACAGCGAATCGACGATGACGGCCGCGAGCAGCACCGGGCCGGTGACCATGAGCTGCCACTGGATGGGCAACCCGAGCAGGTACAGGCCGTTGTAGATGGCACCGATCACGAGGCCACCCAGCAGCCCGTGGATGGCCCGGCCACGACCCCCGAACAGGCTGGTCCCGCCGATCACGGCGGCTGCGACCGCATACAGCACCAGCTGGCCGCCGTTGATGTTGGTGGTCAGCCCGCCGAGCTGGGAGAGGTAGATGATCCCGGCGACCCCGGAGGTGGCCGAGCACAGCACGAAGCCGAGCGTCCGGACCAGCGCGACGTCGATGCCCGCCCGGCGCGCGGCCTCCGGGTTGCCGCCCACCGCGTAGACATGCCGGCCGAACGGGGTTCGCTCGAGCAGGACGGTGGATGCAGCCAGCACGATCAGGACCAGCGGCACCACCCACGGCACGCCAACGATCGGGAGGAACTTGCCGCGGTCCACGTTGCAGATCGCGACCACGGCGATGCCGGCCACGGCGATGGCCAGGATCTTGGCCACGGTCAGCCCCACCGGCGGCGCAACGAGGCCACTGCGGCGCCGGTTCGCGTCTCGGATCCACATCGCGCTGCCGAGCACGGCGACGATCACGGCCAGGGCGATCCAGGCGACCACCGGGTCGATGTAGCTGTAGACGATCCCGTGGAGCGCGATCTGGCCGGACAGGATGGTGCTGTTGACGCCCACCTCGCCCGAGGTGCCCAGGATCGCGATCATGACGCCGAACCAGAACAGGTAGCCCGCGAGGGTGACCACGAAGCTGGGGATGCGGAGCCGGCTCACGATCGAGCCCTGGATGGCGCCGATCGCCGCGCAGGCCAGCAGGCCTGCCACGATCGCCAGCCACCACGGCCAGTCGAAGTCGGCCTGGACCAGCAGCCCCGCGACGATGCCGCCGATCGCCCCCACGTAGCCGATCGAGAGGTCGATCTCGCCCAGCAGCAGGGCAAAGCCCTCGCCGACCGCGAGCACGATGAACACGGCGCTCTGGATCGAACAGGTTGACGAGGTTGCCCGGCGTCAGGAACACGTGGTTGGGGCTGATGATCGTGAACACGACGGTGACCGCGATCAGCGCGACCACCACCGGCAGCACGCCGGCATCGCCGCCGAGCACACCCGCCCACCAGGCCGCGACGTACTCGGACAGGGACCTGGCCGCGACGGTCGGACCGATCTCGGCTACGGTCGCGGTCAGGTCATCGCCGTCATCCTCGAACGTGCTCACGACGTGGCCTCCGGTCCGGGCGCCCCGTCCGTTGGCGTGGTGGCGCTCGCGCCCGCCCCCGTCGGCTGGCGGCTGGAGGTTCCGGTGGTCATGAAGTCGACCACCCGCTCGCGGTCGAAGGCGGCGATGTCGTCCTGGGCCACCATCCGGCCCAGCCGCAGGACAGCGATCCGGTCGGCCACCTCGAACACGTCGTTGAGGTTGTGGGAGATCACCATCACGGCCAGCCCGTGGCTCTTGAGCCGCGTGATCAGGTTGAGGACCATGCGTGTCTGGGCAACGCCCAGCGCCGCGGTCGGCTCGTCGAGCATCACGAGCTTCGAGTTCCACATGACCGCCTTGGCGACGGCGACCGCCTGGCGCTGTCCACCGGACAGGGTCGCGACCAGCTGGCGGATCGAGCGCACGGTGGTGACGTTGAGCCCGGCCAGGGTCTCCGCGGCGGCGCGCTCCATGCTGTCCTCGTCGAGCAGGAACCAGCGGTGTCGCTCGCGACCCAGGAACATGTTCTGGACGATGTCGAGGTTGTCGGCCAGCGCGAGGTCCTGGTAGACGGTCTCGATGCCGAGGCCGGCGGCGTCGTTGGGATGGCGGATCTCGATCTTGCGGCCCTCCCAGCGCATCTCGCCGGCATCGGGCTGGTGGATGCCTGCGATGGTCCGGGTGAGGACCGACTTGCCCGCGCCGTTGTCGCCGCACAGGGCCGTGACCTGCGCGGCCGGCAGGTCGAGGTCGACGCCGTGCAGTGCCTGCACGGCGCCGAAGTGCTTGCTGATACCGCGCAGCTGGAGCAGGTGCGGCGAGGGTGCCGATCGGTTGCTGGTCATGGTTCCTCCCGGGGCACGGAGCGGTGCCGGACGAGCGGCTCGCCCGGCACCGGAGCGACCCGGCGGCCCATCACGGGCGACACCGGGTCGCGGTGCATGGGTTCAGTGGATGCCGGCCGAGGTACACACGTCCTGGCCGACCGCGGAGCACAGGTCGGTCGCCGACACGAACTTGTCGGCGATGACGGTGGACTCCATGTTGGCCGCGTTCACCCACATCGGGGTCAGCAGCACGGCCGGCTCGGTGATCGTCGAGTCACCGGGGTCGGTGGTCGTGCCGTTGACGAGGTCCGCGGGCGGCGTCTGGCCGGCACGCAGGTAGGTCGCCAGCGCGACTGCTGCCTGCGCCTCGAGGTAGATCGGCTTGTAGACCGAGCCGCACTGCCAGCCCTGGAGGATGTACTCCATGCCCTGCAGGGTCGCGTCCTGGCCGGTGGTCGGGATCTTCTTGGCGGGCACGCCGGCGGCCTTGAGGTCGCTGATCACCGCGCCGGCCAGGCCGTCATTGGCCTCGACCGTGGCGTTGATGTTCGAGTGCGCCGTGAACGCCTGCTGGAAGATCGTGCCGCCCTTGGCATTGTCCCAGCCGGGGGCGATCTGCTCGCCGACCAGCGTCATGCCGTTGTTCGTGGTGCCGGGATCGACCTGCGGGACCTTCTGGCCCCAGATCGCATCGTTGTAGCCCTTGGCGAAGTCGATCGCGTTGGGGTCGGTGTCCTGGCCACCGTCAAGCTCGAACACCTGCGGGTTCGTGACGCCCCAGTCGGACACGCACTGCTTGAAGCCCTGGCCGATCAGCTCCCCGACCTGCACGTTGTCGAAGCTGACGTAGTAGGTGTCCTTGCCCTGGAACGTCGCCCGGTCATAGCTGATCATCGGGATTCCGGCGGCGGCTGCGGCGGACTGGATCTGGTTGCCCGTCGTGCTGTCGATCGGATCCACGAGCAGGACCTTGGCGCCGGCCGTGATGTCCGCCTGCGCCAGCGCCAGCTCGGTCGTGGTGGTGCCGGCGGCGTTGTCGATCTTGAAGTCGGTGTTGCTGTAGCCGGCAGCCTGGAAGGCCTGCTTGAGATACGGCAGGTCATAGCTCGTGTACCGGGCCGACGTCGTCGTATCGGGCAGGATCACGCCGACGAGCCCGCTGCCGGCGGAGGTCACCGCCGCCAGCTGGGCCATCGCGCCAAACGTGGCGTCGAAGGAGTCGACGCTCAGGCCGGTGGCGGCCGACGGCGAGGCGGATGGCGAGGCCATCGCTGACGGGGACGGTGCCATCGACGGTGACGCTGTCGGCGCGACCGTGGGTGACGGCGTGGCCGACGTGCTGCACGCGCTGACGATCAACGCCAGCGAGGCAAGTGCGGGTAGCGAGATCAAGCGAGCTCTCACGAGCATCCTCCTGTCGGTCCCCGCATCGGTCCGAACGCGTCCGGGCGGCACAGCAACGGAAGGCCGCCTGCCATTCGGTCGAGCGGAGCCAGTGGCGTTTCGCGAGCGCGCAGTCACGAAACGGGTGCCGCGCGACGCGAGTGGTGCGTTCGCGGTCGGTTCGAGAGGAGCCGGCCGTTCCAAGGCGGCTCGCGGTGGCGCTGGAGGCACGCCACGGGCCGAGGTGATCGACCTGGCCGGCCCGACATGGCGTCCTCGGTGCCCGTGGCCGTCAGTGACGATCCGCCGGGGCCAGGACCAGCGCTGCTTCGGCCATCCGGGCCTTCATGAAGCAGGTCGTTCATCGACCACGCTGCGGACTGCGACCGCCTGGGACGTGGGCGGGAGCTGGCTCCGACCCGTCGAAGGTCGGGCCCGCCGCTGAGACTTGCCTGAGACGCAGATGAAAATTCGACAACCTCGCGGCGGGATCGGTCCACCCGTACACTCGGCTCAGCCTTGACCGCGAGCGCCCCGCGGCGACCTCCCCGCCCTCAGCCAGGAGCTCGACCGGATGAGCCACGCCCCGAGATCGGGTCCCGCGACGCGCCCCGGCGAGAACGCTGCCCGGCTGACCGGGTATGCGACCTTCGTCCTGCTCGGCTGGTCCGGGCTCCTGCTGCCGTCGCTGATCCGTTCGCTCGAGCACGACCTGAGCCAGACCGATGCCGGCATCGGCGTGCTCTACCTGCTGTATGGGTCGGGCTATGCGCTGGGATCGCTCCTGGGCGGCCTGCTCACCGAGCGGCTCGGGCGCCGCCTGGTGCTGAGCGCCGGCGCCGCGCTCCACGGCCTCGGCTGGATCGCGCTCGGGCTGGCCCCCGGATGGCCGGCCTTCCTCGCGCTCGCTGCCCCGACGGCGTTCGGGGCGGGCGTGCTCGATGGCGGGATGAACGGGCTGTTCCTGGACCTGTTCGCCACCGGGCGCGGGCGCGCCCTCAACAACCTGCACCTGTTCTTCGGGGTGGGAGCGCTGATCGCACCGATCGCGATCGGGCTGCTGGTCGAGATCGGGCTCGACTGGCGACTGCTGATGGCCGCCACCGGGATCGCCGCCCTGCTCCTGGCGCTGGCGATCGGGCGCCTCGAGATGCCGTCCGGCCGGCGGACCGCGGCTGCCGCGGTGGCCGCGGTCGATGGCGTTGTCCCCGCGGCCAGGGGCCTTGGCTGGCGACGGTCGATCCCGCTGCTGATCCTGGCGTTCGCGATCGCGGCCTATGTTGCGTCCGAGGTCGGCGTGTCCAACTGGCTCGTCCGGTTCCTGGCGGAGGCGCCGCTGGTCATCGCGACCGCCAGCCTGTCGCTGTTCTGGGCCGGCCTGGCGCTGGGGCGCTTCGTGTCGGCGCGGATCAGCGACCGCTTCGACCATGCCCGGTTCGCCACCGTGGCCGCCGCGATCGCCGCGATCGCCCTCGTGTGCGCCGTCCTGATCCCGTCAATGCCGATCTCGATCGCGCTGTTCGCGGTCGTCGGCTTCGCGTTCGGACCGGTGTTCCCGATGATCGTGGCGATCGGGGGCGAGCACTATCCGGCCCGGGCCGCCGCGGTGAGCGGCACGCTCGTCGGCCTGGCCATCGTCGGCGGCATCGTCTATCCGCCCGCGATGGGCTTCATCTCGGTCTCATATGGGCTGCCGATCGCGATGCTCGGGACGGCAGCCCTGTCGGGCGCCTGCGCCCTGGCGCTGCTCCTGGTCGCGACCCGGTTCCCCGCCCCGGTGCCGGTCAGGACCCCCGGGGAGGTCCGGCCTCGGCCAGCCGCCTGATCTCGGTCACCGAGCCACGCATCGGCGACACGTTCTCGAGCCACCACGTTGCCCCGGCAGCCGCGTAGTCGGCCGGGACGAAGCCACCCAGCCCGGCGTGCCCGAACACGGCCACCTCGAACGGCGCCGTGCCCAGCCCGGCCGCCTCGCGCTCCTCGCGGATCATCGAGACATAGCTCGCGAGCGTGTCCGGTGGCATGGCCATCGACACGCCGTCCTCGCCGACGGTCACGGCGATCCACCCGTCCCAGCGTGCGGCCCGTCGGATCCCGCCACGGCGGAACGCCCCCAGCCACATGGGTGGCCGCGGCTGCCGGATGGGACGCGGGCCAACCGAGACGCCGTTGACGACGAACGCCGGGCCCCGATGATCGACGACCTCGCCGCGGAGCAGCCGGTCGACGAGCGTCGCCGACTCGTCCATGCGCGAGATCCGCTCGGCGGCGTCCCAGGGGTCGCCGAAGGCGGTGAAGTCGGGCTCGTCGCCGCCGGCGCCGATCCCGAGCACGAGGCGCCCGGCGCTCAGACGGTCGAGCGTGCCCGCGGACTGGGCGACGAGCTGCGGCCGCCGCCGGGCGAGCGCGACGACGGACATCAGGAGCTGGATCCGCTCCGTGGCAGCGGCGACGCCCGCCAGCGCGACGAACGGATCCGGGGCCTCGGTGCGCATCGACGAGCCCAGCGAGTCCCAGATGCTGAACCCGTCCCAGCCGGCCGCCTCGACCACACGGCCGAGATCCGTGAGCACCACGGGATCGGCGAGATCGCCCAGCGGAGCAACGTCAAGGGCAAACCGCATCCGGCACCTCCAGCAAGCGTGCCCGAAGTATCACCCAGCCCTCGCGGCCGGCGGCGACCGATCGGCCGGGCGCGGGCCAAATGCCCCGGTCGGCTCGTGCTCGGGCGGGCAAACGCATGACTCACGGGCCGTCCGGACGGGTCCGTTCGGCCGACACCGCGCCGGCCCATCGGGAGCAGACTGTGAGCGTGCGCGGGCTGTTCCGGCCACGCATCCGACCGCCGTGTCCCGCGCTCACCTGCCACCCCGCACCGATGGCCCGCACCCGATCGGACTCCGCGACCCCGAAAGGAAGCTTTCGCCCATGAACCAGCAATGGGAATGCCTCGACGGCAACGAGGCAGCCGCGCGCGTCGCCTATGCGGCTGAGCGAGGTCATCTCGATCTATCCCATCACGCCCGCGTCCCCGATGGCCGAGTACTGCGACAACTGGTCCGCGGCGCATCGCCCGAACCTCTGGGGCCAGGTCCCCGGCGTGGTCGAGATGCAGTCCGAGGGCGGTGCGGCCGGCGCGCTCCACGGCTCGCTGCAGAAGGGTGCCCTGGCGCACGACGTTCACCGCGTCGCAGGGCCTGCTGCTGATGATCCCCAACATGTTCAAGATCGCCGGCGAGCTGACGCCGACGGTCATCCACGTGGCGGCCCGCACCGTCGCGACCCACGCGCTGTCGATCTTCGGCGACCACAGCGACGTGATGCACGCGCGCGCGACCGGGTTCGCGATGCTGGCCTCGGCGTCGGTGCAGGAGGCGCACGACATGGCGCTCGTCGCGCACGCCGCGACGCTGCGCGCGCGGGTGCCGTTCCTGCACTTCTTCGACGGCTTCCGCACGTCGCACGAGATCAACAAGATCGCGCTGCTCGGGCGAGGACGCGATCCGCGCCCTGATCCGCGAGGACGACGTGCTCGCGCTTCCGGGCCAGGGCGCTGACGCCCGAGGCGCCCGGTGGTGCGCGGCACCGCCCAGAACCCCGACGTGTTCTTCCAGGCGCGCGAGGCGTGCAACCCGTTCCACGACGCCGTGCCGGGCATCGTGCAGCAGGTGATGGACGAGCTCGCGGCGCAGACGGGCCGCCAGTACCACCTCGTCGACTACCACGGCGCCCCCGACGCCGAGCGGGTGATCGTGGTCATGGGCTCGGGCGCCGGCGCCGGTGCTCGAGACCGTCGAGACGCTGGTGGCCGCGGGCGAGAAGGTCGGGGTGCTCCAGGTCCGCCTGTTCCGGCCCTTCCCGGCAGCCGAGGTGCTGGCCGCCCTGCCGCCGACCGTCGCGGTCGATCGCGGTGCTCGACCGGACCAAGGAGCCGGGCGCCGTCGGCGAGCCGATGTACCTCGACGTGGTCTCCGCGATCGCCGAGGCGATGGACGCCGACGACGCCGCCGTTCGCGGTCGCGCCGCGGGTCATCGGCGGCCGCTACGGCCTGTCGCTCCAAGGAGTTCACGCCGGCGATGGTCAAGCCCGTGTTCGACGAGCTGGCCCGGCGATCGGCCGAAGCGCCACTTCACCGTCGGCATCTACGACGACGTCACCAACCTCAGCCTGCCGATCGACACGACGTTCCATCAGCCGCGCCCGGCAGGCGAGGTCCAGGCCGTGTTCTTCGGCCTCGGCTCCGACGGCACCGTGGGCGCCAACAAGGCCTCGGTCAAGATCATCGGCGAGGACACCGACCTGTTCGCCCAGGGCTACTTCGTCTACGACTCCAAGAAGTCGGGCGGCGTGACCGGCGTCCCACCTGCGCTTCGGGCCCGAGCCGATCCGGTCGTCGTACCTCATCGACGGGGCCGACTTCGTCGGCCTGCCACCAGTTCGGCCTGCTCGACACGCATGGAGGTGCTCGAGGCGCGCCAAGCCCGGCGCCACGTTCCTGCTCAACTCGCCCTACCCCGCCGACGAGGTGTGGGATCACCTGCCGGTCGACGTCCAGCGCGAGCTCGTCGACAAGCAGATCGAGCTGTGGGTGATCGACGCGTTCGCCGTCGCCGCCGAGGTCGGGCATGGGCGGCCGCATCAACACCGTGATGCAGCCGTGCTTCTTCCAGCTCGCCGGCGTGCTGCCGGCCGAGGAGGCGATCGAGCGCATCAAGGGCTCCGTCGAGAAGACCTACGGCAAGCGCGGCGAGGCCGTCGTCGCAGCGCAACTTCGCCGCCATCGACCGGCTCGCTGGAGCGGCTGGTGCAAGGTGCCCGCTGGGCGAGGTCGCCAGCGACCGGACGGTCCCGTCGATCGTGCCCGGACGACCGCGCCCGACTTCGTGCAGCGGGTCACCGCCCTGATGATGGCCGGCGAGGGCGACCTGCTGCCGGTCAGCGCGCTGCCCGTCGACGGCACGTTCCCGACCGGCACCACCCGCTACGAGAAGCGCGCCATCGCCCAGCAGATCCCGATCTGGGACCCGTCGATCTGCATCGACTGCGGCAAGTGCGCGATGGTCTGCCCGCACGCCGCCATCCGCATGAAGGTGCTACCCGGAGGACGCGGTCGCGGACGCGCCCGGCGGACTTCCTGAGCAAGGAGTTCCAGTCGCGCGAGCTCGCCGAGCCATCGGCTCACGATCCAGGTGGCGCCCGACGACTGCACCGGCTGCGGCGTGTGCGTCGACGTCTGCCCCGCCAAGAGCAAGACCGACGTCGGCCACAAGGCGATCAACATGGCGCCGCTGCTCGAGCACCAGGAGGCCGAGCGGCGAGCGCTGGGACTACTTCCTGTCGATCCCGCAGCTCGACCGCAGCCTGATCCCGCACGACACGGTCAAGGGCTCGCAGGCTCGCTCGAGCCGCTGTTCGAGTTCTCGGGCGCGTGCGCCGGCTGCGGCGAGACGCCCTACCTGCAAGCTCGTGACGCAGCTGTTCGGCGACCGGATGGTGGTCGCCAACGCCACCGGCTGCTCCTCGATCTACGGCGGCAACCTGCCGACCACGCCGTGGGCGATCAACGCCGACGGGCGCGGGCCCGGCGTGGAACAACTCGCTGTTCGAGGACAACGCCGAGTTCGGGCTGGGCATGCGCCTCGCCCTCGACGCCCAGACCGGCGTCGCCCGCGACCGCTGGTCGGCGCTGGCGCCCGGTCGTCGGCGAGTCGCTGGCGCGCGCGATCCTCGACGCCCAGCAGGACACCGAGCAGGGCGTCGCCGATCAGCGGGCGCGGATCGTGCCGGCTGCGCGAGGCCCTCGGCCGCGTTGGCGACGAGCACCGCGAGGCGGCCGACAGCTGCTCGCGGTCGGCCGACGACCTGGTCCGCCAGGGCGTCTGGATCATCGGCGGCGACGGCTGGGCCTACGACATCGGGTTCGGCGGCCTGGACCACGTGCTGAGCTCCGGCCGCAACGTCAACATCCTGGTGCTCGACACCGAGGTCTACTCCAACACCGGCGGCCAGGCGTCGAAGGCCACGCCGCGCGGGGCGGTGGCCAAGTTCGCCGCCGCGGGCAAGGCGACCGGCAAGAAGGACCTGGGCGTGATCGCCCGCGCCTACGGCAACGTGTACGTGGCCCAGATCGCGATGGGCGCCAACGACGCGCAGACGATCAAGGCGCTGCTCGAGGCCGAGGCGTGGCCCGGGCCGTCGCTGGTCATCGCCTACGCGACGTGCATCGCCCACGGCATCGACATGTCGAAGTCGATGGCGCACATGAAGGACGCGGTCCGCAGCGGCTACTGGCCGCTGTACCGCTACCAGCCGAGCGAGGCCGAGGACGGCGTCCCGTTCCAGCTGGACTCGGGCAAGCCGTCGATCCCGGTGCGCCAGTTCGCGGCCGACGAGGCGCGGTTCGCGATCCTCGAGCGCACCAATCCGGAGCGCGCCGGCCGAGCTGGCCCAGCTGGCCCAGGCCGACGCCGACGAGCGCTGGCGCTACTACGAGCAGCTGGCGGGCATCCACCGCAGCGTGCCGCATCTCGAGCCGGACGGCGCGAGCTGCCGGAGGGCGTCGAGGGCGGCACGACGCACGGCGACCGCGACGGCCAGGTCAGCCGGCAACGGGAAGGGAGGCCAGGCATGAGCGTCGACCTGCGCACCCGGTACCTGGGTCTCGAGCTGCGCTCGCCGCTCGTCGCCTCGTCGTCGCCGCTCACCGGCGAGCTCGGCGACGGCGCGCCGCTCGAGGCCGCGGGCGCGGCCGCGATCGTGCTGCCGTCGCTGTTCGAGGAGGAGATCCTCAACGAGGAGATCCAGCTCAACCGCTCGCTCGAGGCGGGCACGAGGCGTTCGCCGAGGCGCTCGACTACTTCCCCGAGATCGACGACTGTCCCGGGCGTCGGGCGACCGCTACCTCGAGCGCCTGGAGCGGATGAAGGCGGCGCTCGTCGATCCCGGTGATCGCCAGCCTCAACGCCACCACGACCGGCGGCTGGGTCGCGCTACGCGCGTCGGATGCAGGACGCGGGGGCCGACGCGCTCGAGCTCAACCTGTACCACGTCGTCGCCGACCCGACCGTGACCGCGGCCAGCCGCGAGGCGACTCGACCTCGAGCTCGATCGCCGCGGTCCGGGCCGCGGTCACGATCCCGCTGGCGGTCAAGCTCAGCCCGTACTACACGGCGATGGCCAACTTCGCCGCGCGGGCGCGTGCGGCCGGTGCCGACGGCCTGGTGCTGTTCAACCGCTTCTACCAGCCCGACCTCGACCTGGAGAGCCTCGAGGTGATCGCGAAGGTGGAGCTGCAGCCACTCGGGCGACCTGCGGCTGCCGATGCGCTGGCTCGCCATCCTGCGCCCGCAGCTGGGCGACGACGTGTCGCTCGCCGCGACGTCGGGTGTCCACACGGGCGCAGACGCGATCAAGGCCCTGATGGTCGGCGCCGACGTCGCGATGATGACCTCGGCCCTGCTGCGCAACGGCCCGGAGCACCTGCGAACGGTGGAGTCGGAGCTCGTCGACTGGCTCGAGGAGCACGAGTACGAGTCGGTCGACGCAGCTCCGTGGCAGCGCCACGCCAGGCATCGGTCGAGGATCCCTCTGCCTTCGAGCGCGGCAACTACATGACCGCGCTGCGCACCTGGGCCACCCCGCCGGAGCTCGCGACCGCCTGACCCGCGGCCACAACGCCTGGGCACGTCTTGAACGCCCGGGTCTGACTTGGACGCCCGGGCCCGTCTTGGACCCTGGGGCCGTCCTGAACACTGGACCGTCCTGAACGCCCGGGTCTCGATCGAGACGCCTGACAGCCTCGAATGCCTGGCCGTCCGCACGGCTGGACACCAGGCGCCGCTGGCGGCCTGAACACTGGGCGGGCGTCCTGAACACTGGGCCCGTCCTGAACGCCTGGCGATCGGGTGGTCGTGTGGCCGAACGGTCCGAACGCTGCGCGGTCGAGCCGTTCGCCTGAACGCCGCCGACCGAATGGGTCGCTCGCCACGCGTTCGACGCATCCGCGCGCCCAACCATACGAACGCTCGGCGTTCAGCGGTCGTTGCCGGGGCGCCTGGCGGGTCACGTCCCCAGGCTTGGTGCCGCAGCGCCCGGCGTTCAGCGGTCGTTGCCGCGGCCCCTGGGCGGGTCACGTCCCCAGGCTTGGTGCCGCAGCGCCCGGCGTTCAGCGGTCGTTGCCGCAGCCTCTGCGCCGCCGCCCGACGATCATCAGCCCGATCGCAGGGCGGTCAGGAACGGCTCGAACCGCTCGAGCGCCGGCCGCGTCACCGCGGGCAGCGGGCTGGGGTCGTCGGCGTCACCGAGATACAGCGTCAGGTGCGCCACCCCCGCGCGCCGGAAGGATCGGAGCGCGTCCGCGACCTCGGACGGCGATCCGCCGACCCAGCCCGGCGCGGGTATCGGCCGTCCCATCCGACCGGAGCGCGAGCCGCGCCCAGCCCGTGACCTCGAGCGTGGCGGGGTCACGGCCCTCGGCCACGCATGCGGCCGTCACGTCGCGGACGATCGAGGCGGCGTCATCGGCACCGGCCAGCGCAAGGTTGACGTTGACCGCATCGGCCCAGCGAGCCGCGATGCGCAGGGTCCGCGGTCCACGGGCGGCCACCCAGATCGGGATCCGGTCGCGTGGCCCGCGCGGCAGGACGTCGGCGCCAACGGTGCGATAGAAAGGCCCCTCATGGGTCAGCGGTGGCTCGCGCAGCAGCCGCGCCACGATCTCGACGGCCTCCTCGTGGCGCGCGACGTGGCGATCCGGCTCGAAGCCGAACGCGGTCCAGCTGGCGTCGGTCGCCGGGACGCCCGCGCCCAGGCCCAGGATCAGCCGCCCGCCGCTGACCTCGTCGAGCGTGGCTGCCATGCGCGCGAGCAGGCCAGGGTTGCGGAACCCGGTGTTGGCGACGAAGGGCCCGAGCGAGATCCTGATCGGTGGCCTCGGCGGCTGCGGTCAGGATCGTCCAGCACTCCCAGAAGCCGAACGGCGGCCGGCCCGCCACCTGCCGCTGCAGGTGGTCCGCGGCCCACAACGTATCGAACCCCAAGGCGTCGAGATCGCGGGCGATCGCCCGGATCTCGGGCCAGGGCGCGTTGCCGCCGCCTCGCAGCGGCCAGGTCGGCAGGCTGACCCCAAGTCTCGGGTTGGTCGTCTGGTGGCTGCTCATCGCGCTGACTCTACGCCAGCCCGACCGGCCCGGAGCGCCGGCACCCGGTAGGATCGGGGACGTGCTCTATCGTGCGGATCCGTGGCTCCACGTCATCGCCGGATGCATGTCATCGGGCAAGACCGACGAGCTGCTGCGCCTGCTCCGCCGGGCCGAGATCGCACGGCGTCGCATCCTGCTCGTGCGGCCCGACGTGGACGACCGCACCCCGGCCGAGTACGCGGAGAGCCGGAGCCATGCCCGCTACCCGAGCGTGCTGGTGCCCCGCGGTCAGCCGGTGCGGATCCTGTCGCTGGCGCGTGAGCGCGACGTCGACCTGGTGGGCATCGAGGAGGCCCAGTTCTTCGAGGACAGCCTGGTACGCGCCGTCGAGACGCTGCGCCAGAGCGGGCGCCACGTGATCGCCAGCGGTCTCAACACGGATTTCGCCGGGCGCCCGTTCGGGCCGATGCCGGAGCTGCTCGCGCTCGCCGACGAGGTCACGATGCTGACGGCGATCTGCGTGGTCTGCGGCGAGACCGCGACCCGCACGCAGCGGCTCGTGGGCGGCCGACCCGCGGCCATCGACGATCCGCTGATCGTGATCGGTGGCTTCGAAAGCCCGGCCGTCGAGACCTACGAGGCACGCTGCCTGCGCCACCACGAGATCGCGCCCGCCGGCTCGGCACGCGGCGTCGTCGCGGAGGACGGCTGACCGGGGTCCGGCACCCCCCGGCGGCGCGGCCCGGCCGGCCGCCCTGGCCGGCGCCTGCTGGCCGGCGCGACCCGGCCCGAGCAGACCATCCGCCCTCGGGCCGCAGACCATCCGTCACCCACGCCCAGGCGGCCGGTCGTCCCCCACGTCCAGGCGGCCGGTCGCCCCCAGTCCAGCCGGCCGGTCGTCCACGTGCCACAGGGCCCGGACTCATCCACACGTTATCCACGATGGCGGTGGATCGTGGATAACTTCGCGGGCCGGCCGCGCAAGTTCGTGGACAAGCCCGTTGTGGAGGTCGGTGGCAGCGAGGATATCGTTCGGTCTTGCCCGAAGGGGCCGGTGGCACCGACGCCGGAGCGACGAGCAATCGTCGAGCCGGGTCCCCGAGCCGCCGCCACGATGGCCGCGAGGCTGACGAGGTGGTTGGAGACCGGGGCCGCTGCGACAGGGCCGAGCTTGCTCGGCAAGGTCGCGGGCGAGCCGGTGCGGTACGGTTCCTTCGGGCGCTTTGTTGTGCCCCGCGTCCGAGGTACCGGCATCTGCCGCGGGCGTGGAGCGCGCCACATTCGCTCCCGGCACCGCGCGACATCCGCTCCCGGCACGGGGCCGACGCACGAGGGACGTCGAGGGCTTGGCAAAGCTGTCCGCCGGTCTGCTGCTGTACCGCCGCCAGCGATGACGCGCTCGAGCTGCTCATCGCGCATCCGGGCGGGCCGGTCTGGCAGCGCCGCGACAAGGGAGCCTGGGGTCTGCCCAAGGGCGCGGTCAACGACGGGGAGGAGCTGCTCGACGCCGCGCGACGGGAGTTCCAGGAGGAGCTCGGTCACCGGCCGCCCGACGGACCGGCGATCGACCTGGGCGAGGTCCGGCTGCGCTCCGGCAAGATCGTCCATGGCTGGGCGGTCGAGGGCGACTTCGATCCCGACGCGCTGGACTCGATGCATGGCCGAGGTCGATCTGGCCGCCCACGATCGGGGACGGTGCTCCGCGTTCCCGAGATCGACCGCGTGATCTGGGCGCGACCCGGCGAGGCCCGCGACCGGCTGCACCCGGCCCAGGCCGCGTTCGTCGATCGGCTGCTCGAGCGCCTCGCCGGCCTGACGGACGCGGCGGCGCGCCGCGACCGACGCGCCGAGCTCGCATCGCGCCGGAGCGCCGACACCTGCGGATCCGCCATGATCGTCCCCTGCCTGGAGCGGGCCGACGTCCTGATCGTGGGCGCCGGGCATCGTCGGCCTCGCGACGGCGCTGCGGCTGGGCGAGACGCGCCCCGACCTGCAGGTCGCGGTGATCGAGCGCGAGTCCCGGATCGCAGCCACCAGACCGGCCACAACAGCGGCGTCGTCCACGCCGGCCTCTACTACGCGCCGGGCTCGAGCAAGGCGCTGCCTGTGCCGCGAGGGCAAGGGCCGGCTCGAGCGCTACTGCGCGGAGCACGACATCCCGATCGAGCATCCGGGCAAGCTCGTGGTCGCCGCTCGACGAGCACGAGCTGCCGCGACTCGCCGACGCTGCGGGCGCGCGGCGAGGCCAACGGCGTGGACGGGCTCGAGGAGGTCGGGCCCGAGCGGATCCGCGAGATCGAGCCGCACGTCGGCGGGCATCCGCGCCCTGTGGAGCCCGCGCACGGGCATCGTCGACTTCGGCGGGTGGCCGATCGCCTACGCCGCGACGTCCGGGCGCGAGGCGGCGGTCATCGTGCTGGACTGCCCGGTCGACCGGCGATCCGACGCGGTCCGGAGGGCGTCGTCGCGGTCACGCCGCGGGGCGAGGTGCGGCGCACGCGCCGTGGTCGCGTGCGCCGGCCTGTGGGCCGACCGGGTGGCCGCGCATGTCGGGCGACCTGACGCGCGTCGGCGCCGCGGATCGTCCCGTTCCGCGGTGACTACTACCGCCTGGCGCCCGATGCGGCCGGACCTTGTGCGCGGGCTCGGTCTACCCCGTCCCCGACCCGCGGTTCCCGTTCCTGGGCGTCCACTTCACGCGCCGGATCGACGGCGAGGTCTGGGCCGGCCCGAACGCGGTCCTGGCCTTCCGCCGGGATGGCTACCGGCGCCGCGACGTCTCGCTCGCGCGACCTGGCCGACGCGCTGGCCTACCCCGGCTTCCTGCGACTCGGCCGCCGCTACTGGCGGACCGGCCTGGCCGAGATGTGGCGCGACGTCAGTCGAGGCGGCCTTCGCGCGCGAGCTCCGGCGATACCTGCCCGAGCTGCGCGACGACCAGCTGGAGTTCGGCCCGTCGGGTGTCCGGGCCCAGGCGCTCCAGCGCGATGGCACGCTCGTGGACGACTTCGACCTCGCGCCGGCGCGACGGCGTGCTCCACGTCCGCAACGCGCCGTCGCCGGCCGCCACCAGCTCGCTCGCGATCGGCGACCGGCTCGCGGCCCAGGTGCTGGACTGGCTCGGCGCCGCGGGCCGCCCGGCGACGTCCGGCCGGCTCGGCGCTGCCGTCCGGGCGGCGGCCGCCGGCCTCGGGAGCGGCACGATCCGCGCCGACACAGGGCACACTTCGCGCCGATGCACGACGACGATCTCGCACGGCAGCGCACGTCCCGCCGTCGCCGCGCGACCCGGCGTGGGATCGGCGCCGCGGCGTCGATGGGCCTCGTCCTGTTCGCCATCCTCACGCTGGCCGGGGCTGGCCGGGGCCGGCGTCGCGCTGGCCACCTACGTCAGGCTCGCGGGCGACCTGCCCGACCCGACCCAGCTGGAGCAGATCGAGCTGCCGCAGCAGTCGGTCGTCTACGACCGGACCGGCACCGTCGAGCTGGCCCGCTTCGGCGACTTCAACCGCCAGGTCGTGACGTTCGACCAGATCCCGCCGGTGCTGATCGACGCCACCACGGCGGTCGAGGACCGGACGTTCTGGGAGAACGCCGGCTTCGACCCGGTGGGGATCATCTCCGCCGGCCTGGACGCGCTCCGGGGCAACGCGCGCGGCGCCTCGACGATCACCCAGCAGCTGGTTCGGCAGCGGCTGCTGACGACCAACGGCGAGGCCCAGACGCAGGTCACGGCCAGCCGCAAGCTGCGCGAGATCATCCAGTCGATCCGCGTCACCGAGGCGTACCAGGGCGTCGAGGGCAAGCAGAAGATCATCACCGCCTACCTCAACCAGAACTACTACGGCAACGACGCCTACGGGGTGGCGGCCGCCGCCGAGGCCTACTTCGGCGTCGGACCTCCAGGACCTGACGCTCGCCCAGGCGGCGATCCTGGCCGCCATCCCCAAGGCGCCGTCGAGCTACGACCTGGTCCAGAACGCGCGTCGAGCAGTGCATCGACCCGAGCGCAGCCCGAGGACACGCTGCGAGACGCAGCTCGTGGTGCCCGCCCGACGCGCCGATCGTCCAGCGCCGCAACCAGGTCCTGGACCTCATGGAGCAGGGACGGCACGCCGCTGACCGACGGCCGGTACACGGCCGCCGACTTCGATGCCGCCCGCAACGAGCCGGTCGTCCTCGCACCCCAGCGGTCGCCCAGTGGAAGGAGCCGCAGTTCGTGTACCAGGTGCGGCGCGAGCTGACGACCCGGCTGTGCGGCGAGGGTGCCGAGACCTGCCCGGCCCTCGAGCGCGGCGGGCTACAAGATCACGTCCACCCTGGACCTCGACCTCCAGGCGATCGCCGAGAAGTGGGTCAAGGCGGCCGCCGTCGTGCCCAACGCCAAGACACCCGAAGGCGGCCGCGAAGGCGCTCGGGCTCGACTACCAGCCGTGGATGGCCAGAACCTGCGCCGAGGCAACCTCCACAACGGGGCGCTGGTCGCGATGGACTACCAGACCGGTGAGCTGGTCGCCTACGTCGGCTCGGCGGACCCCACCGCGACCAAGGCGACCAGGAAGTTCCAGCCCCGGTTCGACGTGCTGGCCGACGGCTGGCGGCAGCCCGGGTCCGCGTTCAAGCCGGTCGTGTACGTCACCGGCATCGACGACCGGACGCTGACCGCCGCCATCGATGTTCATGGACGTCGTGACCGACTTCGGGGGCGGCTACATCGCCGACCGATGCCGACAACCTCGAGCGTGGCCCGGTCAGGCTCCGCAACGCGCTCCAGTTCTCGCTCAACATCCCTGCCGTCAAGGCAACGGCCGTCGATCGGCAACGACAACATCCAGGCGACGGCCGAGGCGATGGGCGTCCAGTTCCAGAACGGCAAGGTCAACGCCGGGCATGTCGTTCGCGCTGGGCGTCGAGGTCGTCCACCCGCTCGACCTCGTGCGGCGCCTACGGCGTCATCGCCGACGGCGGCCAGAAGGTCCAGCAGACGACGATCCGCACCGTGGTCGACCCGACGGGCGACCGAGGTCCTGAGCGAGCAGGACCTGCCCCGGCCCCGACCCAGGTCCTCGATCCGGGCTCGGCGGCGATCATGACCGACATCCTGGCCGACAACACGAACCCGCGCGATCAACCCGTACTGGGGCAAGTTCGAGATCACGAACGGCAACAGGCGGCGCCCGGCCACGCTCAAGACGGGCACCAACAACGACGCGCGCGACCTCAACGCCTACGGCTACATCGCGTCCCCCACGGCGAAGGGTCGCGACCGCGGCGAGTACGCCCTGGCGGTCGGGGTCTGGAACGGCAACTCGGACAACTCGGTGGTGAGCACGTCGCAGCGTCACCCTGTTCTCGATCGACGTCCCGACCTACGTCTGGCAGGGCTTCCTGACCGAGGCGACCGAGGGCTGGGCGATCCGCGACTTCAAGCTGCCGACAGGCCTCCAGCGTGCGACGGTGGACCCGTGGACCGGTCTCGCGACCAGCGGCAGGCCGTCGGTCGAGGAGCTGTTCCTGCCGGGCACCGGCACCGGCATCGGCGGGTGCCGCCGGATCCACGTGCGGTGACGGCGGTCCTCTCGGTGGCGGGCTTCGAGAGCCAGCACCCGGCCTGGATGGCCGCCGACCAGGGCTGGATCAAGCGGGCCGACAAGGGGGTGGGGGTGCGTGGCGGACCCAAGCGCACCCCGACCGCCTACTTCTACAACGGCTGGACGGCCAGCAGCGGGTTCGTGCCGTACGGCCGCTCGTGGGGCGCGATCGCCGGCGGTGGCGGCTGCGCCTCGCCCAGCCCGAGCCCGTCCGCGTCGTTCGATCCGTGCGCCTCGCTCGATCCCGGCGCGTCGCTCGATCCCAGCGCGTCGCCGATCATCTGCCCCTCGCCGTCGCAGCTGCCCAAGCGAGTCAGCAGCTCCGTCGGTGACGCCGGCTCGACCGCACCGCCGACCCCGACCCACGACCCCGACGCCCACGCCGACCCGGCCGCCGCCAACGCCCACGCCGGCACCCACGAAGCCGCCGGCCACGCCGACGCCCACCCCGGCACCCACGAAGCCGCCGGCCACGCCGACGCCCACGCCGGCACCCACGCCGACACCGACGTCCGCGGCACAGCCTGGCTGAGTCGGCCGCTGCCGATCGCCCCATCGAACGCCGGCTGCCGATCGGCCTTCCGGCCTCCGTCTCGACGGGGACCTCGCGAGCCTGTCAGGCTCGGCACGCGCCGAGCCAAGGGCCGTCTCAGCGATCTCTCAGCATTTCGGCCTATGATCCGCGCGATTGTGGTGGCGCGGGATCGCCCGGTTTACTGGTGCCAGGGAGAGGGCACCGCGGTTCTGTCGCCGCATTGAGCGTTCCTCAGTTCTTCGGAGTTGCACGTGTCGGATCGCGCTTCCGGACAGTCGCCCCGACGCCGCCAGGCGTCGGCTGCTGCGCTGCTCCTCGGCATCATCGCCATCGTCGCGGGGATCCTGGCCCCGACCGCCCTTGCCGCCGGCGGGCTGACCGTCACGACCCAGTTCCCCGCCGTCGTGGCGGAGCCTGGCTCGACCTCGTCGTTCGCGCTGACCCTCGGCGCCACATCGGCGCAGCAGGTCAACCTCAAGACCACCGGCGTGCCGGACGGGTGGACCGCGCGGTTCCGAGGTGGCGGGCTGACCATCGACGGCGCCTACGTGACCCCCAACAGGCGCCCGACGTGACGCTCGACGTCGAGATCCCCGACGGCACCTCGCCCGGCAGCCACACCATCAACGTGGTCGCGACCGGCACCGGCAGCTCTGACACGCTGCCGCTGACGATCCGGGTTGCCGACGCCGCGGCCGGTGACATCACCCTCACCTCCGACTACCCCGAGCTCCAGGGCCCCTCGACCGCACGTTCACGTTCAACCTGCGGCTCAAGAACGACACCGCGGCCGAGGCGACGTACACGATCAACTCGACCGGACCCGACGGCTGGACCGTGTCCGCCAAGCCGTCCGGCCAGTCGCAGGCCACGACGATCACGGTCGCCGCGGGCAGCACCGGCACGATCGCGGTCACGGCCACCCCGCCGTCGAGCGTCGAGGCGGGCACGTTCCCCATCAAGACCACGGTGTCGGGTGGCGGCAAGACCGCCGAGGCCGACCTCTCGGTGGTGGTCACCGGGACGTACACGATGGACGTCTCGACGCCCGACCAGGTGCTGTCGATGACCGCCAACGCGGGCTCCGAGAAGGACCTCCAGATCACCGTCGACAACACCGGCAGCGCGCCGATCACGGCGGTCGCCCTCGACGCCACCGCGCCGACCGGCTGGACCGTGAACTTCAACCCGGCGACGATCGACACGCCTCGCCGCCGGCGACACGCAGACGGTCACGGCCCAGGTCACGCCCAGCGGTGATGCCCTGGCCGGCGACTACCAGATGACGGTCAGCGCCCAAGGGCAAGGAGGCCAACGGCGACGTCTCGATCCGCGTCACGCGTCGAGACACCCCAGGTGTGGTGGATCGTGGGCGTGGTCCTGATCGTGGCCACCTTCGCCGGCCTGTACTGGGTCTTCCGGACGTACGGACGGCGGTAGCTCGATGACCGACGAGCGGACACCCCCGTCCGACGGCCGTCGGGGCGGAGCCGGCGACGCGCTTCGTCCCCGCGCGGGCCAGAACGCCCGGCCGGCGCCCGTCGCAGCGCGCGAGCCCACCGCGGAGATGATCGACCGGACGGACGAGACGACCGAGGCGGGCGGCGAACGGCCCGTTCGGCCCTGGGAGGTCGAGGGGCGCGACACGCCCGACGGCGAGCCGACCCGCACGGCGGCGGCGCCGCACCGTGGCGTCGCTGCTGGCCGACGTGCCCGACGACGCCGTCATCGCCACCCGGCGCCTGACCAAGGAGTACGGCCCGATCACGGCCGTCGACAACCTCGACCTCACGATCCAGGCCGGCGAGGTGTTCGGGCTGCTGGGCCCGAACGGCGCCGGCAAGACGACGACCGTCCTGATGCTGCTCGGGCTCACCGAGCCGACCCGTGGCGTGGTCCGGGTCCTGGGCCACGATCCCGACGCGGGAGCCGCTGGCGATCAAGCGCATGGTCGGCTACCTGCCCGACAACGTCGGCTTCTACGGCGGGATGACCGGCCGCGAGAACCTGCGCTACACGGCGCGGCTCAACGGCCTCAGCCGCTCCGAGGCCGACGCCCGCATCGACCAGCTGCTCGCGCGAGGTCCGGCTCGAGGAGGCCGCCGACCGCAATGCGGAGACCTACTCCCGCGGCATGCGCCAGCGGCTGGGCATCGCCGACGCGCTGGTCAAGGATCCGTCGGTGCTGATCCTCGACGAGCCGACGATCGCCATCGACCCGGCCGGCGTCGAGGAGCTGCTGGCCCTCCTGCGCCGGATGGTCAGGGAGCGCAACCTCACGGTGCTCCTGTCGTCCCACATCCTCGGCCAGGTCCAGTCGCTGTGCGATCGGGTCGGGTTCTTCGCCTCGGGCCGGATGGTTGCCGCCGGGCCGCTCGACGAGCTCGCGCGCGGCACCGACGCCATGCCGCACACCGAGCTCGAGGTCGGGGTGGAGGGCGACCCGGCCGCGATCGACGCGATCGCCAGCAAGATCCCGGGCGTCGTGACCGTGGCGCCCCACGAGCGCGACGAGCACCTGCGCGTGGTGACCGCCTCGACCGACGTCGCCGCGCCCGCTGGCGACCGCGCTCGCGGCGGCAAACGTCCCGCTCGTCCACCTGCGACGCCGCGGCACCGACCTGCTGGAGCTCTACCGACGCTACGTCCCGGAGGGTCTCGATGGCATCCGCTGACATGCCCCGCGCCGACGCGACCCGGTCGGCCCGCCGCTCCGAGCGGTCACCGTCGGGCGGCTGGCGGACGATCGCCGCCAAGGAGTTCAGCGATCACGTGTCCAGCGTCCGGTTCATCGTGCTGCTGGTCGTGATCACGATCGCCGCCATCGTGCCGATGGTGTTCATGTCCAACGACATCACCAGCGCGGCTCCGCAGCTGTCCGGGCGAGCCGGCGCTGTTCCTGGCCCTGTTCGTGGCGGGCTCGCAGTCGCTGGGCGGGATCACGACCGTCGGTTCGCCGCCCTGCTGGTGCCGCTGGTGGGGATCGCGTTCGGGTTCGACGGGATCAACAGCGAGCGCAGCCAGGGCACGCTGTCGCGGCTGCTGTCACAGCCGATCCACCGCGACGACGTCATCAACGGCAAGTTCGCGGCCGGGATCGCGGTCATCGCGGTGATGCTCGCGGCGCTGGTGATCCTGGTGTCCGCCGTGGGGATCGTGCGCCTGGGGATCATGCCCGCGCCCGAGGAGCTGGTCCGCGTGTTCAGCTGGTGGCTGGCCACGATCCTGTACGCCTCGTTCTGGCTGGCGTTCGCGCTCCTGCTGTCGGTCGTCATCCGCGGCGCCGCGTCGGCGGCGCTGGTCGGGCTTCGGCACATGGCTGGGCCTGATCCTGTTCGGCTGGTTCCTGCTGCCGCTGATCGCCGGCGCGATGTTCCCGACCAACACCCGGCACGGCCGGCGACTACTTCGCCTCGACGTCCGCGCAGCAGCTGTTCCTGCGGATCTCGCCGGCGACGCTCTACCAGGACATCGTCACGCGCTGATGAACCCGGCCACCAAGAGCGTCCTGGGCGTCGGCAACATCGGCCAGTACGTGAGCGCCCAGCAGCAGCTGCCGTCGCTGCTGACGCTGGACCAGAGCATCCTGCATCGTGTGGCCGCAGATCGTGGCCTGGTCGGCGCTGACGGTGGCCATGTTCGCGCTCGCCTACGTGCTGTTCCTGCGCCAGGAGGTTCGCGCCTAGACGTCATCGGGCACGTCACAGCCACGCTCGTCGAGGCTCGGCCGTCATCGGGGACGGCTCACGCGCATCCCGGCGATGGACCCCGACCGCGGTGAGCTGACCCGCACCGCGATGACGACGCACCGACGACCTCCGACCGAGCACCGGACCCGCGTCCGCGGCGCATCCGCCCACGCGACATGGCGCTGGGCGCGCGGCCCCTGCCGGCCGGGCGCTGGCGGCCCTGGCCGGGCTGGTCGCGGCGCTCGTCGCGCTGGGCGTCGGCGAGCTCGGTCGCGGGCTTCATCGTCGGCGCGCCGTCGCCGCTGGCGTCGGTGGGCAGCGCGCTGATCGACTTCGCGCCGCCGGGCTCCAAGGAGATCATCGTCTCGCTGTTCGGCACGAACGACAAGCCGGCGCTCGAGATCATGGTCGCCGCGGTCGTGCTGGTGATCGGCGCCGGGCATCGGGATCCTCGCCCGGACCAGGTTCACGCTCGCGGTGGCGGCGATCGCAGGGATCGTCGCGATCGGGTTGCTGGCGTCGCTGCGGCTGCCGGCGACGTCGATCTCGATGGCCGCGCTCTCGGCCGCCCTGCAGGTCGGGCTGGCCGCCCTGGTCCTCAACCTCCTGCTCGCCTCGGCCGCCTCGGCGACCCGGGACAGCACCGTCGGCGAACCCGCCACCGGATCTCCGGCGCGGCGAGTGTTCCTCCTCCAGGCGCTGGGGCTGGGGGCGCTGGCGATCGTCGGCGGCGGGTTCGGTCGCCGGATGCTCGAGGGCCGCGCGGCCCAGGCCACGACCGCGGGCTCGGAGATCCCCGCAGGCCGTCGACCCGGCGCCGCCGGCCGGGCCTGACGCGTCGCTGCAGGTCGCCGGCCTGGGACCGGTGGTGACACCCAACGACAGCTTCTACCGGATCGACACCGCGCTCATCACGCCGGCGGTCGACCTCGACAGCTGGCAGCTCAAGGTGACCGGCATGGTCGACCGCGAGGTCACGCTCACCTTCGACGAGCTGGTGCAGATGCCGCTGATCGAGCAGTACGTGACGATCGCTTGCGTCAGCAACGAGGTCGGTGGCCACCTGGTGGGCAACGCCAAGTGGACCGGCGTCCGGCTCGCCGACGTGCTCGACATGGCCGGCGTGCAGGCGGGCGCGACCCAGATCGTGCCGCGCTCGGTCGACGGCTGGACGGCCGGGTTCCCCACCTCGTGGATCACCGACCCGACCCATCCGCGCGAGGCCATGATCGCGGTCAAGATGAACGACGCCCCGCTCCCCGCCGAGCACGGCTTCCCTGCCCGGCTCATCGTCCCGGGCCTGTACGGCTACGTCTCGGCGACCAAGTGGCTCACGGAGATCCAGCTCACGACGCTCGAGGCGGTCGACGCCTACTGGGTGCCGCGCGGCTGGGCCAAGGAGGCACCGATCCTGACCCAGTCACGGATCGACGTTCCGCGCTCGGGAGCCTCGGTGCCGGCCGGACCGGTCGGCCGTGGCCGGCGTCGCCTGGGCGCCCGACCGGGGGATCGAGAAGGTCGAGGTATCGGTGGACGACGGCGACTGGCAGACGGCCACGCTGGCCACCGAGATCTCGCCCGCGACCTGGGTCCAGTGGAAGTGGACCTGGCAGGCGACGCCCGGCAGCCACGTCATCGCCGTGCGCGCCACGGACGGCACCGGCACGGTCCAGACGTCGGAGTCCACGCCGCCGGCCCCGGACGGCGCCCGTGGCTACGACCGGATCCAGGTCCAGGTGAGCTAGGCGGCACACCCCCGCCTGGGGCCGGCGCCCGCGGCCGAAGGGACACGGAGCCGGGTCCCCACAGCGCCTGGCTCGTGTCGTGCCGGTCTCGCAGGCGGCTCCGCGCGCGCCATCCCCCTGGCGACCACTCACCCGGACTTCCGGTACCCTCTGTGGGCCCGGCCCACGGCCGCGTCACCCCCACTGCTGCACAGGATGTGAATGCCCCGCCACCGCTATCTGTTCGACACCCCGGAGCGCTTCGTCGCCGGCACCATCGGGGAGCCCGGAAACCGCACGTTCTTCCTCCAGGCACGTGACGGTGGGCGGATCGTGTCCGTCGCGCTGGAGAAGGTCCAGGTCGCGCTCCTCGCCGAGCGCCTGACGGAGATGCTCGACGAGCTCGAGCGACGCGGCGTCGAAGGTGCGGAGGCCCGCTCCGGTGCGGATGACGATCCGGCGCCGCTCGACGAGCCCATCAACGAGGCGTTCCGGGTCGGCACCCTCACGCTGGGCTGGGACACGCAGGACGACCTGGTGCTGATCGAGGCGCGGGAGCAGACCGAGGACGAGGAGCAGGACGAGGACGACGAGTCCGAGGACGGACCCGACCTGCTCCGGGTGCGGATCAGCGCACTGGCGACCCGGAGCTTCGTGGCGCGGGCGGCCCGTGTCGTGGCCGCCGGCCGACCGCCCTGCCCGCTGTGCGGCGAGCCGCTCGATCCCCGGGGTCACCTGTGCCCGCGGCGCAACGGACATCGGCTGAACTGAGCCGCGGCCGCCGGTGACGAGCGAGCCAGGGCCCGGACGCGAGCAAGGCGCCCCGCTCGAGCCAAGCCTCGACGAGGACGCGGAGCCGGTCAACGTGCTCGCACGGCCGATCACCGACGAGGACGATGTCGTCGATCGGGCCGAGGCGGACGACACCATCGAGGAGTCCGAGGCGGACGACCCCGACGCCGAGACCTCGACCACCCCGATCAGCGACCTGGGGTTGCCGATGCCGGTCCTCCCTGACGACGTCGCGCTGGACCTGCTCCAGGACGGCGAGCTGACGGTCGTGGGTCAGCTGTACGCCTCGTCCAACAACGCGCTGCTGTGCCTGGCCACGCGACGCTCCGCCGACGGAGCGCCGGACCTGGTCGCGACCTGCATCTACAAGCCCGTCCTGGGTGAGCGGCCCCTGATCGACTTCCCCACCGGCACGCTGGGCCGCCGCGAGCTGGCTGCGTTCGTGACCTCAGAGGCGACCGGCTGGCGCATCGTGCCGCCCACGGTGCTGCGCGACGGACCGTTCGGTGAGGGCATGCTCCAGCTGTGGATCCGGACCGACGACGCACGCCGATCCCGTGGCGATGGTCGTGGAGGAGGATCGGCGCCTGCGACGGATCGCCGTGTTCGACGCGGCCGTGAACAACACCGACCGCAAGGCCGGGCACCTGCTGCCGGTTCCGGGCGGTCACGTGTACGGGGTCGACCACGGCGTGACCTTCTCGGCCGTGCCCAAGCTGCGGACCGTCCTGTGGGCGTGGCGCGGTCAGCCGCTCTCGGGCGACGAGCTGGCGGTGCTGCGAGGCCTGCGCGACGGCCTGCAGGGTACGCTCGGCGCCCGGCTGGGCGCGCTGCTTGCGCCGATCGAGGTCAGGGAGACGATCCGGCGCGTCGACGAGCTGCTGGCGACCGGGGTGTTCCCCCAGCCCGATCCGCATCGCCCGGCGCTGCCCTGGCCGCCGGTCTGACGCGCCCCGGGCGCGGGCTCAGGCCGTGACGGCGTCGACCGCCTCGAACGGGATCTCGGTCCGGCCGGCCGGATCCGCGGTGGCGTGGTGGGCGGCGAGGCGCTCCAGGATCGATGCATCCTCGAGATCGCTGGGTACCAGCACCACCGATGCCGCCACCCGCTCCGCGTAGGCGCCCAGCGCGGCGCCGTCCCGGGTGGTCGGCAGCCAGGCCCAGGCTTCGATCCCGCTCGACCGCAGCGCCCGCACCTGATCGGCGATCGCCGGTCGCCCCGCCGTCTCGAGGGCATCAGGGTCCAGTCGCCACCCGCTGGCTGCCTCCGAGTACAGCTCACGCTCGCCGTCAGCCGAGAAGACGGTCGGCCGCGGGCTCGAGAACAGGCCGGCCGCGTCCACGTCGTACAGGATCACCGACCACCCTCCGTCCCTGGCCAGGCTCCGCGCCCGGTCCCGGACGGCCGGGTAGCGGTCGTCCTCGCCGGTCACGGCGATGATCGGGTGGTCGGTGGCTGCGCTCGGCATGTGAGCTCCTTCTCGGTCGTGCTGGGTCATCGGCCGGCGCGGCCAAACGCCGGTTGTCGCCCAAGCGTGCGGCGGTCGGCGTGACGGGCGCGTAACAGGTCACGGCCCGCGGCTTGGGGGTCGCTTGCAGCTCGATGGGGCATGGCGGGCGAACCGCCGCACGGCTCACGCACGCTCCCTGGCGAATGGTCCGGGTTGACAGAACGACCGTTCCATCCGATGCTCTAACGGTATCGCCCGATTGATCGCGGCCAGCAGGTCGACGCCCAACACGCGTATCCGCCGCCGCGCCGGGCCCAAGAACACCGCTCCGGCCCCGTATGTCCGGCCGTTGGAGCGGCAGGCAAACCGTCCCGATACGACGGCTGCCAGGAAGGAACAACAGCCCACATGCTCTCCCGAGCCACCTCAAGCGCTGTCGCGAATCGAGCCACCTCGATGCGCCGCATGCGCCGCCGGGTCGCCCAGCAGAACCGGCTCTACTGCAACACGAACGGCTGCACCAGCTTCCTCGTCGTCGACGAGGCGGCCGGTACCGCCCACTGCGAGATCTGCGGCTACACGCGCAGGCTTCGAACGCACTGACGCCGCGCCGGCGCGCCTCGATGGATCCGTCGACCCGCGCCGAGCTGCTGCGGCTCGAGACCGCGCTCGCCTCGCGCGACCACCAGGCCGAACCTGACCTCGCGCGGCTGATCGCCGACGACTTCGTCGAGCACGGCGCGAGCGGTGCAACCTGGGACGCCGCGACCACGCGTCGCATGGTCGCCAGCGAACCACGCTCCGACGTCAGGCTCGAGGATGTCGAGACGGCCGAGGTCGCGCCCGGCGTCGTGCTCGTCACGTACCGGACCGACGGCGAGCGTCAGGCCAACCGGGCCTCGGTCTGGGTGTGGCGCGCCGATCGCTGGCAGATCCAATTCCACCAGGGCACGCTGCTCCCGCGCTGACGGCTTCCGTCGCCGCCTCGCGCCCGGGTCGCACCTCGCGCCCAGGTCGCCACCCCACGCCCACGGTGCGCGATCCGCGCCCGGAGACCCTCTGGACGCGCGATGATCGACGCAGACCGTGGCGGCGCCCCGGCCGCGCGATGATCGACGCAGACCGTGCCGGTGCCCCCGGCGCCGCTGCCGATCGGTCCGAAAGGAGCACCGATGACACCCGCGACCACCGTGGACCGCGATCGTCTGGGGCGCCTGATGGCGGCCGAGAACGCGAGCTTCGAGCGCGCCAACCCGAGGTCCCGGGCCCTGTTCGAACGCGCCCGCGAGCCGTTGCTCGACGGCGTCCCGATGAACTGGATGATCCGCTGGGCAGGCCCGTTTCCGTTGTTCGTGGACGAGGCGCGAGGGGCCCGGTTCACCGACGTCGACGGCCACGAGTACGTGGACCTGTGCCTGGGCGACACGGGAGCCATGGCCGGCCACGGGCCGTCGCCCACGATCGCGGCCGTCGAGCGCCAGCTCGCGCGCGGCATCACCCACATGCTGCCGACCGAGGACGCCATTGTCGCCGGCAACGAGCTGCGCCGGCGGTTCGGCCTCCCCTGGTGGCAGTTCACGCTCACGGCCACCGACGCCAACCGGTTCGCGATCCGCCTCGCTCGCCACATCACCGGCCGGCCCCGGATCCTCGTCCACAACCAGTGCTACCACGGCTCGGTGGACGAGACGTTCGCCACCCTCGACGAGAGCGGCGCCGTGGTGGCCCGCCACGGCAACCTCGGGCCGCCTGTGCCACTTGCCGAGACGACGCGCGTGGTCGAGATCAACGACCTCGAGGCGCTCGAGCGCGAGCTGGCCCAGGGCGACGTCGCGGCTGCGCTCATGGAGCCCGCGCTGACCAACGTCGGCATCGTGCTCCCCGACCCCGGCTACCACGCGGCCGTGCGCGAGCTGACCCGCCGCCACGACACCCTGCTGATCATCGACGAGACGCACACCATCTGCGCCGGACCCGGCGGCTACACGCGCGCCTACGGCCTCGATCCCGACATGCTGACGATCGGCAAGACGATCGGCGGCGGGATCCCGGCCGGCGCCTACGGGTTCACGACCGAGGTGGGCGAGCGCATCCGGGCCGGCATCGAGTGGGAGGTCTCGGACGTGGGCGGCATCGGCGGCACGCTGGCCGGGAACGCGCGTCAGCATGGCCGCGGTCCGTGCGACCCTGACCGAGGTGCTCACCGACGAGGCATTCGAGCAGATGCTGCCGCTGGGCGAGCGATGGGCGGCCGGGGTCGACGGGGTCATCCGCGCCCACGATGTGCCGTGGCACGTGACGAGGCTGGGGGCCCGCGCCGAGTATCACTTCATGCCCGACCTGCCACGCAACGGAACCGAGCAGGCTGCCCACGGCGACCCCGAGCTGGAGCAATTCCTGCACCTGTGGGCGATGAACCGGGGCGTGCTGATGACGCCGTTCCACAACATGGCGCTGATGTCGCCCGCTACGACGGCTGCCGACGTCGATCGTCACACCGAGGTGTTCCGCGAGGCGGTCGAAGCCCTGTTCGGCTGAGGCGCGAGCGACAGGCTTGCCTGCCCGGGGAGCCAGCAGCGGGCCATGCGCCGGCGCGTGCCGGCCGGCCTGTCAGCCGGTGACCGCGGCCGGGCGCCACCAGCGTCGTTCGGCGACCAGCTCGCCACCGAGCTGCTCGTCCAACGTCTCGCGCGGCTCGAAGCCGCGCGCCTCGTAGAATGGCTCGCCCTTGCGGTTGCCGGCCAGGACGTCGGCCACGATGGGCAGGTCCGGGTGCGCCTCGATGATCGTGGCCAGCAGCGCCGAGCCGAGACCTACCCGCCGAACGGCCGGATCCGCGTACAGCGCCACGAGCGTGACCCGGTCCGGCTCGATGGCCGTCTCGGCGAACGCGGCGACCACCCCGTTCACCTCCGCGACCCAGGTCTCGTGGCGGCCGATCCGCAGGGCCACCCGCTCGTTCGAGTAGCCACGGGCCAGGAACCACTCGATCGTCTCGTCCCGAAGCAGCCCGGCATAGGTGTCCCGCCAGGCGTCGTGCGCGATGGAGCGGATCGCGGGCACATCGGCGCCGTCGGCGCGCCTGACGTGCACCGAGCGGGCCTCCGCGGGACGCTCACCTGTGCTCGCAACCACGATCCGGCTCCCGCGCCTCAGCCGTGCGGGGCTTCGGCATCGCGCGGGACCGCCGCACCGAGTCGGGCCAGCTCGTCCGCCAGCACCAGCGGTTGGCGGTGCTGGCGATCGGTCGGCGCCTCCGCGTTGAGCCGGGCGATCGCCGCGTTGATCTCGGACACCAGCCCCTCGAGCTCGCCCCGGTCGCGGCGCTCCGCGTAGGCGGACGGGACCGTGCGGGCGCTCGCACGGGCAAGGATCGCGTCCCGGCGGGCGAACAGGCTCCGAACCTCCTTCTCGGCCTCGATCCAGGGCGGAGCGATGTTGGCGTTCCGCAGCACATGGAAGGCCATCGCACGGTCGCCGGCGAACGCATTGTCGTCGAGCGGGATCCGCTGTCCCTGGTACGGCAGATCGTCGAACCGCCCCTCGTCCATCGCCTCCCGCAGCTGCCGCTCGACGAGGCTCTCCCAGGTCGGCGCCACCTGGCGCCGCCCATGCTCGTCGATGCGGCTGGCGGGCTTGCGAGGCACGTTCATGCCCGCAACGATACGAGACCCCGGCCCGACATGTGACCGTCGGCTTCCGGGCACCGGTACCAACTGCGGCGGACGACGGGTCGCCCGAACAGGACCCGCACGCTATGGTCGGACCTGGAACACTGCCGGAGGGGCGGATTGGGGCTCACGATCAGGATCACCGGGCATGCCGCGAAGCGCGGCCTGATCCCGCGCCTCCCGGAGCCGGCGCCGCTGCTGCGAGACGCTTCGGACTGGATCGCCGGCGAATACCCGGCGATCGCCCGCTCGACCCGGGTCGACGTGACCGACCAGGGCGCCGAGCTGCTCGTCGATCTCCATCCGGCCGCCGAACCGGTCTCGATCACGGCCGATGCGGAGGGCCGGATCGTCGCCTCGGCCGACACGTCCTCGGTCGGGCCCGGGTACCACACGTTCGTGGGTCGGCTGCTCGAGCGCCTCGAGGAGGAGCGCGGCATGGTGTGGACGCGGGAGCCGGCGCCGAGACCGATCGGGGCCCCGCCCGCATGGGTGGGAGCGAAGACGCCGCTCGCCGAACGGTCGAACGTCGAGCGGGCACACCTGACGCTCCTGGCGCGAACGGTCGCGCGGGCACTCGAGCTGCGGCGTCGTGGCGCAGCGGGCTTCCAGGTGGGCACGCGACCGGGGACGCAGTTCGAGTTCGAGGGCGCGATCGCGACGCCCCTGGGCCCCCGGGACGATCCGTGGCTCGAGCAGGCGGTGGCGAACCCGCGCGTGGCGATGGACATCCGTCCCTGGTGGATGGACGCGACCGACGCCCGCTATCAGCTGGCCCGGGCGATGGTGCTCCTGTGGACCGAGATCCGGTGGCGTCCGGCCGCCGGCGACGCCGAACGGGCCCTGATGGACGAGACGCTGGGCCTCCTCCGGCGCGCCCTGCCGGCCGATCCGACCCTCCCCTATCCGTGGCGTGAGTGGCTGGAGCTGATCGAGCTGCGGGGCGTCGACGATCCGATCGCGGAGCGCGTCCGGATGCGCGCCGACCAGGTGTCCGACGAGCGGCCCCTGGTCGGCTATCGCCGGCGGCCGGTCGCGGTCGTCCACGAGGGTTGGCAGCTCCAGGTGCCGGGCTCGTTCAGCGAGCGCCGCACGGCCGAGGAGTGGTCCGGTGGCGAGCGCGGCCGGAGAGTCACGCTCGCCGGCGTGGCCACGGCCACGGAGACCGGGATGCCGATGTCCGGGGAATGGTTCCTGGCCAGGGTCGCGAGCGACCTGGGCACCGAGGTGATGCACCATCACGACGGCGAGCTCGTGGGCAAGGCGCGGATGACCACCGATCCGGGGTCCGGGATCGAGGTCGCGGTGCTCGAGGGGTTCTCCGCGGTGACGGGGCGTGGAGCCGCGATCCGGATCGAGTTCGAGGACGCCGAGGACTGGCGCTGGGCGGTCGATCTGTGGCGCTCGCTCCGACCGGCCTGATCGACGAGACCCCGTCGACGAGGTCGTGGACGAGCCGGTCGGCGTGGATCGAGACACGGCCGTGACAGGCAAGGTGGCACGGATCACCCGTACGATGCGTGCCAGTGCAACTCCACGAGGACGGCTCCCTCGTCGTCTCTGCAACCGATCTGGTCGGGTTTCTCGAGTGCGATCACCTGGTCACGCTCGAGCAGGCCCGCGCGCGCGGCGAGATCGAGAAGCCCGTTCGGGATGATCCCGAGCTGGACCTCGTCCGGCGGCGCGGCTACGACCACGAGCAGCGCTACATCGAGGTCCTGACCGCCGCTGGCCGCAGCGTCAGGGAGATGCCCGACCGGCAGCCGGACGGCCCCGCCGGCCTGCGGGCGGCGGAGGCCGAGACGCTGGCCGCGATGCGCGCCGGCACCGACGTCATCTTCCAGGCAACCCTGTTCGACGGCCGCTGGCGCGGCCATCCCGACTTCCTGCTCCGACGCGACGACCGGCCATCGGCGCTGGGTGCCTGGAGCTACGACATCGCCGACACGAAGCTCGCAAAGCGCGTCAAGGCAGCCGCGATCCTCCAGATGTGCGTCTATGCCGACCTCCTCGAGCGGCTCCAGGGCATCGCGCCCGAGACGATCTCGGTCGTGACCGGCGATCGCCAGCCGCACCCGCACCGGCTCGACGACTACGCCGCCTACTACCGGTCCGCGAAGCGCCGGTTCGAGGCCCGGGTGTTCGGTGACGCGCCGGCCCCCGAGACCTACCCCGAGCCCGTCGATCACTGCCGGGTGTGCTCCTGGTGGTCCGCGTGCATGGACCGGCGCCGGGCCGACGACCACCTCTCGCTCGTGGCCGGCGCCGCGCGATCCCAGCGTCAGCGGCTCACCGACGCCGGGATCACCACGCTGCAGGCGCTCGCGACCATGCCCGAGGACCGGGCGGTCGATCGGCTGCAGCCCCGGATCCTCACCCGACTGCGCCACCAGGCCTCGCTCCAGCTCGGCAGGCGCGAGACGGGGCTGGATCGCTACGAGCTGATCCCGCCCAACCCCGAGGATCCGGGCAAGGGCCTCGCCGGGCTGCCGCCGCCATCGCCGCTCGACGTGTTCTTCGACATCGAGGCCGACCCGTGGGCGCTCGACGACGGCCTCGAGTACCTGTTCGGCTGGGTCGAGCGCGCGGACGGTAGCGCCGACGGCGAGCCCCGGTTCCATGCGCTCTGGGCCCATGACCGCGCCGGCGAGAAGGCGATGCTCGAGCAGTACGTGGACCTCGTGCTGGAGCGCCGGCGGCAGGACCCCGGGATGCACGTCTACCACTACGGCGCCTACGAGTCCGGGCGCGCTCAAGCGGCTGATGCAGCGCCACGCGACGCGGGAGGACGAGATCGACGTCCTGCTCCGCGGCCGCGTCCTCGTCAACCTCTACGACCACGTCGTGCGCCAGGGCATCCGCGCCAGCGTGGAGCGCTACTCGATCAAGGATCTCGAGCGCTTCTACATGCCCCGTCGCGAGGGCGGCATCACGCGCGCCGGCTTCTCGGTGGTCGAGTACGAGCGCTGGATGGAGGAGGGCGATCCGGCCATCCTCGACGCGATCGCCGCGTACAACCGCGACGACTGCGTGTCCAATCTCCTGCTCCGCGACTGGCTCGAGGCACGGCGGGTCGAGGCGCTGGCCGAGCACCCGGACTGGTACCCCGACGGCGAGATCCCCAGACCGGTGCCGGAGGACGGCGAGCCGGGCGAGAAGCTGCGCGAGGAGCAGGCCGGGACCAGGGCGCGCGAGGATGCCCTCCGCATGGGCGTCCCCGTCGACCGTACCCAGCGGACCCCCGAGCAGCAGGCGCGATGGCTGCTGGCCGCGCTGCTCGACTGGCATCGTCGCGAGGCCAAGCCGCAGTGGTGGCAGTGGTACGCGCTCCGCGATGGCTCGGTCGAGGACCTGGTGGCGAGCGCCGAGGCCCTGGGCGAGCTCGAGTTCACCGGTCACACCGAGCCCGATGGAAGGTCTGTCATCCGCCGCTACCGGTTCGACCCCGCCCAGGAGACCAAGCTGCACGAGGGCGACACGCCGATCGACCCGGCCACGGGACGGGGAGCCGGCACGATCCGCGCGCTCGACGCGCTCGAGGGCACCGTCGATCTGCGCATGGGCGTGACGGTCCCCCACCCGACGGCGCTGATCCCGGGCAGGCCGTACGGTCCGGATCCGATGCGCGGCGCGCTGGGACGGCTCGCGGACCATGTGCTCGAGCACGGCATCGAGGGACCCGGGCGCTTCCGGGCCGCCCGCGACCTGATCCTGCGCGCGATGCCCCGGATCAACGGTCACGCCGCGGGCTCGCCGCTCGCGCTGCAGGGCGAGCGGCCGACCACGGCCGGGCGACGGCTGGCGCTGGACCTCGACGAGACGGTGCTGCCGATCCAGGGTCCACCCGGCACCGGCAAGACCTGGACGGCGGCCCGGATGATCCTCGACCTCGTCGCGACCGGGCACCGGGTCGGGGTGACCGCCCAGTCCCACCGGGTCATCGCCAACCTGCTCGAGGCGATCGCGGATGCGAATCGTGCCGAGGGCGGGGCGCTCGTCCGGATCGCACGCCGCGGCGACGACGGCGTCACCGAGGACGACCGGATCGAGACGATCGAGGACAACGCGACCGTGCGGCAAGCGCTGGCCGACGGCGAGGTCGACGTCGTCGGCGGCACGTCCTGGCTGTGGGCGCGCGAAGAGATGGAAGGCGCCGTCGACGTGCTGTTCATCGACGAGGCCGGGCAGCTCTCGCTGGCCACCGCGTGCGCGGTCGCCGGTGCCGGCTCGTCGCTCGTCCTGCTCGGTGATCCGAACCAGCTGCCCCAGGTGAGCGCCGGCGCCCACCCGGAGGGCGCCGCGGCATCCGCGCTCGGTCACCTGGTGGGCGAGAACCGCACGATCGCGCCCGGGCGTGGCCTGCTGCTCGACACCACGTATCGCCTCCACCCCGACGTCAACGCGTTCATCTCGGACGCCTTCTACGAAGGCCGGCTGCGAACCGATCCGGCCAACGCGCGGCAGCAGCTCGACCCCGGCGCCCCGGTGGGCGGGACGGGCATCCGCTACGTCCCCGTGGTGCACGCGGGCGCGGGCAACCGGTCCCGGGCGGAGGCAACGTGGATCGCGGAGGCGATCCGCTCCCTCGTGGATCGAGGCTGGCGCGACCGCGCCGGCCTCGAGCGCCCCCTGGAGCCCGCGGACGTCCTGATCGTGGCCCCCTACAACGCGCAGGTCGCCGAGATAGCGCAGGTCGTGGAGCGCGAGCTCGGCGTCCGCGCCAACGTCGGCACGGTCGACCGGTTCCAGGGCCGCCAGGCGCCGGTGGCCGTCTACTCGATGACCACCTCGTCGCCCGACGACGCGCCCCGCGACCTCGAGTTCCTCTATTCGGGCAACCGGCTCAACGTCGCCATGTCCCGGGCCCAGGGCCTGGCCGTGCTGGTGGCCAGCCCGGCCCTGCTCGGGGTCGCATGCCACACGCCGGAGCAGATGCGGCTCGTCAACGCCCTGTGCCGTCTCGTGGAGGTCGCCGACGAGCAGGCCGGGCGCGAACCCTGACGCTTCCGCGCCCGGCACCGTCCGGCGCGGTGCCGGGCGTCAGGCGTTGAGCTCTCGGGCCACCCACGCCGCGAGCACTCGCGCGCAGGCTTCGACGTCGGCCAGCGGGACGCGCTCGTCGGCGGCGTGGGCGAGCCGCACGTCGCCCGGACCGAAGATCACGCATGGTGTCTCCCCCACCCCGACGAACAGGCGCATGTCGGCACCGTAGGGCACACCCAGCAGCCCCGGCGTCCGGCCGGTGACCGCCTCGGCGACCTGGGCGAGGGTCACCGGGAGTGGATGGTCGGCCGGCACACGCGCAGAGGCGAACCTCGCCCCGGTGATCTCGACCGCGGCCGGGTGGTCGCTCAGGAACGGGTCCCCGGCGCACGCGTCCGCGATGCACGCGCGCAGCTCGGCCTCGGCGTCGTCCGGCGTCTGGTCCAGCCGGACGCCGTACCGGCCCTCCGCGACCACGAGATCCATCACGGTCGATGCCCACTCGCCACCGGCCACGGTGCCGATGATCGTCGGGTACGGCAGCCCGAGCGCGGTCATCAGGGGCTCGGTCTCCTCGGCGTTCCGCCGGGCCTCGTCGTCCTCGAGCGCGCGCGTGAGCGTCGCGAGGTTGCCGAGCGCGGAGACGCCCTCCAGCCGCCGGCTCGCGTGCGCTGCCCGTCCCGGGACGGTGAGCCGGAAGGTGATCGCGCCGGCGTGCGCGATCACGATGTCGAGCCCGGACGGCTCGGTGATGATCGCCATGTCGCCGGTCGCCCCGGCCCGGATCGCGGCCAGCGTCCCCTGTCCACCGTCCTCCTCGGACGGCACCAGGGCCACCACGAGCTCCCCGGTCAACCGGGCGAGCATCCCCGCATCACGCAGCGCGCGGACGGCGCCCAGGATCGCCGCCACGCCGCCCTTCATGTCGCACGCGCCACGGCCGTACAGCTCGCCGTCGCGAACCTCGGCGCCCCACGGCTCGACGGACCAGGCCGCCGGGTCACCCACCGGCACCACGTCCGTGTGGCCCGACAGCACCAGCCGTCGCCCGCCGGGTCGGCCGGCCCGTCCCAGCACCACCGGGAGGGTGTCACGACGCATCTCCTGCCCGGGCCATGCCGGGTCGTCGCGGATCGCCGCGGGATCGGGATGGAACACCTCGACCGCCATGCCCACGGCCTCGAGCCGATCGGCGAGCAGCGCCGCGATCGCATCCTCCGACCCGGTGACCGAGGGGATCCGAACCAGGCCCGCGAGCTCGCGCCCCAGGGCGGCGGCATCGAGCTCGAGCGGCGTCATGCGCGCAGGATGGGCCGCGTGAGGCAGGTCACGCCACCCGAGCCATTGCCGCCCACCTCGTCGAGGGTCACGGCGTGGACCTCGCAGCCGGCCGCCTCGAGCCCCCGACGCGTGACGGGGTTGCCCTCGGCCACCACCGCAACCCCGGGGCGCACCGCAAGCACGTTGCAGCCCAGCGTCGGGTACTCCTCCTCGGGCACCGGCACCAGGCGGTAGCCGAGCTCGACCAGCAGCGCATGGAGCCCGACGGGCAGCAGCGGCAGGAACACGACCGCGACGTCATCGGCCACGGGTGAGATCACGGACAGGAGGTGGACCAGCTCCGCCGGTCCCTTCCAGTACGGCAGATCGAACACCCGCACGTCGCCACCCACGATCGCTCCCAGCTGCCGCGCCCCGGCATCGTTGGTCCGCAGCGAGCGACCGATGCACAGCAGATCGGGTCGCAGCCAGAAGGTGTCGCCACCCTCGATCGTCCCGGGCGCCTCGATCCGGCCCATCACCGGGATCCCGTGCGCGGCGATCCATGTCTCGAGCACCGGCGGCTCGGCGGCCCGGTTGGCCTTGCCGGGCCGGAGCGGGATCGCACCGCCATCGGCAACCAGGAGCGGATCGAAGACATATACGAGGTCCGGGTCGTCGGTCTCCGCCTCCAGCAGGTGGACCCGGACACCGAGCCGGTCCAGCATCTCCACGAGGGCCCGGTGCTCCCGCTGCGCGCGAGCGAGGTCGCAGGGGCGCAGGAACCCGTGGGCCGGATCGTCGAAGGCGCGCCCGAATGCCGCGCCAGGCGCCTTCATGAGGACCTCGCGCAGCGGCGCGACCATGCTCTGGGCACCCCAGCCACGGGCGCCGGCCGCCGGGCCGGCGGCCATCGTCACGGGTGGACCACGGGATGAGTCATCGACCGCAGGATAGCCGTCGAGGTCGACAGGCGGGTCGACCAGGGGCACCATACCCGCCAACCCGGATGGCCGCCGCTCTGTCGGCGCCCGGAGCCAGCCGTGCCACGCAGGTGTTGCCGATGCGCCCCCTCGCTTCTCTCGCCGGCCACGCGACGACCAGGCCCTGGTCGCGCGCCCATTCCACGGGGCCTCGACGGGGACCCATCGTCGCGAGCCTGGTCGGCGTCGCAATGTTGCTGGGCGCCCTGCCCGGCCCGGTCGCAGCCGCACCCATGCCGTCACCCATCCCGGCCGTCAGCCCGGCGCCCGCTGCGCCGTCCGCATCGTCGATCAAGCTGACCAAGGTCGCCGGCGGCCTGTCCAAGCCCGTGTTCATCACCAGCGCCCGGGACGGGACGGGACGGCTGTTCATCGTCGAGAAGACGGGCACCATCCGGATCCTGAGCGGCGGCAAGGTGCTGTCGACGCCCCTGCTCGACATCAGCGGCTCCGTATCGCAGGGCTCGGAGCAGGGGCTGCTGGGCCTCGCGTTTCATCCCCGGTTCAAGACCAACCGCAAGCTGTACGTCGACTTCACCAACCGGAGCGGCAACACGGTCGTGCGCGAGTACCGCGTGTCGGCCAGCGACCCCAACCGGGTCGTGCCAGGCTCGGGCCGCACGATCATCCGGATCAAGCAGCCGTACAGCAACCACAACGGCGGCATGATCGCGTTCGGGCCTGACGGCTACCTGTACATCGGCATGGGTGACGGTGGATCTGCGGGCGACCCGGGCAATCGGGCGCAGCGCAAGGACACGCTGCTGGGCAAGCTGCTCCGGATCAACGTCAACGCCACCACCGCCACGCACAACTACAAGAATCCCCGCTCCAACCCGTACGTGGGGCGCAAGGGTCGCAACGAGATCTGGCAGCGTGGCCTGCGCAACCCGTGGCGGTTCTCGTTCGATCGCGCCACGGGCAACCTGTGGATCGGCGACGTGGGCCAGCGCCGGTACGAGGAGATCGACCGCGCCAGGCGGACCAGCACCGGCGCCGGCCGGGGCGTCAACTGGGGCTGGCACGTGATGGAGGGCTTCCACTGCTACCAGCCCGCGACGGGCTGCAACAGGACGGGCAGGAAGCGACCTCTCCTCAACTACACCCACGCGCTCAACGGCCGCTGCGCGGTCACCGGCGGCTACGTGTATCGGGGCTCCGCGATCCCCGCCCTCCGGGGCTGGTACGTGTTCGGCGACTACTGCAGCGGCGAGATCTTCACGGTCCCGGCATCAGCGTCGTCGAAGCCGCCCAAGGTGCGGCTGGCCGGCCCGGGTGGTGGCCTGATCAGCTCGTTCGGCGAGAGCGCGGGCGGGGCGCTGTTCGTCGTCTACCTCGGCGGATCGATCTACCGCATCGACCCCGCCTAGCGAGGTCGGCGCGTCCGCGCCCGTTGACCGGCGCTAGGTGGCGCTGAGGTGGCCCTCCTCGGGCGGGATCATCTGGAGGCCTCGGGCCGGCCGCTCCTGCTCGGCATCGATCACGTGCATCACGGCGTTGATCAGGGCCAGGTGCGTGAACGCCTGCGGGTAGTTGCCGAGCTGGCGACCCGTCTCCGGGTCGAGCTCCTCGCCGTACAGCTGGAGCGGGCTCGAGAGGGCCAGGAGGCGCTCGCACAGGCGCCGACCGCGATCGAGCTCGCCGATCTGGATCAGGGCGGAGACGAGCCAGAACGAGCAGATCGTGAACGTCCCCTCGACCCCGGACATCCCGTCGTCGGTGTGCTCGGTGTGGTAGCGGATCACCAGCCCGTCGACCGTCAGCTCGTCGGCGATCGCGAGCACGGTGCTCCGGATCCGCTCGTCGTCCGCGGGCAGGAAGCCCAGCAGCGGCAGGAGCAGCAGCGAGGCGTCGAGCTCGGTCGTGTCGTAGTGCTGCGTGAACACGCCTCGCTCGTCCACACCGTGCTCGAGGATGTCGCTCCGGATCTCGTCGGCCACCTTGCGCCACCTGGCCGCGGTCTTCGCGTCGTCCCGGAGCTCGGCGAGCTTGACGCCGCGGTCCATCGCGACCCAGCACATGACCTTGGACGAGGTGAAGTGCTGGGGCTCGCCGCGGATCTCCCAGATGCCCCGATCCGGCTCGCGCCAGTGGGCAGCGGCCTGCTCGACCAGGGCGGACAGCATCTGCCAGATCTCGTCGTCCACCCGGTCGCGGGACGAGGTGTGGATGTAGACGGAGTCCAGGATCGCGCCCCACACATCGTGCTGCTTCTGGCGGTAGGCGGCGTTGCCGATCCGAACCGGTCGCGCACCGCCGTAGCCCTCAAGGTGGTCGAGCTCCCGCTCGGCGAGCTCGCGCTCGCCGCCGACGCCATACATGACCTGGATGTCGCCCTGGTTCCCCGCCGCATCGGCCAGGAAGAAGAAGTAGTCGATCGCCTCCCAGTCGAGCCCCAGCGTGTACAGCCCCCACAGGGCGAACGTGGAGTCGCGGATCCAGCTGTAGCGGTAGTCCCAGTTGCGCTCACCGCCGGGCGCCTCCGGCAGCGACGTGGTGGCCGCCGCCGCGATCGCTCCGGTCGGCGCATAGGCGAGACCCTTGAGCGTGAGCGCAGATCGCTGCAGGTAGGACCGCCACGGATGGTCCGGGAAGTGGCCGCGCGCCAGCCAGTGCTGCCAGTGGTGCGCGGTCCACACCAGCCGGTCGTAGGCGTCCTTGGCCGTCGTGGGCGGCGTCCCGTCGCTCCAGGACAGGGCCACGAACCGCGTCTCGCCCGCCTTGATCAGCGTCCGCGCGATCGCCCGGGAGCCCTCGAAGCCGATGCGCATGTCGCTGGTGAGCGTGAGCTGCATGCCGTCACCCGAGCACACGCCCTGGTGGTAGTCGTCTCCCGTGTACGTCCAGGCACCGCGGGAGCGTCCGTAGTCGAACACGGGCTCGCAGTCCATCGCCAGCTGCATCTCGCCATTGAGGCAGCGCACGAACCGGACCATGACGTGCTCGGCGTCGTAATCGGTCGGTGCGCGCCGGTGATTGGAGTCGCGTCGATCCTCGTGGCGCCACGGGCCCATCAGCATCACGTCGCGCATCACGACCCAGCCGCCCGCGTTGCTGCCCCAGCTGGTCTCGAGCACCATCGTGCCCGGCAGGTAGCGTCGATCGGCCGGCACCGACATGTCGGCCGGGCCGAAGCGGAAACGCCCGGCGTCGCGATCGAGGATGGCCGAGAAGACGCTCGGCGAGTCGAACCTGGGCGCGCACATCCACTCGACGGCACCGCTGCTGGCGACCAGCGCGCTTGCCTCTCCATCGGACAGGAACCCGTAGTCCCCGATGGGCGGGAAGACGGACGAGACCGGGATGTCGAGGCGGGACTCACCCGGGTACGCGCTGGTGTCCCCGTCACCCTCGGCGTCGTGCCTCGCGTTGGCCCCGTCGCTCGATTCGCGATCCTGCGCGCCGGAGCCGCTGTCCTCGTGCGCGGTTTCGGAGGACGAATGATCCGGCGCGTCGGCGCCATCGCCGTTCGCTCGCCCGGTTGTCCGCTGCTTGTGATCGGTCGTCATGTCGCCTCCCGGTGCCACACGAGTGTCTCACGATCTCGCGAATCAGCCCGCCCGGCGGCCATGGACCGACCGGCTGGAAGCGCGCTGTGGACGACGCCGGTCAACTCGGGGCGATGGCCTGCAGCTCGGCCACCAAGCGGTCGATCTCGGCCGCGGTGTTGTAGTGGGTCAGGCCGATCCGCACGACGCCGCCGGGCTCGAGCCCGAGCCGCTCGATCGGCCCCACGGCGTAGAAGTCGCCCCACCACGTCGCGATCCCTCGCGCGCCGAGCGTCGTGGACGCGGACTCCGACGAGACCCCATCGATGGTGATCGCGGCCGTCGGCGTCCGCTGGTCGAAGCGAGCGCGATCCGCGATGCCCCACAGGCGGACGCCCGGCACCGACGCGAGACCATCCAGCAGCCGCCCGAACAACGGCATCTCGTAGGCCCGGATGGCCGCCATCCCCGCGTGGGCCTGAAGCCGGCGGCCGGTCATGCCCGCCAGCTCGAACGGCGCAACGTAGCCGGCACCGTACCGCTCACCGATCTCCGCGATGTACTCGACCGCCGCCAGCGCGCCCGCAATCCCCTCGTGGTTGAGGGTGCCGGTCTCGAAGCGGTCGGCCGCGGGTCGGAGCTTGTAGCTCGGCAGCCGGTCGAGGACGTCGCGCTTGCCATACAGCGCGCCCAGGTGGGGACCGAAGAACTTGTACGCCGAGCAGGCGAGGAAGTCGGCATCCACCGCCCGGACGTCGATCGGGAGGTGCGGTGCGGCGTGGACCGCATCGACGAACGCGAGCGCCCCGGCCTCGTGCGCACGACGGACGAGCTCCGCGACCGGGTTGATGGCGCCCACGGCGTTCGAGGCCCAGCCAAAGGCGACCAGCCTGGGTCGCCCGTGAAGCGCGGCATCGAACGACTCCAGATCGAGCGTGACATCGTCGGTCCGGATGTCCACCGTCCGCACCGTGAGCCCGCGGTCGGCGGCTGCGCTGCGCCACGGGCCGACGTTGGCCTCGTGGTCGAGGCTCGTGACCACGATCTCGTCGCCCGCGGAGAGGCTCGCCGTGATCGAACGGGCGAGGTGCATGGTGAGGGTCGTCATGTTGGCGCCGAACTTGATCTCCGACGGGTCCTCGGCGTTGAGCAGATCGGCCAGGGCCAGGTGCGCTTCTGCGAGGACGGCGTCGCTGCGCCGGGAGGTCAGGAACGGTCCCTCGTGGTTCGCGTTGGAGGTTCGGTAGTAGCGCGCGACGGCGGCGATGACGGTGTCCGGCACCTGGGTTCCGCCGGGCCCGTCGAACAGCGCGATCGGACGCCCATCCTGCTCGATCGACAATGCTGGGAAGCGCTCGCGCAGCGCATCGACATCGAACTCGGCCATGGTGCTCCTCCGCATCCTCGGAGGTCGATCGTATCGTGAACCGCCTGCCCCGAAGCACACGCGGCGCGTCACTCGGTAGTTGCGTTGTCAACGATGCCGGGAGCAAGTAGGATGGCGACATGACGACCGAGCTGACCACCGACCCGGTGCAGGCGCCCCGAGCCGCGCCTGCCGTGGCCGGGCGCGATGATCCGGCCCTCGGCGCCTGGCGGTCGTTCCTGCACGCGCACGCACGGCTCACGCGTCGCCTGGACGAGGAGCTGCGCGCCGAGCATGGGATGTCGCTGGCCGAGTACGACGCGCTCCTGCAGCTGGCCTCGGCGCCCCACCATCGGCTCCGGATGAGCGTCCTCGCGGACCGGGTCCTGCTGTCGCGAAGCGGGATCACCCGGCTGGTGGACCGGCTGGTGGCCGACGGCATGGTGGAGCGAACCGCATGCCGCACCGATGCGCGCGGTGCCGAGGCGACCCTCACGCGGGCGGGTCTCGGCCGCCTCCGCGGCGCCTCACGAACCCATCTCGACGGCGTCCAGCGCTACTTCCTCGATGTCGTTGACCCCGGCGACCAGGCCGTCCTGGAGCGAGCGCTGGGCGGTGTCATCGAGGGTCTCGACACGCAGCCAGGCGGGTGCTCCGAGCACCTGCGCCGACGACGCCTGACCGACCGCCCGTCCGGCCCGCCGGGCGCGTGCTCGCCGGGACCAGCGGCTTCGCGTACCCCGGCTGGTCGCCCCGCTTCTACCCCGCCGGTCTGCGCGACCGGGAGCGTCTTGCGTTCTACGCGCAGCGGCTGCCCGCGTGCGAGCTCAACAACACGTTCTACGCACGACCCAAGGCCGACCGCATCCGCGCCTGGTGCGCCGCCGTCCCCGACGCGTTCCGGTTCGTCGTCAAGGCCCAGCGTGGCTCGAGCATCCGGGCGCTTCGCGCCGACCCGGTGGCCGCCGTCGCGTGGCTTACCGAGACGTTGCCCGAGTTCGGGGAGCGGCTGGGCGCGGTCCTGTTCCGGATCCCGTCCGAGATCGCCCGGGACGGCGAGGGGCTCGACGGGCTGCTCGCCAGCTGGCCTGCGACCATCCCGCTCGTGATCGAGGCCCAGCACCCGTCCTGGGAACGGGACGAGACGTTCGCGGCGCTACGCGCGGCGAGGGCCGTGCTGTGCACCACCGACCACGATGCGCTGGAGGTGGCCCCCGACATCCGCCGGACGGGACCGTTCCTGTACCTCCGGCTGCGCCGGTCGAGCTATGACGAGCAGGAGCTCGATGCCTGGGCACGGCGCCTGGTCCCGTTTGTCGATGACGGGCTCGACGCGTTCGTCATGTTCCGGCACGACGCGGATGGCACCAGCGCGCTGCACGCGCAGACGTTCGGCGAACGTGTCGCACGGATCCGTGGCTCCGGCTGAACGCCACCTCGGCCGCACAAGAAGCTCGGCCAGGGTGAAGGCGGCAACGTCGTCCGTGCCGGTACGCTAGCAGGCAGTCGAGATGCAGCTTCTTAGCCAAGTTCCAGCTCGCGCCGCCACACTCGCTGTCTGCTGCGCCCTGATGGCGCTCGGCTGCGGATCCGCCAATCCAACGGCGAGCCCCTCCGCCGTCGCGACCGCGTCGGCATCGTCGACGCCTGCCGCGTCAGCAGCGTCTCCGTCGGAACCCTCGGCCGTCCCTCCGCCCCCGGCCGGCAACACGCACCCCGACCTGGCCAACGTCCGCGTGACAACCGAGACCGTCGCGAGCGGGCTCGCCGCGCCGCTGTGGGTGACGGCCGTCGCCGACGACTCCGGTCGACTGTTCGTCGCCGAGCAGGGCGGCCGGATCCGGATCGTGCAGGATGGCAACCTCCTGCCCACGCCGTATCTCGACATCAGCGACCGGGTCCAGGCAGGTGGCGAGCGGGGCCTGCTGGGGGTGGCGTTTCCCCCGTCCTTCGGCGACGAGCGATCCACGTTCTACGTTCACTACTCGGACCACGACGGCAACACGGTGGTGTCCTCGTTCGATGCGGGGTCGGGCGAGGCGGCCACGGTGGACCCCGCGACGGAGCGGGTCATCCTGACCCAGGACCAGCCCTACTCGAACCACAACGGCGGCTGGATCGGCTTCGACCCCGACGGCATGCTGCTGATCGCCCTCGGCGACGGTGGCTCTGGCGGCGATCCGGAGAACCGTGCCTCGGATCTCGGCACGCTGCTGGGCAAGATCCTGCGCATCGACGTGCTGGGTGCACCGTCCGGGACGCCGTACCTGATCCCGTCCGACAACCCGTTCGTGAGCACGGCAGGCGCCCGGCCCGAGGTCCTCCACTACGGGCTCCGAAACCCGTTCCGCGACAGCGTCGATCTCGAGACCGGTGCGCTGTGGATCGGCGACGTGGGCCAGAGCGCCTGGGAGGAGGTGGACGTCGCGCCGGCGGGAGCGCGGGGCCTGGACTTCGGGTGGCGCCGCTGGGAAGGCCTCCACTGCTACAACCCGTCCACGGGCTGCGATCCGACCGGGGTCACGATGCCGGTGGCGGAGTATGGCCACGACGTCGGCTGCTCGATCATCGGCGGTGTCGTCTACCGGGGCGACGGGATCCCGAGCCTCGATGGCGCGTACCTGTTCTCCGACTACTGCAGCGGCACGCTGTGGGCGATCGACGCGGCGGCGGACGGGCCCCAGACACCGACCGTCCTGCTCCAGACCGGGCGCAACATCAGCTCCATCGGCACCGACGATGCGGGCGAGGTCTATCTCACCGACATCTCGGGCGGCGAGCTCCTGCGGCTGACGAACGCGGGGGCTGACGATCCCGCTGGCGAACGCGCGCTGCGGGCGGCCGGCTACCCGCCGGGCGTGGGCCGGGGTCAGGCGTCCAACGGATCGGGCGCGTCGGGATCGACGCCCAGCTCCCGGATGGCGGCGGCTGCCGCCTTCGCGTCATAGTCGCCCGTTCGGGCCAGGCCGGCCAGCGCCGCCGCGGCAATGTGGGCGGCATCGATCTCGAAGAAGTCGCGCAGCGCCTCGCGGGTGTCGCTGCGTCCGAAGCCGTCGGTGCCGAGCACGATGTACGGCTCCGGCAGCCATCGGGCCACCATATCGGGCAGCTGCCGGATCCAGTCCGTGGCGACGACGATCGGGCCACCGTCAGGACCCAGGACCTGCGACGACATACGGGACGCGCGGCTTCTGGTCCGGGTGCAGCCGGTTCCAGCGCTCGGCGGCATCGGCGTCGCGGCGCAGCTGCTGGAACGACGTGGCCGAGTAGACCTCGGCCGCGATGCCGAACCGGTCGGCGAGCAGCGCCTGGGCCTCGATGACCTGCTGCAGGATCGATCCCGAGCCGACCAGCCGCACCTGGCCCTTCGGCTTCTTCACGCTGGCGCCGCCGCGAACCGGTACAGCCCGCGGAGGATCCCCTCGTCCACGCCGTCGGGCTTGGGCGCCTGGGGGTAGTTCTCGTTGTAGAGCGTGACGTAGTAGAAGACGTCCTCGCCGTCGCCGTACATCCGCTCGATCCCGTCGCGGACGATCGCGGCCAGCTCGTAGGCGTAGGCCGGGTCGTAGGCGCGCACGACGGGCACCGTCGAGGCCAGGACGTGGGTATGGCCGTCGTCGTGCTGGAGACCCTCGCCGGTGAGCGTGGTCCGGCCGGCCGTCGCGCCGATCATGAACCCGCGGCCCCGCGGGTCGCCGAATGCCCAGATCTGGTCGCCGGTGCGCTGGAAGCCGAACATCGAGTAGAAGATGTAGAACGGGATCATCGGCTCGCCGCAGCGTCGCGTACGACGTGCCGGCCGCCTGGAACGAGGCCATCGACCCCGCCTCGTTGATCCCCTCCTCGAGCACCTGGCCGTCCACCGCCTCGCGGTACGAGAGCACCAGGTTCGAGTCGACCGGCTCGTAGCGCTGGCCGTGGGCGGCGTAGATGCCGACCTCGTTGAAGAGGGGGTCCATGCCGAACGTCCGCGCCTCGTCGGGGATGATCGGCACGATCCGCGGACCGAGCTCCGGGTCGCGGAGCAGGTTGCGCAGCAGGCGGGCGAAGGCCATCGTCGTCGACGCCGGGGTCGAGCTGCCCGGCCGCGAACTCGGCGTCGACCGTCGGCCTCCGGCGCCGGCAGCGGCGCCGAGCGGACGACCCGCCGCGGCAGCGAGCCGCCCGAGCGCCGCGCGGCGCTCGAGCAGGTAGCGGACCTCCTCCGAGTCCGGCCCGGGGTGGTAGTAGGGCGCGTCCTCGTGAGCTGCGCGTCGGGGATCGGCAGCTCGAGGCGGTCGCGGAAGACCTTGCAGCTCCTCCTCGCGCAGCTTCTTGGCCTGGTGGGTGATGTTGCGGGCCTCGACGCCGCGCCCGAGCGTCCAGCCCTTGACCGTCTTGGCCAGGATCACCGTCGGCGCGCCGCGTGTACTCGGTCGCCGCCTTGTAGGCCGCGTAGACCTTGCGGTAGTCGTGGCCGCCGCGGCGGAGCTGGCAGAGGTCGTCGTCGGTCAGGTGCTCGACCAGCCGCCGCAGCCGCGGATCGGGCCCGAAGAAGTGCTCGCGGACGTAGGCGCCCGCCGGCGACCGAGAACTTCTGGAACTCGCCGTCGACCGTGCTGTTCATCTTCTCGACCAGGACGCCGTCGACGTCGCGCGCGAGCAGCTCGTCCCACTCGCGGCCCCAGATCGACCTTGATCACGTTCCAGCCGGCGCCCCGGAAGAGGCCTTCCAGCTCCTGGATGATCTTGCCGTTGCCGCGGACCGGCCCGTCGAGGCGCTGGAGGTTGCAGTTGACGACGAAGGTCAGGTTGTCGAGGCCCTCGCGCGCCGCGAGGGCGATGCCGGCGATCGACTCGGGCTCGTCCATCTCGCCGTCGCCCAGGAAGGCCCACACGCGCTGCTGGCGCGGTGTCGCGGAGGCCCCGGTTCTGGAGGTAGCGGTTGAAGCGGGCCTGGTAGATCGGCCGCGAGCGGGCCGAGGCCCATCGAGACCGTCGGGAACTCCCAGAAGTCGGGCATCAGGCGCGGGTGCGGGTACGAGCTCAGGCCCGAGCCGCCCGATCTCGCGCCGGAAGTGGTCGAGTTGCTCCTCGGTCAGCCGGCCCTCGAGGAAGGCGCGAGCGTAGATCCCCGGCGCCGCGTGGCCCTGGAAGAAGACCTGGTCGCCGCCGCCCGGGTGATCCTTGCCGCGGAAGAAGTGGTTGAACCCGACCTCGTACAGGCTGGCTGCCGAGGCGTAGGTGGACAGGTGCCCGCCGATGCCCGGGAAGCGGACGTTGGCCCGCAGCACCATCGCCACCGCGTTCCAGCGGATCAGGCGCCGGATCCGTCGCTCGAGGATCTCGTCGCCCGGGAAGGTCGGCTCCTGCTCGGGGCTGATCGTGTTGATATACCGCGTCTGCGCTCAGCGCCGGCAGACCGATCTGCCGCTGGCGCGCCCGCTTGAGCAGCTTGAACATCAGGAACCGGGCGCGGTTCTCCCCCTCCTGGTCCACGACCTGATCGAGCGACTCGATCCAGTCCCTGGTCTCGAACTCGTCGATATCGGGTAGCTGGCTGCTTGAACTCGTCGAGGTACATCTGGGCTCCGTGGACGCGTGGGCACCGGGCGTGCCCCAAGGGGAATGCCTACAGCGTAGCCCCGTTCCGCGTCCCGCGCGGCTCCAAGCGCGACAGCGGTGCCGCGCGCTGCTGACTCCCAGCATGACCGCGGTGCCGGATGTCGCGGCGCCGAGGGCACCGGCGGTGCCGGATGTCGCGGCGCCGAGGGCACTCGCGGTGCCGGAGGCTGGCGCGTCTCGGGCTTCTGCTTGCACCTGCAAGTGCTTGCCCCTGCAAGCCGAGCGTGAGCACTGTCGCCGGACACGGCAGACGCGATCCCCTGCCCGACGCGACTCCCTTGCCATCGTGCGCTCGTTCCACGCGAGGACGAGCGCGTCCTACGCCAGGACGAGCCCGTTCTCATCCGGAAGGTGGCCGGACCCGAGGGCGGCGAGCATCGATCGACCGTCGAGCGGCAGGAGCGGGTGCAGCGTAGCCCGGTGAAGCCGCAGAACGCGACGGTTCGATGCCGTGTCAGAGACAACGAGGATGAGCACGTCAACCGCGCCGTCCCGCAGCTTGAGGGCGAGCCGACGCCCGAGCGCCTGGACATCGCGGAGCCGCGTCTCCGCCTCGCATCCTGCTCGTCGACCGCCCATCGCGACCACTGCATCCCAGGCACGTCGATCCCCCGGGATCGGCATGGGCACCTCCGTCTGCCACCCGGCCTCCCGCGGTAGCCTCGCTCGGAACCGGGCCAGGAGCGCAAGGTGCGCTGCGTCGCGCGCAGGGTCAGCGTCGGGGTAGGTCCGAAGGACGAGACGGAGGCCCAGGGCCATTGCGGCGTGCGTCGCCTGATCGATCGTCATGGTGCGGTTCGCCGCTCGCTCGATGCGACCAAGCTGCGAGTGCGACATGCCCGCTGCCATCGCACACGCCCGCTGGCTGAGGCCGGCATCGAGCCGCGCCTCCCTGACCTCGGATCCGAACCGGCGACGACTCTGCGCCGCTGCCTCGCGCGCCTCCCACCCCCGATCCCGCCGCGTGCTCATGTCGCGAGCATGCCCGCATGCCCTTACGTGCGACTTGCCTCCGTTCGGAACGGACCCTCCTCGTCGGCCACCGATAGTTGGCATGCCAGCCTCCCGAGCGGCTTGATACCGGAAGGCCGGGCGGTCGAGGCAGGGTTCCGCGGGCGGGCAGTCGGTGGTTGGAACGCTGGGCGGTCGAACCAGCGGTCTTGCAGTGGCGCAATCACCGTTTGGGACGCTGGGCGGTCGAACCAGCGGTTCCGTGGGCGCGCAATCACCGTTTGGAACGCTGGGCGGTCGAACCAGCGGTTCCGTGGGCGCGCAGCCAACGGGTGGAACGCCAGGCGATCCAGATCGACGCGCTCGGGGCCGAACGCCGCGTCATATCCGCTCTAGGGACCGCGTGGCGTTCCAGTCACGGCACCGCGCGGGTGAGATCCGCTGTACTGACCGCGCAGCGTTCCAGGTACAGGGACGACACCGCGTTACGTCCGCTGTAAGGACCGCGCAGCGTGGTACAGGGACGACACCGCGTTACGTCCGCTGTAAGGACCGCGCAGTGTTCCAGGTCTGCCTGAGGTGAGAGACCGTCCATCTGTGTGGGGTGCTGCCATCGGGCACGCAGGCTGCTGCGGCACTCCGCGCCGCTTGCGATGGCGGGCAGCACGGACGCCGGGCGCGTTACCGTACCCGCATGCTTCGCTACCGACCCGGCGTCGCGCTCATCGTCGTCGACGTCCAGAACGACTTCGCCGATCCCGCGGGCAGCCTCAGCGTGAGGGGCGGTGCGGAGGTGATCCCGGCGATCAACCGCGAGATCGCCCTGGCCACGAACAACGGGGCAATGGTCGTCTGCACCCAGGACTGGCACCCGACACACACGCCGCACTTCGCGAAGGACGGCGGCACCTGGCCCGATCACTGCATCAAGGAGACCTGGGGTGCCGGGTTCCACCCGTCGCTCGAGCGACCGTCGGATGCCACGATCGTGCGCAAGGGCAGCAACGGCGAGGACGGCTACTCCGCATTCACGATGCGCGATCCGATCTCGGGCGAGACGGTCAGCACCGGGCTCGAGGCGACCCTGCGGGCAGCCGACGTCACCGACGTCGTGGTCACCGGCCTCGCGACCGACTACTGCGTGAAGGCGACCGCGCTCGATGCCGTGGCGCTGGGCTTTGCGACGACGGTGCTGACCGACGCGATCGCCGCCGTGGACCTCCAACCCGGCGATGGCGACCTCGCGCTCGAGGAGCTGGAGGCGGCTGGTGTCCGGCTCCAGTCGACGAGGCTTCGATGATGCGACGACTGATCGGGCTCGGGATGCTGGCCGCGTTCGTGGCGTTCGTCATCGACCGCCTGCTCGCCCGCCGAACCGGACCATCCCGCGAGCCGGTGCTGCGAATGCTCACGGTGGTCGACGCCCCGATCGAGGAGACCTGGGCCGTGCTCGCGGACGTGCCCCTCCAGGTCGAGTGGATGCGCGAGATGAAGCGGATCTCGATCACCACGCCCGGGCCGGTCGGCGTCGGCACCCGGGGGACGGCGATCGTCCGGATCTTCGGCATCCCGGCGTCCGACCCGGTGGAGATCATCGAGTTCACGCCGCCCACGCGCTATGCGATCCGGCATCACGGGCTGTTCACCGGCAGCGGCCTGATCACGCTCGAGCCCGGCGCGGACGGCACGACCACGATCGTGCGCTGGGAGGAGATCCTGCGGCCGCCCGTCCTGCCCGACCTCGGCGCCAGGATGGCAGCGCCGGTGCTGCGACCGATCTTTCAGGACGACCTGAACCGGTTCGCGCGCCTGGTCGAGACCGGGTCCGCAGACGATTGATCACGCGCTGCAGACCCCCTGACCACCCGCATGCAGACCCCCTGACCACCCGCATGCAGACCCCCTGACCACCCGCATGCAGATCCACCTCGTCGACGCGACCTACGAGCTGTTCCGTGCCCACTACTCGCCGCGGCCGCCGGTGCTGGGCCGCGACGGCATCGTGCTGTCGGGTGTCAGCGGCCTCGTCGAGCAGCTGCTGTTCCTGCTCCGCGAGCAGGGCGCAACGCATGTCGGCTGTGCCACTGACCGGGTGATCCGCTCGTTCCGCAACGACCTGTACGCGGGGTACAAGACCGAGGCCGGCGTGCCGCAGGAGCTGCTCGACCAGTTCCCCATCGCCGAGGCAGCCATCGAGGCCCTGGGGCTCGTGCTGTGGCCGATGGTCGAGTACGAGGCCGACGACGCGATCGCGGCTGCGGCCGACCGGTTCGCAGCGGACCCGAACGTCGATCGGATCCTGATCTGCACGCCCGACAAGGACATGGCGCAATGCGTCCGCGACGAGCGAGTGGTGCTGTGGGACCGGCGTCGAGACCTCGTGTACGACGACGCGGGCGTACGCGCCAAGTGGGGCGTGCCCCCAGAGAGCGTCGCGGATCGCCTGGCATTGGTCGGCGATGCCGCCGACGGGTATCCCGGGCTGCCGGGCTGGGGCGAGAAGTCGGCAGCGACGGTGCTCGCCCGATACGGCCATCTCGAGGAGATCCCGGCGATCGCGTCGGAGTGGGACGTCAGCGGGGTCCGGAATGCGGTCGGCCTCGCGGCCACGCTGCGCGACCGCATGCCCGAGGCCCTCCTGTACCGCGATCTCGCCCGACTCCGAACGACTTCCGACGGGGTCCCGATCGCGCAGACGGACGCCGATGACCTGTGGTGGCCGGGGGCAGATCGTGCCCGGTGGCAGGCATTCTGCGACGAGTGGGGCCTGGCCCGGCTCCGCGCCCGTCCGCACCGATGGCGGGAGGCCTGAGCCGGCGGGCCTGAGCCCGGGCGGAGGCTCGCGCCCGTCCGCACCGATGGCGGGAGGCCTGAGGACGGGCGGGAGGCCTGAGCCCGGACGGGTGGCCTGAGCCCCCATCCGCCGAGGCCGATCGCTCGCGTCGGAACGGGCGCCCGTTCCCGGCGCAGACGATGGTCGCTCAGGTCGCCAGGCGCAGCAGCTCCGGGTGATGCGCGGCCGGCGCCGCGATCGCGCCGAATGCCCGGTCGGCACGCTCGACGTCGAACCACGGTCCGCCGTCGAGCGCCGTGACGATCGCGCCCGCCCGCTCCGCGATCAGGCCGGCGGCCGCCACGTCCCACGCCGACATTCCGGCCGACTGGATGAATGCGTCGAACCGACCGTTCGCAACGTAGGCGAAGGACAGCGCCGCGGAACCCATGTCTCGTGACACGCGGATGGCGCGCCGAACGGCGCGCGACCGGGTGGCCACGCGGCGCCCCGCGAGCGCCATCGCGATGACGTAGTCCTCGATCGAGGGCTTGTCGGAGGCGGCGATCGGAAGGTCGCCCAGGTACGCGCCCCCATCGCTCGTTGCCCAGTACGTGTCGCCCCGCATCGGGTCGTGGACGACGCCGACCGAGGGCCGGCCATCGACGAGCAGCGCGACCGATGCGCAGAAGAACGGGATGCCGTTCGCGTAGTTGATGGTCCCGTCGAGCGGATCGATGACCCAGGTGCGGCCGTGCGCGAGGCCACGACCGGCGGCCGGCTCGGCCGCAACGGCGGCGGCTTCGGCGCGTCGAGCGTCGCTCGACCTCGCTTCGCGGGCGCCCGGTGGGCTCCGGACTCCTCGGCCAGGATCCCGTCGTCCGGGAAGCGCTCGCGGATCGCGCCCAGGATGAGGTCCTCGCACCGGTGGTCGACGTCGGTCACGACGTCCTTGGCCGACTTGTGGTCGATCCGCTCCACCCGCTCATACCGGTCACGCTGGATCCGGCCCGCTGCCTCGGCGATCTCGCGCGCGAACGCGGCGTCGGCAGCGAGGCTGCCACCGCGGGCGTCGGCCGAGCCCGCCGCCGCGGGCGTCGGCCGCCAGGATCGCCGCGCGAGCCCCCGCGGGTCACGCCCCGCAGTCCGTGGTCAGCGGCTTGGGCTCCGTCCCGAGGCTCGAGACCACCGTGTCGAAGCGAACCGTCGCTCCCGGCTGGACGATCGGGCTCTGCACGAACACCGCGTCGGCCCGATGCCCGGCAGCGCCGGGTCGTCGATTCGGCAGGTGGTGCTGCCCGCCCGCGAGCCGGCGTTGGTCACCGAGATCGTGACCCGCAGGCCGGCCGGGTCGGCTGCCACCGCCGCGACCGTGCCGCTGAACGGACCGATGCCACTGACCAGGAAGTGGGCGACGATGGCCATCCCGATGACCGGCGATCCCGATCCCGGCGAACACCGTGCCGTGCGCCTGCGACGCGGACGGCCCCTTGAGCCCGAGCGGGTTGCACCGCTCGCACATGCCCTCGCTGATCGGGATCTGCGCGCCGCACCGCACGCAGCCATGCGTGGGCTCGGCGGTCCCGGGGGCGTCGGGCGGTCGGCGTGAGCGGTGGACGTCATGGCTTCCAGGTGCGCGCTTGGGGTGTGGGGCCCGATGGTGCCACGGAACGCGAGATCGCGGTCGGCATGCCGGGCGGCCGGACACGCCGGGAGACCGGCCGGCGCCCAGCCGAGCCGGCCGCCGGACGACCGGACGCCGAGGCGGCGCCTCAGAGACCGGTCTCGAACAACCGGATGTCGGCCGGACCGGCGACGTGCCCGTCACCACGGGTGTGCTGCAGCGCGTCGCGGGCGCCGAGCGCGTCGAGGTCGGCCGGCAGGCGGCCGATCATGTCCAGGACCACCTCCCGGATGCGCTGCGCGTTCTGCTCGAACACCGCGAGCACGTCGTGCGCGGTCACCGCCTCGGTACCTTCCAGGACGCCGGCGTCGTAGTCGGTGATCAGGGCGATGTTGACGACGGCCATGCCCAGCTCGCGGCACAGGTACGCCTCGGGGTACTGGGTCATGTTGATGACCTCCCAGCCGGCGTCGGTGAACCACCTCGACTCCGCCCTGGTCGAGAAGCGCGGGCCCTGGATCACGACGACCGTGCCGCCATCGTGGACGGTGATCCCGTGCTCGCGGATGACCTCGAGCGCGACGTCGCGCAGCACAGGGTCGTAGATCTCGGCCGAGGACACATGGGTCACGATCGGGCCGTCGAAGAAGGTGTCGGCGCGGCCGCTCGTGCGGTCGACGAACTGGTCGGTGACGACGAAGTGGCCCGGCTCCACGTGGAGCTGGAGGGAGCCGGCGGCACAGGGCTGATCACGGCCTTGACGCCCAGCGAGCGCATCGCCCAGACGTTGGCGCGGTAGTTGATCCGATGCGGCGGGATCGTGTGGCGCCGGCCGTGACGCGGCAGGAACGCGACCCTGCGGCCCGCGACGGTGGCCAGGAACAGGCTGTCCGACGGCGGCCCGTACGGGCGTGTCGACCTTCGCTTCGGTGACGTCCTCGAGCAGCGAGTAGAACCCGGAGCCCCCGATGACGCCGATCTCGGCCACGTCCGCCACGATCCACCTCCTACTTGGGAGGGGCATTCTCGCACGGGCTACGATCCGGGCATGAGCCGACACTGTCACCGGATCACGCCGACCGATCGTCCTGGCTCGCCGACTGGCGACGGCGCGTGGCCGAGCTGTACGCCGAGGTCCGATCGATCTCGGCATCGGACCCCGCAGGCGGCGTGGACGCGCTGGCGCGACGAGCGCGAGCGCCTGTTCCGGGGTCATCCGCAGTCACCGCTGCCCGAGCCGGATCGCGCCGCGTTCCGGCGCGCGCACTGGCCGTACGACGAGCGGCTGCGCTTCGCTCGCTGATCGTCGAGGACGCCGGCGGCGGCGAGCGAGCGGCGGCGCGGCTGGCGCTGCCCAACAGCGGGGCCGACGACGCTCGCGTTCGACCGGGTCGGGATCGCTGCGCCTGCCGCTGCCCGGCGGCGCGGCACCCTGTCGCTGTTCTGGATGCGGGGCTACGCGGGCGGCCTGTTCCTGCCCTTCCGCGACGCCACCAACGGCAGCACGCACCTACGGGGCCGGTCGCTACGTGCTCGACACGGCCAAGGGCGCCGATCTCGGCGGCGACCCGGCGACCGGAACGCGGATCGTCGACCTCAACTTCGCCTACCACCCGTCGTGCGCGTTCGACCCACGCTGGGCCTGCCCGCTGGCGCCACCCGGGAACCGGCTCCCGGTCGCGGTCGAGGCCGGGGAACGCCTGCGCTGACCCGCGAGCCACCCTCGCTACCATCATCGCCATGCCGCGAACCCCCGACCGTCCTCAGCGATGCGCAGCGGCGGTTCCTCGTCCGAACCGGGCTTCGCGTCGGTCGCCACCCTCGACGAGGACGGCACGCCGACCCAGGCCGTGGTCTGGTACCGCCTCGAGCCCGACGACCGGATCCTGGTCAACTCGCGCGCCGGCCGGCGCTGGTGCGAGAACCTGCGCCGCGACCCGCGCGTCTCGATCGCGCTGATCGACCGGCACGATGGCTACCGCTGGCTGGGCATCGCCGGGCGCGTCGACGAGGTCGTCGACGACCTCGAGCGCGCCCGCGCGCGACATCGTCGCGCTCGCCCATCGCTACCACCCGGAGGGCCCCTCGCCGGCATCGATCGCCACCTTCCGCCGGCAGCCGCGGGTGTCGTTCCTGATCCGGATCGACGCGGTGCACGACGAGCTGGAGGACGGCTGACGATGCCGCGCGTCGTCGCGCTCGCCGGCGGCGTCGGCGGCGCCAAGCTCGCCGACGGGCTCCAGGCGCACCTGGGCCGCGACCTGACGGTCGATCGTCAACACGGGCGACGACTGCGAGCGCCACGGGCTGCTGGTGATGCCCGACCACGACACGGTGCTCTACAACCTGGCCGGGATCGAGCAGGCGGACCTGGGCTGGGGCATCGAGGGCGACACGCACGCGGTGATGGACCAGCTGGGGCGGTACGGCGAGCCGACCTGGTTCGCGCTCGGCGACCGCGACCTCGCGCTCCACGTCGCGCGGACGCGCACGGCTGCGCGCCGGCGGACGGCTGACGCCGCGTCTGCCTCGAGCTCCAGCGCGTCGCTCGGGATCGCCGCGCGGATCCTGCCCATGGCCGACGAGCCGGTTCGGACGGAGGTCCGCACCGACGACGGCTGGCTCGAGTTCCAGGAGTACTTCGTCCACCGGCGCCAGGAGCCGACGGTGCACGAGGTGCGCTATGCGGGGATCGAGGCGGCGTCGGTCACGCCCGAGGTCCGCGCCGCACTCGAGAGCGCCGAGGCGATCGTGGTCTGCCCGTCCAACCCGATCGTGTCGGTCGCGCCGATCCTGGCCGTGCCCGGGCATGCGGGACGCGATCGATGCGCGCGCGGCGCGCGGGGTGCCGGTGCTGGCGGTCAGCCCGATCATCGGCGGCCGCGCGCTCAAGGGACCGGCCGACCGGATGCTCGCCTCGCTCGGCGACGAGGCGAGCGCGCTCGGCGTCGCTCGCCGGTACGCGGGGCTGGTCGACACGTTCGTGCTCGACACGGTCGACGCCGCGCTGGCCGGCACGGTCCGCGAGCCTGGGCATGACCGTCGCTGGTGACCGACACGATCATGCGCGACGACGCCGGTCGGGCGCGACTGGCCGGCGAGCTGCTGGCCACCCTCGACCTCGCGAGCGGTGCTGCTGCGAGCCCGGTTCCCGGTGCGGTCCGATGACCGCGGGCTCCGATGACCGCTGGCTCGAGCGACCGATCGCGCGCGACGGTCGTGGTCATCCCGGTCCGCAGCCTCGAGGGCGCCAAGTCGCGGCTGGGCGAGGTGCTGGATGCAGAGGAGCGCCGTGAGCTGGTGGAGCAGCTGCTGCGCGGGACGGTGCAGGCGTCGCGTGCCACGCCGGGCGTCACCGAGGTGGTCGTGATCTCGCCTGACCCCGAGGCGCTCGAGCTCGCGGAGGCGGCCGGCGCGCGAGCGGCGGCCCAGCGATCGCGTGGCCTCAACGCCGCGATCAGCGAGGCGCGCGCAGCGGTGGCCGCCGGCGGGCGGATGCTCGTGCTGCCCGTCGGACCTGCCGGGCCTGTCGCCGGCTGCCGTGGCGGCCGTGCTCGACGCCGCGGATGCGGCCGGTCCCGCCATGCGTCGTGCTCGCCCCCGACCGCCACGGCCGGGGCACCAACGCCCTGTTGCTCGACCCCCGGACGCCATCGACCCCGCGTTCGGCGGCGACAGTCGGGCCGCGCATGCCTGGCTGGCGTCGTCGGCCGGCGCCGCGTTCGTCGAGGTGGCCGGCGATCTCGAGCTCGACCTCGACACCCCCGATGATCTGCTGCTTGCCGGCGAGATCGCGGCGCGGCCGAGGAACGAGCCGGTGCCGGATTCGCAGCCCGTCCGCGAGCTCGATCCGATGCCGGATCCGCAGCCCATCCGCGACGCCTCGCTCGCCTCGGATCCTGCCTCCCGGGTGACCCAGCGGTGACGACCCGGCGTCGGGCCGGGTCGAGATCCTCGCGCTCGACGGGATACCCGAGATCCACCAGGGCGACGACCTCGCGGGGCTGATCGGCGATGCGCTGGCCACGACCGCCGGGGCGCTGCCGCTCGAGACCGGCGACGTGCTGGTCGTGACGCAGAAGGTGGTGTCGAAGGCCGAGGGCGCCGTCGTCGACCTGCGAACCGTGGAGCCGCGCCCCGAGGCGATCGCCTGGGCCGAGGCCTGGGATCGGGACGCGCGCCAGATCGAGGTCGTGCTGCGCGAGGCGCGCCGGATCGTGCGCATGGAGCGCGGCGTGCTGATCACCGAGACGCGTCACGGGTTCGTGTGCGCCAACGGCGGCATCGACGCGTCCAACGTCGGTTCCGGGTCGGGCGACATGGTAACGCTGCTGCCCGCCGACCCGGACGCTTCGGCCCGGGCCCTGCGACGCGCGCTCGGTGCGCGCTTCGGCCACGACCTCGCCGTCATCGTGTCCGACAGCTTCGGGCGCCCATGGCGCTGGGGCATCACCGACGTGGCCCTCGGGGTCGCCGGCATCCAGCCGCTCGAGGACCTGCGGGGTGAGCCCGATGCCGACGGTCGCACGATGCGTACGACCGTGCGCGCGGTCGCCGACGAGATCGCCTCGGCCGCGGAGCTTGCGCTGGGCAAGGCGGCCGGCCGGCCGGTGGCGCTGGTCCGGGGCGCGAACCCGACCCCGGGCGAGGGCTCGGTCCGCGACCTGCTGATGGCGCCGGAGAACGACCTGTTCCGCTGACCCGGCGGCCTGGGATGAGGTCGGCCGTGACACACGGGGACCGTGCGTCCACCTGGACGTTCGCGCATGCGACCAATGACCCGGGGCTTTGGGCGGTTCGTCGTAGGCGCCGCCCCCGCCACGCGTCCGATCATCCGCGCATGGAGCGCGTGCTGACCCGCCCACGGACGGGGTCCTCGATCCTCACCAACCTGGTCGGGATCACGGTGCTGCTGGTGGTCGCGGTCCTCGTCATTCCGTGGCTCGGCATGAACGCGGGCCTGACCGTCCAACCCGAGCTGGCATGGATTGATCCCGACGACACCTTCGTCTACCTGTTCGTCCACCACGGGGTCGAGGCGATCCTCGCGCTGCTGCTCATCGCCGTTCTCGTCGTCGGCTTCGGCTGGTCGCGAGCGGAGTTCGGGCTGCAGTGGGGCGATGTCCGCACCGGTTTGCGGATCACCGCGGCCTTCGGGCTGTGCTACCTCCTCCTGGTGATCGCGGTCGATCTCGTCCCGTACCTGCTCAGCGGGAGCCCGCCGGGGCTCGCGTACTGGCCGACGACCCGCAACGTCGTCGGCACGCTCGCCTTCCAGTGGCTGATGGTCGGCGTCGGGGAGGAGCTGCTGTTCCGGGGCCTGATCCTCGGGCTCCTCGCACGCCCGCTCGGTCGTCGCGTTCGGCTGGGCGTGGGTCGAGCCGCGTTCCGGGTCTCGATCGCCGGCCTGGTGACGGCGGTGCTGTTCGCCATCGCGCACACCATCCTGTTCAGCCGGGCGTCGTTCCTCGAGATCACCCTCGACCCGAACTGGGTGCAGGTCGGGCTCGCACTCGTGCTCGGGGTCTACTACGCGGCGCTCCGCGAGCGGACCGGGTCCCTGCTCGGACCGATCCTGAGTCACAACCTCTCGGACGGCCTGTACCTGTCGGCGACGTATATGGCCGTCGCGCTCACGAGCTGACGCGCACGGAGGGCCGGCGTCGCGCGTGCGGCGATCTCGCTGCTACCCTCGACGCATGAAGGCTGGTCTGCAGATTCCCTCGTTCTCCTGGCCCGGCGGCACCGATGCCATCGGCGCAACCCTGGGCCGCGTCGCCCACGATGCCGACGAGGCAGGCTTCGACTCGATCTGGGTCATGGATCACTTCTTCCAGATCCGGGGCGTCGGTCGGCCCGAGGAGCCCATGCTCGAGGGCTGGACCGCGCTCGGGTACATGGCGGCGCACACGCGGCGCGCGACGCTGGGGCTGATGGTCGGCGGCGTTCACTACCGGCTGCCCGGCCTGTGGGTCAAGGCGGCAACCACGCTCGACGTGCTCTCGGGCGGTCGTGCCTGGCTGGGCATCGGCGCCGCCTGGAACGAGCAGGAATCACAGGGACTCGGGTTTCCCTTCCCGCCCCTCGGCGAGCGATTCGGCATGCTCGAGGAGACGCTGCAGATCGCCCACCAGATGTGGCAGGGCGAGCGAGGCACCGAGGCCGCCTTCGAGGGCCGTCACTACCAGGCGGCACGCCTGCTGAACGCGCCGCAGTCGATCGCCCGACCGCATCCCCCGATCATGATCGGCGGTGGTGGCGAGCAGAAGACGCTTCGGCTGGTCGCCCGGTACGCCGATGCCTGCAACGTGTTCGGCGACGGTCCGCGGATCCATCACAAGTACGAGGTCCTGCGCCGCCACTGCGAGGAGATCGGCCGCAGTCCCGACGAGATCGAGCGCTCGACCCTGCAGACGGTTCGGCTCGAGCTGGACGACGACCCCGGGGAGAGCCCGCAGCAGGTGGTGGACCGGTTCGGCGAGCTGGCCGATGCCGGCGCCCAGCACGTGATCTTCAGCGTCCGCGATGCCTGGCGGCCCGAGGTCATGGAGATCCTCGGGGCGAAGGTCCTGCCCGCCCTCCACAGCCTGTAGTCGATCCGCCTGTAGTCGATCCGCGGGCGGCCGATCCGCCGTGATGGGTCCCCGTCCGGCCAGCGGGCGTGTCAGGCAATCCGCCGTGTGGCGATCGGTCGTCCCGCCACCGGACGCGTCAGGCCGCGTTGGTCAGCGGCTGGTCGTCGGTCGGGATCCGGGCACCACGGACCGCGGGCAGCAGGGCGAACCCGATACCCGCGCCGACCATCGCCAGGCCCATCGCGACCAGCGTCGCGCCACCGCCGATGGCGTCGAGCAGCACCCCGGCCACCAGCGCCCCGATCGGCATCAGCCCGATCGACAGCGTGCGGGCCGTGGCTCCGACCCGCCCGAGCAGCGCGTCGGGCGACAGGAGCGTTCGGAGCGACAGGTAGGCCACCAGCATGTTGGAGTTGACGGTGCCGGCGATGAACGCGGCGACCACCATCACGACCACCGGGACGTCCAGGGCGACGACCAGCAGCGTCAGTCCGGTCACGATGCTGCCGGCGAGCATCATCGTGCCCACCGAGCGGACCGAGATGCGGGCCGCGACCAGCGCACCGCCCATCGACCCCACGGCAAAGGCCGACAGCACCGCACCCACCACCTCCGGGCCCAGGCCGCGATCGATCGTGACGTAGTAGATGAGCCCGCTGATCAGGCCGGCGGTCACCACGGACGTCGTCGTCCACAGGGCGATCACGGCACGCAGGGTGGGCTGCCGTCGAACGAAGCCGATACCCTCGCGAACATCCGCGATGATCCGTGTTCGCTCGGGCCGGGCCTCGGGCCGAAGGGGCCTCCGGACGAGCATCAGCCCGCCGACCGAGACGAGGAAGGTCGCCGCATCGATCGCGATCGTCGGCCCCGGGCCGATGGCCGCAGCCAGGAAGCCGGCGATCGCGGGCCCGGCGACCCAGCCGATGTTGAACACGGCTTCGAACAGGGCGTTGGCGCGCGGTACCTCGGGCCGGCCCACGAGGCCGGGCACGGCTGCCGTGTAGCCCGCAAGCCACAGGACCCGGAGCACGTTGATCGGGAACGTAACCACCATGATCAGGGCGAGGGTGGGGCCGCCGAGCCAGACGGACAGCGGGATGACCGCGGTCAGAAGGCCTCGCCCGAGATCGGCATAGAGCATCATCCGCCGGCGATCCCAGCGATCCGCATAGGCGCCCGCCGGCAGGCCGACGACCAGGTCCGGCAGCGTGGACAGCACGCCGACGACGCCCATCGCGATCCCCGAGCCGGTGAGGAACAGGACGAGGATCGGGAGCGCGGTGTTGGTGATCGCATCGCCGAACGAGCTGACGCCCTGACCGATCAGGACGACCAGGAAATCGTGGTTCCTTCGCAGGCCCCCCGCCGTGACGACGGGGGCCGAGGTGGCGGGCGACAGCCGGACCGGCTCCTCCTCGACGCCGACCGGACCAGCAACGACCTGCGCTGGATCGCCGGGTGTCTCGACGCTCGTCACGGCACGAGGGTACGTTGGGCGCGGGGTCGCACGCCACCACCACCACGGCCGCGAACAGGGCGCGGTCGAGACCAGCCGGAAGCCGTGCCGGAGCGTGTGCCGGGGACCAGCACGGGCACCCGCGCCGGAACGCATGAGAGCGCCGGGCGTCGATACCCCCCAGGAGTATCCTCGAGGCGTGGTAAAGTGGCGACCGCAGCCATATGAGCAGAGACGACGATCACACCATGACCGACCAGAACCGACCGACCGAAGGCGCCAGCGAGGCCACGAACGGGGACGATGCCCGACCCGGGACGATTGCATCGAGCCCGCTGGGCTCGATGAAGATCAACTTCGGGAGCGATGGCGGCGGGCGCAACCCCCCTCGGCGGCGGGATCGCCATCCTGGCCGACCCCGCGGGTGACGCCGTGCCCGCGACGGGCGGCCCGACGGCGGCCGGGACGGACGACGGACGCACCGATGCTCCGGTGCTCATCATCGGCTCGGGCCCGGCCGGTCTGACGGCGGCGATCTACGCGGCGCGCGCCAACCTGGAGCCGATCGTGCTCGGCGGGCTCGGCGCCCGGCGGACAGCTGATGCTCACCAGCGAGGTCGAGAACTACCCGGGCTTCCCCGAGGGCATCGACGGACCGGACCTGATGAGCCGCTTCCGGGAGCAGGCTCTCCGGTTCGGAACCCACATCGTGGACGTGGACGTCGACCGCGTGGATTTCTCCAGCCGGCCGTTCCGCGTCTGGGCACGCGGCGTGGAGTACACGGGCCAGGCGGTCATCGTCGCCACGGGCGCGTCGGCGCTGTGGCTCGACATCGACAGCGAGCAGCGTCTGCGCGGGCGCGGCGTGTCCGCATGCGCGACGTGCGACGGCTTCTTCTTCCGCGACCGTGAGATCGCGGTCGTCGGCGGAGGCGACTCGGCGATGGAGGAGGCGAAGTACCTGACCCGGTTCGCGAGAAGGTGCATCTCATTCACCGGCGCGACGGGTTCCGAGCATCGAAGATCATGCTCGACCGTGCGGCGAACCACCCCAAGATCGAGATGCACACCAATACCGAGATCGCCGAGGTCCTGGGCGACGCGAAGGTCGAGGGCCTCCGGCTGCGCGACACTCGCGACGGCGACGAGCGCGACGTGCCCATGGAGGGGCTGTTCATCGCGATCGGCCACAAGCCCAACACCGACGTGTTCCGCGACTGGCTCGACGTGGACGAGAAGGGATACCTCCTCGCGCATGAGCACACCACGAGCCGGATCGACGGCGTGTTCATCGCGGGTGACGTCGACGATCATCGCTATCGGCAGGCCGTGACCGCCGCCGGCGAGGGCTGCCGGGCGGCCCTGGACGCCGAGAAGTGGCTCGAGGCCCAGGGCGTGGGCGAGTCCACCGCCGTCGCCACCGCGTAGCGAGACCCCGTCCGGGAGACGCGTCCCGGCGAGTGTCGCGGCCTCTCCACGCATCCCGGATCGAGCACGGCACCATCACGGCGAACGTTGCGGGCGCAACGACCGTAGCGGCGTGCTAGGGTCAGCCGGTGAGCTTTCGTGCTGGCGGCGGACGCGGGATGGGAGGGGGCCGCGCGGGTCGCCTGACACCGCCCTCGGGCGAGTTCGAGCGTGTCCCGCCCGAGCGCCGGGCGAGAACCACCCGCCGCATCATGGGGTTCTTCCGGCCGTATCGCGCCCTGGTCGCGGTTGTCGTCGGGGCGATCCTGGCCACCAGCCTCATCGGCCTCGTCAACCCGTACCTGCTCAAGCTGCTCATCGACAACGTGATCGTCGGCCAGCAGTACGACAAGCTGAACCTGTACGTGGGCCTGATGATCGTCCTCCCGATCTTCTCGGGCCTGATCGGCGTCGGCCAGACGTACCTCAACAACCTCGTCGGCCAGGGCGTCATGCAGGACCTGCGCAACGCCCTGTACACGCACCTCCAGCGGATGCCCCTGCGGTTCTTCACGGCCACGCGCACGGGCGAGATCCAGAGCCGCCTGGCCAACGACGTCGGAGGCGTGCAGTCGGTCGTCACCGACACCGCGGCTTCGATCACCTCCAACATCGCGATCACGGTCAGCACGATCGTCGCGATGATCCTCATCGACTGGCGGCTGACGCTGCTCTCGCTGGGCGTGCTGCCGTTCTTCATGCTGCTCACGTTCCGCGTGGGCAAGATCCGGCGCGAGGTGAGCACCGAGACCCAGGAGCGGCTGGCAGAGATGTCGGCCGTGACCGAGGAGACGCTGTCGGTATCGGGGATGCTGCTGGGCAAGACGTTCGGCGCCCAGGAACGTTCGGTGGACCGCTACCGGCTGATCAACATGGACCTCGCGAGGCTCCAGTTCCGGCAGGCGATGGTCGGACGCTGGTTCTTCATGATCGTGGGCACGATCTTCTCGATCACCCCCGCATTCGTGTACTGGCTGGCGGGCACCATGGCCGCCAACGGGGCCCCCGACGCCCCGACCGCCGGCGACATCGTCGCCTTCACCACGCTCCAGAGCCGGCTGTTCTTCCCGATGGGCCAGCTGCTCAACGTGCAGGTCGAGATCCAGGGCTCGCTCGCGCTGTTCGACCGGATCTTCGAGTACCTCGACCTCGCACCGGAGATCGTCGATGCGCCCGACGCGGTGGCGCTGGAGCCCGCGACGATGCGCGGCGCCGTGGCGTTCGAGGACGTCACCTTCCACTACCAGGCCGAGCCGCAGCCGGACCGGGCCCCGGCTGCGGCGGGATCGATCGACGGCGCGCCGGGACGCGAGGCGGGACGCGAGGCGGGGGACGGCGGGGCGAGCGGGGGGCCCGCCCACGAGATCCCGCTCGACGATGCGCACACCGAGCGTGGCATGGACGGCGAGGCCGCGCTCGACCTTGGGGTCGTCGACCGCGAGACCCTCCTCGACGAGGCGACGTACGAGGAGGACGAGCTCGAAGCCGCAGGCCTCGAGCTGCCGCTCCCGATGCCGGCGTCGCCGGCGCCGTTCGGACTGGACGGCATCTCGTTCGAGGCACAGCCGGGCGAGCTCGTGGCGCTCGTCGGACCGTCGGGCGCCGGCAAGACGACCACCACCTACCTGATCCCCCGTCTGTACGACGTGAGCGCCGGGCGCGTGACGATCGACGGACTGGACGTTCGCGGGATCCAGCTCGCCTCGCTCGGGCGCGTGATCGGGTTCGTGACCCAGGAGACGTACCTGTTCCACGCGTCGATCCGCGACAACCTGCTGTTCGCTCGCCCCCACGCGACCGACGACGAGCTTCGCGCCGCGACGCGCGCGGCCGCCATCGCCGATCGGATCGCGGAGCTCCCGGACGGGCTCGACACCGTCGTGGGCGAGCGCGGCTACAAGCTGTCGGGCGGCGAGAAGCAGCGGCTGGCCATCGCGCGCGTCCTGCTCAAGGATCCACGGATCCTGATCCTCGACGAGGCCACGTCCTCGCTGGACACGGTCTCGGAGCGGCTGATCCAGGCCGCGCTCAACCGCCTGACCGAGGGCAGAACCACGATCGCGATCGCCCATCGCCTGTCCACGATCCTGCGGGCGGACCGGATCCTGGTGCTCGATCACGGCCGGATCGTGGAGCGCGGCACGCACCGGGAGCTGCTGGCGGCGGACGGCCTGTACGCACGCCTGTACCACGAGCAGTTCGAGGCCGAGGCGGCACAGGTCGAAGAGCTCGAGCCCGACGCCGCCGCGTCCTGAACGTCCCGACGCTGCGGGTGGCGACCTCGCCTCCTGCCCGGCCGCCGGCCGAGTCGACGGATCCGGCGTCAGCGCCAGTCGATGGCCAGGACGTCAACCGGTGTGCGGATGCCCTTGAGCTTCACCGAACGCGGCTCGGAACGAGGATAGGGCGTCGCGGCCGCGGCATCGAGGGTCGCGCGCGTCGCCAGGATCTCCTCGCTCGAGGCGGCGGCCCCGACGCGTGCCGCCAGGTGCACGCCCGCCCCGGACCAGTTCCTGCCGCGGCGGGTCGCCTGGGAGGTGTGCAGCCCGATCCGGACCCAGGGCGCGAAGCCGTGCTCGTGGCGATGACGCGCGAGGCGCCGCTGGATGTCCACGGCGCAGTCGATGCCGGCGCTCGCCTCCTCGAACGCGACGAAGAACCCGTCGCCCGTGTGCGCCACCTCCTGGCCGCCGTGACCCGCAAACGCCGCGCGCAGCTCACGGTCGTGCCAGTCGAGCAGATCGCGCCAGGCCCCGTCGCCGATCAGCCCCAGCAGGTCGGTCGAGGTCACGATGTCCGTGAACATGAACGTGCGCGTGGTCTCGGTGCGCGTGGTCCCGGTGATCGAGGTGATGCCGCGGGTCTCGCCGGAGCCGTCGTCGAGCAGGCGGTCGGTACGCTCCAGGTCGCGCGTCGCCCCGAGTCGCTCGAACACGGCCCTGGCGGCGAGCAGGTCGCGCCGGGCCATGGTCTCGTCGCCCTCGGCGGTCAGTGCCTCCGAGTAGCGCAGCCGAGCCCGGGCACTCTCGTAGGGCAGGTCGGACGTCTGCCACAGGCGCCATGACCGACCGAGCACCGGTGACGCCTCGGCCGCGTTCTTCTCGCCCAGCAGCAGCTCGCCGCGTGCCGTCAGCGCACCCGCCTGGAACAGCGGCTGCGCATGGTCGCGGGCGATCGTCTCGAGCTCCTCGACGGCAGCTCGCGCGCCGTCGAGGTCGTCATCGGCGAGGCTGATGTCGACCTTCGCCGGCAGCAGCCGGGCGCGGGCGGTGCGGTCCGCGACGCCGTCGGTGCCGGCTGCCCGGGTCAGGGCACGGTCGATCGAGCGGCGGGCGTCGGCGATCTCGCCTCGGGCGAGCTGCAGGAGCGCCATGCCGGGCTGGGCCTTGTGCCCGAGCTCGTAGGCGCGGTCGAATGCCTCGGCGGCGGCATCCAGGTCGCCCATCCGCAGTCGCACCTCGCCGACCTCGTAGTAGGCGTAGGCAACGCCGTCCATGAGCCGGTAGCGGAGCAGCTCCTCGCTCGCCTGGCGCGCTTCCTGCTCGGCCTCGGGCCACTGTCCGTGCAGCATCTTGATCTCGGCCCGGTGGATCCGGCAGATGCCCGGGTAGCCGCCGGCGGCGTTCCGGCGCATGAACCGCTCGCCCTCGTCGGCCCACTGCCCGGCACGACCGAGGTCCCCGATGCTCCGGCAGGCCGTGATCGTCTGGCAGTAGATGTCGCTCGCCGTCCGCAGGTCGAGCTGGCCCGACGATGCGGCAGCGGCCGACTCGTCGATGAGCGCGAGCCCCCGGGTCGTGTTGCCGATCATGACCTCGGCCATGCCCTTGAAGCTCATCGCCTGGTACAACGCGTCGTCGTTGCCCTGGCGCCGGGCGATGGCCATCGCCCTGGTCGGCCAGCTCGATGCCCTCCTGGTAGCGGCCCTCCATCAGCGCCTGGACCGTGCGAAACACCGGGAACCATGCGTGAACCGCCGACTCCGGCTCGCCTTCCAGCAGGCGCTCGGCGCGGGCCACCCAGCCGTTGGCGACCGGGCCCGCCAGGCTGCGGAACGCCTCATAGGCGAGGCGCACGACCACGCCCGCCGCCTCCAGCTTGCGACCCGCGTCTACGTAGCCCGCGAAGGCCCGCTCGAGGGCCTCGGTCGCATCGTCCGGTCGGCCCGCCCACCACAGGGCCGTTCCCAGGAGCTCGAGGTCGGCAGGCCCCAGCGGCGCCTGCCGGTCGGCCGCGGTCAGCGCATCGATCGCCTCTGCCCAGGCATGCCGTCCGACGGCGTCGCGACCGCGCTCGAGCCCGTCAACCACACTCGGCGAATCGGCGGCGACCGGATCCCGCTCGGGACGCATCCACCGATTATGAACCTCGAGGGAACCTCCTCCGCCGATGCCGCCAGGTCGAGCATCCAGCAGCACCTGCCCCACCGGGCGGTTCGCGAGCGCTCCTCCTGTTGCATGAATATTCAGGTGCTCGTATAGTCATGCCGTGATGACGTTCCGCCCGAGCTTCGATCCCCCGCGCCTGCCGCCGGTGAGCGGCCGCGCGCGCCGGTGAGCGCGGACGCGACGGGCGCGGCGATCGCGGCGGACCGTCCTCACGATTCCGTGCCCGCTCCGGGCAGCGCAGCCGAGCGCGGCGCCCGGGCGCTCACCGGGGACCCGGTGCGCGTCGCGATCGTGGGCGCCTCCGGGTACGTCGGCGCCGAGCTGATCCGGCTGCTCGCGCTGCACCCGCAGGTGCGCATCGTCGGCCTCGTCGGCCGGGAGCGGCAGGGAGACCCGCTGGCGGGCATCCACCCCCACCTCGCCACTCGGAACCTGCATGTGTACGACACCGTGCCCGACGACGCGGAGGCCGTGTTCCTGGCGCTGCCCCATGGCGCGGCGGCCGGGCGGATCGACGACCTCCGGGCGAACGGCGCGACGATCGTCGACCTGGGGCCCGACTTCCGCCTCCGCGATGCCGCCGACTACCCGCGCTGGTACCACTTCGAGCATCCCCGGCCCGAGCTGCTCGCCCAGGCCGTCTACGGGCTGCCCGAGCTCCACCGCGACGCGCTGGCGGCCGCGGGACGGGTGCCCGGGCGCGATCGTCGGCGCCCCCGGCTGCTACCCGACCACCACGATCCTCGCCCTGGCCCCGCTCGCGCGCGCCGGCCTGATCGGCGACCTGGTGGTCGATGCCAAGAGCGGTGTCTCGGGCGCCGGTCGCGATCCGAAGGCCGACCTCCACTTCGGCGAGGTCAACGAGAGCGTCAAGGCCTACGGCGCCTTCACCCACCGGCACACCGCCGAGATCGAGCAGGAGCTGGGTGCGCTGGGGCCCGCGGGCGACAACCCCGGGGTCGTCGGCGGTCGACTTCCTGCCTCACCTCGTGCCGATGACGCGCGGCATCCTGTCTGCCTGCCACGTCCGGCCGACGCGCCCGGTGAGCCAGGCCGAGATCGACGCGCTGTACGCCGAGGCATACGCGAGCGAGCCGTTCGTGACGGTCACCGGCACCCACCGGCCACCAAGCACGTGCTGGGCAGCAACGAGTTCCGGGTGTGGTGCGGGCTCGATCCGCGGAACGGGCGAATCCTTGCCATCGGCGTGCTCGACAACCTGGTCAAGGGCGCTGCCGGCCAGGCCGTCCAGGCGTTCAACGTCGTGCACGCGCTCCCCGAGCCCGCCGGGCTCCTCCAGCTGCCGCTGGCGCCGTAGGGAGACGGCGATGACGATCGCGACCGATCCGCTCCTCGTCCCGTTGCCCGTGGAGCGGCCCAGGGTCTCGCACCAGGCCCGCGTGCCGGCCGGCTTCATGGCTGCCGGGACGTCGGCCGGCATCAAGTTCTCGGGCCGGCCCGACTTCGCGCTCATCGTGGCCGAGGGCGGTCCCGTACCCGCCGCCGCCGTGTTCACGCCCAACCGCTTCGCAGCGGCCCCGGTCCGGCTGTCGGGTGCCAATCTCCGGAGCACGGGCGGGACCGCGGATCACGCGGGGTATGCGCGCGCCGTGATCACGACCTCGGGCAGCGCCAATGCGGCGACCGGGCCGGTCGGCGACGAGGACCAGGCCGAGATCGGCCGAGCGCTCGCGGCAGCGCTTGGAGCCTCGCCGGCCGAGATCCTGCACATGTCCACGGGGATCATCGGCATCCGGATCCCGGTCGAGCGCGTGATCGACACCCTGGCTCGCGTGATCCCCTCCGAGCTGGGCCGTGACGACGAGGCGCTGCATGCGGCCGCGGCCGCGCTTCGGACGACCGACACGACGACCAAGGTTGCCTCGGTCACCGTCAGCGCGCCGGGGCCCGGCGGCGGCCCGGTGCCGATCACCGTGACCGGCATCGCCAAGGGCGTCGGCATGATCCACCCGCGGATGGCGACCATGCTCTCGATCGTGCTCACGGACGCGACGGCCGACCCGGCCACGCTCCGAACCCTGCTTCGAGGCGCCACCGCGCGAACGTGGAACCAGCTCTCGGTGGATGGCGACACGAGCACCAACGACACGGTGTTCCTGCTGGCATCGGGCCGGGCTGGTGCCGCGGACGCGACGAGCGACGAGGGGGCCCGAACGGCGCTCGCCGCCGCGCTCGAGGTGGTCGCCCGGGACCTCGCCCGGCAGCAGGCGGCCGACGGCGAGGGCGCCGCCACGCTGGTCACGTGCCAGGTCTCGGGTGCCGCGAACGATGCCAGCGCCCGGGCGATCGCTCGTGCGGTCATCAGCTCGTCGCTGGTCAAGGCGGCCGTCCACGGGCACGACCCGAACTGGGGCCGGGTCGCCGGCGCTGCCGGCAACGCCGTGCTCGCCGAGGCCGCGGTGCTCGAGGGCAGCGGGCTGCCGGCGGCGGAGGCCCTCGCGATGGCTGGCTCGCCGGCGGCCGTCGATCCCATGCTGCTGCGGATCTCGATCGCGGGCCACCTCGTCTACGACGGGCCGTCAGGTGGTCCGGTCCCCGTGGACAAGCCGACCGCGGCAGCCGCGATGTCCGGCGAGGAGGTCCTGATCCGGCTCGACGTGGGGCTGGGCGACGGGTCCGGCGAGGCGTTCGGGTGCGATCTCACCGAGGAGTACGTCCGCGAGAACTCGGAGTACACGACATGACGCCGGTGCGGGCCCGGCCGAGCCACCGGGGGCACAGCGATGTCTGAGATCGTGGTCGTCAAGCTCGGCGGGACCACGCTGGCGGACCAGCGCCAGGTGCTGGCCGAGATCGCCACGGTCGCCCGCCGGCGGCCGGTCGTGCTCGTCCATGGCGGCGGCAAGCGCATGACCGACTGGCTCGAGCGGCTGGGCGTCCAGACGCGGTTCGAGAACGGGCTGCGGGTCACCGATCCCGAGGCGCTCGAGGTGGCCGCCGCGGTCCTGCGCGGTGTCGTCAACAGCGAGCTGGTGGCCGCGCTGCGCGGGCTGGGCTGCGATGCGGTCGGGCTGTCCGGCGTCGACGGCGGCCTGTTGATCGGCGAGCGCCTGCCGAACGTCGGGCTGGTGGCGACGGTGGTCGGCGTGCGGCGCGAGCTCCTCGATTCGCTGCTGGTCGCCGGCCAGGTCCCGGTCGTCGCCCCACTGGCCCGGGATGCCGACGGGATCGTGTGCAACGTCAACGCCGACGATGCCGCGGCCGGGCTGGCGGCCGGGCTCGGGGCACGCCAGCTGGTGCTGATGACCGACGTCGACGGCGTGCGCGATGCGAGCGGGCAGCGGCTCGACGCCCTGACGCCGGAGCAGGCCGAGGACCTGATCGCCGACGGCACGATCGGGGGTGGCATGGTGCCCAAGGTGCGGGCGGCGCTGGCCGCGCTCTCGTGGGACGGCGCCGAGGCGATCATCGCCGACTCGTCGGCCCCCAGCGCCCTCGTCCGCGCCCTCGAGGATCCGACGTTCGGGACCCGGGTGTCGGTCCTTGCCCACGCCGGGGCGGCCTGAGCGATGACCGCGACGCGAACCGCCCTGATGGCCAAGCACGATCGGCAGGGGGCGATCCGACGCCTCGTGAGCACGCGCTCGATCAGCAGCCAGGGCGAGCTCGTGGCCGGGCTCTCGGAGCTCGGCTTCGAGGTGACCCAGGCCACCGTCAGCCGCGACATCGCCGAGCTCGGCCTGGCCAAGGTCATGCGCGGCGATCACGCCACGTACGTCAACCCGGAGGACCTCGGTCCCGCCACCCGCCCGCGCTCGGACGACGCGCTGCGACGGATCCTGCTCGACATCCCCGTCGCGGTCGGTCGGAGCGGCCTGATCCTCGTCCTCAGCGGGCAGCCGGGCACCGCCAACGTCATCGCCCAGGCGATCGACGAGTCGACGCTCGACGAGCAGGTCGGTACGGTCGCGGGCGACAACACGCTCATCGTCCTGTTCCCCGACGAGCCCGCCCTGGATCGCTGGCTCGCCCGGTTCGCCGCGATCCAGGCGTCGGCCCAGCCGGCGTCACGCTCGGAGGCCCAAGCCCGATGAACAAGGTCGTCCTCGCCTACTCCGGTGGACTCGATACCTCGGTCGCCGTCGCATGGCTCAGGGAGCAGCACGGCGTCGATGTGGTCACGCTCACCGTCGACCTGGGCGCCGGCTCCATGCGCGAGGGCGTCGAGCGTCGAGCCATCGCGGCGGGCGCCAGCAAGGCGTGGGTGATCGACGCGCGCGAGACGTTCCTGTCGCAGTACGTCTGGCGCGCGCTGCAGGCGGGCGCGGTCTATCAGCAGGCATATCCGCTCGCGACGGCGCTGGCTCGCCCGCTGCTCGCCCAGCTGCTGGTCGAGGTCGCCCGGAAGGAGGGCGCCGACGCGGTCGCCCACGGGTGCACCGGCAAGGGCAACGACCAGGTCCGGTTCGACGTCGCCGTGCACGCCCTCGACCCGGGCCTCGAGGTGGTGGCGCCGATGCGCGTCGGGATGGGCCTGTCGCGCGACCAGGAGATCGACTACGCGCAGGAGCGCGGGATCGAGATCCCGATCACGAAGGCGTCCCCGTACTCGATCGACGTCAACATCTGGGGCCGGTCGTGCGAGACCGGCGTCCTCGAGGACCCGTGGGTCACGCCACCACCGGACGCGTACGAATGGACCGTGGCGCCGGGCAGCGCCCCCGAAGCGGTGGAGCTGGTGATCGGCTTCGAGGGCGGCATCCCGGTCTCGATCGACGGCGAGCGGCTCGACTCGGTCGCGCTGGTCCAGCGGCTCCACGAGCTCGGTGGCCGCCATGGCGTGGGGCGCATCGACCATGTCGAGGACCGGCTGGTGGGGATCAAGAGCCGCGAGATCTACGAGGCGCCGGCCGCGGTCATCCTCCACACCGCGCATCACGCCCTCGAGGGCCTCGTGCTCTCGAAGGAGCAGCTGCGATTCAACCGGCTGGTGGCCGACGAGCTGTCGCAGATCATCTACGACGGCCTGTGGTTCAGCGCCCTGTCACGCGATCTGCGGACCTACGCCATGTCCTCCCAGCGCGTGGTCTCGGGGGACGTGCGCCTGCGCCTCGATCATGGGCAGGCGGTCGTGGTCGGCCGGCGCTCCCCGCTCTCGCTGTACGACCGGAACCTGGCGACCTACGACGAGGGCGACGCGTTCGATCACGCCAGCGCGGTCGGGTTCATCGAGATCTTCGGGCTGCCGCTCCGGGTCGAGGCGGCGCGCCACGGCGCGGTGGGCGAGCATCATGGCGCCGCGTGGGCGTGGACGCAGCCGCTGCTTGCCGATCTCCCGACGACGGTCACCGAGGGGAGGGCCCACGCCGGCCGGCGCGGTGGGCTAGCCCGCTCGCTCCGGCACCGGGCGTCGAGTCGCGCCCGGGTACTCTTGGCCGGTGAGCACCCCGACCGACCAGGCAGGCACACGGCGATCGAGACGCGACGGCCGCCACCGCCAGCGCGCCTCGTCCCTGGCCCTGGCCTCGGCACGCCTCGACCAGCTCGCGTTCCTCCACGAGTTCGCCCAGCTGCTGACCCAGGCGCGAGACTGGGACGAGCTGATGCGCACGATCGTCGACCGGACGACCGTGGCCATGGGCGTCGAGGTCTGCTCGTTCTACGTGCTCGATCGCGACGAGGCCAACCTCACCCTGTCCGCCACCAACGGCCTCGACCGGGAGCAGGTCGGGCACGTGCGGCTGGCCGTTGGCGAGGGGATCACCGGCCGCGTCGCCGAGTCGCGCGAGCCGATCAGCACCCCGGACGTGACGGTCGATCCGCGCTTCTCGTGGGTTCGCGGCTTCGACATCCAGGAGCTGCACGGGATGCTGTCGGTGCCGCTCGTCTGGAACGAGCGCGTGGTCGGCGTGCTGAACGTCCAGACGGCGGCGATCCGCGAGTTCGCGCCCGAGGAGGTCACGTTCCTGGGAACCATCGCGGCGTTGCTCGGCGGGGTCGTCGAGAAGGGGCGGATGCAGGCGGAGGCCGAGGCGCAGCTCGACCGCCTGTCTCAGCTGGACGCGGCACGGGCGGAGCTGCTGGCCGTCGTCACGCACGAGCTGCGGACGCCATTGGCGGTGGTCCGTGCCTACGTCGATCTGCTCTCGGACACGGCCGTCGCGCGGGCCGACGCGGCCGACCGCGACCTCGTGGAGACGTGGCGCGCCGGCGCCACGGACCAGGTCACCCGCCTGGACCGGCTGGTGGACTCGATCCTGGCCACGGTGCGTGGCGAGGGCCTGACCGGGCTGGGACGCGAACCGTTCGACGTTGTCGCGGCGATCAACAACACGGTGGGCACGCTGGCCCTGCTGCTTCGAACACGACCGGTCCGCTGGGACGCTCCCGAGCACGCGATGGTCGCGCGCGGCGACGTGGCGCCGATTCCGCCAGGTCCTCGAGCACCTGCTCGACAACGAGGCCAAGTACGCCCCGCCGGAGGAGGCGGTCTCGATCGGGGCCTGGCGGGTGGGCGACGAGATCCAGGTCTACGTGACCGATGACGGACCCGGCGTCCCGATCGAGGACTGGGAGGCCGTGTTCGAGCCCTACGTGCGGGTCGATCGGGCGCGATCGCGCGGCTCGGGCATCGGCCTGTTCGCGGCGCGTCGCCTGATGGAGGCGATGGGCGGGCGGGCGTGGATCGAGCGGAACGGCTACGGCGGGTCGCGGTTCATGGTCGCGCTGCCGGCGGTCTGACCCTCGAACGACGCGCCCGGCCGATGTGCGACCGACGCCCCGCGCCCTGAGCCACATCCGGTGCCCCGAGCCCTGAGCCTCCCCCGACGTCCGGCGGGCTGAAGCTCCCCTCCCCCGACGCCCGGCGGGCTGAAGCTCCCCTCCCCCGACGCCCATCGCCTCTATCCTCCGCCGCCCGGACGCGCAGGCTTGGGCTGTTTGATGCAGGAAGAACCGACCAGGGAGGTCACGATGGTCGTGCTGCTGCGGCCCGCCGCGGTCAAGCCCGCGCCGATCTTCGATCGCGCCACGGGTGATGTCGAGATCCACGAGCTCCATCCGCAGGAGACGGCGATCGTCCGCGTGGATGTCCCCGTCGCGGAGCTGCCGATCGTCATCGGGGACGCACTCCGCGAGGTGAGCGAGCGGATGACAACGGCCGGGGTCGAGCTCGCGGGCCCACCGTTCACCCGCTATCCGTCGTTCGATCGCGACACGGTCTCGGCCGAGTGCGGCTTCCCCGTCCTGCGACCGGCGCCCGCGGTCGGGCGGGTCGGGAGCTCACGGTTGCCGGGCGGGCTGGCGGCCTCGATCGTCCACCTCGGGCCATACGAGACGATCGACCAGACCTACGACCAGCTCCAGCGCTCGCTGGACGACTCGGGATTGCATGCCTGCGGGCCGATGTGGGAGGTGTACTGGACCGATCCCGCCATGGAGCCCGATCCGGCGCGCTGGCGAACCGAGATCATCGTCCCGATCCAGTCGCCACCCGACTGAGACAAGGCGTCCGCGGTTCGCGCCGGCCTGTCGCGGAGGGCATATCGGTCGTTTGCCCGATGAGGCATCTCGACAATCCGCCTACACTCCGGCAATGGGACGCGTGGGCCCCCTCCTCAGCCCCCTGCTGGTCGGTCGGGACGATCTGCTGACGCTCGCCAGCCAGCGGATCGACGAGGCCGCTGCCGGCCGCGGCCGGTCCCTGCTCCTCGCTGGTGAGGCCGGCATCGGCAAGACGCGGCTGCTCGCGGCGATGCTCCGCAGGGCCCGGCAGGCCGGCTTCCGGATCGCAAAGGGAGATCTGGCGCCCCAGGACGCGCAGGTTCCGCTGGCGTCCGTCCTCGACCTCGCCCGGACGATGCGCCACGACCCGGCGTTCGGGGCGCTGGGCGATGACCTGCTGGCGATGCCCGCCGACCAGGGTGAGGACAATCTCGCCCATCGTCGCCTGCTGGTCCGCGACCTGGCCGAGCGCATCGTCGACGACGTCGGCACCCCCACCCTGCTGGCGTTCGAGGATCTCCAGTGGGCGGATGAGCTGAGCCTCGAGGTGGTGGGTGAGCTGGCGCGCCTCGGGCCTGCACGGCCGTTGCTCGTGCTTGCCACGTACCGTGAGGACGAGCTGCCCAGCGGGTCCGCGCACCGCGAGTGGCGAGCCCGGCTGCTGGGCCAGCGACTCGCGGAGGAGATGCGGCTGACACCGCTCACCTACGACGAGACCGCCCTCGTCACGTCGCTCATCCTGGCAACCGGGTTGCCGGCGCCGCGCGAGGTCGTCAGCGCGGTGTACGCGCGGACGGACGGGATCCCGCTGCACATCGAGGAGCTTCTGGGCTCGCTCGAGGACGCCGCGCATACGGACGGCCGGGCAATCCTCGACGCCGACGTCCCGGACACGATCGAGGACGCGATCCTGGCCCGGGTGAGCCGGCTGTCGGACGACGCCCAGGCAGTCGCGAAGGCTGGGGCGGTCATCGGCCGCTGCTTCGTGCCCGAGGTCCTGGCGGGGGTGATGGACCGGCGCGTCGAGGAGATCGAGGCGGCGCTCGACGAGCTCGTCGATGGCTCGGTGCTGTACCCGTTCGAGTTCGTGGACCGGGGCTTCTACGACTTCCGGCACCAGCTGGTCCGGGACACCGTGTACGGCACCGTCCCACCGGCGGAGCTGCGACGCCTGCATGCGCGCGCGGGTGAGTTCGGCGCCCAGCTGTTGGGCGCCAACGAGATCCACGCCTCGCTGCACTTCGAACGGGCCGGCCTCCGGCCACAGGCGTTCCGGGCTGCGCTCGCGGGCGCCAGGGCGGCGAGCGCGGTGTCCAGCCGACGTGAGGCGTTCGAGCTCTACGGTCGCGCGGCCGCCAACATGCCGGACGACCTGCCTCCGGCCGAGCGGGCGACCCTGTTCGAGGGCTACTGCGAGGCCGCGCTGGCGGTCGACAACGTGGCCGTCGCGCTCGAGACGGCAGACCAGGCACGCCACTGGTACGAGCAGGCAGGCCAGCCGGTCGAGGCAGCCTACCTGCAGATGACCACGGCGAGCATCGCACGCCGGGATGTGGTGGCGCGGGAGGAGCGGCTGCGCCTCCTGGCGGCGAGCAGCAGGCAGCTCGCGAAGCTCGATCCGACGCCCGAACGGCAGCGAGCCGAGGTCGACCTGCGGATGGACGAGGCGGTGCTGGCCCTGGACGGCGTCGACCTCGAGACCGCGACTGCGGTCCTGCACCAGGCCCGCGAGCTCCTGGCAGACGTGAACGATGGGGACGGCGCGGACATCGACTTCATGAGCGCCCAGGTCGATGTGCTGGCCGGCCGGGTGGACGAGGGTCTGGCCGAGATGCTGCGCATCGGGCGCGACGCGCGGGATGCCGGGCGCGAGAGCACCGGGGTCACGGCATTGCGCCAGACTGCCGCGCTCGCCGCGCGGGTCATGAGCTACCAGACCGCCGCCATCGGCCTCAGGGAGGGGCTGCGCTACGCCGACGAGATCGAGCAGTCCTACTGTCGTCACGTCCTCGCCTCCACCTCGGCACACATGGCCTGGGCGACGGGTGACTGGGACGAGGCCATCGCGATCGGAGAGATCGAGCTGGTCGAGCCCGGCAGCCAACGAGGAACGCTCGGCTCACGCGACACCCTCGGCTTCGTCGCCTTCGGGCGCGGCGACCTGGATCGAGCTCGTGCGCTGCTCCGGGAGTCGCTCGCCATCGGGATGGCGGCGGTGGAGGTCGAGCTGGTCATGCCGGCCCGGTGGGGCCTGGCGGAAACCGCCATCATCGCCGGCGACGCCGCCGAGGCCATCAGTCACTGCGAGGCGGCGTTCGACCTCGCGCACCGGACCGGTGAGCGGGCGCTGCTGGTGCCGTTCGTGGTCACGGGCGTGCGCGCCTGCCTGGAAGCACGTCGACCGGGCGAGGCGGAGGCCTGGCTCGCGCGCGTCCGCGGTCACCTGGCGGGCTGGGACATGGCGCGTACCGCGCTCGACCATGGCGATGGCCTCGTTCGGCTCGCCGCGGGGTCCACGGTCTCCGCGCGGACGAGCCTCCAGGCCGCGATCGACGGCTGGATGGCGTTGGGTCGGATCTGGGAGTCCACGTGGGCTCGCCTCGACCTCGCTGCGTGCCTGGCCCGGGGCAACCGGCATGCCGATGCCCTGCCGGTCCTCGAGCAGGTTCGCAGCGTCGCCGCGCAGCTGCGCAGCGAGCCGATCCGCGCGCGGGTCGACCAGCTTGCTGCGGTTGCCCGCAGCCGGGGCGTGACCGAGGAGCCGTGGCGCCCGCTGACCGCGCGCGAGTTCGAGGTTGCCCGGCTGATCGCCGAGGGCATGACCAACGCCGCGATCGCCGACGAGCTGTCGCTGTCGCCCAAGACCGTGAGCGCCCACGTCGAGCACATCCTGGCCAAGCTCGGGGCCATGCGGCGGGCGGAGATCGCCGCCTGGGTCACCACCGTTGTGGCGACGGCGCCCGCCGATCCGGGGGTTGCGGCGGCTGGCACAGCTGACAGGCCGGCACGCGATCCGATGGCGGTCGTCGCGGTTCAGGCCCGGACATGACGCGCCCGCTCACAGGCCGCATGGGACCACTCCTCAGCCCCCTGCTGGTCGGTCGCGACGAGCAGCTTGCGCTAGCGGACCGTCGGATCGAGGACGTCGCCGCGGGGCATGGGCGGCTGCTGATGCTGGCGGGTGAGGCAGGTGTAGGAAAGACCCGGTTCCTCACCTCCGTCACCAGGAAGGCGCGGCGGGCCGGCTTTCGGATCTCGCACGGCGATCTGGCACCGCAGGATCGCGAGGTTCCGCTGGCGTCGATCCTCGATCTCGCCCGGACGTTGCGCGGCGACCCCGCCTTCGGGTCGCTGGGCGACGACCTGCTCGCGACCCAACCGCCGTCGACCGGGGACAGTCTCGGCCGCCGACGAGGGCTCGTGGTCGGCATCGCAGAGCGCATCGTCGCCGTGGCGGACCGGCCCACGCTGCTCGCGTTCGATGATCTCCAGTGGGCGGACGAGCTGTCGCTCGAGGTGATCGCCGAGCTGGCTCGGATCATCCATGACCGGCCGCTGCTGCTCGTCGCCGCCTACCGGCTCGACGAGCTGCCGCCCGCTTCGGGCGCCCGCGAGTGGCGCGCCCGGCTGCTCAGCCAGCGGCTGGCGGACGAGGCCGCGCTCGAGCCGCTCACCCACGAGCAGACCGCGCTCGTCACCACGCTCATCCTTGACACCGGGCTGCCGGCGCCACGAGACGTCGTCAACGCGGTGTACGAACGGACGGACGGCATCCCGCTCCACATCGAGGAGCTGCTGGGAATGCTCGGCGACGACGCGCGAAGCGACGGGGTCGTGATCCGCAGCGCTGCCGTGCCCAGCACGATCGAGGACACGGTGCTGGCCCGGATGGCGCGGCTGTCGGACGAGGCGCGCGCGGTGGCGCGCGCCGGGGCCGTCATCGGGCGCTGCTTCGTGCCCGACGTCCTTGCGGGCGTCATGGATCGTTCGGCGGACGAGCTCGACGCGCCTCTCGAGGAGCTGGTCTCGAGCGGCGTGCTGTACCCGTTCCAGTACCTGGATCACGGCTACTACGACTTCCGCCACCAGCTGCTGCGCGACGCCGTGTACGGGAGCATCAGCCAGGCCGATCTTCGCCGGCTCCACGCCCGGGCCGGCGAGTTCGGCGCGGAGCTGGTCGGCTCGAACGAGATCCACGCATCGGCCCACTTCGAGCGGGCCGGGCTGCGGACGCAGGCATACCGCGCGGCCCTCGCCGGGGCCGGTCGGCCGAGGCACTGTCCAGCCGCCGTGAGGCCTTTGACCTGTACACGCGCGCCATGGCCAACCTGCCCGGAGATCTGTCCGAGGCCGACCTGGCGGAGGTGTGGACCGCGTACAGCTACGCCGCAGCCTCGGTCGACCTGAGCGAGGCCGCGGGCGAGGCAGCCGCGGCCGCGCGCGAGCATCACCTCGCGGCGGGCAACGGGATCAAGGCGGCCAGGATGCTGATCGAGATGTCCGGCTACGAGCGCCGGGCCCGGCGACCCGTGGCCGGAGCGGAGGCCATGCTCCAGCTGGCGCTAGAGGAGCTCGATGCCCAACCGACATCCTCCGAGCTCGACGCGGCTCGCTACGAAGCCATGATGTACCTGGCGGTCCTGTGCCTCAGCACCGGCCGGCGCGACGAGTGCAGGAGGCTGTTCGACGAGTCCGAGGCAGTCGCGCTCAGGATCGGGAGCCGGCCGATCATGCTGGAGATCGCCTCCTGGAAGCACTTCCTCGATGCCACGACATCGGCCGATTCCAGGCACCTGCGGGCGATCCTGGACATCGCCCGCGAGGCTCGCGAGGGCGGCTACGAGGAGGCCGGCGTCGGATCCTACCGCGATGCCGCGATCCTGGGGGTCAGGCTGATGGACCTCGATGGCGCGCGCGAGGGGCTGCGCGAGGGAATGCGCTACGCGGAGGAGATCGAGCAGTCGTTCTGTCGCCGCACGATGGCCACAACCGCTGCCCAGATCGCATGGACGACCGGCAGCTGGGATGACGCGGTCCGCCTGGCCGAGATCGAGCTCGTGGAGCCGGGCAGCCCGAGCAGCGGATCGGTGGCTCGGGATGTGCTCGGCTACGTCGCCGCCGGGCGAGGCGACGTGGAAGGCGCTCGCGGCCACCTCGAGGTCTCGCTCGCCGAGGGCCGCCGGAGCGGCGAGTACGGTCCAGTGCTGCGTCCGCTGTGGGGTCTCGCGGAAGCCGACCTGGTCGACCGGAAGGCAGCGGCGGCGTTCAGCGCCTGTCGGGAGGCGCTGGGCATCGCCGTCGCGGCCGACGAGCGCGCGCTCCTCATCCCGTTCGTCGTCACCGGCACGCGAGCGGCGCTTGCGGCGCGGCGTCCGCGCGAGGCACAGGCGTGGGTCGAGGCGGTGACGGCACACCTGGCCGAGTGGGACACGCCGGCGCGCCCGGCGCTCGACCATGCGGACGGCCTGCTGCGCATGGCCAGCGGGTCACTGGTGGCAGCGCGCGGGCTGCTCGAGGCGGCGGTGTCGGGCTGGGACGCACGAGAACACATCTGGGAGGCCAGCTGGGCTCGGCTCGATCTGGCGCAATGCCTCGCGCGCAGCCACCGCCACGCCGACACCGTCCCGCTCGCCACGCACGTGGCGGAGGTCGCGGAAGCGCTGGGCAGCGAGCCGTTGCGAGCCGCGGCCGCCGAGATCGCGAGCATCGCGCGCCGTCGCGGGATCGCCGAGGAGCCGTGGCGCCCGCTGACCGCGCGCGAGTTCGAGGTGGCCCGGCTGATCGCCGAGGGCATGACCAACGCCGCGATCGCCGAGGAGCTGTCGCTGTCGCCCAAGACCGTGAGCGCCCACGTCGAGCACATCCTGGCCAAGCTCGGGGCCATGCGGCGGGCGGAGATCGCCGCCTGGGTCACCACCGTTGTGGCGACGGCGCCCACGGACCCTGCGCCGTCGGCTCGAGCTGCCGCCGTGCCGGCGCGCCTCACCACCTCTGACGGCCACCTTCACGCTCGGACATGAGAAGGCCCCGACCCCCTGGTGGCAGGGTGTCGGGGCCGGAGATGGAGAAGCGGTTCAGTCGCCGGGCGAAGCGCACCGGCCTGCGGCACGGAGCTACGTCGATCAGCCCGCAGGCGACGCCGCGTCGTCTCGAGGCCACCATGGTTCGGGCCGCCTCCCTGCACCCCCGGCTGATCACACTCCTCACGCGCGCGGCGCTAGACCTCGACCGTGAGCGCGTACACCTCGGGGGTCGGATGGCCGGCCCGCTCGTGGACCCGCATCACGGCCTCCTTCGACGGGCCCGGTGGCGAGGCAGAACACCTTGCCCAGCTCCGGATCCATCCAGGCATGCAGGAAATGCACGTCCTCGCCGTCCTCGATCGCCAGGTCGCGCTCGTGCGCTTCCTTGAGCTGCTCGGCGGTCACGCCGACGAATCCACTGTGGACATCCATGAACTGCGCCATTCGAGGCCTCCTGTGTCTGGTGCCGACCGGCTCCCTGGCCAACAACGTGGCTGACGCCCGGGTCAGCGTCATCGGTCGAACGACCGATGGAGCCCCCCATCCGGGCACCGGCGACCTGGCTGGCGCCGATGCCCGGGTGACCGGGGTCGCCCCGGGGTCTGGTCTTCAGCGGACGGGCAACCGATGGTCGAAGCCGCTGGGACTGGTGATCACGATCGTTGGTGCCGCAATCTCGACACCTGCCTGGGACGCGATCGCCTGCTCCATGGGTGAGCTGGCGGACGGAACCCGGGCGTTGCGACCGTCGCCCGCAGCAACCACGAGCGTCGGCGGCGCGAGCGCGGCACGTGCCTGGGACGCGATCGCCTGCTCCATCGCCGAGCTCGCGGCCGGGACGCGCGCGGCGAGACCGGTGGCGGCGGACTCGACCGTGACGGTCAGCGGCTGGATGGCGGCTGCCGACGTTCCGGCAACCACGACCGCCGTCGACGACCCTGACTCGAGCGATCGCTCGATGGCCGAGGTGACCGGCGCGGGATGCCCGGTGCCACCGCTCGCGGTCAGCGGTGCCGTCGACCCCTGAGTGAGCGCCACCGCAGCCGTCGCCAGCACGACGGTGCCGCGAGACGATCGACACGATCGCGAGCGTTCTCGGGCCTCTGGCCTGACGCCCGAACGTCGTGTTGCGGGCCGGAGTGAGTGCGCTGCTCTGTGCGGACATTGATGCCCTCCTTCACGAGTCGGCGGGCTGGTCCCTGCCATCCCGTTGTCCGACATCTGGCTCCTGGTTCCTGGCGCCGGGCGGCGCCGCACCGACACAGTCGCGCGAAGGACGTGATCGGTCATCGGGGTTTCGACCGACACGGGCGTGACCAACGACCGATGGGCCCGGGCGAACGACCGATGAGCCCGTCCGGAAGACCGACGAACGCGCGCGAGATGACCGATCTGCCGTCGGCTTCCGAGTCAGCCGATGGCCCTGACCGGCGCCCCATGCCGCCGGGGCCGGAGCCAGGTCAGCGGCCGAGGCGGGTCCTCGCAGCCTCGAGCGCAGCCGCCACCCTGGCCGGTGCCGTCCCACCGATCACGTCGGCCGACTCGAGCGCGCCCTCGATCGAAGCTGCCGCTCGCAGCTCGCGCCCGATCCCCTTCTCGCGGGCGAGGGACTGCGCGACCGGATCGTCGCTGCCGTCGAGCGCGGACCGGAACGCCTCATCGGACAGCGCCGCCAGGGTCGGCTTGTGCTCTGCCTCGGCACCACCGACCAACCCGCCCACGATGTGGTGGGCGGTCCGGAACGGAACACCCCTGCGGACGAGCGCATCGGCGAGCGCGGTGGCCGTCGTGTACCCCTCCTGGGTCGCATCGAGCATGCGAGCACGATCAATGGCCAGCGTCTCGACCAGCCCGGCCATGACCACCAGCGACGCCTCGAGCGTCGCCAGGGCCGCAAACAGCGCCGGCTTGTCCTCCTGGAGATCCCGCTGGTACGCGAGCGGCAGGCCCTTGAGCAGGGTCAGGCTGGCCGTCACCGCGCCGATCACCGACGCTGTCCGGCCGCGGACGAGCTCGCCCGGATCCGGGTTTCTTGTTGGGCATGATCGAGGAGCCGGTCGAGAACGCGTCGGCGAGTGGACGAAACTGAAGTGCGGGTTCGACCACCAGGTGACCCCCCGGCGAGTCGACCGAGACGCACCATCCCGAGCGCGGCGGCGCACGACCTCCACGACGAAGTCACGATCCGAGACGGCGTCGAGCGAGTTGGCGGTCACCCCGTCGAAGCCGAGCTCGTCGGCGGTGCCCTCCCGGTCGAGCGGATAGCCGGCGCCGGCGAGTGCCCCGGCGCCCAGCGGCGAACGTTCGTGCCGCCGCCGCGCATCGGCGGAGCGCGTCCGCGGTCGCGCTCCGCCATCTCGACATAGGCGAGCAGATGATGGGCGAGGAGCACCGGCTGCGCCGGTGCACGTGGGTCGCCCCGGGAAGGACAGCGTCGCCGTCGCGTTCGGCGAGGTCGACCAGCGCGAGCTCAAGTCCGACCAGCGCGACGTCGAGGCGGTCGATCCCCCGCCGCAGCCACAGCCGCAGGTCGGTGGCCACCTGGTCGTTGCGGGAGCGACCGGGTGGAGCTGCCGCGACGCTGCCGACCCGCGCGGCGAGCAGCCTCGAGGTTCAGGTGGACGTCCTCGAGGTCCGGGTGCCCACGCGATCGCACCCACTCGACGTCCCGCTGGAGGCTTGCCAGGCCGCTCTCGAGCAGAGCCACCTCG
>CAWDXT010000007.1:0-97621 GCA_963806265.1 uncultured Chloroflexia bacterium
TCCGAGCTGAAGTTGACCTCGGAGGCGTCGTTCACCGTCACGTCCATCGATGCGGAGTCGGACCCATAGGCGTTCGTCACGGTCAGCGTCACGTGGTAGAGACAGGGAGGCGCCGCGCACGAGAAGTCGTGCAGGACGTCCTGGAGGTTGGAGGTGTCGGGTAAACCCGACGCTCCATCCAGAGCGAATGTCCAGCCAAAGTCCGTCCCCGGGCTGCCGCCCGAAGTGTCGCGGAAGTCGACAGCCACGTCCGGCCCGATGACCGACAGGGGGTCGGGTGTCACGACGGCGGAGTTGGCGATGAACGCGGCGTTCGGGGCGGTTCCGCCGCCCGAGCCACCACCGGTGGCCGAGAACTCGGTCATGCCCTCCTTGACCGGAAAGTTGGACTCGGCCGTTACGGCCACGGACCCGCCGACCACGTTCGAGATGGCCGGTGTGATGACCGTGAAGGTGCACGTGATGGCGACCTTGGCCGTATCGCCGAGGTTGGTCGAGCTCCCGTCGCCGTTGGTGTCGGAGAAGGTCGGGTCAGGGACGACATCCGCGCCACCGGACTGCGGCAGCTGACAGTTGGTCGCGGTCGCGTCGGCCAGGATCTGGTTCCGATACTGCGTCTGCAACGTCGTGTTCGAAGTTGCCCATGCGGTCGGGTTGTTGGCTGCGAAGTTGGCCGCGATCCGGGCCATGTTCTGGACATTGATGTAGCCCAGGTACACGCGCCCGAAGTCGAGCGCGATGAGCGTCAGCATCAGGATCACCGGCAGCGTCAGCGCGAACTCGACCAGGCTCTGGCCGAGGGATCGATCCTCGGGAGCGACCCGGTGAAGTGCGCGGATGCGTCGGAGCGGATTGGGGAGCATGGAGACCTGTGCTGCGGCAGTGAACGAGCGGGATGCTCGGGGTCACGACTTGCAGCCTGACTTGAAACGGTGCGCGGACGCATAGCCCGTCGGTCCCCGCCCCCGGGGCGAAGAAGTACCCCTCAGACACGAAGAAGCGGAAGGCCGGGCGCCCTCCGCTCTAGATGAAGAACTGACGGACGTCGTGTACACATTCGGGCCTCCGGGAGTGAGGAGGACCGATGACCGACCGAGAGCTCGACCGGCGAGCCGCGCACCGCCTGGCGGTGATCCGCCACGCCCAGGAGGTGACTGGCAACGTCAGCAAGACGTGCCGCTAGACAGGACGCGGCAGGCGTACTACAGGTGGCTGCGCCGGTACGGGGCCGGCGGGGCCGCGGCACTGCGGGACGGCAGTTCGAGGCCCCACACGAGCCCCAACCCACGCGGGCCGAGGTAGTGGCCAAGATCGTCTACTTGCGCCGGAGCTTCCACTTTCGGCCCGCACAAGATCGCGATGTAACTCGAGCGGTACCATGATCTGCGGGTCAGCCCGTCGGGGATGTGGAGGAGCCTCAAGCGCCTCGACATCGGCCGGCTACCGGCGGACCAGCGTTACCGCCGCCGCGCGGACCGCTGGAAGCGGTACGAGCGACGGCACCCGGGACCTCGCGTCCAGATCGACGTCAGTTCATCGCGCCTCTGCCGGGTCACGCCGCAAGTTCTACCAGTACACGGCGCTCGACGACAGCACCCGCATTCGGGTCCTGCGCGCCTACGACCGGTGCAACCAGGCGACCTCGATCCGGTTCCTCGACGAAGTCCTCGCTCGGCTGCCGTTCCGGGTCGGAGACGATCGAGACCGACAACAGGGCCGAGTTCCAGTCCGGCTTCCACTACCATGTGCTTTACCGGGGATCGGCCACGTCTACATCCGGTCGGCGACGCCCCTCCAGGGAGTGGGATACAACTTCGACCGTCCGAACGGTGGCCTCGGTGGTCAAACCCTGTGAGAGACGGCGCCAGAAGACCGGGGCCACGGTGTGACCGGCCATCGTGAGTTGCACACCCTTGATGCCGCGACCGCCGCTTACTGCAGCCCTACAAACGGGATGCGACGACTCCCCTACCTGCTCAGGGAACGCATGGGGTGCCGGGCGTCGTGCATGCAGCGTCGAGTCGCAGGATCCCCGGCCCATCGGCCTGAAGCCCTTCTTGGTTGATTTGCGAACCACCCGTGTACTGGATTGTCCACGCCCAGATTTGGCCCACGTAGCCACCAGCGCTGGTGTTGCCCGCCACGCTCACATTGTCGCTTGGGGCGTACTGAACACCGGCCAAGTAGAGACCGCTACCCCCCGACAGATCGATCGACTTGTTTGTGTTTTCGACGGTGTTCTTGCAAGTGACACTCGGGAACGGGTAAACGACCGGGCACCGGAGATCGGGAGGAACCATGACCGTCAGCAGGAGGGCTGGCGACGTGTTCGTCTGAACCAAGTTGTTGCTGTAATCCTTGGCGGCCGTTGCCTCGTTGCCCGACGGATTCCGATACCGGTCGCCAGCATTGAGTGCGACGATCTGGTCTAGGGACGAGCTGCCGCCACTGGTTCGGTTCTTGAACATCGTGCCTGACGAGTCGGGAATAGAGCGCGACGCCATCACTGTCCGGGGATAGCCCCCGATCACGCTGCCTTGGGCATTCAGGCCGCCGTCAAAGAAATAGAGGCCAGGCTCGAGGAACGGCCAGCGTGCCGTTGTTGACGTCACCCACGCCGCCATACACACCTGCCGGTATAGCAGGTGATCTTCGTCATGTCCGGCATCAGGTGGCCTGCAGCTCGTTACGGGCACCGACTGGCGCATAGTTGGCGTTGGCGAGGATCGTCGGTCGCGATTCGAGAGGCACCTGGCTCGCATCGTGTCCAGGGCGCCGGTGGGCGGAGACGAACCCTTCTGCGGAACGGGTAGCCGGGTCCGGGATCAGCGAGAAGATCTGTGACCCGGTGGGTTGTTGAACCCCAGAGCGGCGGGTTAGCCGGGTCGTAGTAGTCCATGTGATATCCGGAGTCCAGGAACAGCTCACTGTTGGTCCCTGAGTACGTCATGTTCGCGTTCGACCAACGTCGCCGGTGATGACATGGACCTTAGTCCCACCATCGATACGCAGTGATCGAACGCCCGGGATCGTCGGGGCCGACGGGGGTCGCAGCGTCACGATGGTGTACGCGCTGCTGAAGTCCATCCCGGCCACGGCCGTCACGGCAACCGAGTACTGGTTGAATCCGAGGATCCGGGAGAACGTCAGAGAAAACGTCGGGTCGCCGAAGTTGACTTGGACAGAACGATCTGGGTCACATGTCGCGCACGATGCGGCCGACGGAAGCGGGGTGACGATCGTGAAGGTTACGGAAGTCGTGCGAACGTGCATGACACGCGTCGGAGGAGGCGTAAGGGTCAGCGTGGGGATGTGGGCAGCATGCCGAGGTCGTTCGAGCTGCTCGTCGACGGACGCCTGGGCATCCTCCAGGGCATAGGCGTACTGGTCGGACCTACAGCCCGAGATCGGGGACTTGCAGGTCCTGCGCGCCTGCCAGCGAGGCTTGATCTGCCCAGGTCCGGTAGGCTCGTCGTGCCGCGTAGGCGTTGGAGACGTCAATGGCGATCGCCGCGATCGCGAAGAGGGCAACCACCATCAGCGCGAACAGTGGCAGGATCTGGCCACGCTCGGCGCGATTCATCCTGCGTACGGCTCCATCCGATACGTCGCAGTCGACGAGATGTTGCCGTTTACCAATGGAAAGAAGATGGGGACCGTCGCGTCCACAGTGATCGTGACCCACACTACGTCAGCGTTTGTGGTCGGGCCGGGTGGACACCCGACCGTCGAGTCCCAGAAGCAAGGTCAACGACCACGGCACCGAAATCACCAGCGAACGGAGTGGAGTCCCTCAAGCGTTGTCGTCGCGGTCGACGATGATCCGATTGTGAGTCGGACCCCGTACACTTGACCGTCGCCGCATATCGGCCCAGCATCACGGACGATCTGGTTCAGCGTGTTCTGGTCCCAGAAGAAGATGCCGAACTGGATGACGCCCCCAAGGACAAACATGAAGACGGGGATGACCAGGGCGAACTCGGCGAGCGCTTGCCCACGGCGTGTCTTCCCGAGGGATCTTACTTGGATCACGTGCCTCACCCCACTCGGCCCCGGCTGACTCCAGAGGACCGTACCTTAGTACGGCCACGTCGATGCGCGCGTGGGCTAATGGTTGCGGTGAGACCTTGCAGGTGTGCTTACACCCGGTGCGCGAGGGCGACAGGGGACGATGAGGCAGCGTTTGGGCGCCAGCATCGGCTGGCTCGGGTGATGGCGCGAGAGGTCAGCTCCGCGATGCGGAGGCCGCTGCGCGTTGCGATGCCTCAGGCGCCGCCTGGTAGGGACGCCGGAAGCCGGACCAGTAGCCGACACACGCTGCGGTGAGGATCGCGCCGATTGGGGCAATCCACGTCGGTAGCGCGAGGACGAAGGCGGCCATAGCGACGCACATCCAGCCGGCGAAGAACCAGAGAGTCACGAGGACAATGCGGTGGGCCATGGACCGATCGTGTAAGGCCATCGGAGTCGCGCAATAGCCCGAGATGTGTCGGCTGCCTAGGACCTTCGGACGTCTGTCTGCGCAGGATCGCCCAATCGCGAGGGGCCAGTTGGGCTGGAGTCGGCGGGTGGATAGACGCGGCGGCCGACTCGAACGGGGCGAACGAGCACGCCATGCGGAAACAGGAGGCGGAACCGTCAGCGGATCAAGCTGCACCGCCAGCTGCTGGAACTCGGAGCCCTTGGTCGCGGTCGTCGGGCCGAGGAAGAACTGCTTGCGCCAGACGCCCTCGATGTCCTTGCCGCCGTCGCAGGCCGGTGATCTGGAAGCCGGCGAAGCCGATGATGTGGTACCAGGCGTTCGCGCCGGTGCCGCCCGCGTAGTCCCAGACCGGCACGGTCACGGTGACCTTGTTGTCGATGTAGTAGGAGCAGTCGGCGCTGGCCTTGTTGCCCGGCAGGCTGCCGATGCGGTCGATCGGGTTGGCGTCGGTCGACGGGCCGCCGTCCACCGCGTCGCAGCAGCCGTAGCTGTTGGGCGGCGGGCCGATCTCCTCCTGGAGGAACGGCTTGTCCTCGCGGCAGCCGTCGGTCGTGCTCATGCCGAGGCCGTAGCCCGCGCACTTGCCGACGGCGCCGAACTTGAGCCAGCCGAACCCGCCGGGGACGTTGAGATTGCCGGGCGTCAGGTGCTGCGGCTCGCATTCCGGGCTCGAGCCAACCTCGCCCGTGCAGAACGGGTAGGTCTGGAAGAACGCCAGCGAGATGCCGGCCGGGAACACGTCGCCGCTCGGGCCGCCGGCCGCATAGCCGCCGCGTGCGGTCGCGGTGGACGAGGCCTTCATCGAGCCCATGCCGATGATGCCCAGGAAGTAGGTCCCGAACGTGCGATCGGACGAGACCCGGACGCCGACGGTGCCTGCCGGCGGGCCGGCGCCCGCTCCGGCGGTCCCGACGTAGCCGAGGTCGTTGCCGGCGTCGTCGATGTACACGGGGCCATCCGGCGCACCGAAGGTGATCGGATCGGCGCCGTTTGCCGTTGCGGTGTTCTCGATCGCGGCCCGAACGTTGGCGTCGGTGCCGTTGGTGGTATCGCTGTCGATCCATTCCGCCACGATCCGGGCGCCGGCGAGCGCCGCGAAGTCCGACGCATTCTGCGAGTCGCGGCGCTGCGAGAGGGCATTGCCGCCGTCGATGACGAGCCCGACGGCGAGGATCAGCACGGTGGCCGAGATGGCGAACAGGGCGAGGATCTGGCCGCGACCTCGCTGGGTTCGGTCTGTGATGTGGTGCATGTCGGACACCCTCAGTTGATGAGCATGGAGGCCGATCCCGAGAGGGTTCGAACCCCGAACAGCTGGCTGATGAACGGCGTGAGCGGCTCGAACGATGCCGTGACGCGGACGGAGATCACGTCGCCCGGCGCGTGGTTGGAGCACGTGTTGCCGGTCCATGTCCCGGTTGGCGGAGTCCCGTCGGGTGGCGCGAGGACGCAGCTCATGTAGGTGCTGTCCACGGCGCCGAAGGGCGCCATCATCCGGTTGGCGGCGGTGGTGATGTCGGTCAGGAGCGCGCCGTCGTTGGCCGGGCACACCGGGCCGCCAGCGGTTCCGCACGCCGCGTCGCCGCTGCCGCGATAGCTGGCCTCCACGCTGCCCAGCCGGGCGCCCTCGCGGGCCGCCTGTGACAGCGTCGAGTTCAGGTAGACGAAGCGGCCGACGTCGATCGTCCCGAACAGCATGAACAGGAAGATCGGGATGACGAGCGCGAACTCGACCAGGCCCTGCCCGCGCGGATCGGCGTCCGCGCCGAGCGTGCGAGCGGACCCGGTCTTCATGGGTGCACCGTGGTGGGCTGATCGAGCTCGGATCCACCGGCGTTCGTGACCTGAGGGTCACGGTGTAGCTTGTTGTTCTTGTCGGGAAATCGTGGTTCGGGTTCTGGGCATTGGTCACGCTGCCATCACCGAAGTCCCACAGCCAGTTCGTGATCGGGCAGCCTGGCGTCGTCGGTCGACTTGTCGGTGAAGTCGAAGTGTCTCGCTCGGGTTGCCGTACGCGGACCGTCGAGGTGAACGCCGCGACGGGGGGCGTGCACGGCGTAGCCGTCGGGGTCGGCGTCGGGCTGGGCGTTGGTGTCGGCCCGGGCGTGGGCGTTGGTGTCGGCCCGGGCGTGGGCGTGGGTGTCGGCGTAGGCGTCGGAGCCGGCACGGTCACGGTCTGCGAGGTCGTCAGCGAGCCGCCCTGGTTGGTGACCTCGAGCGTGATGGTGTAGGTGCCGGCCGCGCCATAGGTGTAGTCGGTGGGCACCGTCCCGCCGACGCCGGTCTCGCCATCACCGAAGTCGTAGTTGTAGCCGGAGATGGCGCACAGGCCCGGAGTCGGGCGCCGAGCCGACTGGGATCGAGGGTGACCGTCAGGTCGCTCGAGTAGACGGTGAGCGACGCGTGTGTGGGGCGCGCTGCACCCGCTCGGGTTCGTGGCGCCGGGGTCCGCGGCGGAGTTGAGAACCGCGACCGTCGATGCCGAGCTGATGTGCAGGTCGTTGTTGAAGAAGCCGCCGATCAGTGGGGTGAAGAAGCTGAACGGGACGGTCAGCGTGACCGTCAGCGTGTTGCCCGCGCCGGCACCGCCCGGGAGACTCGGTGCACGGGATGGTGACATCGGCCGGCGTCGCGCATCGCGTCTCGAGGTCGGAGGCGGTGAGGACGTCCTGCTGGCCACCCTGGCTCTGCGAGTTCCGCTCGGCGTTGGCCCGCGCGAGCATGCCCGTCGTGTCGACCGGGTTGGTGGCCCCGTAGTTGGCCGCCTCGCGCACCGCGTTGTTGAGCTGCACGTTGGTGAAGAAGACCCGGCCGAAGTCGACCGCGATCAGCAGCAGCAGCAGGAACACGGGCAGCACGAGCGCGAACTCGACGACCGATTGGCCGCGGGACCGCCGTTGCCGGCGCGTTCGCCCGAGCGCGGAGGATCGGCTGGATCACGCCTGGGCGCAGGCGAAGGACGGCTCGGCGCGCGCCGCGCAGGCGCACGCCTGCCAGGGCCCGGACGGGCCCGGTAGACAACATCGACGTTTCCCCCGGCGATGCTTGGTGTGGCGTTGACCATCCGACCATGCGGGCGCGACCTTGCAGCCCACCTTGCAGCGTTGACGTGACGCCACGGCGGGAGCGCGGGGTCCCATGACCGGACCCTGACGACCCTCCCACTCGGTCGCCGGCCCGGTCCTCCGCCCGAGCGCCTAGGTCTCTTCGGCGAGCTCCGCGGGAAGGTGGATCGTGAACGCCGCGCCGATCCCGGGCCTCGCAGGCTCGAGCACGAGATCGCCGGCCATCGCGCGGCACAGCTCGCGGGACACGTACAGCCCGAGGCCCGATCCCTCGCCGCTGGGTCGCGCCGCGCCGCGCTCGAAGCGCTGGAACAGGCGGGCGCGGTCGTCATCGCTGACGCCTGGGCCGTGGTCGGCGATCGTGATCGCGACGTCCTCGAGGGTCTCGTCCACGCTCACCGCGACGTCGATCGGGCGTCCGGCCGCCATAGCCCACGGCGTTGTCGAGGATCGCCCACAGCACCTGGTCGAGCTGGTCGGGATCGGCCAGCGCGAGCCAGCCCTCGGACCGGTCGTCGAGCGAGAACGCGACGTCGGTCACGCCCAGCGCCTCCCAGGTCCGGCGCACGCGCGGCCCGGGTGCGAACACCTCCTGGCGGGGTCGCAGCGCACCCGACTCGATGCGGCTGACGGTGAGCAGCTGGCGGACCATCCGCGACAGCCGGTCGGACTGCTCGGCGATGATCGCCAGCCGCCGATCCGGGGTCTCGGCGGCGAGCTGGTCGGCGTAGCCGCGGATGCTGGCGAGGGGCGTCTGGAGGTTGTGGGACACGCCGCGCAGGAAGTCGTCCTTGGCCGCGTCGAGCTCGACCAGCCGCCGGTTCTGGTCCTCGACCCGGGCATACAGCTGGGCGTTGCGGATGGACGCCGCGAACTCGATCGTGAACAGCTCGAACAGGTCCTGGTCGGCGCGCTCCCAGGTGCGTGTCGGGGGCACGTGGCCCGACGACGACCCCCAGCACCTCGCCGCCGGCCACGAGCTCCGCGCGGACCTGGCGCGGCTCCCCGGGGACGACCTCCTCCTCGGGCACGAGGCCCGGGTCGTCGAGGCTGACCGTGCAATCGACCATCCCGAACGCCGCCCGAGCTCGGTCGGCCGCCCGCGCCGCGAGCACGTCGGGTCGCTCGCGCAGGGTGGTCTCCTCGAGCGCCTCCACGATGCGTCGCAGCTCGTGGTTGCGCCGCTCGAGGTCGCTCGCCAGCCGGTTGTGGCTCTCGGCAAGGCGGCTGATCTCGTCGTCCCCGGGGAGCTCCAGGCGGGTGCCGAGGTCCCCGGCCGAGACGCGATCGACGCTGGCGGCGATCGCCCGCAGCGGTGCCCCCAGGTCTGCCGCGAGCAGCGCGGCGAGCAGGACCGCGAACACGACCGCGAGGGTCGCAGCCAGCAGCAGCACCCGGGTGAGCGTGGCGTTGGCGTCGCCGCCGATGCCGTTGATCAGCAGGACCACGATGCCGAAGCCCGCGACGGGGAGGAGCGCGGCGGCGACGAGGGCGATCGTCAGGCGGGTCCGGAAGCCGATGCCCGGGCCGCGATAGATCGCCGCTCGCGTCGGCCACGTGCGTGCCGCGTCCGGAGTCGAGATCCCGCGGATCGGTCACGTGTCGGCGGGCCGGGCGGCGCTCACCAGGCGATACCCGATGCCCCGCACGGTCAGCAGGTGGACGGGCTTGTTGGGATCGACCTCGACCTTCTGGCGCAGGCGCCGCATGGTGACCCAGACGTAGCTCGGGTCGGCGTCCTCGGTGTCGGCCCAGCCACGGATGAGCAGCGTCTCGGTGGGCACGGTCTGGCCGAGGTTGGCGGCCAGGGCGTAGAGCAGGCGTGCCTCCGTGGGCGTCAGCGTGACGGTCTCGCCGGCCACGGTCGCCGCGCGGCGATGGAGCTCGAGCGACAGGTTGGGCCCGAGGTCGAGCCGCTGCCGCGGCACGCGGTCGCCGAGCCGGCGGAGGACGCGCGTGATCCGGGCCCGGAGCTCCGGGTAGTGGTAGGGCTTGGTGACGTAGTCCTCGGCGACCTCCTCGAGGAGATCGGCCTTGGAGTCGGCGGTGTCGATGGCGGACAGGACGATGATCGGGAGGTCGGCCCGGGCCTTGACCTCGCGCGCGAGGGTCAGGCCGTCCATGCGCGGCATGAGCATGTCGATGATCAGGAGGTCCGGCCACGACTGGCCGAGGCGCCGGAGCGCCTCGTCGCCGTCGCGCGCGGTCTGGACGTCGTAGCCGTCGGCGCGCAGCTGCTCGGCGAGGATGACGAGGAGGTTCGGGTCGTCATCCACGATCAGGATCCGCGGGGCCGTGACGCCGTACGGGCCGGGCGGCGCCATGCAGCATGGATGGCTCCTGTCTCGCGTTGCCGGCGCCGCGCGCGACCGCGGCCGCCGTTCGATGCCTGCCATCACCGCTCGATCCCGGGCGGTGCCTCCGAGCATAGCAGCGGGGGTCGCACCCCTGACCGGGTGGTTCCTACCCTGGGTAAGGTGTTGGCGCCGGCGTGGCGATCGGTGTGGGTGTCGGGCTGGGTGTTGGCGTCGCCGTCGGTTGGGCGGTGGGTGTCGGGCTGGGTTGGCGTCGCCGTCGGTTGGGCGGTGGGTGTCGGGCTGGGTGTTGGCGTCGGCGTTGGGCTGGGTGTTGGCGTCGGCGTTGGGCTGGGTGTTGGCGTCGGCGTTGGGCTGGGTGTTGGCGTCGGCGTTGGGCTGGGTGTTGGCGTCGGCGTTGGGCTGGGTGTGGGTGTCGCCGACGGGCCGCCGCCGTTCCAGCTGCCCGACGCCGCGCCGTGCTGGTAGAGCCACTCGCGAGGCGAGAGGCCCGAGTCATGGATCTGCCCTGGCGATGGCGCGTCCGAACGTACCGGTAGTGCCAGGGCTCGTAGGAGTAGCAGGTCTTCGACGGCTCTTGCCCTTCGGGTACTGAGGTCACCCAGCCGTACTTCCATGCGTTTCGATTGAGCCATCGACCGGGCCGTCGTCCTGGCCCAGTCCGAGGCGCCCCACGGTGCGGGACCACCCGCGCTCTTGAAGTCGATCGTCGTGCCCAGCTGGTGCTCCGAGTGCCCCGGTCGTGCCGAGGTACGGAGCGCCTGGCCAAATCCCGCCCACCCTGACCCAGAACTGGAAGGTCCGGACCTGGACGGCGTAGCTGCGATAGGAGGACTCGATGGCGAGGCGAACCCCGGCATGTTTCGCGGCCCTGACCATCGCCGCCAGGTCCTTGATCACGATGCGCCGGACGGTGCCGCCGCGGATCCCGGCCCGGGACGTCGACACCAGATCGCGAGGGGCATAGTGGGAGCTGAGGCGGTACCGGGTGTCGAGGAGCGACCGATACCAGTCGGAACGGCCGCCGAACTCCGTCGTGACGTCCTGGTAGCCACAGGCGGGCGCTGCGACGAGGCCGCGGCCGTGGGCTCGGCAGGTTGCGCCAGGCTGCCAACCACCAGCGCCAGGGCGACAAACAGTGGGATGAGCGCTCCGCGGCTGGTCACGTGCCCCCCGTCCAACGGCTGCGAGCCCGGCTCGGCACCCGCGATGTCCCGCGGATGCGACGACGATTGTCGGGCTCGGGGTACCGGATGTAACTGGGACAAAGGTCACGCCCGGTCCCCGGCGGCGCTCGCCCATGCGGGCCCGCGCGGGTGCAGCCGTCGCCTACACTTCGGCCGATGTCCGAGCTCCCCATCCACCCCTATGAGCGGCAGCCTGCCGCGTTTCATCCCTGGGATCCGCGCAGCGTCGAGGTGGCGACCGAGATCGGGCCGGCTGGTCGCATCGGCCTGCCCGGGCGTGGTGGTCGAGCACGTCGGCAGCTCCTCGGTCCCGGGCCTGCCCGGCAAGAACATCGTCGACCTCGGTATCGAGGCGAGCCCGGACGAGATCCCGGGCATCGCCGACTCGCTCGTCTCGCTCGGCTTCCAGCGCCAGGGCGGGCCTGGCGCCATTCCCGCCGACCCGGCCCCTGCTGCTGGGCATGGTCGAGCGCGAGGGCACCCCGTTTCGCGTCCACCTCCACGTGATGCCGCCGGCGCGCAACGAGCTCGCCGAGCTGTCGCGGCTTCCGCGACGCGCTGCGGGCGGATCCGGTGCTTCGGGCGGCGTACGCGGCGGACAAGCAGCGGATCGTTGAGGATGCGCCCGACGGCGACCCGGAGCATGTACACGGTCCGCAAGGGCGACTTCATCCAGGACACCCTCTACCGACTGGGGCATCCGCAGGCCACCGGCGGACGCGCCCCAGCCGCTCGCCCCGGGTTCGATGATCGGGATCCTGGGCGGCGGCCAGCTGGGCCGGATGCTCGGGCTCGCGGCGCGAGCGATGGGCTACCGGGTCGGGCGCTGGATCCGGACCCGGACTGCCCGGCCGCCGGCGTCGCCGACGAGATCGTGCGTGGCTGCCTACGACGACGTGGAGGCGGCGCGGCGGCTGGCCGGCGAGTCGGACGTCGTGACCTACGAGCTGGAGCACGTCGGGCTCGAGGCCGCCGCGGCGGCCGGCGAGGTCGCACCCCTCCGGCCGGGGCTGGCCGCCCTGCGGGCGACGCAGGACCGGCTCGCGGAGCGGCGGTTCATCCGTGAGATCGGCGAGCGGGCGGCGCCGCGGCGCGAGGTCCGGGGGGTCGACGAGGCCGCAGGCGGCGGCCGCGGACGCTCGGCTACCCGCTCCGGCTCAAGGCTGCCGATGGGCGGCTACGACGGCCGGAGCCAGGTCCGGATCGCCGGCACCGACGCCGGGGTGGCGGCCGCCGTGTCGCGCGCTGGGCGGCGACCGACGGCCGGCCGCTGCTGCTCGAGCAGGAGATCGAGTTCGAGGCCGAGCTGTCGGTGGTCTGCGCACGGGGACCGAACCGGCGCGGACGCTCGCGTTCCCCGTGGCGCGCAACGTCCACGACGCGGGGATCCTCGTCGAGAGCGTCGGCGCCGGCGCCCGATCGACCCGGTGGTCGCGGACGACGCTGCCGAGATCGCCGACAGCATCGCCCGCGGCCTGGACATCGTCGGCGTGCTCACGGTGGAGCTGTTCCAGCTGCGCGGCGGCGGGCTGATGGTCAACGAGCTCGCGCCGCGCGTGCACAACAGCGGCCACTGGACGATCGAGGGCGCGGCGACGTCCCAGTTCGAGCAGCACGTTCGCGCGATCTGCGGGCTGCCGCTCGGGCTCCCGGACCGCACGGCGTCGGCGGCGATGGTCAACCTGCTCGGCACGGGCTCCGATCGGCCGGCACGGCTGCTCGGCCTGGAGCGGGCGCTCGACGATCCCGACGCGCACGTCCACGTGTACGACAAGCGGCGGTGTTCGAGCGACGCAAGATGGGGCACGTCACGGCGTCGGCCGAGCGATGACGGCCGAGGCGCATCGGCCGGCTGCGGCGCTGGGCGACGACGCTCGGCGATGGCGCGCTGGACGATTGCGGCCAGCCGGCGAGGCAGCGGGAGGCGGTGGGCAGCATGACGGCACGGGCCGAGGCCGGCCGGTCGTCGGCATCGTCGGCGGCAGCCGGTCCGACTTCCCGGTGCTCGAGAAGGCGCATGGCGGTCCTCGACGAGCTCGGCGTGCCGTGCGAGCTGCGGGTCGTGTCGGCCCATCGGACGCCCGACCACCTGTTCCGCTACGCGGAGACGGCCGCGGGTCGCGGCATCCGGGTGATCATCGCCGGCGCCGGCGGGGCCGCGCACCTGCCCGGGATGCTGGCCGCGAAGACGGCGCTCCCGGTCATCGGCGTCCCGATCCCGACCCAGCACCTGGGCGGCCTGGACTCGCTGCTGTCGATCGTCCAGATGCCGCGCGGCATCCCGGTCGCGACGGTCGCCATCGGCAACGCCGAGAACGCCGGCGCTGCTGGCGGCCGCGATCCTCGCCCTGGCGGACCGCGGCTGGCCGAGCGCTGGCGGCCCGCCGTGCGGCGCAGACGGAGGCGGTCATGGCGACACGTCGAACGCCGAGCCGCTGCCGGAACCCAGCCGAGCGGCTGCCGGAGCCCACCGAGCCGCTGCCCGACTGACGCCCGGCGTCGGTCTCGCCCGCCCGGTCTCGCCCGCCCGGTCTCCGCCCCCCTCGATCCCGATTGGCTGCGACCGCTCGCACCTCATCGGTCGCGACCATTCCGTTTGGCTGGAACCATCCCAACCATCGTGTTGTGGGCGGCGACCAGCCAGGCCATCGGGCATCGGCTGCGGAGCGCAAGGAGCGGCCCGCCCGGCCCAAGCCGATAGACTCGGAGCGAGATGGACGACGAACGCTGGGAAGCCGGGATGCCGGTGCTCGACCGACAGCCGGTTCCGGGCGGGGAGCCCGCGCCCACGACCCCGAGCGGGGGCACCCTCCCGCCGAGCCTCGCCGCGCTGCCGCCGCGGAGCGTGCCCGAGACGGCGCCCACCCCCCTCCAGAAGCACTACGTGCTGCTGTCCGCACCCGCCCTCGTGGCGGGCGCGGTCGCGATCACGGCCCTCGAGATGGGGGCCGGGACGGACGGCCTGCTGGTCAAGCTCTGCGTCGTGGTCGCCGCGCCGCTGCTGCTCATCACGACGGCAGATGCAACGATCCGCATCTGGCGTTCCGCCTGGGCCTGGATGCCGGTCGAATCGCGGCCGGGGCCTGTTCCGCCTCAGCTGGGTCGTGGTCAGCGTGGTGTTCCTGACGCTCATCGTTGTCGCGACGCTGCTCGTGCTGGGGGCCTGACCGATGGAGCGACGGCTGAGCGACGAGGAGCGCGCGCTGCTGGCGGCGCTTGGACGCGGCTCGGACGGCCGGTCGACCGATGTACCGTCGGGAGGTGGTGCGCCGGTCTGGATCGCCGACATGGTTCGCTTCTGCTCGCGGTGCGGCACCGAGCTCGTGCTGACCGAGCTGCCCGAGGAGAGCCGCGACCGGCTTGTGTGCCCCGAGTGCCGCTTCGTCGCCTACGTGAACCCGAGGCTGGTCGTGACCACGATGCCCGTGACCGACGAGGGCGAGGCGATCCTCATCCGGCGTGGGATCGAGCCCGGTCGCGGCCTGTGGGCGCCGCCCGGCGGGTTTCTCGAGGTGGACGAGACGGTGAGCGAGGGTGCAGCCCGCGAGACGCTCGAGGAGACCGGCCTGCTGGTGGTGCCGGATCGGATCATCGGCCTCTACTCGCGTCTCGAGGCGGGCGTCGTGACGCTGACCCTGCGAGGCCAGGATCGTGGGCGGCGAGCCGCTGCTGACGCCGGAGGCGCTCGAGATCCGGGCGTTCGCCCCGGATGCGATCCCGTGGGCCGAGATCGCGTTCAAGACGTCCTGGTTCGCGTTGGCCGACTGGGTCGCCGAGCGAGATCCGACCGCGCCGGTGCCGGCGGGCGTTCACCGGCCACACCCCGTTCTGATCCAGCCGATCGGCTCGTCAGGCGCTGGCGGGGGGCTCCCCCAGGCACGGCCGGGCCCGTCGGCACTGCCGGGCCTTCGACCTGCGCTGCTAAATTCGGGTCGTGGGAGGCGTGGCTGGCCGGACCGAGACGGGAAGGTGGCGTGTGGTGCGCGCGGCCGCCGATGCGGTGCGTGGACGGCACGCGCAGGCGTGGCTGGCCGCCGTCGTCGCGGTCACCCTGGTCGGGACGCTGGGCTACATCATCGTCTTCGGCTGGTCGCTGTCGGACGCGGCATACATGACGGTCATGACGCTGACCACCGTCGGCTTCCGCGAGGTGCGCGAGGTCACCGACGTGCCGGTGCGCCTGTGGACGATGGTGCTGGCCATCTCGGGAGTTGCGATCATCTTCGGGTCGATCGGCATCGTGGCTGAGACGATCCTCAGCGAGGCCGCGAGCGGCCGGCGGGAGGCAAGGCAGATGCGTGAGGCGGTCGAGGCGCTCCGGGACCACTACATTGTGTGCGGGTACGGTCGCGTGGGATCCACCGTGGCCCAGGAGCTCGTGCAATCGGGTTACCGGCTGGTCGTGATCGACATCCTGCCCGAGTCGCTCGAGCGCGCAGCGACCGACGGTCACCTCGTCGTGGAGGGCGACGCGACCGACGATGCGACGCTCCTCGCCGCGGGGCTCCTGACCGCTCGTGGCCTGGTCACCACCATCGACTCCGACGCCAACAACGTGTACGTCACGCTGTCGTCGCGGGCGCTCCGGCGTGAGCTGTTCATCGTCGCCCGCGCGAACCTCCAGGGATCGGAGGCCAAGCTGCTCCAGGCCGGCGCCGACCGGGTGGTCTCGCCGTACACGATGGCGGGCCGGCGGATCGCGGAGCTTGCCAGCCGGCCGCGGGTCGTGGACTACATCGACGCCGCGCTGGCGCACGGCAACCTGTCGTTCTCGCTGGAGGAGGTCCTGGTGACCGAGGACGGGCCGCTGGTGGGCGTCACGGTGGGCTCGCTTCGCGACGACGGCGTGGTGACGCTCGCGATCCTCCAGCGTGAAGGCGCCTATGAGGCGAACCCGGGAGCCGAGCGCGCGCTCGCGGCCGGCGAGAGCGTGATCGCATCGGGCTCGACGGAGGCGCTGGCGGCGCTTCGAGCCCGCGTCTGAGCCGCGGCAGTCGCTGAGCCCGGGTCCAGCGCCGGCGCGGGCGATCAGGCCGTCGCGGACGCTCGAGCTTCTCGCGGTCGCGTCGGCCTCGCGCCCTCAGGCTTCTCGCGCCTGCTCGGTCTCCTTGGCCGCCATCGCGGCGCCCACGATCCCGGCGTCGTTGCGAAGGGCCGCGGGGATGACCTCGGCACGAACGGTGAGCCGGGGGATGAACTGATCGGCCCGCTTCGAGACCCCACCGCCGATGATGAACAGCTGCGGCGAGAACAGGCGCTCGATGGCCAGCAGGTGCTCGTCGAGGTCGGCCGACCAGGCCTTCCATGACAGGCCGCGTCGGGTGCGCGCCGACGCCGCAGATCGCCGCTCCGCGTCGCGGCCCCGGATCTCCATGTGGCCCAGCTCGAGGTTGGGCACCAGGGTCCCGTTGTAGAACAGGGCGGATCCGGTTCCCGTGCCCAGCGTGATCAGGAACACGGTGCCCATGCGGCCGATGCCGGCGCCGAAGCGCATCTCGGCCACGCCGGCAGCATCGGCGTCGTTGACGAGGTGGACGGGCCGGCCGAGAACGCGCTCCATCGCGGCATCGGCATCGAAGTCGATCCAGCCCGGATCGACGTTCGCCGCGCTCTTCGTCACGCCCTTGATCACGACCGCCGGGAAGCCGACGCCGACCGGGACGTCGGCCGCGAGCACAACCTCTCGCTCGATCTTGCGGATCATGCGTGCGATCGAGGCGATCACCGCGGCAGGCGCCGAGGGCTGTGGCGTGGGCACACGGTGGCGCAGCGAGACGAGCTCACCCGACTTCAGGTCGACCGCGGCGGCCTTGATCCCGCTGCCGCCGACATCGACGCCGATCGCGAGCGGCCGATCCCCGGGTCCACCGGATCCCCGGTGTGCTCCGGCGCCTTGTCGTGGTCGTCGTCGAGGGGCTTGGCCGCGAGGGCCTCGGCCTTGGCGGTGACCTTCGCGACCTTCGGGTGGAGATCGGCGTCGTCGCCTTGGGGCCCGTCGCTCTCCGGGTCGGGTCGCGGCGCTTCGCTGTCGGTGTCCAAGGATCCTCTCCGTGCGGTGGCCGGAAGCGAGCCTGGCTCGCGCACGCCGGCCCACGGTCGCCCACAACGTTAGCGTGCTTCGTCCAGAGAGCCAGTACCTTGGTACGGGTTTGGCAATCACCGGTGCGGGGGTACAACACTGCGTACCAGGGCACAACGACGATTTTGCCCGTGGGGGGTGATCTCCATTCCCGCTCCAGAGCACGACTCCAGCACCCGCATCGCACACGCGATCCGCCGCCGCACGGTCCGCTGGTTCACGGCGCTCGCCGCACCTTCGATCGTCCTGTGTCCGACGATGGCCTGGGTGCTCACCGGGTCGGTGCTGGTCACGGTGGTGGCGGCCACGCTGTGGGTCGCCGTCACGATGGTGCTGGGGGCCTACGCCCTGACCGACATCCTGGCCAAGGTCGAGCGCCTCGACGACGAGCGGCACGGCCTGCGCGAGGCGTTCGATCGCGCCCGCCTTGACTCGCTGCGTGACGGGCTGACCGGCCTCGGCAACCACCGGGCGTTCCAGGAGGAGCTCGACGAGCAGGTTGCCATCGCCCGCTCCGAAGGGCGTCCGTTCGCACTCCTGTTCATCGACGTGGACGACCTCAAGAAGGTCAACGACACGAAGGGCCATGCGGCGGGTGACGACCTGCTTCGGGCGACCGGCCAGATCCTGTCGAGCAACCTGCGGCGGATCGATCACGGGTTCCGGTTCGGCGGCGACGAGTTCGCGGCGCTGCTCGTGGACTGCGGCCCTGACCAGGCGCTGACCACCGGTCGGCGCATCCTCGCCTCGGCGCTCGACGCCCGATCGGGAACGTCCGGCGTCGATGCCTTCTCGGTGACGATCGGCGTGTCAGCCTTCCCCGGGCTCGCCTCGGACCGCCAGCAGCTGCTGCACCAGGCCGACGCCGCTCTCTACTGGGGCAAACGGCATGGGCGAACCGATGTCCAGCTGTTCGACCCCAACCGTCATGGCGTGGCCGACGACCCGCGCAACCTGGACGAGCTGGCGCTCGCGGTCTCGCTGGTTGCCACCAGCCGCGCTCTCAAGGCCGTCTACCAGCCGCTCTACTCGCTGCGCACTGGGCACGTCGTCGGCTACGAGGGGCTGGTCCGTCCCGGTCCCGACTCGACGTTCGCCAACGCCAGCGCACTGTTCGTCGCAGCCGAGGCGACCGGACACACCGTGGAGCTGGACCTCGCCAGCCTGGAGGCCGTGCTGAAGGGGGCACGGACCCTCGATGAGCGGTGCTACCTGTCGGTCAACCTGTCGCCCCGCTCCCTCGAGGCGCAGGCCTTCAGCCCGTTCGAGGTCCTGGCCATGGCGCGTCGCTACGGGATCGAGCCGGAGCGGATCGTGCTCGAGCTCACCGAGCGCGAGGCCGTCGAGGACCTCGGCCGCCTGCGCGAGGCGCTGGGCGTGCTGCGCAGCCACGGGGTCCGGATCGCCGCCGACGACGTGGGCGCCGGGAATGCCGGGTTGCGGCTCCTCACCGAGATCGAGTTCGACATCATGAAGATCGACCTCTCGCTCGTCAGGGCGGGCACCGCGAGCGGGTCGTCTGACGCCGTGCTGCGCGCCCTGCGCGACCTCGCGACGCGTCGCGGTCAGACGATCCTCGCCGAGGGCGTGGAGACGGCTGATCAGCTGGAGTCCGTGCTCGCCCTCGGGTTTGACACCGCGCAGGGATACCTGCTGCGACGACCCGGGCCGAGGCTCGATGCGGGGCCGTTGGACCTGGGCCTGTTGATGGGCATCGAACCCGCGCCGGCCGCTCGCGTGTCGCTGGCCACCGGGGCGTAGCCGGGCGCCCGTCCGGGGCGTCAGGGGGTGGGCTTCCGGTCGCCCGGACGGGCCCATCGGGAGCACCGGACGTGCCGCCGGCTCCATGGCGGCCCTATCCTCGCGGCATGAGCACGGCTCCGCTGGTCCTCGACATCGGCCTGGTGCTGCTGCTGGCCGCGGCCTGCGGCTGGGTGGCCCGTCGCCTGGCACTGCCGGCGGTGGTCGGCTATCTCGCGGCCGGGCTGGCGGTGTCGCCGTTCACGCCCGGCTACGTGGCCGGCCGGGAGCAGATCGAGCTGCTGGCCGACGTTGGCGTGGTGCTGCTGCTGTTCGAGGTCGGGATCGAGGTTGATCTCGGCCGGCTGCGCCGCGAGCAGCGCGGGTTGATCTGGGCATCGCCGGTCCAGATCATCCTCTCGACCGCGCTGACCGCCGGGATCCTCGTCGCGCTCGGCTTCGACCCGTACGGCGCCGGCCTGCTCGGCGTCGCCGTCGCGATGTCGTCGTCCGTGGTCATCGTCAACATCACGCGCTCGCGCCGGCGCACCACGGATCGCCCGACCGAGCAGGCGCTGCTGGGCTGGAGCGTGCTCCAGGACGTGACGGGCGTGGTGCTGAGCGCGGTCCTGCTGGCAGCGTTCGGCATGGAGGGACGTCCGGTCGCCGAGGCCCTGCTCGGGATCGCCGCGTACGGGCTGCTGGCGGTCGGCGCCGCGCGCGCGCTGCCCTGGGTGCTGGTCCGGCTGCGCTCGGAGCACGACCTGTTCCTGGTCGTGTCGGTTGCCTCGGGCCTGGCGATGGCGGCGATCGGCGCCGTCTGGTTCGGCGTCCCGATGGCGCTCGCCGCGTTCGTCGCCGGCCTCTCGATCAGCGACCGGGCGGAGACCTCCGAGGCGCGTCGCCGCCTGCTGCCGTTCCGGGACGTGTTCGCGGTGCTGTTCTTCGTCGCCGTCGGGAGCCTGATCGACCCGGCTGCGATCGGCCGGTCACCAGGGCTCGTCGCGCTGCTGATCGCGCTCACCGGCCTCAAGATCGTCGTGGCGTGGGTGCTGGCCAGGCTGGCCCGGTTGCCGATCCGGGCGGTGCAGCTCTCGGTGGGTCTCGGTCAGATGGGCGAGTTCGGCTACGTGCTGGCGGAGATCGGGCTGGCGGCGGGCGTCGTGTCCGCGGAGGCGTTCTCGTCGGTGCTGGCCGCGATCGTGGTCACGATCGCGGCGTCGGCGGTCCTGGTTCGCATCGTTGCCAGGGCGCCGGAGCGGGTGGTGTCGACGGAGGCCGGCATGTAGCGGCCGTTCGGCGATGGCCCCGCAGGATGCGGCCAGCAGCCGCGATCGGCGCGCGGAGCCTCCGCGCCGTCAGTAGATGCGGGTCGTGTCCGGTGGGTATCGAAGCTCGAACGCGTCGGGCGGCAGCGGCGCATTGGGCGCATAGCTCGTCACCTGCGCGTCGCGCGTGACCTGGTCCCCGATCAGCTCCTCCAGGCGGAGGATGACGCCATCGGCCCGGTCCACGGAGATCCGGATCCGGAAGTCCGGGCGATCCGCGATGCGCTCGATGGTCCGTGGATGGGCGCACTCCACGACGATCGCCTGGCGGCCCGCCACCACCGCCGTCCCCGTCACGCGGCAGTCGCCGGTCGAGAGGACGTTCTGGCAGTAGCCGCCCGGATGGATGAACAGCTCGGCGAGCGACTCCATCGGCAGCTGGGTCCGCGGGACGTAGAACCGGGACCGACCGGGGAGGCTGGAGTCCCCGACGATGCCGCGAACCATCGGCCGCGCTGGACGCTGCGTCCCGACCTTGCGCGAGGCGGTGTAGGTGCGGACGGTGGTCCCGTCCGAGGCCCATGCCTCGTAGCGGCCCGTGGCATCGGCTTGGTGCGGTACCGGGTCGTCCGGGTCGAGCACCTCCGTCGTGGTCAGGATCCGGACCGAGCCCGGATGCCGGAGCGTGACCTCGGACGCGGCGACCTCCTCGCCGCGCGTGGTCCAGGTGTGCTCCTCGATCCGCATCCGGAGCGTCTCGAACCGGAGCTCGGCGTCGCGCATGTACGTGAACAGCACGTCGATCGACGGCAGCTCGTCGGGCAGCGAGGCGAGCTCGGGGGTCCGGCGCACACCGGCATCGGCCGCGGGAACGGGAAGGGATCCGGCGCGATCCCAGGCGGGGTTTGCGGACATGGCCGGGATTGTAACCGTGGGCCGGGACGGCGGGGTCATCGACTTGACGCGCGGTGCGAGGGACGGTTCGCTAGGCGCATGCGACAGCTGCTTCGCCCGGTCATCGGGCTCGCCCTCCTCCTGGCGCTGGTGACCGCCGCCTGCGCGCAGGCGAAGCCGGTGCCGGTCGACCCCAACTTCGACGGCGCACAGGTCACGATCCGTGCCGTCAACATCGCCTTCGACCCGACGGAGACCACGCTGCCGGCCGGCACCCCGCTGCGGATCATCCTCGACAACCGCGACTCGGGGATCCCGCACGACATCCGGATCGCGAACGGCGACGAGGAGATCGCGCGCACCCCCACGGTCACCGGGCCGGCCCAGACCGAGGTCCGGTTCGGGCCGCTGGAGCCGGGCACATATCAGCTCACGTGCACCATCCACCCGGCGATGAAGGCGACGCTCACGATCCAGTAGGGGTGGCGGAGCGAGCGGCGGTACAGCTGCTCGAATGCGCAGCCCCGGCGGGAACGGCTCAGCCGCCGCCCGGACCCCCCAGCCCGGGCTCGGTCATCTTCGCCGGGTCGAGCAGCTCGTCGAGGCGATCCGGAGCGATGCCCTTGGCGGTGGCGAGCTCCCGGATCGTGGCGCCGGTCTTGAACGCCTCCTTGGCCAGCGCCGCCGCGGCGTCGTAGCCGATCTCGGGGGCCAGCGCCGTGGCCAGCATCAGCCCCTGCTCGACCAGCTTCGGCCCCCGCTCGGTGGCCCGGACGCCCTCGACGAGGCGGACGCGGAAGTTGCGGGCGGAGGCGGCGAGCAGCGCGATCGTCTCGAGCAGCGCCTGCGCCGTGACCGGCAGCATGACGTTGAGCTCGAGGAACGACCCCGTCTGACCGAACGCGACCGTGGCGTCGTTGCCGATGACGCGGGCCACCACCATGGTCAGGCTCTCGACGATGACCGGGTTCACCTTGCCCGGCATGATCGACGAGCCGGGCTGGGTCTCGGGCAGCGCGAGCTCGGCGATGCCGGCCCGGGGTCCCATGCCCATCAGCCGCATGTCCGATGCGATCTTCCACAGCCCCAGCGCGATCGCGCGCAGACCGCCGTGGGCGGCGATCACCGCGTCGAGCGTCGCCTGGGCGTGGAAGTGATTGGGTGCCTCGCGCACCTGCAGCCCCGTCAGCTCGGACAGACGGACGCATGCCCGGGCCGCGTACTCCGGGTGGGCGTTGATCCCGGTGCCGACCGCGGTCCCACCGAGCGGCACGGTCAGCAGCTCGTCCCGGGCGGCCTGGGCCCGGCGGATCGCCTCCTCGACCTGGCCGGCGTAGCCCGCGAACTCCTGGCCGAGCCGGATCGGGGTCGCGTCCTGGAGGTGCGTCCGACCGGTCTTGACCACGTCCCACAGCTCGTCCGACTTCGCCGCGAGGGCGCCCTGGAGGTCGATCAGCGCCGGGATCAGCTCCTCCTCGATCGCCATCGCACCCGACAGCTGGAGCGCGGTGGGGATCGTGTCGTTGGAGCTCTGGCACTTGTTGACGTGATCGTTGGGGTGGACGCGGGCGCCGTCGAGCCGCGCCGACGCGAGGTGGGCGATGACCTCGTTCATGTTGGTGTTGGTCGAGGTGCCCGAGCCCGTCTGATAGATGTCGATCGGGAAGTGCTCGTCGTAGCCGGCCCTCGACGACCTCGGCCGCCGCCGCGGCGATCGCCTCGGCCGTCGCGGCATCGATCAGCCCGAGGCCGGCGTTGGTCTCGGCCGCGGCCAGCTTGATCAGCGCGAGCGCGCGCAGGAAGCGCCGCGGCATGGGCTGGCCCGAGATCGGGAAGTTGAGGACGGCGCGCTGGGTGGATGCGCCGTACAGCGCGTCAGCGGGGACCTCCATCTCGCCCATGGAGTCCCGCTCGATCCGGGTGGTCGGGGTCGGGTCAGGTTCGCTGCTCATGGCGTGATGGTAGTCCGGCCCATCTGCCGCCGAGTGGTGCCGAACGGCGCATGCCGAAGGGGCCGTCAGCATCGCCGATGCGGCCGGCTCAGCGCGGCGTGCGGGTCACGGCGGATCGCGGATCAGCGCCGATGCGCCCGGGTCAGCGCGGTCCGTGGCTCAGCGCGGCTCACGACCCGGCTCGGAGCGGATGTCACCCGTGCGGAGGTGCGAACCGCTCGGCCCACATCACGATGCGCGCCGTCCAGTCGAGCGCGGCCTCGATCCCTCGGACCCCGTGGCCCTCCTTCGGGTAGACCACGAGCTCGGCCGGCGTGCCCTGCTCGCGGAGCGCCCGGAAATGCTCCGCCGCCTGGCCGACGGGCGTGGCCCGGTCACGGGCGCCGGCGGTGATCAGGCTCGGGGTCCGCAGGCCGCTGCCATGGAACACCGACGAGCGCGCGAGGTAGCGCTCGGGCACCGTCTCGGGCCGGCCACCGACGAACGCGTCGACGAACTTGGTGAGGCTGGAGCCGAAGTAGGACGAGACGAGATCGGTCAGGGGCGAGACGACGATCGCGGCCGCGAACCGATCGTCGATCGCCGGCAGCAGGGCGGACATGTAGCCGCCGTAGCTGCCACCGACGCACACGAGGCGATCGGGATCGGCTACCCCGATCTCGACCAGGTGGTCCATGGCGGCCAGCAGGTCGCCGGTGTCGAACGGCCCGCCCATGTCGCCGACCACGGTCGCGGCGAACGCCCGGCCGCGACCCGTCGATCCCCTGGGGTTGGGAAAGATGATCGCGTAGCCCGCGTCCACGAGGGACGCGGTCGTGGACGCCAGGAACGACCCACCCGCCGCGCTCACGGGACCACCGTGGATCCAGAGGATCGTGGCGAAGGGCGGCTCGCCGCGCGGGAGGACGAGCATGCCCTCGATCCGCGTGCCGTCGGGCGCAGCCCATTCCTCGATCCGCCGTTCGCCGATCGCCGACCGGATGAGCTCGTGGCCGGCGTGCTCGGTGCCCAGCACCAGTCGCTCCGCGCGGTCCTCGACCAGCACCAGGCGGTCGGGCCGGTCAGGGCCGGTGAGCGCGATGGCGACCCGGCCGCCACCGATCGACATCCCTCCGAACGGGAGCCGCATCTGGCCACCGGTGCGCAGCAGCTCCACGGGCGTGGGATCCCCGTCGGAGGCCACCCGCATCAGCACCAGCTCGAACCCGGCCACACCGGCCGCCACCAGCGTGCCGTCGCCGTCCCAGCGCACGATCGACAGATCGGCGCCCAGCCAGCCCGGTGAACGGGCCCCGGAGCCGTCCGCGGACGCGATCACGATGTCGCCCTCGACGAAGTAGCGGTCGCTTGCGACGGCCTCGATGACGGCCACGCGCGATCCGTCGGGCGAGCCCTCCGCGAACTGGATCTGCCACTCGGGCTCGTAGAGGAGGAGAGGCTCGGGCAGGTCGGCGCCGCCACCCGGCGGCACGTCCAGGCGCACCAGCCGCGCCTGGTACCAGGCGTCCTCGGCGGGATCGTCGCTGACCACCGCCACCAGCGCGTCGTCGCCCAGCCAGCTCGCCTCCCAGGTGTTGAGGCCATCCGGCGAGACGCGACGTGCCTCGCCGCTCACGATGTCCAGGACCCACGCGCTCCGCCACGCATCGGACGCGTCCGAGGTCTCGACCTCCGGGAACCAGTCGGGGCGCTCCTGCTCGAGGGACTGGCCGACCGTGCCCGACCCAAGCCCGTCTGCCTGCTCGGCCGCGTTCCCGGCCATGACCAGGGCCAGGCGCGTGCCATCCGGTGAGACCCGAACCTGCTCAGCGATGCCCGGGGGCGAGGACAGCTCGCGCAGCCGCGCGCTCCCGGCGCCGTCGCCCCCACCGGCCCCGTCGCCCCCATCGCCCACATCGCCCCCGTCGGCGCCGAGCACTGCGATCCACGGCGTCATCCGATGCCGGTGCCCGTGATCGGCAAGGAAGGCGATCGAGCGACCGTCGGGCAGCCACCTCGGGGAGGTCGCGTTCCCGTCGGCCGCGGTCAGCGACGCATGCGTCGAATTCCTCGAGATCGAACAGCCAGAGCTCGGTCCGCGCCTCACCCTCGAGCGTGTCGGCGATCCGGCACAGGGCCGCCAGCCGGTGGCCGTCGGGCGAGAGCTCGATCTCCGGGAAGCTCGACGGCTTCCCGAGGCCCGGCTCCAGCATCGACCGGACCCTCGCGCCGATCTCCTGGTAGCGGGCGTCCATCCGAATGTCCACCGGAACCTCCTGGCTCGACGTGCTGGCCGCCGCCAGCATGCCATGCACGTCGCGGGCGACGGATGGCCGCCGCGTATCCTCATGCTCGTGAGCGTCTCGACCACGGACTTCCGCAGCACGATCGGCAACTTCGCGACCGGGGTCACGATCGTGACCGCCCTGGACGGCGATCGGCCGCAGGGCATCACCGTCAACGCGCTCGCCTCGGTCAGCCTCGAGCCACCGCTGGTCATGGTCGCCCTCGGCCGGAATCGGTTCATCGTCCCGATGATCGATGCGACCCATCGCTACGCGGTGAGCATCCTGACCGAGGACCAGCAGCTGCTCGCCGACTGCTTCGCCGGCGCCTCGGTGACCCCGGGCCGGGCCGCATTCTGCGGGGCTCCCTGGCATCGCGGCGCGACCGGTCTGCCGCTGCTCGACGGCGCCATCGCCGCGATCGAATGCGAGGTGGTCGAGCGGTTCGAGGTCGGCGATCACCTGCTGTACGTGGGCCGGGTCGAGGCCACCGAGGTCGCCAACAGGAATGCGCCGCCTCTCCTCTATCTTCGAAAGCGATATCTGCGGATCGAGCGTGCCAGCTCCGCGCCGGTTGGCGGCAAGCCGGAGTCGCCGGCCGGATGAGCGTGCAGCGGGTGCCGGTTCAGCACGTCTCGGCCAACGGCCTTTCGATCGGGTACGTGATGGAGGGCGCCGGTCCGCCGCTGGTCATGCTCCACGGTGCGAGCTCGACCGGGCGCGAGGATTTCGGCGCCCAGTTCCCGCTGTTCCGGCGGGCCTTCCAGTGCATCGCGCCGGACGCACGCGGCCACGGGGCCACGCGCTGGGATGCGACCAGCGGCTTTCGCTACGCATGGCTGGTCGACGACCTCGAGGCGTTCGCGGATGCGCTGGGCCTCGGCACGTTCCACCTGCTCGGATTCTCCATGGGTGCGGCGACGGCGCTGGGGTTTGCGATCCGCCACCCCGAGCGGTTGCGGACGCTGGTGCTGGCCGGTCTCAGCCTCGAGCGCGAGCCGCGGTCGTCGGTGGTGCGCCGGCTGATGGATCCTGATCGGATCGATCGCCACGACCCCGCCTGGGCGGCGCAGCTCGAGCGGCGGCACGGCCCCGTCCAGGGCGAGGGCGCGTGGCGCCGGCTGCTGCCGGCCATCGCCGCCGACGTCGCGGAGCAGGCGCTGTTCACCCCGGCCGACCTCGTGCGCGTGGACCCCCCGACGCTCGTGGCCGTCGGCGATCGCGACCCGTTCGTGCCCGTCGGCCACGCGTGGGCGCTGCGACGCCAGCTGCCCGACTCGCGGCTGCTGGTCGCCCCGGACTGCGGCCACGAGGTCATGGTCCGCCGGCCGGCGCTGTTCAACGAGGCCCTGGCGGGCTTCTACCGGGCGACCGAGGCGGTGGCGGCGGAGCGTGCGGCATCGCCGCCGGTGACGCACCGCCCGCATCCGATCCACGGTCCGGCCACGTCTGCGCGACCGGACGACGCGACGATGCCGGCCAGCCCCGACATCGAATGGCTCGAGGAGGCATCGAGATGAGCGAGGTTGACGAGGCCGGCGGCCGGCCGCTGATCCGGGTCGAGCTTCCCGGCCGGCGATCCACCACGCGAGGGCGTGGCCCTCGTAACCCTTGACCGGCCGAAGGCGCTCAACGCGCTCTCGTTCGACCTGCTCGCCCAGCTCGACGATGCGCTCGCGGTGCTCGACGACGATCCATGCGTGTCGCGCGATCGTGCTGACCGGAACGGGCGACCGCGCCTTTGCGGCTGGTGCCGACATCCGCGAGCTGGCCGCGTCCACCTCCGAGATCGCTCCATGCCGCCGACCCGTTTGCCGCGGTGGACCGCGTCGCGACCCTTCGGACCCCGACCATCGCCGCCGTCCGCGGTTACGCCCTGGGGGGCGGGGCAGAGCTCGCGATGGCGTGCGACATGCTGATCGCGGGCGACGATCTGCAGCTGGGCCAGCCCGAGATCTCGATCGGCGTGATCCCGGGCGCGGGTGGCACCCAGCGCCTGGCCCGGGCGGCGGGTCGGGCGAGGGCGATGGAGATGGTCCTGACCGGCCGCCGGATCGATGCCGAGGAAGCGGCCTCGATGGGCCTCGTGACGGCGGTCGTCCCGGCCGCAGACGTGCTCGCCGAGGCGCTGGATCTCGGGGCGCGGATCGCCGCCATGCCGGTCGAGGCCGTGCGTGCGGCCAAGGCGGCCGTCAACGCCACGCAGCAGCTGTCGCTGGGCGACGGGATCCGGTACGAGCGGGACCTGTTCGAGGGCCTGTTCGGCACGCCCGATCAGCAGGAGGGGATGCTCGCGTTCATCGAGAAGCGCGAGCCGGTCTGGCGCCGCTAGGTCGTCGAGCCTGTCTGGCGCCGATAGGGCGTCGTCCCGGTCTGGCGCGTAGGGCATCCGACGTTCAGGCCTCCGTTACGGCGTCCAACGTGCAGGCCGCCGGCCGCGTTCCGACCGCACAACGTGCGAGGCCGCCGGCCGCGTTCAGACCGCACAATGTGGAGGCCGCCGGCCGCGTTCAGACCGCACACCCTGGCTTACGCCACGTTTCCCCCTCGCATTCCGGGCGAGTCCGGCCATCCAGCACAAGGACGGGTAATGGACCGCGGCATCGCGGGGTTCGCCGTGGCGCGCTCCGGAGCTTCGGTGGGAACCACGCACGGATCGTGCGGGGCGCGATCCTCGCGAGCGCGCTTCCGACCGAGGTGGGTCGCATCCGGGCGCCGATTCGCCGACGACTACCCGTCCTATGACTACCTGACAACGCGTGAGGCTGACGGGCAACACGCAGCTGGGGAGCGCCACGAGCGCGGACCTGTGCACGAACGCTGCCAGGCAACACGAGTGTGCTGGGCGCCATGAGCGCGGACCCGCGCACGAACGCGCCGGGCAACACGAACGCGTGGAGCACTATTGCGCACGCGAACGCATGGAACGCTGCAGCGCCCGGGACACCGCAACGTGGCGGGCGCCCGACCGCCCGGTCGCACGACCGCGCCGACCGCGCGAGCGCACGACCGCGCGACCGCACGACCGCCCAGCGCGAGCGCCCGGGACGCCGTTCCGATCCATCGGACCGGTGCCACAATCAGGGCATGGCGAGAGATCTTCATCGAACCCTTCGCGAGGCCTGGATCGTGGATGCGGTCCGGACCCCCATCGGCCGCCACGGTGGCGCCCTTGCCTCGGTCAGGCCCGATGACCTTGCGGCGCTCGTGATCCGCGCCATCGTCGAGCGAACCGGGGTCGATCCAGCTGCGATCGAGGATGTCGTGCTCGGGTGCGCGAACCAGGCGGGCGAGGACAACCGCAACGTTGCGCGCATGGCGGCGCTGCTCGCCGGGCTGCCCGTCGAGGTCGCCGGCCAGACGGTCAACCGCCTGTGCGGCTCGGGTCTCCAGGCGATCAACACGGCGGCGCACGCGATCGCGCGTCGGCGACGGTGACGTGTTCATCGCCGGCGGGGTCGAGTCGATGACGCGCTCGCCGCTGGTGATGCTCAAGCCCGCCGTCGCCGTTCGAGCGCGGTCCGCGTGCGATGGAGGACTCGACCCTCGGCTGGCGGTTCGTGAACCCCGAGATGGAGCGCGCATACCCGCCGATCTCGCTGGGTGAGACCGCGGAGGAGGTCGCCGAGCGCTGGTCCGTCTCTCGTGAGCGCCAGGACGCGTTCGCGCTCGAGAGCCAGCGCCGGGCGGTCGCCGCGATCGAGGCCGGCCGGTTCGCCTCGCCAGCTCGTGCCGGTGACGGTGACCGGGCGCAAGGGCGTCGGTCACGGTGGTCGATCGCGACGAGCATCCGCGACCGGACACCTCCGCCGAGGCGCTGGCGGCGCTTCGTCCAGCGTTCCGCACGGGTGGCAGCGTGACCGCCGGCAACAGCTCCGGGATCAACGACGGCGCCTCGGCGCTGCTGGTCGTGGAGGCCGAGCGGGCGCGGGACGCTGGGCATGCGTCCGATGGCCAGGGTCGTTGCCACCGCGGTCGCCGGCGTCCACCCGGACGTGATGGGGATCGGACCGGTGCCCGGCGGTTCGCAAGGTGCTGGCGCGCGCGGAGCCTGGCGTCGGCGACCTCGACATCGTGGAGATCAACGAGGCGTTCGCCAGCCAGTCGGTCGCGTGCATGGACGAGCTCGGTCTCGATGCCGGAGCGGGTCAACCCGAACGGCGGCGCGATCGCGCTCGGCCATCCGCTCGGCGCCTCTGGCGCACGCCTGATGACGATGCTGGTCCACGAGCTGGCGCGTACCGGCGGCCGGTACGGTCTGGCCACGATGTGCATCGGGGTGGGGCAGGGGATCGCCACCGTCGTCGAGCGGATCGACGCGTGAGCGAGGGAGCGCGGGCACGACGGCCGGCAACGAACGGCACGCTGACCCGGCGCGATACGGCGAACCGGAGCGACCCGGCGCCACACGGCGAACGGTCACGCTGCCCGATCGGGCGCTGGACGAGATCGGTTGACTTGCGTACGATCGCGGTGAGCCATGGGCCATCCGGCCCGGGATCCACACTCCAAGGAGACTGCAGGACATGATCGACGCCCAGTCGACGGTCGTCTCGCTGACCGACGCGGCCGCCGCGAAGTTGCGCGAGCTGACGAAGGATGAGACGAGCCCCGACATCGGGCTTCGCGTGTACGTGTACTCGGGCGGATGCTCGGGTTACCGCTACGGGATGATGCTCGAGGACCAGCCGACCGCGGACGACAACGTGCTCAACGCCAGTGGCGTCCGCGTCTACATCGACACCAACAGCGTGGGCCTGATCCAGGGCAGCGAGATCGACTACGTCGACACGCTCATGGGTGCCGGCTTCACGGTCAACAACCCGAACGCGGTCGCCGCCTGTGGCTGCGGCTCGAGCTTCCGAACCGACGGACGACGCCGGCCAGGCGCGCTCCTGCAGCCACTGACCGAACCACCACCAGCCGCTCAAACGCCGCCGGTCCATCCGGCGGCGTCGCTGTGCCCGGTGCGGCACTCGTCGAGATGACGACGTACGCTTCGCATGCGCCTGATGCAGATCCCGCTGTTTCCCCTCCACGCCGTCCTCACGCCCGGCCTCGCACTCTCGCTGCACGTGTTCGAGGAGCGGTACCGGGTGATGGTTCGACACTGCCTGGACACGGCCTCCCCGTTCGGGATCGTGCTCATTCGCGAAGGGAACGAGACGGCGCCCCGTGACGGGCAGCCCATGGAGCTCGCGATCTCGGGTGTCGGCACGTTCGCCGAGATTCGAGAGGCAAGCCGCTACAGCGATGGCCGCTGGGACCTGCTGACGGTGGGTGCGGGTCGCTTCGTGATCGAGGCCGTGCACACCGAGCTCGAGCCGTACCTGGTGGCCGACGTGCAACGCCTGGACGACACGGTCGGTGACACGGACACGGCCGACGCGCTCGTGGAGCGCGTGATCCGGCGGTTTGCCGAGTACCTGCAGCTGCTCCAGCCACGGGACGGGGAGTCGGCACCCAGCCTCGACATCCAGGTCGAGGTCGAGGTGCCCGACGAGTCACCGGGAGGCCCCGGTGGCGAATCGTCAGGGCACGGGTCGTTGCCCCTGGACGAGCCCTCCGCCGCGGCGCCGACGGAATCGCACGGGCTCGCCGGCGAGCCCGATGGGGCCGATGGCGCGTCCAACCTCCGGATCCCGAGCGATCCCTCTCAGCTCTCGTTCCTGCTGGCCGGGATCGTCCAGGTGGGAGCCGCGCGCAAGCAGGCGCTGCTCGAGGCCGACTCCGCCGAGGAACGGCTCCGGGACATCGACCGCCTGCTCGACGATGAGCTGGCGCTGCTGCGCCTGCGCCTGGGTCCCTACCTGGTCGAGCGACGTGCCGTCACGGATCGCCTCGCCTGACGGCACGAGGATCGGCTCAGCCGGCGCTCCGATCAGACGGGTCCGACGCGCACGCTGCTCGCTCCGTCCAGGATCTCGACCTCGTATCGATCCGGGTGGTCGGCAAACCCCGGGCTGACGAACTCGCGCCGCCCGGTGACCTGCGAATGCCGCACGCCGTCGAGACGCAGGTGCGAGATGCCGCCCGCGACCCGAAGCGCGACCGGCACCGACGCCGGTCGGCTGAAGCGCGCGTCGCTGGCCACCCCGGCGATGCGCACGGTCACCGTGCCCGACGGGCCCGGCAGGCGAAGATCGAGATGGTTGACCCCGCCCTGCAGCTCCAGGCGGTCGAGCGCGACATCCGCGAGCGTGCCCCGGAGGTCGGTGAGCCCGCCCTTGATCTCGATCGTCCACGGAATGGCGCTGCTGAGCGACAGTTTGGCGGCGCGTGACGAGAACGCCGATCGCGTCGCACGCCGGTAGCGAACGCTGACCACGCCGCCCGAGGCGCGGACGTCGGGCAGCGGCCCCTTGAACGTGGCCCGGATGAGCTCGTCGGCCGGTGCGGCATCGGCGAACGTCAGCCGGGACGCGGTGGTCTCCATGATCATCCGGGCGGCAGCCTGCGGGCCCAGGGGCGCGACGTTGAGGGCGACGCGCGGAGCGCCGGACGCGAACACCAGCCGTCCCCGGCGCGTATCACCCAGGGGAGCAGTGAACACATCGCCCACGAACCCACCACGGGCCGTCGCCCTGAGCTGTGCGGTCTGGTGGTCGATCGCGTCGCGTGCGGCGGCGAAGAAGGTCTCGATCTCGTCCCGCGTCCCGGCGGAGCGTTCGGCGAGCGCCGCCTCGAGCGCTGCGTCGAGCGTGCTCGTCGCCGCGCGGATCCTCCCCGCCTGCGCCTCGTCGGGCCAGACCGTCAGCGACCGCCGGTCGGCCGGATCGGGCCGCCGTTGGACATAGCCGGCGCGCGCAAGCCGGTCGAGCACGCCGGTGACGGCGCCGGTGGTGAGCACGGATCGGGCGGCGAGCTGGCCCGGCGTGATCCCCGGCTCGTCGATGACGACCTCGAGGCAGCGAAGGTCCGTCACGTTCAGCCCGAGGTGCGCGGCCAGCGCCTCATCGAACGCTGCCGTGCGCAGGGCTTGACGGATCGCGGTAATGTCACTCATATTGTCGATATCTTAGCACGTGAACTACTTAGGAGTATGGCAATGATCGATCGCGATCATACCCCGATCGGCGGGGCAATCGCGGCTCGGGACCTGGTCAAGGTCTACCCGGGCGATGTTCGTGCGCTCGACGGGCTCAGCCTCGAGGTGCCGGCGGGCCAGGTGTTCGGGCTGCTCGGTCCCAACGGCGCCGGCAAGTCGACGACGGTGCGGATCCTGTCCACGCTCTCCCGGCCCACGTCGGGCAGCGCCGTCGTCGCGGGTCACGACGTCCTTCGTCATCCCGATCGCGTCCGTCGCTCGATCGGCGTCGTGGGCCAGCAGTCCTCGGTCGATCCACAGGCGACGGGTCGCGAGAACCTGCGGCTGCAGGGTCGCCTGTACGGCATCGAGGGAGCTGACCTTCGTCGGCGCAGTGACGCCCTCCTGTCGCGCTTCGAGCTCACGGATGCTGCGGACCGCATCGTCGGCACCTGGTCGGGCGGCATGCGCCGCAAGCTGGATGTCGCGATGGGGCTCATCAGCGACCCAGCGGTGCTGTTCCTCGATGAGCCCACGACCGGCCTTGACCCCGAGGCGCGCGCCCGCCTGTGGTCCGAGATCGAGCGGCTGGCGCGTGAGGGCGGGCTCGCGATCCTGCTCACCACGCACTATCTCGACGAGGCTGACCGGCTGGCCGACCGGCTGGCGATCGTCGACCAGGGTCGGATCGTCGCCGAGGGGACGCCGGAAGAGCTGAAGGCCGAGCTCCACGGCGACGCGATCCACGTCGACCTGGGCGACGAGCAGTCGCGGCCGAAGCGGTGGCGGCGCTGACCCGGATCGAGGGCCTCGGCCGAGCCGGTCGCCGATGGCGCCCGGCTGTCGGCGCGGGCCGATCGCGCAGCCGCTCGCGTGCCGGCGGTGCTGTCGGTGCTCGAGGACGCGGGCATCGCGGTCGCCGCGGTCACGATCGCTCGTCCCTCGCTCGACGACGTCTACCTGCGCCACACGGGCCGCTCGTTCCGGTCCGACCACCTGGAGGCTGCCTCGTGACCGCCATCGCACAGACCACCTACGTCTCCGGACGCCACCTGCGGGCGTTCGTCCGCCAGCCCTGGTTCGTGGGCGTGGCGATCATCCAGCCGGTCATCTGGCTGCTGCTGTTCGGCGCGCTGTTCCAGAACGTGACCAAGATCCCGGGCTTCGGCGCCGCCGGGAGCTACATCGACTACCTGCTGCCGGGGGTGCTCGTCATGACCGCGCTGTTCTCGTGCGGCTGGAGCGGGATGTCGGTGATCGAGGATCTCGACCGCTCGATCATCGACCGGATGCTGGTCACGCCGATGCATCGGAGCGCGATCATCTCGGGGCTCACGATCTACCAGCTGGTGTCGCTGCTGATCCAGGCGGCGATCATGGGCGGCATCGCGCTCCTGCTCGGCGCGCATTTCGACGGAGGCCTCATGGGCTTCGCCGCGCTGACGGCGTGCGCGATGCTGCTGGGCGCCGCGGTCGCGTCGTTCTCGGACGCGATGGCGCTCATCCTCCGGCAGCGCGAGTCGGTGATCGGGATCAACACCCTGATGACGCTGCCGCTCACGTTTCTGTCGGCTGCCTTCCTGCCGCTCGCGCTGGCCCCGGACTGGATCCGGACCGTCGCCGCCTGGAACCCGGTGAACTGGGCCGTGGAGGCCGGTCGCGAGGCGCTCACGGCGTCGCCCGACTGGTCGTTCGTGCTGCCGCGGATCGGCGGGCTGCTGGTGCTGGCGCTGCTGTCGACGGGCTGGGCGACGCGGACGTTCCGCGCCTACCAGGCGTCGATATGAGCCGCTCCGTTGCAGGCCCGCAACGGAGCTGCCGTTCGCGCGCGCCTCGGAGCTGACGTTCGGGCCGGCCGCGGCGCTACCGCTCGGTCGGGTCTGGTGCCTGCCGGGCGGCCACCCAGGCATCGACGATCGCCGGCAGCCCGGCATCGAGCTGCCGGATCTCCTCGGCCGTCACCGGGGCGTCCGACAGCGCCCGGGGCTCGGCCGGCTCGTGAAGGAACGTGGAATCCGCGAGATCGCCTTCCGGGGCTACCCGGGCCAGGGTGACCTGCTGCCCCTTCCAGGTGTCGAGGTTGACCGCGTAACCGTCGTGGCAGGTGGTGGGCTGCTCCACCGGCGTGTGCCCGAACACCACGCGGGTCAGCCCAGCCTGCCGGTACGGAGCCCAGGCTTCCGCGTCGGGAAAGGGGTCGGGTGATGCGAAGAACCCGGCCCGGATCCAGAGTCGCTCCGCCGATCGTCCGAAGTCGTCGAGCGGCTGCCAGGGGACGGGGCCCCCGTGGACGAACAGCACGTCCCGCCATCGCGCGTACGGGGCGAAGGTCCACAGCGTCGGCACCAGGTCCGGCGCGAGCTCGTTGACGCGGGCCGCGATGGCCTCCGGGCCGAGCTCGGCCCATTCCTCCGGTCGCATCCCCACCGAGAGCAGCGTGGCCCCGCCGCCAAAGGTCATCAGCGCGCGAAACAGGCTCGGCTCCGCATCGAGCCCGCCCAGGACCTGCGCCTCGTGGTTGCCCCACAGCAGGGCGACCATGCCTCCGGACGTGGCCGCCTGCTCGCGAAGCGAGGCGAGTCGCCGAACGAGGCCGATCGTGTCGGGGCCGCGATCCACCATGTCGCCGGTGATGATCAGTGCCGTGCCCGCCGGCGCGATCCAGCGCTCGGCGCCATCGGTGAGCCCCGCCCTGGCCAGCAGCCGATCGAAGGCACGCAGCTGCCCGTGGACGTCGCTCGCCGCCCACACGGTGAACGCGTCGGGGATGGTGACGGGATCAATGACGGGCGCGCTGGTCACCTTGCGAGGCTAGCACCGGAGGCCTCGTGCAGCCCTGCTCCGGCCCCGCCCTGGCCGGCGCGGCGCCGGCAGGTCAGCCCCGCGCCGCCTCCCGACAGCCGGCGCAGCGACCGATGATCGTGAGGTGGCTGAGATCCACGCTGAACCCACGGCCGCGGCGTAGCGTCGCCATGAGCTCCATCGCCTCGGCCGGCGGGATCTCCCAGCTGCTCCCGCACCCGAGGCAGCGCAGATGCCCGTGCTCGTCCTTGGGCATCACGTGGTACTCCTCGCGCCCGTCGGCGCCGTGGCTGTGGTGGAGGAAGCCCACGTCCTCGAGCACGTCCAGCGTTCGATAGACGGTCGAGGGGGTGATCTCGGGGTCGCGCTCCCGGCAACGCTCGATGACGTCGCTGGCCGTGACGTGACCGTGCGTGGAGGCCAGCACGTCCAGGATCAGCCGGCGCTGCGGGGTCCAGCGCAGCCCACGCTCGTGCAGCACGTCGCGTGCATCGTCCCAGCTCAGCTCGCGTGCGACGGTCTGTCGCCCGGCCATGCGCGTTGCCGGTTCGTCACGCCTGCCGGGCTCAACCATCGGCCGCCTCGATGCCCGGGTGGTGCTCGGCGTCGTGCACGTGCGTGTGCACGACGCCGCCATGCTCGTGCAGGTGCTCGTGGATGAGATTGGCCCGGATGAGGAGCTCACGATCGGACAGGATCGCGGTCACCGGGCCATCGGCGAGGACCCGGCGGTTCTCGCCCAGGACGATCGCCCGGTCGGCGATGATCGGCACGATGTCCAGCTCGTGGGTCGCGGTGACCAGCGTCTTGCCGCCCTGGCCCAGCCGCCGGACGAGGTTGACCAGCACCCACTTGGTGCGGGGATCGAGCGACGCGGTCGGTTCGTCGAGCAGCAGCACGTCGGGCCCGAGCGAGAGGACCGACGCGATCGCCGCCCGCTTCTTCTCGCCACCCGATAGCTCGAACGGCGCCCGATCGGCGAGGTGGCCGATCTCCATCTGGCGCAGCGCCTCGTCGACCGCGGCCGCGGCCTCGGCATCCGGCAGCCCGAGCTGGAGCGGCCCGAAGGCGACGTCGTCGCGGACGGTCGCGCTGAACAGCTGGATGTCCGGATCCTGGAACACGAGCCCGACCTCGCGGTGGAACCGGAACGCGTCCATGCCGTCGGCGACGGCCGCGATGTCCCGACCCAGCGCGCGCATCGTGCCGCCGGTCGGTCCGACGATGCCGTCGAGCAGCTTGAGCAGGGTGGACTTGCCGGAGCCGTTGGCACCCAGCAGCGCGACCTGCTCGCCACGCTCGATCCGGAGATCGATGCCGTCGAGCGCGACCTGCCGCCGGTTGTAGACATACCGGATGTCGTGGAGCTCGAACACGGGTGGGATGGACGGGATCGCGGGCTCGACGGGGATCGTGGCATCGACGGGGATCGTCGCATCGACCGTCACGTCCTCCCCGATGCCCGTCGGCTCGGCCGTCATCGGACGAGGTTCCCGGCGAGCCACGCGGCGAGCGCGATCGCGACCGCGCCCACCAGCGCGACCCAGTCGCTGGGCCGCATCCGGTACCGGCTGAGCGTCCGCATCTCGCCCTGGAACCCGCGCGCGACCATCGCCGCATAGACGTCGTTGCTCATCTTCACCGAGCGATTGAGGAGGTTGCCCATCGAGCCGCTGATCCAGCGTCGCTGCTCGCCGCCCGAGGTGCGTGCCACGGTCCGGCTCTTGCGAGCTTCGAACATGCCGTTGGCGAGGTGCAGGAACAGGAAGATGTAGCGATAGGTCATCGCCAGCACCAGGATGAACAGCTGTGGCACCCGGATCGCCTGGAGGCTCTTGAGGAGATCCGCCCAGGGCGTGGTCAGGACGAGCAGCACCGCGAGCGACACGCTCACGCCGACCCGTGCGATGAACAGGATCGCGCCCTGCAGGCCCGGGATCGATGGCGCGACCGTGAGCGGCCCCAGGGTGAGCTCGAACAGGCGGGGTCCGGGCACGAAGAAGATGGCGGGGATGACGACGATGCCCGCGAACAGCGGGATCCCCAGCCAGACCCGACGAACGAAGAACTCGAACGGGACACGGCTCGCCGCGGCGGCCAGGAGCAGGATCGCGTACAGGACCAGCAGGACGAGCGGCGACGCGGTCAGGCTCGCGGCCAGGATCAGGGCCAGGAACATGCCCAGCTTCGCCCGCGGATCGACGCCCTGGAGCCAGCCGGCAGCGCGCGCGTGCTCCTCGGTGAACACGGCACGCTCGATCGAGCCGGTGATGCCGGCGATGGTCTGCTCCAGCCAGCCGACCCGATCTGTGCGGCCCGTGCCTGCCTCGGCGGCCATCAGCGCCCGCCCGTCGCAGAGCGCGGTCCCATGGCGATCGGCGCGGGTCGGCATCAGCTCTCGTACCCGGCGGCCGCTGGCTCGCCCGGGCTCGAATCGCCGGGTTCCGAGCCGCGATCGCGGCTCCCGTACCAACGCGCGACCACCCAGAACACCGCGCCCAGCATCAGCATCCCGGTCAGGCCGGCGATCTCGTAGCCGACCGCCTGCTGCCACAGCGCGGGGTTTGCCCCGGATACGAACGGAAGGGGGATCGTGTAGCCGGCCAGCGGCGCGCTGAACGCCGACGACACGTCCTGGAGCCCCTTGGGGATGTAGCCGAACGCCGCCTGCACGTCCTGGGCGGATCCCTCGCCATAGGCGAAGCCAGGAGCGATCAGGCCCAGCGGCGCCAGGATGGCAGCGGCCACGAACGCGGTGCCCGGACCGCGAACGTTCCGCGGCAGCAGGAACCAGGCGAGCGGGATCGCGACCGCGGCGATGATCGCCACGACCAGCAGCATGGCGACGACGCTCGGCCAGTCGACCTGGCTCCAGTCGACCCCGAACGCGCGACCCGGATCGCCACCGCCGGTGATGAGCCCCACGCCGGCCAGCAGGGCGACGCCAACGCCGATGATCACGGCCATCGTCTGCCACAGCGGACGCCGCGTGGGCGTGCCCTCGGGAACCTCGGGCTCGTCGGTGCGGGTGCGCAGTGCCGTCAGGTATTCGGGATGTCGCTGCTGCAGGTACGCCACGCCGAGCGCGGTGATCAGCCCCTCGACCACCGAGGCGCCGAACATGTGGGCGATCAGCATCGCCGGGATCGCCTCGGACAGGCCGTACGGGCTGTACAGGGCATGCCCGTTCTCGGTGAACAGCAGCGGCTGGATGCCGAGCAGGAACCCGACAGCGACGGCCGACACGGTGATCCCCACGTACCCGCCGATCCCGGCGGCCCATACGCGGCGCGTCGACAGCATCGGCGCGCGAGCGGCGATCAGGCGGTACGTGAGGTAACCGGTGAACGGCAGGACGATCGCCATCGTGAAGCAGTTGGCAAAGATGGCAAGGACGCCTCCGTCGCCGAAGAACAGCGCCTGGATGATCAGCGCGACGCTGACCGTGATGACGGCTGCCCAGGGACCGAGCACGATCGCTGCCAGCGTGCCCCCGACGCCGTGGGCCGTCGTCCCGCCGGGCACCGGGATGTTGAACATCATGATCGTGAAGCTCAGCGCGGAGAAGATCGCGAGCAGCGGGATCATCCGGTTCGAGAGGACCGCCTTGACCCTGCGCGTCGCGACTGCCCAGGTGGGCACGGTCACGGCCGCCATGCCGGCGGAGATCAGGGGGCTCAGGTAGCCGTCGGGGATGTGCACCGGCCGATGATCGCCGCTATTGCGACATCTTGCAACAGCAAGGGTGTTCGTCTGATGAGGCCGTTCACGGAGCTCTTCTCGTCATCCATGCAGAGCACGGGTGGTCGGCACGGTCAGGCGCCGGCATCAGGAGTGATGACCCGCTGAACGCCCACCCTGGAGGCCCATCCATGCCCGGCACGCATCGGAGGGCCGTTTGGAGCCAGTCAGCCCTGTCGGCCAGTCGTGCGCTGACTGGATGGCAGCAGGCAGCCCGAGGCGGGCTCGTCGGCCCGGCCGGTCGTGACTCGATGGCAGCAGGCAGCCCGGGCGGTCTCGTGGGGTCGTGACTCGATGGCAGCATGCGGCTCGAGGCGGGCTCGTCGGCCAGTCGTGACCGGAGGGCGCAGGCTCGAGGAGCCGTTCCCGGTAGCTACTCGGCGAACCGCTCCTCCTGCCACGGGTCGGCGTCGTTGTGGTAGCCGTAGCGCTCCCAGAAGCCAAGCTGATCGTGATCGAGGAACTCGAAGCCGCGGAGCCACTTCGGACCCTTCCAGAAGTAGCGCTTGGGAACGATCAGCCGGAGCGGGTACCCATGCTCGGGGGTGAGCGGCTCGCCCTCGTAGGTGTCAGCGAGCAGCACGTCATCGTCGTCGAGCACCGCGAGCGGCACGTTCGCGGTGTAGCCCTGCTCCGCGTGGCCGACCACGTGCGTCGCGGTCGGGCGAACCTGGGCAAGCTCGAGGATCGTCTGGATCGCGACGCCCTCCCAGTGCGTGTCGAGCTTCGACCAGCGAGTCACGCAGTGAATATCGGTCGTCACCTGCTTGCGCGGCAGCTGCCGGAACTCGTCCCAGGTCAGCCGGAAGGGGTTGTCGACCTCGCCATACACCTTGAGATCCCACGATGTGAGGTCCGCAGCGGGCACGCTGCCGTAGTGGAGGACGGGGAACTTCTCGGTCAGGTACTGGCCGGGGGGAACGCGATGTGCGACGGACGGGTCGCCTCGTCTGTCTCCAAACAACCGCTCGAACATGGATGCTCTCCGCGTGGCGCGTACCGCTCACCGGGACGCTCGGGGTGGTGGCGGAAACCTTACCCGAGGCTGGGTGACGTGCCCGTGACGGGCCGGCCACGTGCTCGTGGGCGCCCGTCCTCTGCCGCCTCCGGTTGGCGGGCCGGCGGGGAGGACCTTCGGTCGAGGGCAAGAGGAGCGCGACCGGCTACAGTTGCCGCGTGACTGCCCCATCCAAGGTCGTGGTCGTCATGCCCGCATACAACGCCGCCCTCACCCTGGAGCGGACGTATGCCGATATCCCGCACGACCTCGTCGATCACGTGATCCTCGTCGACGACGTGTCGGACGACGAGACGGTCGACGTCGCCCGGAAGCTGGGGCTCGAGGTCATCGTCCATCGCCAGAACCTGGGCTACGGCGGGAACCAGAAGACGTGCTACGACCGGGCGCTCGAATGGGGCGCCGACGTGGTCGTCATGCTCCATCCCGACTACCAGTACGACGCGACCCGCATCCCCGCGCTGGTGGCCCCGATCACCGCGGGCGACGCCGACCTCATGCTCGGCTCCCGGTTCCTGGGTGATCCGCTGGCGGGCGGCATGCCGCGCTGGAAGTACGTCTCGAACCGGTTCCTGACGGGCCTCGAGAATGCCGTCTTCGGGCTCCAGCTTTCCGAGTACCACACTGGCCTTCGCGCCTACAGCCGCCGCCTCCTGGAGACCATCCCCTACCGGCTCAACTCGAACGACTTCGTGTTCGACCAGGAGCTGGTCGCGCAGGTCGTGGCCGTGGGCGGCCTCCCGATCGGTGAGATCGCGGTCCCGACGCGGTACTTCGAGGAGGCGAGCTCCGTCAACTTCCGGCGCAGCGTCGTCTACGGGCTGTCCACCCTGCGCGTGGTGGCGCGGTTCCTGCTGCATCGGACGGGGATCCGCCGCTCGCAGAAGCTGAGCCCGAACCCCGCAACCGGCGAGCCCGGCGCCGCCTGAGCATGAGGCACGTTCGGGGGCTGGGGCGCGCGACCCTGGGCCTTGCGATCTCGGTCGTCGCGCTGTTCCTGGTCGTCAGGTCGGTCGATCTCACGACCACCTGGGACGTGCTGATCACCGCGAGCCCGCAGTGGATCGCGCTGCTGGTCGCATTCGTGCTGGCAGACGTCCTGCTGCGGGCGGTGCGCTGGAAGGTGCTGCTGGCACCGCTGGCACCGGTGCCCCTGGGTGACTCCCTGGCGTCGCTGCTGGTCGGCTACCTGGCCAACAACGTGCTGCCGGCTCGCCTGGGTGAGGTCGTCCGCAGCCACGACCTGGGGACGCGCACGGGCGTGTCACGTGCCGCGATCCTGGGCACGATCGTGGTCGAGCGGGCGGTCGACACCCTGGTCGTGATCTCCATCGCGTCCGTCGCGATCCTGGTCCTGTCCGTGCGCGGCGTGGTCGCATCGGCCGTGCTGGTCGGCCTGGCCGTGACGGCACTGCTCGTGATCGCCATCGCGGTCGGGATGTTCGCGCACCGCCTGCCGGGCGCCGCCCGGGTCGCCCGGTTCCTCGACCGCTGGCCGCGGATCCGGCACGTCCTGACCCGGCTCCGGGACGGGCTGCGGGTCGCGTCGGACCCGCGGGCCCTCGTGGGTGCGATCGTGCTGACGGTGGCCTCATGGTCATGCACGGTGCTGGCGTTCGCCGCTGCCGCGCAGGCCGTGGGCGTGGAGCCGACGATGGGCCAGGCGGCCCTGCTCGCCGCCGGCACCAATCTCGCGACCGCGATCCCGGCCGCACCGGGCTACGTCGGAACCTTCGAGCTGGCCGCGATCACCATCGCGACGTCGGTCGGGATCGACCGCGAGTCGGCGCTTGCCTTTGCCCTTCTGGTCCATGTCACGACGCTCCTGATCACGTCGATCGGGGGCGCGTTGGCACTCGTGCTCCGGCGTCACCGGGTGGATGATCGGGAGCAGGTCCCGGTGGCCGAGCCCGGCCTGGACTGAGGACCGGGACCGGGCCCTGCGGCGAAGCTGAGCCGCCGTCGCAGCCGGCAACCTCGGAGGTGACGTTGACGATCGAGTCGTCGGTCCGGCCGTGGCCGGGCGACCTGGAATGGGGCAGCGACTGGATGGCGTCCGCCGCCTCGGATCTCGAGCACCTCGGGTTCGAGCTGCGCGATGGCAGCCGCCCGGGCACCATTCCCGGTCCGCGGCTGGTGGTCGCCTTTCGACCTGCGCCCACGCTCGAGCACTTCGACCCCGAGGAGGCGACGTTCTGGGTCTGCGCCGGGGAGCATTGCCGCCGGGCGACGGTCAGCGCCCAGCGACCGGGTCCGGCGAGCCGGAAGTTCGCCTGGGGTCGGATCGAGGTGGCCGACCGGATCCCGGTGAGCAACGAGTTCCTGACCTTTGGCGGGACCCTCCTCACCGGCGCACGGAGCGACCACACGCTGTTCGCCGCGTTCACCTCACGAGCGCCGATCGTCCGCTGCTCGGGGCACTCGCAGGGGGTCGATCCGCTGACCGACGAGATGGGGGCGTTCTTCGCGCGGCTGATGGTGCCGGTCGACTACCAGGAGGGCGCCGAGGCGCGGATCGCCGGGACGGATCCCGAGGCGCTGTATTCGGCGTTCCTCGCCCAGACGGCGCGACGGCTCACCCCATCCAGCCGCCTGCGGCGCTCCAATCCGTCGTTCGTGGCCACGGTCGAGCACGGGAGCCGGCGGCTCGAGCACGATGCGCCCGTCGCATGGCAGGCCGGCCTGGAGCTGCTCGACTGGCTGAACCTGGGCTAGCTCGCGAGCCACCCGCCGAGGTACACGAGGCGGCCCCGGCGCGAGGCCGGGGCCGCTGCATGCTACCGACGGGCCGGCCGTCAGGGCATCGGGTTCGCGAGATCGCTGATCTTCACGAGGTTGTACTTGGACGCCGTGTCCTGGGTCACCACGAACCCGTTCTGGTCCGTGGCCGCGGCCGGGTTGAGGGCCTTGAGGCCCATCGAGGCCAGGTGCTCGTTGAGCTTGGCGACCGTGGCGGTGGCGTCGGTGGTTGCCTCACCGGCTCCGCCGTTGACGTATTCGAGCGCGGTCGCGGCGTACTCCGCGAGGACCTGGATGTCGCCCTTCTCGAGGGCGGGGAACACGATCTCCCGGTTGCCCAGCTGGAACTTCCGGTCGACCGTGAAGCCGTTGGCCTCCAGGGTCTGCGCGAACAGCTCGCCCAGGATCTCCTGCTCGTAGAAGTTGGTCGAGCCGACGATGATCGTGCCCATCGACGGTCCGCCCGAGCCGGGCAGGAAGCCGTTGTCGGTCAGCCATCCCTTCGCGGCGTCGGCCGACGACATGCCATCGACGGTGACCTCCTTGTTGAGCGAGGTCAGCTGATCCTGTGACAGCTTGGCCATGATCCCGTTGAGGAGATCGGCGATGCCGGGGTGCTCATCGAGCACCGACTGGCTGACCACGGGCACCAGGTTGTCGGCGAGCTGCAGGCCCTTGTCGTCCTGAAGCAGGACGAAGTTGTTGACCGCGATCGACGCGTCCGAGGTGAACAGCAGGCCAACCTGGATGTCGTTGTTCTTGAGCGCCTCGACCGTGAGCGGGCCCCCGGCGTCAAGCGCCTTGAAGTCCTTGAACTGCAGGCCGTAGGTGTTCTGCAGGCCGATCAGGCAGAACGGTCGCTGGGGGCATTCCGGCGGTCCGCCAAGCACGAGCTGGCTGGCGATCGACGGCGCCATCGATTCGGGCGCCATCGACCGGCGCCATCGATTCGGGCGCCATCGACTCCGGCGCCATGGATTCGGGCGCCGTCGGCGCCGGGCTGCTCCCACCCGATGAGCACGCGCCAACGACGAGCGCGAGCGTCACCGCCCCGAGGGCAGCGATGCGGGGAATCCGCATGGGTCCTCCTTCTGAGTGCGTCCCCGCCGCAGGTCGCGATGCGGGTCTGGGCATGCTACCGGAGGTTTGTGTTCAACCCGTGACATGTATTCGGCGGGGCCGAGATCAGGCGGCGCCACGCTGCGGCGAGGGTGGTGCGAGGTCGGCCGGGCCCGATCCGCGCCGAACGTCACGAACCCCCGGAGATACGGCGAATCGCTCGACCAGGGCGAACGACCGCTCCGTGAGCACCGCCAGCAGCGCCACCAGGATCGCGCCCCCGACCAGCTGCGGGGTGTCACGCAGAGCGAACCCGTCGACGATGTACCGCCCGAGCGCGCCGCCGCCCACGAGCGCCGCCAGCGTGGCCGTCGCCACGACCGCGACTGCGGCAACCCGCAAGCCGGCGATGATGACGGGCAGCGCCAACGGCAGCTCGACGCCTCGTAGTAGCTCCAGCTCCGTCATGCCCATCCCGCGTCCGGCCTCGATCATCTCCTGATCCACGCCTCGCATGCCGGCGTGGGTGTTGGTCAGGATCGGCGGGATCGCCAGGAGCACGAGCGCGGCGAGCGCGTTCGTGAACCCGATGTGCAGGATCGGGACGAAGATCACGAGCATCGCGTACGAGGGCACCGCTCGTCCGAGGTTGCCGATCGCCACGGTCGCGACCGCTCCCCGGCCCGTATGGCCGATCAGCAGGCCCACCGGGATCGCGACCAGCGCCGCGATCAGCACGGCAAGGCCGGACAGCTGCAGGTGCTCGACCGTCCGGTTCGGGATCCCGCTGGTGCCGGTCCAGTTGGACGGGTCGAGAAACCAGTTGACGACGCCCTCCATCAGCGGGCCGCCGCGCGTTGCCAGGGAGTGAGCAGCCGTCCGGTCCCGACCAGCAGCAGATCCGCGACGACGGCCAGCAGGATCATCATCACCAGCGCGCCGTACACCAGGTCCCAGTGCTGCAGGTTGAACCCGCGCAGGAGGACCTGCCCGAGCCCGCCCTCCCCGATCACCGCGGTGACCATGACCAGTCCGACGGTCGTCACGGTGGCGATCCGCAGGCCGGCGATGATGAGCGGCACGGCCAGCGGCAGCTCCACCCGGACGAGTCGCTGGAACCGGGTCTGGCCCATCCCGTCGGCCGCCTCGAGGATGTCGGGCGGGACTCCGTCGAGGCCGGCGAGCATGTTGCGCACGAGGATCAGCAGCGTGTACGACACGAGGCCGATCTCGGCCGACGTGAGCGACAGCCCGGTGATCGGTACCAGCAGCGCGAACAGGGCCAGGCTCGGGATCGTGTACAGGGTGCCGGTAACCGCGATGACCGGGGTCTCGAGTCCGCGCCAGCGGACCACGAGCAGGGTGAGGACGAGGGCGAGCGCGAAACCGACGCCGACGGCGATGGCCGTGAGCACGATGTGGTTGACCAGCCCATCGGCCAGCTCCGGCCAGTAGCGCTGCAGGAAGTCGATCACGAGACGTCCTCCACCACGAAGTCGGGCTCCACCGAGGTCTCGCGCATCAGCGTCATCACGGCATCGATCGTCACCAGGCCGCGCAGCACGCCGCGGCGGTCCACGACGACACCGGCCTGGACGAGCGTCGTCGAGCAGCATCGACAGGGCGTCCTTGAGCGTCGTCCGGCGATCGAGCAGGGGGGAGGTCGAGTCGACCTGGTCCTCGCTGCAGCTCGCCCGAGTCCGGTACGTGATCCTGATCGATCCAGCCCAGCGGGTGATCGTTCGCATCGAGCAGGAGCAGGTACTGGAACGGGTCCGCCCGAACTCGTCGCCGGGCCTCGGCCGCGGCCTCGCCGACGCGGGCCGTGACCGCCGGCTGGAGCGGGACGTCGTTGACGCGGATCAGCGACAGGCGCTTGAGGCCGCGGTCTGCGCCCAACGAAGCGGGCGACGAACTGGGACGCCGGTGCGGCCAGGATGTCCGCCGGCGGTCCGAACTGCTCGAGAATGCCACCGGTCCGGAACACGGCGACGACGTCGCCCATCTTGATCGCCTCGTCGATGTCGTGGGTCACGAACAGGATCGTCCGAGCCAGCCTGCTCCTGGATCCGCAGGAACTCGTTCTGCAGCCGCTCGCGGACGATCGGGTCGACGGCGCCGAACGGCTCGTCCATGAGCATGATCGGCGGATCCGCGGCCAGGGCCCGCGCGACGCCCACCCGCTGCCGCTCGCCGCCCGAGAGCTGCGCCGGGTAGCGACTCGAGTACGTGGCGGGGTCGAGGCCGACCAGTGCCAGCAGCTCCTCGGCCCGCTCGCGCTGACGCTGCTTCGGCCAGCCCAGGAGCCGCGGCACGGTGGCCACGTTGTCGCCGATCGTCTGGTGGGGGAACAGGCCGGTCTGCTGGATGACGTAGCCGATGCTGCGCCGCAGCTCGGTGACGTCCCGCGTGGCGGCGTCGACCCCGTCGAGCAGGATCCGGCCCGATGTCGGCTCGATGAGCCGGTTGACCATCTTGAGCGTGGTCGTCTTGCCGCAGCCCGACGGTCCGACGAGGATGCAGATCTTGCCCGGCCGGCACGGTCAGCGAGAGGTCGTTGACCGCGCCGGGCGTGCCCGTGCTTCGCGGCGCTGGCGCCGTAGATCTTGGTGACATGGTCGAACTCGACGGTGCGCGGTCGCGTCGCGCCGCCAGGCTCGGTCGGTCATGGTGGTCATCCCGCGGCGGCTCCGCGCGGGGTCATGGGCGGCGGGCGCGTCAGCCGCGGTCCACCAGCGGCTTCACCTGGCCGATGAGCCGCTCCAGCGTCTCGGTGTCGTAGGGCGCCGGCTGCTCGCTGATCAGCGGTCGTGAACCCGAGCTCGAGGTACGGCGCGATCCGCTCGGCGAGCTGCTCGGGGGTGCCGTTCCAGAAGGTGTCGTCGTCCTGGACATCGCGTGAGCGGCGTCCGGTTGTGCGTCCATCGCGGCCTTCCAGACCTTGACGGCCTCGGCCTCGGAGTCGCGGATCGTGGCCTTGATGCCCAGCGTGAACTCGATCTCGGCCGGGTCGCGACCGACGTCCTCGCAATGCTGGCGCAGCACGGCGACCTTGCGGGTCATCGTCTCGAGCGTGCCCATGCCGTTCCACATGTCCGCGTAGCGGGCCACGGTTCGCAGCGTCTTCTTCTCGCCGCTGCCCCCGATCATGATCGGCAGGTGGGCCTGGACCGGGCCCGGGCACCGATCCGCAGGCCGTCGAACGCGTATCGCCCGCCGGGCCTCGAGGTCACGGCCTCGCCCGCCAGGGTCGCCCGGCAGGCCGCCACCGCCTCGTCGAGCCAGTCGAGGCGCTGGCCGAAGCCCGAGCCGAAGTCGATCCCGAACGGCGTGTGCTCGATCTCGATCCAGGCCCCGCCGAGGCCGAGGATGGCTCGCCCGCCCGAGATATGGTCGAGCGTGGTGACGGACTTGGCGACGAGGCCGGGGTTGCGGAGGGTGTTGGCGCCCACCAGCAGGCCCAGCCGCACGCGCTCGGTCGCCGTGCCCAGGGCGGCGATCGACGCCCATCCCTCGAAGATGGGCTGGTACGGGTCGCCGAAGATCGCATACAGGTGGTCCCAGGCCCAGAGGTGGTCGTAGCCCAGGTCGTCCACGCGCTGCGCGGCCGCGAGATAGGACGGCCAGTCGGTGGCCTGGTTCCAGAGGAGAACACCCAGCTTCAGGTCAGTCATGCCTGCATGGTCGCATGCCCCGGTGCAGGACTGCACCCCACATGGCACTGGGAACCGACGACCAGCCACGTGACCGTTGGCTCAACCGCCGCCGACGGGCGTCCCGTGAGGCGCTCTCGGCTGATCCTGGAGGTTCGACCGATGGTCGATGGATACCGAGCCATTCCCGTTCATTCCCGCACAGCGCTGCTGACACGTGCCGGCGCGCCGGACACGTGCATGGCGCGAGAGCTGCTCGACATGGCGCACGACCTGGCTGGCCGGCTCGACCGGGACGCGCTCGACGAGGCGTCCGAGCTCGCCATCGACGAGGCGCTGGAGGCCACGGTGGCGGCCGTGCTGCCCCGGATCGTGGACGTTCTCGACGCGGAGCTCACGCCGCGACTCGAGGCCCTCCCGCTCAGGACCCGCATGGTCCTCGCGGACGCTCGCCGGTTGCGCGAGCTCGGCCTCGACTGAGGCGTGCGGCGCTCGGTCGGCCGAAGCCGCGTCGACCGGGGTCAGGTTGGCAGCGTCATCAGGTCGCGCTCGATGACGGCCCGGTCCTCGGGGTCGGCAATGGCCGCGAGCCGTTCGACCGCGGTTGCCTTCCAGGCGGCGGCCCCGTCGATGTCGCCCGCGACGCCGAGCGCGCGGGCCATCCCTTCGGCAGCCGCGGCGGCATCCCAGTCCTCGATGCCGTCCCCGCCACCGGCCAGGATCTCGGTCGCTCGCCGCGCATGGTGGACCGCCGGCTCGCCGCGCCCGAGCACCGAGTAGACGCGCGAGCAGAGCCAGTGGCCGCGGGCCGCGTTGGCGGCGCTGCCGACCTGTCGCCAGTGCCATGCCGAGGCGTGTGCGATATCCACCAGCTCGTCGTCCTGGTCGGCAGTGCGATCCTCGGTCGAGAGCAGGTCCCACGCCCGATTGAACAGACCGGCCCCGAGGGTTCGGTGAACCTCGGGGTCGAGCACGGGAGCAGCGTGCGATGCGGCCATGGGCACCTCCTGGTCGGCTGGGTCGGCGGGGGAGAGTGTTCGCAGACGATGGAGCGCGCGCTCGAGCCGAGCGGTTCGGGCCTCCAGCCGGCGACGTTCGCCGTCGAGGACGGACGCTCGAGCCGCGTCGTCCTCCGCCTCGAGCAGCGCGCCGATGGCCGGCAGCGACAGCTCCATCGCCCGGAGCGCGGCGATCGCGCGCGCCGCCACAACCTGGTCGCCGCGGTAGCGCCGGTAGCCGGTGGCCGGATCGACCGCGGCGGGTCGGAGCACGCCCACGGCGTCGTAGTGGCGCAGGGCGCCGACCGTGAGCCCGGTCAGCCGCGCGAATCGCCCGATCGTGAGCAGGTCCACGTCCATCGCGCGCATCCTGAACCCTCGACCTGCCCGAGAGTCAAGATCCCCGTGCGTTTCGGCTCCACCACGGCGGGCGAGCGCCCGCGGCGCGGCGACGGCAGCGCTGGCCCTCAGGCGTTGTCCAGCTCACGGGAGATGGCCGGCAGGATGAACCGAGCCGCCTCGGCGCTCTTGCCGCCCAGCCGCTGACCCTCGTCCTGCTCCAGCGCGACCGCGAGATCCGCGAGCATCGCGTCGAGCGCTGGCGTGCGCTGGAGCGACCCGGCGGCGAACGCGGCCTCCAGCCCGGCCACGGCCTGGCGCGCGTTGTCCACCGCGTGGCCCCTGGCGTTCATTCGCTCCCGGAATGCCGCCCGAGCCTCCTCGGCTGCGGGTCCGCTGCTTGCCATCGTCATCCTCCCCGGGGAGCGATGACCGTCCCGCCGCTGGCCCCGGCCAGGCCACTATCACCGGTCCGGTCGCCCTCCGTCGGCTGCGTGTCGGGGGTCTCGGGCACCGGCACGGCCGCTCGTCCGTCGGCGACCGCTCGCTCCTGCCAGCGAGCTGCTCGCCAGTCGGGCTCGAGCACGCTCATGTGGATCTCGTCCCACCACCGCCCATCGCGCCAGATGGCCTGCCGGGCACGGCCCTCGACCACGAACCCGACTCGTTGGTAGGCGCGGATCGCCCGCTCGTTGAACGCGAACACGAGCAGCGCGACGCGGTGCAGCCCAAGGGTCCCGAACGCGTGATCGACCATCAGCCGGGTCGCCTCGCCGCCGTAACCCTGCCCCCACGCGTCGTGCTCGCCGATCGTGATGTGGTACAGCACGCTGCCGTTGTCGGCGTCGAGCTGGGAGAAGGCACAGGTCCCGATGAGCCGGTCGGTGGCCCGGATGTGGATGCCCATCGACATCGCGTCGGGCCCCATCGCGCGCAGCATGAAGAAGCGCTCGATCTCGTCAGGTCGCATCGGCGTGTCCTGGTATCGGGTGAGGCGCGCCACCTCCGGATCCTGATACCAGCGCATGAAGTCGCGCAGGCTGTCGCGCGTGTGCCGGCGAAGCACGACCAGCTCGCCGTCGATGTGGTCCGGGAACCAGCGCCGATGGAGCATCGGCGTCACCCTATACCATCGCCCGCATGCGTCGCTGGAGCGAGATCGCAGCCAAGGTCGCGGCAACCACCAGGACGTCCGAGAAGACGTCGATCCTGGCTACCTATCTCCGGACCCTGTCCGCCGACGAGCTGCCGGTCGCGGCCGTGTTCCTGACCGGGCGCGCCTTCCCCGAGGCCGATGGGCGATCGATCGGGCTGGGCTGGTCCGGGCTGGCCGCAGCCGTGCTCGAGGTTGCCGGGGCCGATTCGAATGCCCTGCGGCGCGCGTATGACCGATCGTCGGACGTCGCGATCGCCGTCGGCGAGGTCCTCGCCGAGGCCGGCCACTCGCCACCGACCGGCGACGAGCCGTCGCTGACCGAGGTGCGCGCGGCATTCGAAGCGATCGAGGCCGCATCGGGTCCGGCCGCCAAGGGCACCCTGCTTCGCTCTCTGCTGGCGCGCTCGTCCCCGCAGACGGCGGCGGGGATCGTGAAGGTCCTGTCGGGCGAGCTCCGGATCGGGCTTCGCGAGGGGCTGCTGGAGGCCGCGATCGCCAAGGCGTTCGAGCGCCCCCTGGACGCGGTCAAGCGCGCCGGGATGTTGACCGGCGACATCGGCCGAACAGCGTCGCTCGCTCGCGAGGATCGCCTCGACACGGCCGCGATGACGCTGTTCCACCCGCTCAAGTTCATGCTCGCGTCGCCGGCCGAGGACGCAGCGGAGATCATGGCTCGCCTCGGCCCGACCGCCTGGGTCGAGGACAAGTACGACGGGATCCGGGCCCAGCTGCATCGCACCGGCCACGAGGTGCGCCTGTTCTCGCGCGACCTGCACGACATCAGCGGGCAGTTCCCGGAGGTGGTCGAGGGCGCCCGCGACCTGCATTGGGCGGGGATCCTCGACGGGGAGATCCTGGCCTGGAGAGACGGGGTGGTGCTCCCGTTCCTGCAGCTCCAGGCCAGGCTGGGTCGCAAGGCGCCATCGGCCGCCATCCGCGAGCAGGTGCCGGTGATCTACGTGGCCTGGGATGCGCTCGGCCTGGACGAAGGGGAGGCGGGCGTGGTCGCGCCGCTCCTGGACCTGCCGCTCGTGGAGCGCCGCCGGCGGCTCGAGGCGCTGAACCTGCCGCTTGCCGCCGATGGTGGGCGCTTCGCGCTCAGCCACCTGTCGTCGGTGGACTCGGTCGAGGCGCTGGAGCGGGCATTCGCGGAGGCACGCGGCCGGCGCAACGAGGGGTTGATGGTCAAGGACCCCGGCAGTCGCTACCTCCCGGGCAGGCGCGGGCTGGGCTGGCTCAAGATGAAGAAGGCGCTCGCGACGCTCGACTGCGCGGTGGTCGGGGTCGAGGTGGGCCACGGCAAGCGCCATGGGGTCCTGAGCGACTACACGTTCGCCGTGCGCGACGAGTCGAGCGGCGAGCTGGTCACCATCGGCAAGGCGTATTCGGGGCTGACCGATGCCGAGATCGCCGAGATGACCCGCTGGTTCGAGGCGCACACGATCCGGACCCACGGGCGGTACCGGGTCGTGGAGCCGCAGATCGTGATCGAGGTGGCGTTCGACGTGATCATGCGCTCGACGCGTCATCGGTCCGGGTTCGCGCTCCGGTTCCCGCGGATCGCCCGCCTTCGGCCGGACAAGCCGATCGCCGAGATCGACACGCTGGCGACCGTGACCCGTCTGTACGAGACGCTGCAGCACGGTGCCGAGCATCTCGTGACGGCCAGCGCCAGGCGATAGGGAGCGATGCCCGGCCCGTCATGGCTGGGATCGAAGCGGCCCACGGTCGCCAGCATGCAGCTGCCCGCCAACGCTCGCCGCCCGCGCCCGGCCGCCCACGACCGCCGGCCGGGCGGCGCTCACCCGAAGGGGTGATCGACACGGGGCCGCCGGCACGTATCCTGTGACGATGGGCGCGGCGCGCTGCGGCCCCGCGCACGCACGGGGACACGCACGGGAGACGCCGGATGCTTTCCGCCTACGAGCTCGAGCCCAGGCCGCTGGTGCTGTACACGGACGCGCTGATCACTCGAGGCTCCGTCCGCACCCGCCAGCACCGGATCACCGACATCCTGAACGAGTCCGCGGATCCGTTCCTCGTGCTCGAGGACGTCACCGTCGAGGAGTTCGGTCGGTCACGGTCAGCCCATTCGCTCCGAGTTCGCCCAGATCAACCTCGACGCGGTCCTGTTCGCGGTGAGCAATGATCCGGTGCCCCCGATGCCGGAGCTGCGCACTCCCAAGACGCCCGAGCAGGCGATCATCTCGGTGCCGCCGTTCAGCGTGATCGGGATGATCCACCTGATGCCGATGGACGGAAACCTGCGCGAGGCGCTGACCGAGCTGACCGGACGGTTCCTGCCCGTCACCGAGGCGGTCTTCTGGTCGGATCGCATGGGCGAGGCCCGGCAGCAGGCGGCGCTGGTCGCGATCAACCACCAGCGAGCCCACATCCTTGCTCCGCACCGGGAGGTCGATCCATGGGCGGGCCTGGGTGGTGCGAGCGCCGCCGTATCGCCGGGGACCGGGGCCCGCCCTGCCGCTGGCACGGGTGGCACCGGCGGCGATGAGCCCGGGCAGGCGGCGGTGAGCCCACGCTCAGAGGCTGGCGGCGCCCAGGACCCCTGGCGCTAGGGTCGAGCCTTCAGCGATCGACGGGGAGGTCGACGCGCTCGCCCCACTCGGCCCAGCCGCCGTCGTAGACCGCGACGTCGTCCTGACCGAGGAGCGTCAGCACGAACGCCAGCTTTGCCGCGGCCAGCCCGGAACCGTCGTAGCACACCAGGCGCCGGCCGCGGGTGATGTTCGCCTTCAGCAGCAGCGACCGGAGCTCATCGGCGTCGCGCAGGCGCTGGGTGCCGGGCGCGTGCATCGACGACACCGGGAGGTTCACGGCGCCCGGGATGTGCCCGAGCCGCCGCACGTTGCCCTCGAAGCCGGAGTACTCGGCCGGGCCGCGCGCGTCGACGAGCTGCACGCCCGGAGCGCCCAGCAACCCCCGGACGTCGGCCGTCGTGAGCCGCTCCCTGACCACGGCGCGCGGCGTGAACGAGGCCGGGCGAGGGTCCACCACGCCGCTCTCCGACCGCTGTCCGGCCTCGACCCATGCCGCATAGCCGCCCTCGAGGATCCGCGCCGACTGGTAGCCGTAGGCACGCAGGCTCCACCAGACGCGGGCCGCAACGTACGAAAGGGTGTCGTCGTAGAGGACGGTCGACGTCCCGTCGCCGACGCCGGCGCGACCGAGCGCCTCTGCCACGAGACCCGGTGACGCGAGCAGCAGCGCATCCGAGCCCTCGGGAGACTCGACCATCGACGACCGCCAGTCGAGGTGGATCGCCCCCGGGATGTGGCCCGCCGCGTATACGGCGCCCGCGGTCCCGTCGGGTCGCCAGCGGACGTCCAGCACGCGCAGATCCGGCCGGCTCCGGTTCTCGGCCAGCCACTCAGGCGTTGCGATGAGCTCGGGATGGGCGAAGCCCGCCACGTGTGGCCTCCAGGCTGGTTGGCCCCCAGGCACGATCGTGCCGATATCATACGGGCGTGGTCGCCCCGTTCATGCCGGAGTCGGCGAAGGTCGCCGCCGTCCGCGAGGCGCTGCCCGCTACCGCTGCCGGCATCTACCTCAATGCGGGAACGAGCGGTCCGCTGCCGTCCGAGGTCCAGCGGGCCATGGATGAGCAGGCGGCCCGAGAGCTGGCGACCGGTCGGGCGCACCCGGACCTGTGGCCCGAGGCGCTGGAGCGGATGGGCGAGGCGCGCGCGGCCGTGGCCGCGATCCTGGTCGCGGATCCCGACGACATCGCCCTCACGCACTCCACCACCGATGGGGTCAACGCCGCCGTGTCGTCGCTGCCATGGCGGGCGGGCGACCGCGTGCTGACCACGACCCACGAGCATCCGGGCGGGATGGGCCCGCTGCTCGCCCTGCGCGAGCGGATGGGCGTCGAGGTGGAGCTCGTCGACGTCGGCGACGGGGGCGACCAGGACGAGGTGGTCGAGGCGTTCGAACGCGCCCTGGATCGACCCGCCCGGGCGATCATGGTCAGCCACGTGCTGTGGACCACCGGCGCGGTGCTGCCCGTGGCCCGACTGGCGGAGCTGGCGCATCAGGCCGGCACTGTGGTGATCATCGACGGGGCGCAGTCCGCCGGCGCGATCCCCGTGCGGATCGAGGATCTGGGCGTGGACGCGTATGCGCTCCCTGCCCAGAAGTGGCTGTTGGGGCCGGAGGGCATGGGGGCGCTGTGGGCCCGCCGCTCGTTCGCGGAGACCGTCATCCCCGCGGCCGCCGGCTCGCTCAGCTTCGAGCGCTTCGAGGTGCCGTCGCCCGTGCTGCACCCCGGCGCGCGGCGGTTCGAGGCCACCACCTTCCACCGGCCGTCGGTGATCGGGTTTGCGCGCAGCTGCGGCTGGCTGTCGATGTACATCGGGCTTCCCTGGGCGCAGGAACGGGCTGCCCGGCTCGCGACGATCGCCGTCGATCGCCTGGCCTCGATCGAAGGCGTCCGCATGATCACCCCGGCCCGCTCGATGGCGACGCTGGTCACGTTCCGCATCGATGGCTGGTCGGCGCCGGCGGCCCTCGGCGAGCTGGGTGCGCGGACGTTCTCCATCCTGCGCGACCTGCCGGGGCTGGACGCGCTGCGGGCGTCGATCGGTTGGTGGCTCACCGAGGAGGAGCTGGAGCGGTTCGCCGGTGGCGTCGAGCTGCTTGCCGCTCACTCACCGCATTCGCTGCCGCCACGCCGGACGCTGACGGTCCTGGGCGGCGACAGCCGGCCGCTTGGGCAATGAGCGATCGCCCGGTCCGTGGCGAGGTCCGGCAGCGCGGCTGGATCGAGGTTCGCTGGCGTCAGTTCCGGCGCGCCCCGAGGCCCGTCGTCCGCGCCGTCACGAGCAGCCTGAGCGTCGCGCTCGTGCTCGGGATCGCGTATCTGGTCTACGACCTGGCGCTCGACGCCGGCGCCCGGCTCCCGGGCGGCGACCTGCGCCTGCTCGCCCTCGCCGCGTACGTGGCGATCGTGCTCGTGGCCGGCGCCGTCATCACCTGGCTCGTCGTACCGCTGCCGACCGGCTCGGGCGACCGTGCGACCCGCACCCCGTGGAGCGCGGCCCTCGGCCTGTTCGCTGCCATCCCCATCGCCTACCTGGTCCTCGTCGCCCTGGATCAGATCGTCAAGCCGTTGTTGCGCTGACCGGGAACGGCTCGGCCGGCGGGCGCGACGCTCGGGACGCCTCGGGCCGGCATGCGCGACGCTCGGGTACGCCTCAGGCCGGCGGGCGCAACACTCGGTCGCTGCCCGGACTTCGGCGGGCGATCTCGGGTGCTGGTGCCAGGACGCACCGGGGGTGACGGATCGGGGGTTGCAGACCTCCGTTCGACATTGGATCCTGCAGGCGACGGACGCCGTCATCGGGTCATCGATGTCGGTAAAATCCGTCATGGCCAGTGACTGGTCATCGGAGTTTGCCCAGCCTCGAGGATGTGAGTGGCCAACGACGACTACGGGCACGTCGCCATGCCGAAGCTCTACGGAGCTCCTGCCTATGCCCGACCGCCCATCACCCCCGTTGAGCGCACCGAACGCCCCGTCGATCCTGACGACCTGCCGATCGAGAGCGAGCAGACCGAGGATGAGCGGGCCCTGGCGCAGGGCCTCGGCGAGGGGTCAGGCAACGGCACGCATGCCGTCGATCCTGCGGCTTCGCAGAAGTCCAACGGAGGCGGTCGCCGGTTGTTCAGCTTCCGGGCCGTCACCGGCTTCGGTCGCCGCGACAACGACACGACGACCGGCGTAGGCTGACGACCTGCCACCGGGCATCGACCACGACGGTCGCCTCGCGATGGGGGAGTAGCTCAATCGGTTAGAGCTGCGGGCTTATATCCCGCCGGTTCCAGGTTCGAGTCCTGGCTCCCCTACCAACCAGACCAACGGCACCACGTGCCGGGGTGCGACCTGCGCGTCGGCTGCCCGCAACAGCCCTGTGCCCACGGGTCACGGATCATCAGGCGGCCCGTTCAGCCTGCCTGTGCGAGCGACTGCAGCAGCTGCGCCAGCCGATCGCGCCTCGCGGGTGTCAGACCACGCTGGGGCGGGAGGCTTGCGAGCCATTGCGCAAGGTCGCGGGATGTCACGACCGCGCACTGTGGCGTGCGCTGCACGCGCGGGTCGTCGGTCACGACCGCAGCGTAGACCCTGACCAGAAAGTCCCGATCGTCGCTTGTCAGCCAGCCACGCACCCGTTCGGCGTCACGGCCCGCCCGATCGGTTGGCGATTCGATCGGGATCCACCGACCACGGTCCGCCCGCAGCTCCCAGCGACCGTCCCGGTGACGACTGACGCTCGGCGGTGGCACGTCGCCCAGGATCGCAATGCCGAACGGCCCGAGGATGAGCTCGTGGATCCGCCGTCCGCCCGGAACGACGAGGCCCGTGATCGCGAGGTGGTCGGGTCCCAGCGAGCCGGCGAGCCGTGGCGTCATGGTTCGCGGTCGGAGCGACGCCCAGGCCTCGACCGTGCCTGCTGCCCGTGCGGCCCCGAACAGCAGGAACGCGGGCGGGACGACGATCGCGAACGCCCAGGCGAACACGCCGAGCGCCATCTCCATCCCGGTTGGCCGGCCCTGCGGCTGTGCCACGCTCAACAGCGGTGTCGCGAGGCACAGCCAGCCGATCAGCGCACCCACGAGCAGCAGCAGGACCGCGGACAGGCCCATCCGCAGGACGGCTAGTCGGTCGATGACCCGGACCGGGCGGGTGGCAATGACCTGCATGCCCCGATCGTGCGGCATCGTGCTCGTGGACGGAAGTGGCCACATACGGCTACGGGTCGGCATGCGACCGTCCGGGCGACCGCACCGATCCCCACCCGACCGCCCCGCGCGTCGTCAGGATGCACCGCGGATCGCCACCGCTGCGAGGTTCAGCTCCGACGATCCGTGCTTCTCCGCGCCCGCGGTCCCGCTTGCAGGGGGACCCCCGTACCATTGCGAACGATCCCTCCCGATCTGATGCTGCGGAGGACGGCGTATCACCGCGACCGCGACACAGGGAGGCCGATCCCGCGTTGTCCTCACGCACGGGCACCATGCGCTCGCCGGTTCCGGTACGGGGACTGGCCCTGCTCCGGGCCGTGTCGGCGGCCGTCCTGATGCTCGCCGTGGCGGTTCTTCCGGCCCTGGCCGACTCGACCACCCTCTCCGACCCGAAGGTCACCCCGTCGGGCGGCACGACCAGCACGCCGATCACGATCTCGGTCGTGTATCGGAATGCGGACGGCAAGGATCCCGACTACGTCCGGGTGCTCATCGGCGACGTCACCAGGGACATGCACCCGGCATCTGCGAGCGACAACATCAAGAAGGGTGCGGTCTATACGATCACGACCAAGCTGCCCGCAGGCACCTGGAAGATCTCGTTCGAAGCGCTGGAGCACGGACGTTTCAAGGACACCCTCCCCGGCCCCAAGATCACGATCACGCCGCCTCCCACGCCAAAGCCGACCCCCACGCCGGCGCCAACGCCCAAGCCCACCCCCAAGCCCACCCCCAAGCCAACGCCCAAGCCAACCCCCAAGCCCACGCCGGCACCGACGCCCAAGCCCACGCCGAAGCCCACCCCCAAGCCCACGCCGGCGCCGACACGAGCACCCCGCTCGGGACCTGCGCCGACCCCGTCGCCTGCCCCGACCGCGGCGACCGGCGTGCCGTCCGCACCCGGGAGCACGACGCCTCCGGGGTTCGTGCCTCCCCACAGCGTGCTGCCGCCCGGAGGGGGCGACGGCTCATCGTCCGGTGGCGGCGATCAGGGCACGGTCGTGCCGCCGATCGTCCCGGGCACGCCCGGCGGACCTGGCTCGGACGGGTCGGGTGGCGGCGGGGCTGCCTCGTCCGGCAGCGGCAGCGGTACCGGTGGCAGCGGCTCCGGTGGTGCCGGAACGACGAGCGACCTGAGCGCCAGCCTGGGCACCCCGTCGCTGTTCACGATCCTGTCCCAGCTGGTGCCCACGGCGGTCGTGACGACCGGTGGCGTCTCGATGCTCATGGCCTTCCTGGTGTTCGGCAAGCGACGCCGCGACGAGGAGCCCACGGCACCCGACGATGTGCTCGCCGCAGCGTCAGCGACCGGTAGCGGCGTGGTGGCCGACTCCCGGATGGTGGGCTCGATGGTGATGCCCAACGCGGATGAGGCCAGCGAGGCCGTGCAGGCAATGGTGGGCGTGGCCGCCGCTGCGACGCCCGTCGACGAGGACGCGCACCTGCCGCGCTGGCGGCGGCCGTCGCTGATGGAAGCGCGCAAGGCCGACCCGCTGCGGAGCGCGTCAACGGACGTTCGCCTGACGTTCGATGGGCGATGTCGGCGCAGCCGTTGACGGCATGGAGCGACGGGCCATCCGGTATCGCCTGGTCAGCCTGCTCGATGCTCCGGACGAGGTGCGCGGGCAGGAGATCGGCGTTCTGGACCAGGGCGACGAGGTGGTGCTGCTCGAGAAGCGGGGCACCTACTGGCGAGTTCTGTGTCCCAACGGCCAGCAGGGCTGGCTCCACAAGATGACGCTGGGCGACATGGTGATCGACTCGTCAGCTGCCGGGCGCGGCAGCTGGACCTCGGCCGACGGTGGACCGACGCCGGGCAGCTTCGAGGACATCCTGCGCGCCTACGGCGAGCGCCGGCAGCAGTTCGGCGAGGCCAACTGAGCCCTCGCCGGGTCGATCAGCCCGGTACCTGTCCCTGGGCGGGCTCATCTCCGGCCCTCGCGCCTCTGCGCGACCCGGCGGGCGGCCGGCGGAGCACCAGGATGTGCTGGTGCGCGATGTTGGGCACGAACGAGCGCGGATACCCGTATGGCCGGAGCCGGGTCCCGGCCTGGTACCAGATGATGTCGCCCTTCGGCGTCAGCCCTGCCTGCTCGGCTCGCGCCGCGAGATCCGCCGCCGTGAACAGGTAACGGCCGCCCTGGTACGCGTCCCGCACGATGAGCGCCAGGTAGCGGCCGGGCCGCAGCACGCGCCGCAGGTCGGCCAGGATGCCTCCCATCGTCTCGAGGTAGGCCGGATAGTCGGGCAGGTTGGCGAGGTCACCCTCGAGATCCGACACCATCGCGTAGTCCGTCCGGCGGTTCGCATGCGCCTCCGCGAGCCGTCCCCCGGCCATCGTCATCGGCAGCTGCACGTTGTACGGCGGGTCGGTCGCCACGAAGTCGACCGACTCGTCGTCGATCTCGCGCAGCATCGCCCGCGCGTCGCCCACTCGCAGCTCCATCCCGGACGGGTCGAACGAGCGCGGACCACCCGGATCCGCCGAGCCCAGATCGACCAGCTCCGGGCCGCGTCCTTCGTGCTCGGCGAGCAGCTCGGCGACGGTCTCGTCGAACACACGCGCCCACCGAGGATCGAGCTCGATCCCGATCGCCCGTCGCGGTCCACGCGCGATGGCGGCACCGAGCAGCGTGCCGCCCACCCCGGCAAACGGGTCGAGCACCAGCTCTCCGGTACGGGAGAAGAACTCGATCAATCGGGCCATCAGGCGCGGTGGCTTGTTGGCGCCATGCGACCGCCGCCGCTGATGGCCGAGCTCCGACGGGTAGGCCGTCGTCCAGACCGATTTCGTGAAGTACAGCCACTCGTCGCCGGGCAGCTCGTTGAGCTCGTTGGACGGGTGGGGCTGCCGTCGGTCCTGCACGTCATGCAGCGTACCTGCCGCCATGGCTCGCAGCTGCCTGTCGGGGCCTCGCAGACCCTCCCTACAATCCGACCATGCCCGGCAAGGTCGTGAGCCGCCGCTTCATCGGTCGCGAGACGGAGCTAGCACAGGTCGCCGCGGCGGTCGATGCCGCCGCCGGCGGTACGGCCACGACCGTGATCGTGGCCGGTGATGCCGGGATCGGATGCAGCCGGTTCCTCGACGAGGCCCTCGATCGCGTGCTCGCGCGTGGCCCGGATGCGCCGCTGGTGCTCCGTGGACGAGCAAACAGCCTCGTCGATCCCCCCTGGTCCGCGGTGCTCGAGGCGCTCGGACCGCTCGTCGCGCAGCGGGAACCCGCCGAGGTCCGCACGCTCCTCGCGCGGGACGCGCGATCGATCCTGCTCGAGCTGCCCGGCCTCGCGGACATCGCTGCCGAGGTGCCGCCGCCGGCGACCAGCGAGCTCGCGGATCTCGAGCGCCGCCAGCCGCGCGCGGTCGAGCCGCTGCTCCGATGGCTGGGGCGCGTCGCGCAGGAGCGTCCGATCGTCCTGGCGCTCGAGGACCTGCACGTCGGCGATGCCGCCACTCGCTCGTTCGCCACGTTCCTGGCCCGGATCGCCCGCACCGAGCGGATCTGCCTGATCCTGAGCTACCAGCCGGACCGCCTCACGCTCGAGCACCCCCTGCGGGAGAACCTCGCGATCATCGAGTCCGGGTTGCGACCGCCCGCGCGGATCGAGCTGGGCCCGCTCTCGCGGCGCGAGATCGCGGCCCTCATCGAGGGCATCGAGGGCGAGCGGCCGTCGGCCTCGATCGTTGTCCTCGTCGCCGAGCGATCCGCCGGCTCCCCCCTGGTGGTCGAGGAGCTCGTCGCCGCTCGCCATGAGCTCCGCAGCGCGTCCCTCACCGGTACCCTCTCGGACCTCGTCGCGGCCCGCCTCGCCCGGCGATCCGACGACTGCCGCCACGTGCTTCGGCTGCTCGCCGCCGCGGCACGTCCGATGGACCATGAGCGGCTCACGGCGGCTGCCGCCGCGTTCGAGGCGCCCAGGGAGCCGCCGGTCGAAGGGGTACCCGGCACGCGTGACGCGTCCGATCCGGCGGCCCGTCACGGAGCGCGGCTGCGGCGCCCGGGCTCCCGGTCCGGGCACGACATCGACGCGGGGCTCGCCGAGGCCGTCGAGCACGGCTTCGCCCGGACGGACGGGGACGCGTCGGTCGGGGGTCCGGTGGAGATTCGTCACGAGCTGCTGGCACGCGCCATCCTGCTCGACCTCCTGCCCGGATCCCGGGCCCGTTATCGAGCCGCCGCCGCCAGCGCGTTCGGCGACACGCCCGCGGTCGCGGCGGCGCTCTGGATGGCCGCGTACCAGCTCCCCGAGGCCCGGGAGGCCGCCCTGATATCCGGGCGCGCCGCGATGGGGCTCGAGGCACCGCAGGACGCGCTGGCGGCGTTCGAGCTGGGCCTGGGCCTGCCCGAGCCCACCGACGCTCGACCGTCGCCGGGAGCGCAGGGTTCGCACGACGGAGAGGGAACGATCCGCCAGCTGGCGGCACGGGCGGCGCTGGCGGCGATGCGACCCACCCGTGCGGTGGCCTTCGCGGAGAGCGCGATCGATGCTGTCACCGATCGCGGTGACCGCATGGCGCTCGCGATCCTCCATGCAGAGCTGGGCCGCTACCGGCTGGCCGCGGGTGACGCGGCGGGGGCCACGGCGGCTCTGCGTCGTGCCGCCGACCTGGTGCCCGAGGCGCCGTCCACGTGGCGCGCACGCATCTTCGCCCTGCTCGCGCAGGAGCGCATGATCGCCGGGGCGTTCGGGGAGGCGGAGCCTGCAGCGACCGAGGCCCTTGCGGTGGCGACGGCCCTTGGCGCCAGCGCCGACCCCGAACGGCTCCACGCGATGACCACGCAGGCGGTCGTGCGCGGCTGGGGCGATGAGCCGGCCGCCGCCGTGCCCCTGCTCGAGTCGGCGCTCGAAGGGGCTCGTGCGCTCGGCCTCGTCGAGGAGTGGTGGCGGGCCGGTGCGAACATGGCCGTCGTGCTCGAGCTCGTCGGTCGCTCCGGCGATGCCATCGACCGTGCGTTCGAGGACATGGACGAGGCCCGGCGGCTCGATCTTGACGCCGTGTACGGGAACCTGCTGGCGGGTAACATCGCCGGCCTCCTGGTCGACGCGGGCCGCTGGTCCGAGGCGCGCGAGCTCAGCCTGCGGGCCCTCGACTGGAGCCCGGCCGGCATCCCGTTCGTCAACGCGATCCTCAACCTCGTGATCGTCGAGATCGAGTCCGAGGCCGGCGAGGAGGCGGGCCGGCTGCTGGGCCGGGTCCTGGTCGAGCTCGAGACCGGGGGCGATCTCCAGTTCGCCATCCCCGCCTACCAGGCCACGGCCTCGTACGCCATGTGGAGCGGCGATCTCGCGGACGCACGGCGCGCAGCCGAGCATGGTTGGGCACGCCTCAAGGGGACCGAGGACTGGGTGCTGGTGGCCCGGATGGCCTCGACGGCGCTCGAGGTCGAGTCGGCGGTTGTCGTCGCCGCGCTCGAGCGCCGCCGGATCGGGGACGTTGCGGCCGCGCGGGAACGAGCCGGGCGGATCCTGGCCGAGGCCGAGCTCATCGTGGCACGGGCCCGAGCCGAGGGTCACGGCACCGGCGATGGCGAGCCCGAGGCAAGCCTCGCGACGGCGCGCGCGTTCCACGGGCGCCTCCAGGGCCGGGACGACCCGGAGCGCTGGGCGACGCTGGCCGCTCGCTGGCACGGGCTCGGCGACCCGTACCGGGAGGCCAAGGCCCGGTGGCGCCAGGCGGAGGCGGTCATGGCAGCGGCCGCGGCACGAGGACCCGGCTCGCGGCGGCGAACCGATGCCCGGCTGGTCCGCCCGGACGCGCGCGATCCGCTCCTGGCCGCCGTGGCGATCGCGATCCGGCTGGGGGCGCGACCGCTGCTTCGAGCCCTGCGCGAGCTGGGCCGGCGGGCCCTGATCGACCTGCCGGCGGAGGTGGACGAGGTGCTGGCACGGCCGGTCGTCGCGCGTGCCGCGCAGCAGGCACAGGTGCTGCCGGGTCCGGTGGCCGACGTCGCGCCCGGGCCGGTGCCCCGTGGCGCGCCCCGCGGCGGCTCGGGCGGCGACACGTTCGGGCTGTCACGCCGCGAGCTCGAGGTGCTCGCGCTCATCGCGCGCGGGCGTACCAATCGGGAGATCGGTGACCGCCTGTTCATCAGCCAGAAGACGGTGGGTGTGCACGTCGGCAACATCCTGTCCAAGCTGGGGGTCTCCGGCCGGGTGGAGGCCGCTGCCGTCGCGATCCGCCTGGGCCTGGAGGACGGTCAGGCGGGCCAACCCGGCCGCTGACGGTCCGAGGGTGGTCTCGCGTCAGGCGGCCTGAGCCGGGGCCGCATCGCCCGAGGCGCCGTCGACGTCACCCCCGGACTCCACGGCGGTCGGTTGACGATCCATCTCTCGCCAGACGGGGAACACGAACGGCGCGAGCGTGGTGACGAGGTAGGCACAACCGGCAGCGACCAGCGCCCCCTGGAGACCGAGCAGATCGACCAGTGCGCCGCCCACGAGCGCGCCAAAGGGGATCCCTGCCCAGGCGGTCGCGCCCAGCGCTCCCAGCACGCGCGCCTGGAGCCGGACCGGCACGCGCTCGAACTCGACGGCACCCAGGATCGGGTTGATGCCCCCGGCGCCGAAGCCGGCCACGAACGCCACGGCGAGCACCGGCGACACGGCTGAGGCCATCGCCATCACGAGGAACCGCGGCCCACCGGCGATCAGGAAGCCCCAGGCGAAGGTCAACCGGCGCGGCAGCCGGTGCGCGAGCCACGCGACGACACCATTGCCGGCCAGCGCACCGGCACCCATCAGCGCTCCCATCAGGCCCAGCACGATGGGGCTGCCGGTGACCTCGATCGCCCATGCGGGCGCAAGCACGGCGCCGAACGCCTGGTCCAGGAGGTTCGTCACCAGGATCATCAGCGCGATGCCCAGCAGCAGGCGGTCCGAGGCCAGGTGGGCGAACCCCTCGCGGAGAGATGCGAGGTAGCCGGCCTCGGTCGTGGGGGCATCGGTCGCGAGGTTCGATCCGTCGTCGCCGGGGATCGGTGCGGCGGCGCCGTCGGCAGCAGCCGTCGGCCGCCGCGGCACAAGGAAGGCGATCAGCAGCGCCGACGCGCCGAAGGTCATCGCATCGATGGCCACGACGGCCGGCGCCGAGGTGACGGCAACCAGCACGCCCGCGAGGGGAGCGCCGATCATGCTCGCCGCCCGGTTCACGCCGTCGTACCAGCCGCTGGCTCGCTCCAGCGAGGTCCCGGCGGCTCCGGCCAGCCCGGGGACCAGGACGTGGCGCGCAGTGTCGCCGGCACCGCGCGCGGCACCCGTCACGGCGACCAGCGCCATCAGCAGCGGAAGCGACAGCCCGTCAGCGGCGTACAGGATGGGGACCAGCGCGAACGTGCAACCCGCCAGCAGGTCGCTCACGATCGTCATCCGCCAGTTGCCCAGTCGATCGACCATTGGACCGCCGAGCGCCTGGACCAGGACGTAGGGACCCATCTCGGCGAACACGACCAGGCCCGTCTCGGCGGCGCTGCCCGTCGTGATCAGGACGAACCACGGCAGCGCCAGCATCGACATCCGGGTGCCGAGGATCGAGACGAAGTCGGCCGCCAGCAGCCCGAACAGACCCCGGTGCGAACGAAGCCTGCGTGCTGACGCCGTGGCAGGGTGAGCATCCGCGTTGCCGGATGCCATGGGAGCGGGCCGCTGCTGGTCAGTCATCGCTTGGCGTCCTTTCCGGTAGCACCTGGAACTGCAGCACCACGCGCTGGGCGCCCTGTGGTGCGGCGGATCGGCTGTGCGGATCCTCCTGGCGGTAGCGCGCGGCGATCCCCTCGAGCTCGGCCACAAGCGCCCGGGCCTCGGGGAGCGTGAGTCGCAGGGCAAGGTCGCTCATCGTGAACCCGTCCAGCCAGGCCTCGCCGAGGTCCTGCTCCACGGTTGCCAGGCCCGCGATCGCCGCCTGGACACGCCGCGCGTTGGCGTCGGCCACGATCCGCAGGTACTCCTCGCCCAGGGCGCGCTCGCCCTCGTCCGCGTCGCGCGGCTGATCGAACATCGTCAGCCGGTGGGCCGCCCGCCAGTATCGGTCTCGCCTGCCAGTGGATCGCTCGGTGTCATCGACCACGAAGCCGTACGCCGCGAGCTGGCGCAGGTGATAGCTCGTCGCACCGCTCGATTGACCGGTCCGCTCCGCGAGCTGGGTCGCCGTCGCGGGACCCTCGAGCCGGAGCAGGCCGAGCAGCTGCAGCCGCAGGGGATGTGCCAGGCCTCGCAGCGACCGCGCATCAGGGGTCGCGACCTCCCCGGACCTGGCCCGGTCGCCGGTTGGGGCGCTCGATGTCGGCTCGCCGTTCGTGCTGTCTGGTCGCCGTTCGGACTCGTTCATGCCGGCATCCTACACCGCAAAGATTCCTTTGCCAAGTACCTTTTGCAAAATAGTCTTGGCACAACCATGAGCGGTGCCTGGCACGCCCAGTCCGCGCACGATGCGCCGGCGTTCGCTAGCATCGGCAGGTCCCATTGCCCTGCCGAGGTGACCCGAGGTCTCGATGCGCCGTCCGTTGCTCGTGCTGTCCCTGATCGTGCTCGCGTTCGCTGTCGCAGCCTGTGCGACGGAGGCTCCCGGCTGGACCTATGCCGCGCCGACGCCGCCGCCCCCCTCAGAGGCGGCCCCGTCTGGGGGCGCGTCGGCAGCGCCCTCGACCGCCCCGTCGACCGCTCCATCGGCAGCTCCCTCGGCCGCGGCACCCAGCGAATCGGCCGGCGGTGGTGGGGCCGGAACGGTGATCCAGGTGTCGGCCCAGAACATCGCCTACGACGTGAGCGAGATCAGCGCGCCGGCCGGTGCCGGCTTCACGATCCACTTCGACAACAAGGACGCCGGCATCCCGCACAACGTCGCGATCAAGGACTCGTCGGGGACCGAGGTGTTCAAGGGCGACATCATCACCGGACCCGCGCAGGCCGACTACCAGGTTCCGGCGCTGCCGGCCGGCACCTACACCTTCGTCTGCTCGGTGCACCCCAACATGACCGGCACCCTGACGGTCGGGAACTGACGGTCGGGAACTGATGGCCGCGGTTGACCAGGATGGAGCGAGCCGCTTGACCGGGCGGGAGAACCAGAGCCGGGGCCAGATGACCGGCCGGGTGAACGCCAGATGACCGGGCGCGTCGACGAGGTCTTCGCGCGTGACGCCTACGCGCAGGCCGCAGACGCCCGCGTGCTCGAGGTGTCGGTCACGGACGACACGCCGCTCCTTGTGCTCGACCGGACCGTGCTCTATCCGGGCGGCGGCGGCCAGCCATCGGATCGCGGCGTGATCCTGCGGAGCGCTGACGGCCGCTCGTGGATGGTCCGATCGGTCCGCCGCCTGGGCGGCGACGTCACCCACGAGCTCGAGCCGCCCGAGGACGGCGAGCTGCCGCGCGCCGGGGAGACCGTGCACGTGGATGTCGACTGGGCACGACGGTTCGCGCTGATGCGAACCCATACGGCCCTCCATGCGCTGTGCGGCGTCGTCTGGCGCGACTATGGGGCGCTCGTCACCGGCGGCAACATGGAGCCGGGTGCGGGCCGCATGGACTTCGAGTTCGAGCGCATGTCGGGCGAGCTGGTCGAGGAGATCGAGCACCGGGTCAACGGCGAGCTCCGGGCGGAGCACGACGTGCGGGTCAATGTCCTGCCGCGCGAGGAGGCGTTCGAGATCCCGGACCTGATCCGGACAAAGGTCAACCTCCTGCCGCCCGGGATCGAGCAGATCCGGACCATAGAGATCGTCGGGCTCGACCTGCAGGCTGACGGGGGGACGCATGTCGCGAATACCCGCGAAGTTGGGCAGATCCGGGTCACCGGCTACGAGTCGAAGGGGCGGATCAACAAGCGGATCCGGATCGCCCTGGCTGACGGATAGGCGCGAGGCGCCTCCCCGTTCCTGTTCGGCATGGATCCGGACACGGCGGGCCCGCCGGGCGCGTGCTGCGTCAATGCAACGGATCCTCAAGGTGACGACCGCCGTCGGCGTCGCGCCCTTGATCGGTCGGGGACCAGCATCGCGCCAGGAGGTTGCCGATGACTGTCGCCCCTGCTGTTCACCACAGCCCAACTGCCCCGCGGGACCGCGAATGGACCTGGAGCGGAACCGACAAGATGGACCGGCTGATCGAACGAGGCTGGGACACCGTCGCCACGGCGCACGCATGGTTTGATCCGCAGATGGATCCCGAGCACGACCCGCCCCGGGAGAAGGGCGCGTACAAGCTGCCGCACCACGAGCTGGTCGACGACGAGCTCAAGGTCGTCTGGCGCGGGGTCGTGGCCTCGATGACGGTGGTCAATGGAGCGCGTGGCGGCGTTGACATCCCTGACTCGCAGCGTCGCGCGGTGTACGACCACCTCGCCGTGCATTACCGGGAGTTCGGGGAGGAGCCGCCGTCCTACGCGGGCTGATCGCCCGCTGGCGCGATCTCTCGTCCCGCTGCAGAGGGGGCTTCGCGCGCTGGATTTCTCGCCCCGCTGCGCGGGGTCTTCTGGTCGCCCTGGGGCCCGTATCAGGCTGGGGAGTCGTCGTCGGGGCTGACGGCCGCGAGCTTGGCGGCGTGCCGGCCGGACGGGAAGGCGCGCATCAGGCGGCGGAGCAGGCGATGGAGCTGCTGCCGCTCTGACTCATCGAGCACCGATGCGAGCAGCGCCTCCCGCTGCGCCTGAACGTCGACGGCCCGGTTCCAGGTTGCGTGGCCCAGCTCCGTCGGCTCGACCAGCACCCCACGCCGATCGTTCGGGTCGGGCAGCCGTCGGATGAGACCCGCCTCCTCCATCCGGTCGAGCCGGTTGGTCATGGCACCGCTCGACAGCCGCAGCCCCCGGGACAGCTCCCCGGGCGTTCGCTGATACGGCGGTCCAGCTGCCCGAAGCCAGCCCAGCAGGTGGTAGGAGCGCCGGTCGAGACCAAAGGCGGCGAGCGTCTCGTCGAGCGAGGCACCGAAGTCGTGGTCGAGGATGCCCAGCCGCTCCACGATCCCTTCCGTCAGCGGATCAAGCGCGGGGATCTCCCGGGACCACACGTCCAGCATCCGATCCAGGTCGTCCAACGCGTCGCCGACCTGCTGATCGACGGTTTCGCCGATCCGGTCGACCGCATCGCCCATCTGGTCCAGGGACTCGCCGAGGCGCTCCATGGCGTCCTCGAGACTGGATTCGGCCGCCTGCTGCTTTCGTGCGCGGGGCATGGAGCAAGTATCTTGCGCCCGGCGTCTCGATGTCAAGTCTTTCTGCCTCGAATCTCTTGACATCAAACTACATAGGCGCTAGAGTCGCAGTCGCTCGAGCTAAAGAAGTTCCAGATCAAGAGACCGATCCAGGATCAAGCGATTGATCCAGGACCAGGAGCTTGATCCAGTCGTCCCAGGATGGGCGGAGGGCAAGACAGATGATGGCAGGCATGGCGTACGAGCTCGGATCCCAGCGGCGTCGGAGCGACGATGTCACCGTGGCTCGCGATTCGATGCACTATCGCGCGGCCAAGGAGTCGCGCGAGGCGCGTCGGGCCGCGGCGAAGCGGGCATCGCGCCCGGCATTGCTCGATCGCCTGATCACAACGTTCGAATCAACGACGAGCGCTCGATCAGCGGCGCGGTAGGGCGGTCGTGATCCGCCGCAGATCCGTCGACATCAGGATCACGAGACGGCGGTCCCGGACCGGGACCGCCGTTCTTCATGTCCGACGCCAGGTGCTACCGGCTCCCGGTGGCGCCGCTGCTAGCCGGGGATCTGGCCGAGCGTCACCTGGACGGTTGACTGGGTGCCATCGGCCTTCTCGACGACCACGGCGACCTTCTGCCCCGGCTCGAGACCGGCGAGGACCACCGACAGCGCGCTCGCGTCCGGGGTTGGCTTGCCATCGACCGACACGATCAGCTCCTGGGTGGTGATGCCGGCCTTGGCTGCCGGTCCGCCGCTCGCGACCGCGTAGACGAGGACGCCCGGCGCGCCCAGCACGTTGGCGGAGCGGATGCCCAGATAGGCCCGGTGTGAGTTCGTCACGCGGCCGCTGGTGATCAGCTGGTTGGCGAAGTCGACGGCGTCGTTGCTGGGGATGGCGAACCCGATCCCCGGTGCCGAGCCACCGATCTGCTGGTCGACGGCGGCCAGGGTCGGGATGCCGACCACGTCGCCGTTGATGTCCACCAGCGCGCCACCGCTGTTGCCGGGGTTGATGGCGGCGCTTGTCTGGATCGTCCCCGGCAGCGTCACGCCACCACCCTCGCTCACCGTGCGCCCCAGCGCGCTCACGATGCCCTGGGTGACGCTGGTCTGGAGCCCGAGCGGGTTGCCGACCGCCATGACCACCTCGCCCACCTGGAGCTTGGACGAATCGGCGAACGTCGCCGGCTGCAGGTTGGGTGCGTTGATCCGGATGACCGCGATGTCGTTCGCGGTGAACGTGCCGACGAGCGAGCCCTTGAACTGGCGCCCATCAGCCAGGGTGACCGTGAACGAGGTCGCATTCCCCACCACGTGGGCGTTGGTGACGATGTCGCCCTTGGTGTCAAGGACGATGCCCGAGCCCAGCCCGCTGGAGGTCTCGATCACGACCACGGACGGGGATACCTTCTGGACGACGGTCTCGTACTCCTGCTGAAGCTGCTGGAGCGCCCCGTTGTTGGTGAGCTGGCCGCTCGTGCTGCCGGCAGCGGGGGTTCCGACCACCTGCGACGAGACAGGTGTGGCCGTGCCCGGGGAGCTCGTGGCCGGTGTGGGCGATGCCGAGGCGCCGCATGCCGCGACCGCCAGCGTGACACCCATCACCGCTGCGAGGAGCCTCCGATAGCGTCGCGGTGGCCGAGCCCGGCTCGGCGAACGGCCTGGTTCGCTGCCCTGCTCAGGGCGTGCGCTGGAGTTGCCCATGGATCTCTCCGATCGCTGGTGCGGCGGCACCATGTCGGGCGACGAGCGGGCGCGTGTCATGCGCCCGGGCACCTGCGGCGTGTCCCGCACCGGTGTGGTCGTCCGCCCCGCAGGGCCTCCTGCCGAGGCGGCGGGCGACGCGTGGTCCGTTTCAACTTCGACCTGAGCGTACGCTGCCGCCCCTTACGAAACGATGAGAGCCCCATCCAGCGCCTCTAGGCCATGTCGCAGTCTGTGAGGCACGCTCGCACCGACCGGATCGGGCGGCATGGCCCTGTCGTGCCTGCCACCGCGGCGCGGACCCGAGGTAGGCCGGGGGGCTCGCTCGCGGCGCGGCTGACGACTAGCGCCAGAGATCGGGGGAGGTCACCGTCGCGCCAAGCATCACCGCCAGACGCTCCAGGACGCCGAACCAGTCGAACCGGCTGGTGACCTCCGATGCCCGGAGCGTCACGAGGCGCTCGGCGGGCACCAGGTCCGGGAGCACGCGATCGAGGATCGCCTCGACCTCGTCCCGGAAGGTGTCGCTCGTCGATCGGACCCCATCCGCCTTGAGCGCCACATCGGGCAGCAGCCGGACCACGAGATCGTAGGTCTGCGACCAGCGGCGGACGAGCGGCTCCACTGCGTAGCGGTCCTCTCCGCCGCACGAGCGCAGGTAGTAGGCGAAGTTGTCCATCACGCCCCGATCGGTGGCCAGGACATCGGCCTTGCGAGCGAGCTCGAGCTCCTGGCGGATCTGCGATACCAGGACCCACAGCTGCGCCTCGCCGGTCGCCCCTTCGTTGATCCCGAGCGGGTTGTCGCGGACGACCTCGCGACCCAGCTCGACAGATCGGCCGGCTCGCTGAACCTCGGCCGCGAACGCGAGCAGGGCCGAGGTCTTGCGGATCCCGTGCGACCCGATGAACGCGATCTTGGCGGAGCGGGGCCAGGGGCCCTCGGTGGCTCGCTTGCGAGGCATGTCGCAAGCCTACGTCGGCCGATCCGCGCCGTGCTGCACGCCGTGCTCATTCCCGGCATCATCGGGATGTGCCGGACCTGAACGACCTGTTGCCCGACGTCGACGAGCGATTCGCGCGAATCCAGCGCGAGGCCGGCGTGCCGGGTGTCGCCTGGGGCGTGATCCACGACGGCGAGCTGGTCCATACCGGCGGGGCTGGCACCTTCCGGGTGGGGCAGGAGCGCGTACCCGACGCGGAAACGGTGTTCCGGATCGCGTCGATGACCAAGAGCTTCACGGCATCGACGGTCCTGCTCCTGCGAGACGAGGGGCGGCTCGCGCTCGACGACCCGGTCGCTGCGCATCTGCCGGTCCTCGCCCGCTGGCGGCTGCCAACGACGGACAGCGCGCCGGTGACGATTCGCCAGCTGCTCACGATGTCGGGCGGCCTGCCGACCGACGATCCATGGGGCGATCGGCAGCAGGGTCTCGACCTGGACCGGTTCATGGAGCTGCTGGCCGAGGGTCCGACCTTCGCCTGGCCGCCGGGCACCACGTTCGAGTACTCGAACCTCGGCTACGGGATCCTGGGCCGCCTGATCACCGCGGTCGCCGGGGCCGAGTATCGCGAGATCGTCAGGGATCGGGTCCTGGAGCCGATGGGGATGAGCTCGACGGTCTACCTGGCCGAGGACGTGCCCGACGAGCGGCTGGCCCACGGCTACGTTCGACGGGGCGAGGAGCTGGTGCGCGAGGGTGAGGACGGGTATGGCGCCCTGGCGTCGATGGGCGGCGTGTACTCGACCGTGCGCGACCTCGGTCGCTGGGTGGTGGGCTTCCTCGACGCGTTTCCGGCCCGGGACGAACGCGAGGGTGGGCACCCGCTCCGACGCGCCACCCGACGCGAGATGCAGCAGGTGCAGCGCTACACCCCGACCGTCGTGCCCGCTCACGCGCCGGACGTCGCGGAGCCGCGGATCGTGAGCGGCGGCTACGGCTTCGGCCTGATGATCTGGGATGACGCGACGACGGGGACCACGATCGGCCATGCGGGTGGCTATCCGGGCTTCGGGTCGCACATGGCCTGGCATCCGGCGACCGGCCTTGGGATCGTCGCCCTCGGCAACCTGCGATATGCGCCGATGCGTCCGGCCGCCGGCGATGTCCTGACGATGCTGCTGCGGGCGCGGCCGGTCCCGCACCGCCGGCCCGTGGCGTTGCCCCAGGTCGCGGACCTGCGCCCGCTGGTCGACGGTCTGATCGACCGCTGGGACGACACCGTGGCCGACGAGGCGTTTGCGATGAACATGGACCTCGATCAGCCGCGCGAGGCACGGCGCGAGGCGTTGCAGAAGATCGCACGCGAGCTGGGTCCGTTTCGCCGTGACGACCAGCGCTCGATCGACCAGGGCCGGCGCGCAGACGCGAGCTCGCCGGCCCATCTCGCGTGGTGGCTCCGGGGCAAGGGAGGCTGGCTGCGCGTGTCGATCCTGGTCACGCCCGAGCCATCGCCACGCGTCCAGGTCCTCGACCTGACTCCGGCCGCCAACCCATCACCCCGGCTGCGTGCCGTGGCGGAGCAGCTGCTGGCGCTGGCGGCTGATGGCACGCGCGGTTGGCCGGACGGGCTGGCCACCGGGGTGGATGTCGATCGTGATCTGGCGCTCCGCAGCCTGCGCGCCGCCCATGCGCTGTTTGCGCCGATCTCGCTCGGTCTTCCGCGCGCGGGCGACGGACGCACCAGCACGACGTTCGAGCTCGACAGCCAGCGGGGTCATGCGACGCTGGCCGTGACCCTCGATCCGGACGGCACCACCATCACCACGATCTCGTGCATGGTTGCCGACCGATCGTCCGCCCCCGAGGGCTGGTAGGGCGCGGCTGCACGGCTGCGACGAGGACACTGGACGGCCCCGGCCGCTGGGATCGTCACACGACACCGAACGGTGGGCGCATCCCCGTCCGGGACATCAGCGGCCGAACGCGCCCCTGACGTCACGGCGCAGGAAGTACCACAGGATCACCAGGCCGATCACGACCGACGCGGCGCCGGCGATCCCGAACCCCGTGCCGATCCCGGTCAGCACGACCGCCAGGGCTCCGGTCACGATCCGCATGGCGGTGATGACCATCGCGATCAGCCAGGCCCATTCCTGGGTCGCGAACAGCCCATACGACACGACCAATGTGACCAGGCCGATCACGATGTCGGCGAGGCCGGACGCCTGGGTGTCGGCGGCGGCGCCCAGGCCGAAGCCGATGATCCCCGCGGCCTCCAGTCCCGTCAGGATCGCCAGGACGCCCTGGACCGCGACCAGGATCGCGATGACGGTGATGCCGGCCGGTCGTTGAGCCATGGACAGACTCCTCCCGTTCTCCCGGACAGTATGGGCGCGACTCGCCGGCGATCCGGAACGCCGGCGGGCAGGCCACCACGCGTGCAACGCTCATGACCCGCGGCCCTCGTCGCAACGGGGCCGCGAATCGAAACGGCGGCCCGACGTGGCCGTCGAACCGCCGTCCTGTCGCCAGGGCCCGAAGGCCGCGGCGCCTACAGCGCCTTGACCGCCGACACGAGGTCCGTCAGACCCTGCTTGGCGTCGGCGAACAGCATCCCGGTCTTGGGATTTGTGTACAGCTCGTTGTCGATCCCGGCGTAGCCGCGACCCATCGAGCGCTTGATGACGATGATGCTCTTGGCATGGTCGACGTCGAGGATCGGCATCCCGGACACCGGTGAGCCGGGTCTGCGCGCCGCCGGGTTGGTGACGTCGTTGGCGCCGATCACGAGCGCGACATCGGTGCGGTCGAACTCGGGGTTGACGTCCTCCATCTCCTTGAGCTGCGGGTAGGGGACGTTGGCCTCGGCCAGCAGCACGTTCATGTGGCCGGGCATGCGCCCGGCGACCGGATGGATCGCGTACTTGACGTCCACACCGCGCTCCTCGAGCTGCTCGGCGAGCTCGCGAACCGAATGCTGCGCCTGGGCGACGGCGAGACCGTAGCCCGGGACCACGATCACGCTCGACGCGTACGCCAGCTGGATGGCCGCGTCGTCGACGCTGACCTCGCGAACGCTGCCGCCGCCGGCACCCGCGGCGCCGGCCGCGTCGTCGCCGCCACCAAAGCCGCCGAGCATGATGTTGAGCACCGAACGGTTCATCGCGTCGGCCATCAGCTTGGTCAGGATCGCACCGGAGGCACCGACGAGCGCGCCGCCGATGATCAGGACCGGGTTGCCCAGGACGAAGCCGGCCATCGCGACCGCCATGCCGGTGAACGAGTTGAGCAGTGAGATGACGACGGGCATGTCGGCGCCGCCGATCGGGAGCGTCATCGTGACGCCGAAGATCAGCGCCGCGATGAGGATGATCGCGATCACGGGCAGGCTGACGTTGCCCGCCCACAGGAACAGGGCGCCGGCCACCGTGACGATCGCGAGCGCCGCGGTGACGAGCTGGCCGCCAGGGATCATGACCGGTCGCGACGGCGTGATCCGCAGGCCCATGAGCTTCCCCGACGCGATGAGCGAGCCGGTGAACGTGATGGAGCCGATCACGATGTCGAGGACGGTGGCCACGTTGACCTGGAGCCCGGGGACCGTGCCCGCCCCGGCGAACTTGAGGTAGTCGTTGATGGCGATCAGGGCCGCTGCACCGCCGCCCACGGCGTTGAACAGCGACACCAGCTGGGGCATCGCGGTCATCTTCACCGTGCGCGCGGTGTACAGGCCGTACCCGCCGCCGACCGCGATGCCGGCGAGGATGACGAGCCAGCCGACGGCGTTGAAGCTGCCACCGACCGCGCTGGCCTCGGTCGAGGCGACCTGGGGTCGGACGAGAAGGAGGATGGCCGTCGCGGCGATCGCGAGCGACATGCCGCCCGCCGACAGGAGGTTGCCGTTGCGAGCGGTGGCCGGCGAGTTCATTCGGATCAGGCCCAGGACGAACGCGACGGCGCCCGTCAGCCAGACGAGATAGACGATGGGCTCGATGAAGCTCGAGTCGAAGGTCACGGCCTAGGCCTCCGCCTTCTCGGCCTTGGGTGCCGCCGGCTTGCGCTTGAACATCTGGAGCATCCGGTCGGTGACGACGTAGCCGCCGACGACGTTCAGTGTCGCGAACGTCACCGCGACGAACGAAAGGAGGTACGAGATGGGCGAGTCGGCGGCGATCGCGATGAACATCGCGCCGACGAGCACGATGCCGTGGATCGAGTTCGCACCCGACATCAGCGGCGTGTGCAGCGTCGCCGGAACCTTCGAGATGACCGCAAACCCGCACAGGATCGCGAGGATGAAGATCGTGAAGTTGCTGAGGAACACGTCGAGCTCGCTCATGCGTTTCCTCCGGCCTGCCCGAGCAGGCTGCTGACGGCCTCGGCGACGACGTTGCCGCCGTGGGTGATCACGGTGGCCTTCGTGACCTCCTCTTCGAGGTCGATCGCCAGCGCGCCGTCCTTGACCATGTTGAGCAGCAGCGAGGAGATGTTCCGCGCGTAGAACTGCGACGCGGAGGCCGGCATCGAGGCCGGCAGGTTCTCCGGGGCGACGACCACGACGCCGTTGTCGGAGACCACCGTCTCGCCCGCCTTCGACAGCTCGCAGTTGCCGCCGAGATCGCTGGCCGCCATGTCCACGATGACCGAGCCCGAGCGCATGCCATGCACGGCGTCGGCGGTCACGAGCACGGGTGGCTTGCGGCCCGGAACCTGGGCCGTGGTGATCACCACGTCCTGGTTGGCGATCACCTCGTTGAGCTCGGCCTGCTGGGCTGCTCGCTCCTCCGGCGTCAGCTCGCGGGCGTAGCCGCCGCTCCCGGTCGCGTCAATGGTCGTCTTGAGCCGCACGAACCGGGCGCCCAGGCTCTCGGCCTGCTCCGCCGTTTCGGGCCGGACGTCATACGCGGAGACGACGGCACCCAGCCGGCGTGCGGTACCGATCGCCTGCAACCCGGCGACGCCGATGCCGAGGATCAGCACGTTGGCGGGCTTCGCCGTACCGGCCGCGGTGGTCAGCAGGGGGAAGTAGCGGCCGTAGGTGTTGGCCGCGATCAGGACCGCCTTGTAGCCACCCACGTTCGCCTGCGACGAGAGAGCGTCCATCGACTGCGCGCGCGACAGCGTGCGCGGGATGGCGTCCAGGCTCACCGCGGTTACGCCGGCGTCGGCCAGCGTCTGCATCAGCGTGGGATCCAGCAGTGGGGACAGGAGCCCGATCACCACCTGACCGCCGCGCAGCGACGACACCTCGTCACCGGCCGGCTTGCGGACGCGGAGGACGACGTCGGCGTCCGCGTACAGCTTTCCGGTCGGGACGATGGTCGCGCCGGCGTCGACGAACGCCTGGTCGGGGATCGCGGCGCCGGAGCCGGCGCCCGCTTCGACGAGGATCTCGAGCCCGGCAGCCGTCAACTTGCCGAGCGCTTCGGGCACCAGGGCAACGCGCCGTTCGTCGGCCGCCGTCTCCCTGGCGACGCCGACCTTCATGGGCATCACCGTTCCAAACAGGGCAAAGAAGGGAATTTAGACGGCGCCAGTCTACCGGAGGCCGGACCCTGGGGGCCGAGTCCAGCTCGCCGGCTGTCGCGTCGGGGACGGCGCTTTCGGTGCGACCCGGGGACGGGTCGGTCGCGGTCCGGTTGCGCCCTGGTCCCGGGCGGTCGTCGGGTCCTCGCATGCGACCCGAAAACCGGGCACCATGGGCGGGTGAGCGACACGAGTGGCACGTGAGCAACAGGAGGGGCGGGTGAGCAACACGAGCCCGGACGGCACCACGCCCGACGCCAGCCCGACGCCCGTGCCGACGGAGCCCGTGGTCGGCGCCCCCGGGTCACCCGACCCGTCCTCGTCGTCCGGCGGCCCCACGGTGCGGAGCCAGAACCGCCTTGCCGCGCTCGGGCTCATCGTGCTCGTGGTCGCGCTCGCGTTCGGTGGCGGCTTCGCGATCGGACGTGCCAGCGCGCCGGCTGGAACCACCGCGCTGGCCCCGACGTCGCCCCCGATGTCGCCGGCCGAGTCCGGCGGACCGGCGAGCAGCGGGCCCTCCGGCTCCGGCGACCCGATCGCCCTGCTCCCCAGCGACGGTCCGCGACTGGGGAGCCCGGACGCACCCGTCACCATCGAGTATTGGGCCGACTACCAGTGCCCGTTCTGTGCACGCTTCGCGCTCGACGTCATCCCCCAGCTGGAGGCACGGATCGCCGACGGCAGCGTGGCGCTGGTGCATCGCGACTTCGCCTTTCTCGGGCAGGAGTCGATCGATGCCGCGGTTGCGGTGCGGTGCGCGGGGCAGCAGGGCCGCTACTGGCCCATGCACGATGCCGTCTACGCGGCCCAGGACGGCGAGAACCAGGGCACCTTCTCACGCGCGAAGCTCGAGGAGCTCGGGGCATCGGTGGGCGTCGACGGGTCCACGTTCAGCACCTGCCTCGACCAGCGGGAGCCACTGGTCGAGGTCCTCGACGACACCTCGGCCGGGGTCCGGGCCGGGATCAGCTCGACGCCGACCATCGATGTCAACGGGACGCGGTTCCCGGGAGTGAGCGACGCAGGCGAGCTGCTCGACACCATCGACGCGGCGCTCGCCGGCGCCACGCCGGGCGTGCTGCCCACCCAGGCGCCCACGAACGATCCCTGGTCGTCGGTCCGCACCTCCGGGCTCGAGGCGGGCGACCCCGCCGCACCGGTCACGGTCGAGCTGTGGATGGACTACCAGGCTCCGGCGTCCGCGAGCCTCGTGTCGGACCTCGAGCCCGAGCTCCAGGCGCGGCTCACGAGCGGCACGGCGCGGGCCGTGCTGCGTGACCTGGCCCTGCTCGGCGACGAGTCCGTGGTTGCGTCCTCGACCGTGCGCTGCATCGCCGCCCAGGGAGGGCCGGCGTGGCTCGCCCACGACGTGCTGGCCGGGGCTGCCCAGGGCGCCGACGCCGGTGTGTTCACCACGCTCAACGTGCTGCGCTTCGCGTCCCGGCTGGGGCTCGACATCGCGGCGCTGAGCGACTGCCTCGACGATCCGACGACGAGCGGCGCCGTGCGCAGCGACACCGCCGCGGGCACTGCGCTGGGGCTGACGACCGGGCCTGCGGTCGTGGTCAAGGTGGGTGACCGGGAGGTCGCGCGGTTCGAGGGTCAGATCGACGCCGCGAAGGTGCTGAAGGCGATCGACGACGCCGGCTGAGCGCGACCGGCTGGCGCCGGCGCCGCCATACGCCGGCTAGAGGTCGGCGACGCTGATGATGCCGCGCCGGATGGCGAACTTGAGCAGCTCCACGCGATCGTGGAACCCCAGCTTCTCCATGATGTTCGCGCGGTAGTTGTGCACGGTCTGCTCGGACAGGTGGAACACCTTGGCGATCTCGCGATTGGTGTGACCCACGGCGGCCAGCAGCAGCACCTCGCGCTCGCGGTCGGACAGGCTCGCGTACGGATCCTCGGCGATGGGGCTCTCGCTGCGAAGCACGTAGGTGTTGACCATCCGCGTGACCAGGGCCGGCGAGACGTACGTCTGGCCGCGCGCCACGCTGCGGAGCGCGGTGATGACGTCCGCCGGCTCGGCCTCCCGGGTCAGGAAGCCATCGGCACCGGCCTTGAGCGCCAGGCTGAACTGCTCGCTTCCGCAGCGGCACTCCAGCGCGATGATCCGACTGTCGGGAGCGGCCGCCCGGATTCGCTCGATCGTCTCGAGCGACGAGCAGCCGGGCGCCGACAGCGAGAGGCACTCGGCGATGATCACGTCCGGGCCGGTTCGCGCGATGGCGTCGTCGAGCTCGTCGGGGTCGGCCACCTCGCCGGCGACCCGCATGTCGAGCTCGCCGTCGATCGCAGCCCGGAAGCCGGTGACCAGCATCGGGAAGTCGAAGATCGCGAGCAGCACTGACAGCTTGCCGCCGCCCGCCCCCGATCCGTTCGTCTTCACCCGGCCCTCTCCGTCCATGGGCCCCGATCGCTTGACCGGGGCTCGAGCTGTTGCTGGAGACGCAGCATCACTGTGCCGCGTCCGCGAGCTTCGCTGAAGGGGCCATCGGTCGCGTTGCTGAGCCCGTTGGCCATGGTTCGGCCCGGGCCGAGACGACGGTCGGCCCGGGCCAGGGCTGACGGCTCCCCCGGGTCCGCATGGTCGAGCGGCCCCGCACCCGACGCGCGCGGGGCCCACGATCCGAGTGAGGTCCTAGCGGTCCTCGAGCCCGACGAACGGCCGCTTGGCCTCGCCCACGTAGAGCTGGCGAGGGCGGCCGATCCGGGCCTGCGGGTCGGCCATCATCTCGCGCCACTGGGCGATCCAGCCGGGCAGCCGACCCATCGCGAACAGGACGGTGAACATCCGCGCCGGGAACCCGAGCGCGCGATAGATCAGGCCGCTGTAGAAGTCCACGTTCGGATACAGCTTGTGGTCGATGAAGTAGGGGTCGCTGAGGGCCACCTGCTCCAGCTCCATCGCGATCCGCAGCAGGTGGTCGTCCTGGTGCATCTTGTCCAGGAGCGGCTGCGCGGCGGACTTGATGATCTTCGCCCGCGGATCGTAGTTCTTGTACACGCGATGGCCGAAGCCCATCAGCCGGAACGGGTCATCGTGATCCTTGGCCCGCGCAACGGCCTTGCCCACATCGCCGCCGTCGGCGGCGATGCTCTCGAGCATGTTGAGGACCTCCTGGTTCGCGCCACCGTGGAGCGGACCCCACAGCGCGGCGATCCCGGCCGAGATCGAGGCGTACAGGTTGGCGTGGCTCGAGCCCACCATGCGCACGGTCGAGGTCGAGCAGTTCTGCTCGTGGTCGCCATGCAGCACGAGCAGGATGCGAAGGGCGCGGACGGCGTCGGGATCTCCGACGTACGGCTCGCTCGGCACCGCGAACATCATCTGGAGGAAGTTCGCCTCGTAGTCGAGGGCGTTGTCGGGGTACACGAACGGCTGGCCGATCGACTTCTTGTAGGCGGCCGCGGCGATCGTCGGAAGCTTGGCGATCAAGCGCACGGTTGCGAGATCGACGGCGTCGGGGTCGTTGACCTCGCCGCCGTCCTGGTAGAAGGTCGACAGCGCGCTGACGGCGGATCCCAGCATGGCCATCGGATGCGCGTCCATCGGGAAGCCGTCGAAGAAGTGCTTGAACTCCTCGCGGATGAGGGTGTGGCGGCGGATCTCGTCGACCCATGCCTCGAGCTGGGCGGCCGTCGGCAGCTCGCCGTAGATCAGCAGGTAGGCGGTCTCGAGGAACGACGCCCGCTCCGCGATCTCCTCGATCGGGTAGCCCCGATAGCGCAGGATCCCGTTGTCGCCATCGAGGTACGTGATGGCGCTGCGCGTCGGTGCGGTGTTCGCGTAGCCGTAGTCGAGCGTGACCAGCTTGGCTTGCTTGAGCAGCGCGGAGATGTTGATCGCCGACTGTCCGTCCGTTGCCTCCTCGATCGGAAGCTCCAGCTCCTGGTCGCCGATCTGCAGCCGCGCGACCGTCGCCTTGGCCGTGTCAGGCCGCTCCATCGTCGTCATCGATGTACTTGCCTCCTGCTGGCGACCACCGCCGGGCCCGCGATGACCGGGATGCCCGGCCGGGGCGACGCGATCCGCCGCTTGGTTGTTGAATCCTAACGATCGAGTTGCGTCTCCGGTGTGGCAAGTGCCATTGGCACGGTCCAATCGCCACCCGGGAGGGTGACCCTTGTCACACGGCGGGCACCGCCGCGCTCAGCCGACGGGGAGCACGTCCAGCTCGGCGAGCGATCGGCGGAGATCGTCGGCACCCGTGAACCTGATCGCCACGAACCCCAGCGCAGCCGCGGCCTCCACGTTTCGCTCCAGGTCGTCGACGAACACCGAGCGCCGGGGCTCGAGGTCGTAGCGCTCGACGAGAGTCCTGAACATCCGGCGGTCCGGCTTGGCCACACCGATCTCGCCCGAGATCAGGACGCCGTCGAACCAGTCGAGGAACGGGTACCGGTCGCGCGTGACCGGGAATGTCTCGGCGGACCAGTTGCTGAGGGCATACACCGGCGTGCCCGTCCGACGGACCTCCGCCAGGATGTCGACCGTGCCCTCGATCGCGCCACCCAGCATCTCCGGCCATCGGCCGTAGTAGGCCTCGATCAAGGCTCGTCGCTCGGGGTGCAGCGCGACCAGCTCGGCGGTGCCCTCGACGAGGGGGCGTCCGGCGTCCTGCTCATGGTTCCACGCTGCGGTCGCGACCTCGGCCAGGAACCGCTCCATGTCGTCGGGGTCGTCGAACAGCTGCCGGTACAGGTGGCGAGGGTCCCAGTCGATCAGCACTCCGCCCAGGTCGAAGATCACGGATGCGATCCCGGTGCCCGCCGATGCTGTCGCCTCGCGAGGGGTGTGGTCGTCGGGGTGCGCAGGTCGGGGCGAGGGGTCCATCGTCCCATTTGAGCACAGCCCGCCGAACGCCGGCGGCGGGGGTTTGGCCGGGCATGGCAGGCTGGGAGGAGGGGTCATCGCACGGGACGCACGGCCCGTGCCGCCATCCACGTCGACAGGAGGTGCTCGCCTATGAAGATCGGTCTGTACATCCGACTGCTCGGTCAGCCCGCGACCCAGAAGGCGCCGCCGGGCTGGGCGTCGGTGCGCGCCCAGGCGCTGGCGGCCGAGTCCGCCGGCTTCGACCTGGTGGTCCTCGAGGACGGCCTGCAATATGACGATCCATCAGGTCCGGTGGGTGTGTGGGAGAGCGTGTCGATGGTCGCCGCGGTGGCCGCCGTGACGTCGAAGATCGGCGTCGGCCATGCGGTCATGAACAGCCCGTACCGAGCGCCGGCGCTGGTCGCCAAGATCGCGACCACGCTCGACGAGATCTCGGGCGGCCGGTACACGTTCGGGATCGGCCTCGGCAACACACCCGATGACTACCCGAGGTTCGGGATCGACGCGGATCCCCGCTACTCGAGGTTCGCGGAGGCGATCCGGATCATCCACGGCCTGCTCAAGACCGGCAGGTCGGACTTCGAGGGCCGGTTCTATCGAGCGCCCGGCGCGGAGCTGGTGCTGCGGGGGCCGCACCCGGAAGGGCCGCCGATCGTGATCGCCGCCGGCAAGCCCCGGGCGCTCCGCCTGGTCGCGCAGTACGGGGACGAGTGGAACTGGTGGGTCGCCGAGCGTGACGACGCCGGGTTGCGCGCCGCGATCGATGAGCTCGAGCGCGCGTGTGCCGAGCTGGGCCGCGATCCGGCCACGCTTCGACGGTCGCTGGACGTGTTCTCGGTCGTGGCCGGCAATGCCGCCGACCAGGCTGACGATGCCGGCGACACGCTGGTGATCCAGGGTTCGCCGGCGGCCGTCGCGGACGCGCTGCTGGCCTACGGGCAGCTCGGGTTCTCGGAGGTTCGCATCAGCCTGCAGGCGCCCGAGGACATGCCGCGGACCGAGGCGATCGCGTCGATGCGGGAGGTCGTCGAGCGGGTCCACGAGGGCTGACCGTCGGCACCCGCATCCGCAGCCGCACCCGCGGCCCCGCGGCTGCGCACAGTTGCGCTCGTGCGCATCAGCCGTCGATGATCGGCCGATAGTGGAAGCAGGAGGCAGCAGGGATGCACGAGCTCCTCGAGCAGTACGACCGCCGGGTGCGGCAGCGGCCCGAAGGGGATGGCGTCGAACGCGCGGACCGGGTGATCCGGATCCTTGCCGACACCTGGCGCATGGTCGCCTGGTCCGACCTCGACGCCGAGAGCGCCGACTCGATCATCGCGCGGGAGATCGACCGCTTCCGCGGTCTCGGCGAATGGGAATGGAAGCTCTACTCGTACGACCGGCCGCCCGACCTGGCCGACCGGCTGCTGGCGGCCGGCTTCGTCCCCGAGCCACAGGAGACGCTGCTGATCGGCGCCGTGTCGGACCTGCCGCAGGACGAGCCACTGCCACCGGGGGTGACTCTCGAGGTCATCGAGGACGAGCGCGGGGTGGCCGACCTGGTGAGGGTGCATCACGAGGCATTCGGCGAGACGCCGAGCTTTGGCGGCTGGCTGCTCCGCGAGCTGCAGGCCGGTCGGACCCGGGCAGTCGTGGCCAGGTACGGCGACCGCCCGATCTCGGCGGGTCGCGTCGACTTCTACGGTGACTCCGGGTTTGCGGGTCTGTACGGCGGGGGGACGATCCCGGAGTGGCGCCATCGCGGCGTGTTCCGGGCCGTCGTCGCACGCCGCGCCGCGCTCGCGGCCGACCACGGCTGCCGGTACCTCCAGGTCGACGCCGCGGATACCAGCCGGCCCATCCTGGAGCGGCTGGGCTTCGTCACGGTTGCCACGACCACGCCCTACATCCACGCCTGAGCATGTCCGGGTTCGAGACGCGATCGCTACCGACCCGGCCGGACGCCGTGGCGCCTGACGGCTCGGACGTCAGGCTGCTGGCGGGAGGTCTGGGGGGTGGCGGCATGGCGCACTTCGAGCTCGGGCCGGGCAGGACGTCCGTCGCGGTCGCGCACCGCACCGTCGAGGAGATCTGGCTCATCGTCTCGGGCCGTGGCCAGATGTGGCGCCGGCAGGGCAAACGGGAGGAGGTCACGGACCTCGAGCCCGGCCTGTCGCTCACGATCCCGCTCGGCACGGCCTTCCAGTTCCGATGCATCGGTTCGGAGCCCCTCGTGATCGTCGCCACCACGATGCCGCCGTGGCCGGGCGAGGGCGAGGCGATCCCGGTCCGGGGTCCGTGGGAGCCGAACGGCGGCTGACGGCCGGGAGCCTGGCCGTGCGGGGCGATCACCCCGGAGCCCCCACCGTATAGTGACACTCGCCCAGGGGCGCGACCGCGTGCCGGTCGCGTCATCGACGGTCGCCGTCCGGCGGACGGCGGCGGCGAGTCGATCTGCGACGAGGGAGGAACGGTCGATGCTCAAGCTGATCGCGGGGCTGCCCGAAAACGTGGTGGGGATCGAGGCCAGCGGCAAGGTCCAGGCCGACGACTACCACGAGGTTCTCGACCCGGCCGCGGCGGCGGCCATCAAGGCCCATGGCAAGGTCCGGCTCCTGTACGTGCTCGGCGACGCTTTCCAGGGCTACACCGCGGCCGCGATGTGGGAGGACACGAAGCTCGGGTTTCACGACCTGTCGGCCTGGGAACGGATCGCCGTGGTCACCGACCGCGCCGCGCTGGCCGATGCCGTCAGGGTGTTCGGCTGGCTGATCCCGGCCGAGGTTCACACGTACCCCACGACGCAGCTCGACGATGCGCGAGCGTGGGTGAGCGAGCCCTGACCGCGCATGAGCGACTCATCGACCACGCCCGCCAGATCCTGATGGGCGCCGGCGTCGGCCTCTCGGGGACCCCGTCATCGAACTCGCTGACAGTCGGGCGCACGAGGCCTGCCAGTCCGAGGACCGGGCCACCGGGGAGCCCGGTCCGCTGACGCCGGGGGGTGGAGGCCCCCGGTCGCCCATGACACCACGGCCAACCAGGGAGGAAGGCGCATGCTCACCGACGTCCTGACCACGGTCACCCAGGTGGGTGTGCTGGCCTTCGTCGTGGCCAGCATGGTCGCGATGGGCCTCAGCCTGACCATCGACCGGATCGTCAACCCGCTGCGGGACCTGCGCATCGTGGTTCTGGTCCTGGTCGCCAACTTCGTCGTGCTGCCGATCGTCGCGATCGCCACGGCACGGATCCTTCCCATGGAGCAGTCGACCGCGACAGCGCTCGTGATCTACGGCTGCTGCGCCGGCGCACCGTTCCTGCCCAAGCTGGTCCAGATGTCGGGCGGCGATCTCGCCATGGCGGTGGGCACGATGGTGCTGCTGATGGTCGTGACGGTGGTCTACGCGCCGATCGTGCTGCCGATCGCGATCGAGGGCGCGACGGTCGATGCCGGTCAGATCGCGACCTCCCTGGTCCTGTTCATGCTGGTGCCGCTGGGTGGCGCCCTCGTCGTTCGCGCGCGCTATCCGGAGCTGGCCGCCGGCTGGGTCGGCCCGGCCGGGCATGTCTCGACGGCCGGGCTCGCGATCGGGATCTCTGCCGGGCTGTTCGTGAGCTGGCGCGAGATCATCGGTGCGATCGGGAGCTGGATCTTCATCGGCGTGGCGGTTCTCGTCGTGGCCGCGCTGGTCGCCGGATATCTCGCGGGGATCGGTCGATCCAGCCAGGTCAGCCGGGTCACGATGCTCGGGACGGCCCAGCGGAACATCTCCGCCGCGCTCGTGGTGGCCGCTTCGCTGGGTGGCGACGTGATCGTCCTGACGCTTGTCGGTGGGCTGGTTATCGTCGTGGCGCTGATCGTCGCCGCGGGCGAGATCGGTCGCCGGTCCGGTCCCGCCTCGCCTCCGGAGACCGCTGCCGGCCGGTCGACCGCCGCCGGTTAGTCGTCGGCCGCTTGCTCCGCGGCCGGTTCGCGCGGGGCGCTTGCTCCGCGGCCCTGCCCGGGTCGCGCGGCGCGCGCTTGCTCCGCGGCCCTGCCCGGGTCACCGGCCGCCCTGGTCAGGAGCCTGTCCGGATCAGCGGCCCGTCCGGATCAGCGGTCTGCCCTGGCCAGGGTGCCTGCCCTGGTCAGCCACCCGAGGCTGCGCGGTTCCGCTTGGCCTCGAGGAGGGCGGCGTCCGCCCGGGCGGTCAGCTCCTCGAGGCTCTCGTCGGCGGTCAGCATGGCCAGGCCGGCAGTCACGCCCACGCCCGTCGAGCTCCGCAGCGACTGATCGATCACGCCGATCCGGTGCTGGACCTCGTCGGTGTCGATCGACGCGATGCCGCACACGAACTCGTCGCCGCCGTAGCGAACGATCGGGTCGTACGAGCGCAGGTTGGCACGCATCGTGGCCGCCAGCGTGCGCAGTATCTTGTCGCCCGCTGCATGCCCGTCACGGTCGTTCACGCTCTTGAGCCCGTCGACGTCGACGAACGCGATCACGAACCGGCCGTCGGAGCGGCGCGCTCGCTCGATCTCGTTGCGAAGGGCGAGCCGCCCCATCTCACGCCGGAAGGCGCCAGTCAGCGAGTCCAGGTGGGCCCGCTGCAGCTCGGCCTCCAGCCGGGCCCGCTCGAGGTCCGGATCCTCGTCCTCCTCGTCCGACTGATCGAGCGACCACGTGACCGACGGACGATGCGCGGCCTCACGCTGCGCGGCTGCCCTGTCCCGCTCGTTGGCGATCGCGTCGCGCTCGGCTGCCGCCCTGTCGCGCTCGTTGGCGATCCGGTCACGCTCGGCCGCGGCCGTCTCCCGAGCGTGCACCGCGGCGATCCGCTCGGCGATCGCCTGCTCGCGCTCCGCCACCGCGGCAACGCGATCGTCGATCGCGGCCAGCTGCTCCTCGATCGCGGCATAGCGCTCCTGGGCGACCGCCACTCGCTGCGTCGCCTCCGCCTCTCGCGCCTCCGAGGCTGCGACTCGCTGCGTCGCCTCCGCCTCTCGCGCCTCGGCCGCGGCCACCCGGTCGGCCGCCGCGAGCTCACGCTCCGTCGCGGCGGCCAGCCGCTCGTCCGCGTCCTGCTGCTGCGCCTCGACGAGCTCGGCCCGCGCCATGGCGGCCTGGTACATCGCCTCGACGGCCTCGGTGCGGCTGACCGCCTCGGCCGCGAGGGCCGCAGCACGGGCCTGCCGGGCCTTTGCCTTCTTCGACTTGCCTAGCTTCACGAGATACCTCGTCCGGATGAGCGCGGGCAGCGTGCGGATGACGGCAACGCGCCGGTCAGACGCCCAATATGAGGGGGGCATCCTCAGTCTCGCGCCTGAATCGGGCTCACGGAACAGTATCCGGTGCCCGCAGGCCACACAAAAGGCGCAACGACGCGGATCGAGGCCGATTGCAGCGCCTGACCGAGCGCGCCGCACCCTGTGCCCCGGCGACGATCGCCCATCACCCTAGAGCCCGACGCTCGCCTGCATCATCCCGCCGTCCACCGTGTAGGTGGTCGCGGTCCCGTAGCTCGCCCGGTCGGAGGCGAGGAACGCGACCAGGTGCGCGATCTCCTGCGGCTCGGCGACCCGTCCGAGCGGGATCGCCGCCTCGAGCTTCGCCCGCTGCTTCGGATCGGCAAGGATCGCCGCATCGATCGGCGTGTGCACGGCGCCGGGAGCCACCCCGACCACCGTGATCCCGTGCGTCGCGAGCTCGACCCCGGCGGTCCGGGTCAGCATCCGGACGCCACCTTTTGCGGCGCAGTAGGGCGCATTGCCGGGCATCGGCCAGTCCTCGTGGATCGACGAGATGTTGATGATCCGGCCGCCACCGCCCTGGGCGATGAGCTGGCGGGCCGCTGCCTGGACGCCGAAGAACGCGCTCTTGAGATCGACCGCGATCACCTGGTCGAACTGGCTCTCGGTGGTCTCGAGCACGGACGTTCGCGTCTCCATGCCCGCGTTGTTGACCATCACGTCAAGACGGCCGAATGCCTCGACGGTTCCACGCACCAGCGCCTCGATGTCGTCGACCCGGGAGACGTCGGCCTGCTGCACGCGCCCTCGCCCGCCCGCGCGCTCGATCGCCTCCAGCGTCGCCGCGGCGGCGTCGGCGTTGTGGTGGTAGTTGACGGTGACGCTGGCCCCATCGGCGGCGAGCTCGATGGCGATGGCATGACCGATGCCGCTGTCACCGCCGGTGACGATCGCGACCTTGTGCTCGAGCAGCATGTGCGAAACCCCTTTCGATCCGATGGCCGGCCGGCCGGATCGGCGAGCGGGCGACCGGTCGGGGCGTCCATTGTGGCCCGGTTCATGACGTAGGCTTGGCGCGGGATCCAGCTCGACCCGGCCGCACGGGTCTGTCAGGGAGGGCACCGGTGCGCGCAATCCTCGTTGGGGCGGGCGGCATGGGGCGGGCCGTGCTCGAGCGACTTGGCGATCACTGGAGCGTGACCGCGATCGACGTTGACGCCGGCCGCCTCGAGGCGCTTGCCTCGCAGCGCGCCGTCGACTCGATCCACGGCGATGGCTCGAGCCGCGTGACCCTGGACCGGGCGGGTCTCGCCGACGCGGACGCGGTCGTGGTGGCGTTGCGGGACGATGACATCGCGCTCGAGGTCTGCCGCATCGCGCGGGGCGCGGACGTGCCGCGGATCGCGGCCATGGTGGTGTCACCCGGGCGGCTTCCCGAGTTCACACGCCTGGGCGTGACCGCGGTCTCGCCGGACCGGCTCGCGGCACGGCATGTCGAGCTCGTGCTCGAGCCACGCCGCGTCGCATCGGCGGCGTTTGCCGACGGCCGGGCCGAGGCGATCGAGTTCCGGCTGGCACCCGACTCCACGCTGGTCGGCCGGGCATTGGCGGACCTGGGCCTGCATGGCTGGCTGATCGTCGCCCTCCTCCGCGAAGGCGAGCTGATCGTCCCGCACGGGGGCACGATCCTCGCCGCGGGCGATCGGGTGACGGTGGTCGGTCCGGCGTCGGACCACGCGGCCATGGTCCGGGTGTTCACCGAGGGCGAGGCACGGTTCCCGCTCGCCTACGGGCGGCGCGTCGGGGTCGCGATGCGCCCCGGCGACGACGACCTGATCGGGGAGGCACGGATCTTCGCGCGCCTGACCGCGGCCGAGGCGCTGACGGTCGTGCATCCCAGCCGGGCGCGCCTCGACCCGGGGGCGGTCAAGGCCCTCGATCGTCGCATCGACGAGATCGGGGCGGCCGGCTCCGGTATCGAGTTCGCGGAGGCCGACGGCGAGCAGGTGACCATGGCCGACCTGGGAGCGCTGCGGGAACGGGAGCACCTCGGTTGTCTCGTGGTCCCTCGTCCCCGTGGCATCCGGTCGTCGCTGGCGCTGCTGCGCCGCCTGGCGCAGACCGGGGTCCCGGCCCTGCTGGGTGCCGGCACGCGGCGCTACGAGCGGCTCGTGATCCCGGCACGCGCCGGCCAGGGGGCGTGGGAGGCGGCCTGGGTGGCGCTCGATCTCGCGGCGCACAACGACATGCCGATCGAGGCGCTCGGTGCGAGCACGCCGCGGTTCCTGGTGACCGACGACGACGAGCCGCTCGTCCGATCGGCGGTGATGCGCCTGCGGGATGAGGGATCGGTGCGCGGCGTCGAGGTCGCCGGCCGGATCGTTCGCGAGAACCCGGTACGGCTGTTCCGCGACGTGGCGGCCACCGACCTGCTCGTTCTCAGCCATGGCGAACAGGCCGGGAACCTGCTCCGTCCAAGCTTCACGGCGGCCGTGGCCGCCGAGCGCGCAGGCTCGCTGCTGGTCGTGCCGCGGGACGCCAGCACCCGGTGAGCGGCGTCCGGTGAGCGGCGTCCGGTGAGCGGCTCGGGCGCGCTCCTCGTCATCGCGCTGGCAGCGCTCGGTCTGCCGCCCCTGGCGACCAGGGTCCGGCTCCCCGCGGTCGTGCTCGAGATCCTGTTCGGCATCCTGGTCGGCCCGCTGCTCCACGTCGTCGACGCCGACCCGCTCGTCGAGTCGCTGGGCGAGCTCGGGTTCCTGCTGCTGCTGTTCCTGGCCGGCTTCGAGATCGATCTGCGGCTGTTCGAGCGGTCCGGCGCGTGGCCGGTGCTCCGAGGTGCGTTGCTGTTCGGGCTCACCATCGTCCTTGCCGCCATCGGCGCGGTCGGGCTGGGGCTCGGGATCTTCATGACGCTGGTCCTGGCGACGACCTCGGTCGGCCTCGTCGTTCCGACGCTCCGCTCGAGCCGCGCGCTTCCCACGCCGCTCGGCCAGGACATCCTGATGGCGGCCCTGATCGCCGACTTCGTGACGCTGCTCGCGGTGTCCGTGGTCGCGCTCGTGTTCCGCGTCGGGCTTGACGTGCAGCTGCTCGCGTTTCCGCTGTTCCTCGCGCTCGCGATCGCGTCGTTCGCCGCCCTTCGCGCGGCCGCCTGGTGGTGGCCCGACCGGTTTGCGCGGTTCTTCGATCGACACGACCCGGACGCGCTCGGGGTTCGGTTCGCGATGGCGATGCTGCTGGCGGGCGCGGGCCTGGCGGCGGCGCTGGGCATCGAGCCCGCGCTGGGAGCGTTCCTCGCCGGCACCGGCGTGGCCACCGTGTTCCGGCACCGCGGTGAGCTCGATCACACCCTTGATGGGCTCGCGTACGGCTTCCTGATCCCCATCTTCTTCATCGGGGTGGGCCTCAGCTTCAGCCTGTCCTCGATCGACCGGCCATCGACCGTCGGCTTCGTCGTCGTGCTGCTCGTCGTGGCGTTCGGCGTGAAGCTCATCCCGTCGATGCTGGTGCTTGCCCGGCGGCATGGGCTCCGCTCCAGCGCTGCGGCAGGGATGCTCCTGTCCGCGCGACTGTCCCTGATCATCGTGGTCGCGCGGATCGGCGTGGAGCTGGAGGTGATCGACGCGGGCCTGGAGGCCGTGATCATCCTGCTGGCCGCGGCCACCGCCACCTTCGCGCCGATCGGCTACCGGCTCGTGGTCGACGACCGTCCGCGCGGATCCTCGCTGGCGGCCTGATCCGCCGACCGACCACCGGCGGCGACCGGGGGCGACCGGTGGTGACGGTTGCGTGGCACAAGGCCGCCGAACGGGTGCGCAGACGACGACCGAGCGGCACGTCGTCGGCCGATATGCTGCCCCGATGACGGACACCCCGACGACGCCGACAACCCCGACCCGGATCGCCGATGAGCTGAAGGCGTACCGGACCGAGCACGACCTCGAGACCGCGCTCTGGCGCGGCGATGTGACGTACCTCGAGCGCTGGCCGGACTACTCCGCTGCGGGCATCGAAGCCCGGGCAGCCGGATTTGCCGATATCGCGGATCGCGCGGAGCGGGCACCAATCGCCAGCCCCACGGATCGCAACCTCACCGAGGCGGTCGTGTTCACCGCCCGCAGCGCGGCCACGCGGCTCGAGATCCAGTCGCAGCTGCACGCCGTCAGTCCGGGCGAAGGGACCCTGGCATCGATGCACACGTTCCTGGCCCGCTATCCGCTGGTGACCGCGGATCACGGGGCGCGATACCACGACAAGCTGCGGGCGTTTCCCGCGTTCGTGGATGGCTGGTGTGACCGGTTGCGAACCGCAGCTTCGGAACGGGACGTGCCGATCCGGCATCTCGTGCAGGACCACATCCAGGGGCTGGACAGGCTGCTGTCCAGCCCGATCTCGGCGGGTGCGCTCGGTCGTCAGGCGGCACCGAGTGAGCTGGATGCCGATGCGGCCGCCGAGTGGACGGCCACAACGCATCGGCTGCTCGACGAGGACGTCGCCGCCGGCCTGCGGCAGCTGCGTCAGACGCTGGCGGACCACACGCTGCCCGTGGCGATGCCGGATGACCAGCCGGGCCTGATGCATCTCCCCGGTGGCGTCGAGCGCTACGCCGGCCAGCTGTGGGCATGGACCAGCCTGGAGGTGACGCCCGAGGAGGTCCATCGGGCCGGCCTCGACCACGTCGCACGCCTCGAGCGCGAATACCGGGAGGTCGCCGGACCGATCGTGGGCACCCGCGACGTGGCCGAGATCATGCGCCGGCTGCGCGATGATCCCGAGCTGCACTACTGCGACGTCGAGACGCTGCTCGCGGACGCGCGGGCGGCCCTGGCCCGGGCCAACGCGGCCGCACCCGACTGGTTCGGCATCCTGCCCCTGGCCAGCTGCACCCCCAACTCAACGCAGCAGGGGAGCCTCGCCTTCTACTCGCCGCCCACGACCGACGGGACCAAGCAGGGCGAGTTCTTCGTCAACGTCTCCGACCCGGCGATGTGGGGTACCTACCAGCTGGCCGCGATGACGTACCACGAGGGCGTCCCCGGGCATCACCTGCAGCTGGCGCTGTCACAGGAGCTGCCCGAGCTTCATCAGCTGCTGGCCGACAACCTGGTCTCGTCCTACGGCGAGGGATGGGGCCTGTACGTGGAGCGGCTGGCCGACGAGATGGGGCTGTACCCGACGGACCTCGACCGGATCGGGATGCTGTGGGGCGACTCGATGCGCTCGTGCCGCATGGTCGTGGATACCGGGATCCACACGCTGGGCTGGACGCGCGACCAGTCGATCGAGTACCTGCTTGCCAATGCCCCGGTCAGCCTCGGGCAGGCCACGAACGAGGTCGATCGCTACATCGGGATGCCTGGACAGGCATGCAGCTACATGCTCGGTCGGATCGCGATCGACCGGATGCGTACCGATGCGACCGCCCGGCTCGGCGACCGGTTCGACATCCGCGCCTTTCACGACCAGGTGCTCTCGACCGGCTCGATCCCGCTGGACGCCCTGCGCCGAACCATCGACGAGTGGACGCGGAGCGTGATCCCGGCAGCCTGAGCACGACCGGGGGCAGGCGCGACACGCCCGGGCAATACCGGGTTCTCCCGACTACCGGACCGGATCTCCGGTGCCTATCGTCAACATTGGGCGAGCCGAGGTCGGGGGTTCCCGCGGGGGGAGGCTCGCCCTCCCGTTCGCTTCTCGTCGGCCGCCATCCGCCACGCGGATCCGCGTGCGAGCGCTCAGCGGCTACGGCCGATCACGCGCCAGCGGTCGGCGGTCAACCCGATGAACGAGACCGCGGCAAGAATTCGTGGCCGTGGCCATCAACCAGTCCGTTCCCGTGTGGGGCTCGAACAGGTCATGGAACGCGAGGAGGTCGGCGGCGAGGAGCAGCACGACCGCCGCCCCGAGCGCCATCAGGGTCCATTTCATGGCTCCCATTCTCCGTCCAACGCCCCGAGCCCGCATTCATGCTCCACCGGCACCGTCAACAGCGCCGGGTCGACACGCGGGGTTGAGCGGACAGCTCGACGGTGAGCCGGCGACCTGCGCGCGGGCCGGGCGCAGGTGTACGGTCCGCAGGTCATGCCTGCGCCGATCCCAAGCTCCACATCTGGTGGGACCGTCGTTGACGACGACGTCCTGGAGCCACGGCTGGCCGCGCTCGAGGGCAGCAGGTCGTGGAGCCCGCGCGCCGTCTCCCGGCTCGAGGCCCGGATCCGCGGTGGCGACGACACGGAGCTGTTCCGGATCAACCCCATTGCCTATGCGGCGTCGGTCGGGCTATCGGAGTCGGAGGCCATCGACCTCTTCCTCCACGCCGTGAGGGCGGGTTTGTTCGACATGGACTGGAGCGTCGTGTGCGCCGGCTGTGGGAGCGCAAACCGAAGCGCCCGGAGGCTCGAGCTGGTCGACGTGCATGGCGCATGTGACGTGTGCCAGATCACGTCCGAAGCCAACCTCGATGCCTTCATCCAGGTCGGCTTCACGGTGACGCCGGCGGTCCGGTCGATCCGGCTTCCACGATCCGGCCTCGCTCGCGGCCGACGATCTCTACTTCCGGTACCTGTTCAGTGCGGACCTCAGGCATCGAGAGGACGGCCGCTCGCTCCTGGACGACTACGTCGCGGCCACCCACCTGGTGGCGTATCTCGAGCCTGGTGAGCGACGGACGATCGAGCTCGAGGCGACCGGCTTCTTCATCGCCATCCGCGACGCCACGCACGCCACCAGCGCCATGTACTGGATCACCGGCGAGGATGGTGCACCGCGACAGATACGGGCGACGCTGCGGGATGGGCGGTTCGAGGATGCCGGGCAGACCCTGGGGCCGATGGAGCACGACGAGCCTGCGGGCCGCTTCCAGTGGCCCGCGAACGGGCGTATCGCCGCCGGCCACGTCGCGGCGACGGTTGAGAACGGCATGGACGACCGTGCCCCCATCTGGATCGTGCAGTACCCGCGGCCGACGGGGCCGCTGCTGCCGGTCGAGTTCGAACCGATGCTGTCGGCGAAGCGGCTGCTCAGCACCCAGACGTTCCGCGACCTGTTCCGTTCGGAGAAGGTGCCGATCGACGAGAGCCTCCAGCTCAGGGACCTGACCTTTCTGTTCACCGACCTGCAGGGCTCGACGGCGATGTACGACCGCATCGGTGACGCGACCGCCTACAACCTCGTTCGCCTCCACTTCGACACCCTTGAGGACGCGGTGCGCGAGGCCGGTGGCGCGGTCGTGAAGACCGTCGGCGATGCGGTCATGGCGACGTTCACCGAGCCGGCCGACGGTCTTCGGGCCGCGATCGCGATGGTCGCGCGTCTCGAGGCGCACAACCGGTCCGCATCGACGGCGCTCGGGTTGCGGGTCGGCCTCCATCGCGGGCCGGCGATCTCGGTGACGCTGAACGACCAGGTCGACTACTTCGGGCAGACCGTCAACATCGCGGCTCGTGTCGAAGGTCTCGCCAGCGCCGGAGAGGTGGCGCTATCCGAGGAGGTCTTTCGGGATCCCGCGGTCGCCGCGATGCTCGAAGGGCGGCCGGTCGAGCGCGTCAAGGGTCTGATGAAGGGCGTTCAGGACGAGATCCCGGTCTACCGCCTGCGGGTCGATGATGAATCTAGGCATTTCGGCATGACCTCGCCAGGCTGACCGGATCAAGAGCTCGAAGGCCCCCTGCCTGCCTCTCGGTCGGGCGGGGATGCGCCCGTGGGTTGACCTGGGCCGCGCGGTGTGCCTAACTCTGCGGACGCGTATCTCGGGATTGTCCTCTGCCCAGGGCGCTCGCCACGTGGCCCCGGAGGTCGGTCCAGCGTCCCAACGGAGGACCGTGCCGTGCACACCCATTCATCCATGTCCGGCCGCGCCACGGTCGCGCTGGCAACCATCGGCCTCGTCCTCGCCGGCTGCTCCGGCGGCGGCGAAACGAGCGACCCGACCCGCGAGCCCGCCGAGTCCTCCGCGACCGCACCCAGCGCCGAGCCTGGCGGAGCCGGCGCCTCGCCGGCCGCGTCTCCACAGGCGACGAGCGGAGGCTCGGCTGGTGGTGGCGACACCGGTCCGGCTGCCGCGCCCGGCGAAGGCCGGCTGGAGGTCAACGGAGAGACCTACGCGCTGACCATCGGCGAGTGCAAGTTCCAGACCGACGGCCCGACCGCAGGCACGGTCGAGGTCAGGGGCACTGAGGCGAGCGGGGCGGCATTCGACATGACCCAGTTCTACCTTGGCGACAAGTGGTCCCAGACCAGCGTCCAGCTGGATTTCGGCCCGACGCAGATCTACGTGATCCGTTCGGCGGCTCGGGAGGGGGCGGTCCCGGCGGTCGTCGATGGCACCAACGTGACCTGGATCGAGACCTACCAGGAGCTCGATGTGGCGGCCAACACCCAGGTGGATCTCGGCGAAGGTGTGCTGAACCTCACCTGCGCCTAGCAGCTCAGGCTCGGTTCCCGCCGTCGCGCGTGGGGACGCTCGACGTTGCCGTGGCGGAGGTCGCCCGCCGCCGCGGTCAGGTCGGCGGCCGCAGATCGGCGGCCCTGCGGGTCGCCCGTTGTGCGAGAACGCGGACGGTCCCTCGGAAGATCAGGCCGTGCACCGGGTAGAGCACGTACCAGTAGCCGAGTCCAGGCAGGCCCTTGGGCTCGAAGAAGGCCGTCTGGACGATGCGGCTGCCACGCTCGGTCGGGGTGACCTCGTACTGGAGCCAGGCCCGGCCCGGCACCTTCATCTCGGCCCGCAGGCGCAGCAGGCTCGGCCTCTGGACCTCCTCCACCCGCCAGAAGTCGAGGGCGTCGCCGACCCGGAGGTGGTCCGGGTCCCGGCGCCCCAATCGCATGCCGACGCCGCCGACGAGACGGTCCAGCAGGCCCCGGACTCTCCAGAGGATGTTCGCGTACGGCCAGCCGGCATTGCCACCCAGGCGCTCCACCTCGGCAAACACCTGCTCGGGGGACGCGGCAACGCTCCGCCCTCGACGCTCCACGATCATGCCCTCCTGCGACGTGAGTGACGCCAGGCTGGCCCTGGTGGGGACGGCGAACGCGTCGAACCCCCATCGCCATCGCCATCGCCGTCCTGCGGTATCGCCTGTATGAGATCGACCGGATCATCAGCCGGACCCTCTCGTATGCCGTGGTCACGGGCATCCTGGTCGCGGTTTTCGCGCTGGCCGTGATCGTCCTCCAGGCCATCCTGACCGAGTTCACCCAGGGGCAGACGCTGGCCGTGGCCGCCTCCACGCTGGTGGCATTCGCCCTGTTCCAGCCACTCCGGGGCGCGTCCAGTCGGTGATTGACCGCCGCTTCGATCGATCGCGCTACGACGGTAAGCGGATCAGCTCCGCCTTCTCGGAGCGACTCCGAAGCCAGGTGAACCTCGCGACCGTGACCGCCGATCTCCAGGCGACCGTCCGAACGGCCGTGGCGCCCGACCACGTGGAGGTCTGGGTCCGTCGCGAACCCGGCTAATTCCCGGCCATTGCCGCAGATTTCGGATCCGCCGGCTACGCGCGGCTGACAGGAATCGCTGGCGCGCCCGGAGGGCATTGGACGCGCAGGAACAACAACGACTCGAGCCAGGAGCGTCACCGCTCCGGCGACGTGGGCTTGCCTTCTCAGCCGGTGATGGCGCAGGAATCAGCCGACGACGTACCCGTCGAGGATCCGGACAAGCGGCGGGCCCGCCCGCCCGGGCAGCCTCGGGTCGCCACCGAAGGCGACGAGGTCCGCGGGCGCTCCTTCCTCGATGCCAGGCAATCCGAGGAAGCGACGCGCCGTCCACGACGCCCCACCGAGCGCGATTTCGCCGGCCAGACCCGCCTCCATCAGTCGGGCCACCTCGTCGAGGATGAGCCCATGGGCAACCATGCCTGCGTCGGTCCCGGCCAGGATGAGCACGCCCGCCGCCGAGGCGCGTCGCACCATCTCCGGCTGCCGGTCGAGTGCCTCCTCCCATCGCCGCTGCTCGTCGTCCGGCAGGCCCATGCCCCGGGCTGTGTCAAGGATCGGCTCGCGGATCAGCATCGTCGGCACCAGTGCGATCCCCTTGCGAGCGATGGCGGGCAGGTGCTCCGGGGCCAGCTCGGTCGCATGCTCGATCGAATCCACCCCGGCTTCGATCGCCATCTCGATGGCCCCCGCCGTCATCGCGTGGATGGCAAGCTGCCCGCCGACGGCATGAACGGCTTCGACGGCCGCCCGGAGCGCTCCCGGCTCCAGGGTCGGCGCGAACACACCGCGCCCGTCGATGAAGTCGCCCACGACCTTGGCCCAATGACCGGAGGCCTGGGACTCCTCGACGGCCGCGGCTGCCAGGCCGCCAGGCTCGACCTCGCGCGCCAGGCCCGGGAAGTAGCCACCCGGCGCGGCCAGAAAGCGTCCGCCGCTGAAGACGCGCGGAAGGCCATCGTCCGGTCCGATCTCCGAGGAGTGGCGGGTCGGGCCGCCAGGCTCGCGGATCGCGAGCACGCCGCTGTCGAGCTGGGCCTTCGCGCTGGCCCGGACGGCCACCGCGACCGGCGAGCCTTCCGGGGCCGGGCTCGCCAGCGCGAGGTGGGCGTGGGCATCGACCAGCCCGGGAAGCAGCCAGCCGTCCTCGACGATCGTTTCCGCGCCGTCGATCGGCGTGAAGGAGAGCCTTCCGCCATCGACGAACAGGTCACGTCGCTCCCCCATGGGCAGGACGACGCCGTGAAGCCGGAGTGGACGAACAGGCATGGGGCGCCTCGGTTTCAGGTGGCCGCACCGGAGACTCGTCGGAGAAGTATGCCTCTGCCCGGCTGCGCGGTCACCTCCGAGACTGCCTCGTCAGATCATCTGCACCTCTTCGTTCCCGTGGCCGCAATGCCGCTAGGACGCAGGGTTGGCTGGGGACACCGTCAACGCCAACTGCGCTTCGGTCGCGACCCGAACCGACAGTTCCGGGCGTCCGCGCCGTCACAGCCGACCCACTCGTGGCGTGATGGTGGGCTGTCGGCGGGACCGACCAATAGCCTGGCGCGCCGGTAGGTGGCGCGCCCGGAGGGATTCGAACCCCCGACACTCGGTTCCGAAGACCGATGCTCTGGTCCACTGAGCTACGGGCGCGCGGCTCGGGCATGATACCGCCCGGCGTCGAGCTGCCGGATTGGATCGGCAGGCGTTTCGGGCACCGATGGCCAGAGGCCGCCCTCCGGGGAAGGGGAGTGCCGAAGGCTCGGCCAACGATTTGCGGCGACGACGCGCTGCGGCACACTCCGTCGGTGCCGTATCTGTACGCGACCCGTCGCGCCCGCCTCGCCGCGCGCGTCGCGTCCTCCGCGTGCTGTTCGCCGTGGCTCTCGCGATCGCCGCCATCCTGATCCTGCCGGGGGCCGGCCTGCTCAGTGACGTGACCACCCGAGACGGCGCGTCGCCCGAGCCGACGTTCTCGCCGGTCACCTGCGGCACCGCTCCGGACTGGTGGCCGCTGGGTGAGACCCCAGATCGTGATCTTCGACCAGCCAGGAGGCCACCGAGACGTTCCCGAGACGGCTCCGGTGTCCGGTGTTCCGGGCGATGGGAGTAATCCCGTTCCCGGACGAGACCAACAACGTCGCGATCGGTGGCTCGGATCTGCCGGTGCCGTTCGACTTCGGCTTCTGTCGATCTACCTCAACCTGAACCAGACATCGCCCGGCTCGCTGTACGCGCCGTTCTCGCCGAACTGGGTGACCACGGTGATGAGCGCCGGGGGCCGGTGCACAAT
>CAWDXT010000008.1:0-3460 GCA_963806265.1 uncultured Chloroflexia bacterium
GGCTCGCCAGCTGCCGGGTCGCGGCGGGCGATCGACCCACGATCGGGGCAATCTCGTCAAATGGCATGGCGAACACGTCGTGGAGCACGAACGCGACGCGCTCGGCCGGGCTCAACGTGTCGAGGACGACGAGCAGCGCCAGCCCGATCGAGTCACCGAGCAGCGCCTGCTGCTCGGGATCCGCCCCGGCCGCGGGGCTCAGGATGGGATCGGCGACGTGCGTCTCGAGCGGCGCCTCACGGCGCATCCGTCGCGCGCGGAGCAGGTTGAGACACACGCGGGCCACGACCGTCGTCAGCCATCCACCGAGGTTCTCGACCTCGCTGGTGTCGCTCCGGCTGAAGCGGATCCAGGCCTCCTGAACGGCATCCTCCGCCTCGGTCATCGAGCCGAGCATCCGATAGGCCACGGCCCGAAGGTGCCCCCGGTTGGCCTCGAACTGCGCGGTCATCGAGTCCTGCTCGGTCATCGACCTCCAGCGCTCCTGCCGTCGACATCGGTGCTTGATCCTCGCCGGCTGTCACATCCGTCGTCCGTTCGGGTTCACCCCTATGAAACGATCTCACGCAAGGATATGACCAATGACGCAGACAGCAGGGCAAGCACGCACCATCGACGCCACCCAGCCCGGGCGCCCACCCAGGATCGTCCAGCTGTTGAACCCCATTGCCCGGCGGCTGCTCGCGGCCGGGGTTCCGATGGGCGTCAACGCCCTCGTCACCGTCGCCGGCCGTCGCAGCGGCCTGCCCGGACCACGCCGCTCGCCGTCATCGCGGTCGGTGATCGGCGGTGGATCTGGTCGCCGTGGGGCGAGACGGACTGGGTGCGAAACCTCAGGGCTGCCGGACGGGCCACGATCACGATGCACGGGTCGAGCGAGGAGGTCCGTGTCACCGAGCTGACCCCGCCGGAGCGGGTCGGCTTCTTCCGCGACGTCCTTCGCCCATACGCGCACGGGATCCGGTTCGGTGTCGCGTTCATACAAATCCTCGACGGCGTCGACGTGGATCAGCCCGAGGCGGTGGCGCAGGGGCGCCGGGTGTTCGAGCTTCACCGTGCCTGACTCGGCCGGAGCTCAGACTGCCGTGCGCTCCAGGATGAGGGACTCCCAGAACAGCCCGCGGTGCGAGGACACGAGCGTGAGCCCGGCAGTCTCCGCCACCGCGAGCAGCGAGGCCGTCCGGTGCGCATACACGCGAAACGGGTCACGGGTGAGGGCGCTCCAGCCGTTGCGCAGGGCCACGGCCGCCCGCACCCACCGCGTGTCCCGCGGCAGCACGATTCCGAGCCGCCGTCGGGTCCGCGTCGCGGCGACCCCGACGAGCGCCTCCATGTTCGGATAGCAGCAGACGACCCGGTCGAGCGCCACGAGATCCGCCGCAGGCAGGTCCCGGGCCAGTCGAACGGCATCGCCGCGCATAAAGGTCACCCGATCGGCGAGACCCCGGCGCTCTGCCTCTCCCCGGGCCGCCGCCAGGTAGTGGCCGGAGGCATCGACGTCGGTCGCCACCCGGGCTCCTGATGCCAGCAGGGCGTGGTGGACCGCTCCGACGCCGCCGCCGATATCGAGGACCGTCATCCCGTCCACCCCGACGCCGGTCAGCCCCTCGATCAGCCGCGCGGTCCAGGCGGTCGGGCCGTTTGCCCGATAGTCGCGCAGGTCTCGCTCGGCCTGACGTGCGTCGAACTCCTCGTCGTAGATGTTCGTCCCGCAGCACTCCATGAGGCCATCCTACGCGCGGGCGCGAGGCTCGGAGACGACGCGCGGCGCGACCATGCCGCCCGCCAGACCGACGCGCGGCGCGACGTGTGCCGGATGCAACCGGATGCAACGTCATCGGTTCACCCTTGGTGCGCGGTCGTCCCGGTCGCGGCACGGGCAGTGGAGGAGACATGACCTTCCGAGCATGGCCCGCTGCGCCCCGCTGAACGCTGGGCGTTCGGGTGGTCCGACCAGCGGACAGCCGGGTCGCCGGGCGTTCGGCCTGTCCGGTCAGAGGTGCCATACCCAACCGGCTGCTCGCGCAGCGTTCAGCCTGTCCGGTGGCGATGGATGGAACGAACCATTCGAACGCTGGGCGTTCAGGCGGCGCCCGCGCCCCGCTAACGCTGGGCGTTCAGGCGGCGCCCGCGCCCCGCTGAACGGTGGGCGTTCGGCTGGTCCGACCAGCGGACAGCTGGGTCGCCGGGCGTTCGGCCTGTCCGGTCAGAGGTGCCATACCCAATCGGCTGCTCGCGCAGCGTTCAGCCTGTCCGGTGGCGATGGATGGAACGAACCATTCGAACGCTGGGCGTTCAGGCGGCGCCCGCCCCAGCCCCGCCACTCGCCCCAGGAGATCCAGCGGGTTCGCTGGATCTGCTGGCCGTCACGCGGTCAAACACCAGGTAGGCACCCTGGCCGTCGAGCGGCCCGAGCTGCCAAGCCGGGCTCACGATCCAGACCGCGTCGTCTGAGCGCGGTTCCGGACGCTTGATGGTCGCGACTGGCGCCTGGGCCCGCTGCCACGTCCCGAGCTCGGCGAGAAGGACCTGCTCATCCAGCCTGTGCCATCACGCGGGGTCGATCAACGGCGAGCCGCGGCCGCCGGGACCGCCTGCCGGGACTGCGACCCGGCGGACGCGCGGCTGGCGGTCGTGGACCCTAGACTTGCGGCCCAGCCATCGCGCGCCCCAGGAGGTCCGTCCATGACCATGGAGTACGTATCGCTGCCCGGGGAGACCGCTCCGCCCGTTCCTGACGGGCCGAAGCTGTGCGACGGCGACGATATGCGCATCCTGCACAACGCGTTCCTGTGGGGATACGAACAGGCACCCGGAATGGTGCGCGGCGCACCCGCCGGTGACGTGGCGCGCAGCGAGTTCCTGGGTCAGTGGCTCGCCGTCCTGGACGCGTCGCTCCACACGCATCACGAGAGCGAGGATCAGCTCCTCTGGGACAAGCTCGAGCAGCGTGCTCCCGCCTGCGCGCTCCACGTCGGCCAGATGCGCGCGCACCATACAGCAGGTCGCGGCACTGATCGAGGAGGCAGGTCCGCTCCTTGCCCGATGGCGCGCGACGGCCGACCCGGCGGACGGCGAACAGCTCGCGGACGCCTACGAGCGGATGCTCGCGGTGCTGAAGGTGCACCTGCGCCGTGAGGTGGTGGAGGTCATCCCGGTCGCGGAGCGGGTGGTCACCAAGCAGGAGTGGACCGCGATGGCCGACCACAGCATGGCCGTGATCCCGAAAAATCGACTCCTGCCCCAAGTTCGGGATGCTGCTTGCGAACTCCTCGCCGGAGGACCGCAAGGCCTTCTACGCGGGCATGCCCCGCTCCGTGAAGGTGCTCTGGCGCCTGGTGGGCAAGCGCCAGTACGCGAAGCAGTTCCAGCTCCTGTTCCGGGCAGGCCCGTCCCGCGGACCAACTGACCTGCCAGGGGCGGGAGCGTTGACGGCCGCATCCGGCCGGCCCGCGGCGGG
>CAWDXT010000009.1:0-15747 GCA_963806265.1 uncultured Chloroflexia bacterium
TCGTCACTGCAGGGGTTGGGGCAACGAAATCCACAGGGCCTGCCCGGAAGAGCAGTCACCGAACCAATAGGGGGCGGGACACCACCGAGGCAAAGTGGCGGCCTGCGTATCGCTATGCTGATCAGCCGTGAAGCCCGAGCTCTCCATCGTCGTCCCCGTGTTCAAGGAGGGCGAGGCGGTCGACCCGGTGCTACGCGCGCTCGATATCGGGGTGGAGACGCCCCACGAGATCCTGGTCGTGTACGACTTCGACGAGGACCCGACGGTGCCAGTCATCGAGCGGCTGCACGCCGAGCTGCCGTCGATCAAGGGTCTGCGCAACGACCTGGGCGGGGCGTGCTCAACGCGATGAAGGCGGGCATCGCCGCCAGCGCCGGGGACTACGTCCTGATCTCGATGGCCGATGGCTCGGACGAGCCGCATGTCGTGGACAGGATGGTGCGCTCGCCCGGGAAGGCGCCGATGTCGTCAGCGCCTCGCGCTACATGCCCGGCGGCCACCAGGTCGGTGGACCGCTGCTCAAGCGGGCGATGAGTCGACGGCGGGCCTCAGCCTTCACTGGTTCGGGGGCGTTGCAACCCACGACCCAACCAACAACTTCAAGCTCTACTCGCGCCGCTTCTTGGACGCCACACCGATCCAGAGCGAGGCCGGCTTCGAGCTCGCCCTCGAGCTGACGGTCAAGGCGACGCTCGCGGGTCGGCGCGTGGCCGAGGTGCCCACGACCTGGCGGGATCGGACGGCTGGCGAGAGCAACTTCAAGCTCCGCCAGTGGCTACCGCACTACCTTCGCTGGTACCGGATCGCGATGCGTGGCCGGATCAACAGGCGCTGAGCCGGCCCAATCCTTTTGGGCGAGGTCGCTCGACCGAGCGGAGCCCACCCTGCGCATCGCCGTGGTCCTCGAGTTTGTCGTGATTTCGACCGTATACATCGGTATCGCGTTGTTCGTTGGTTTCGGCACCGATGCCCACATCTACTATCGTGCGACCCAAGCATGGCTAGGCGGTGCGGATCCCTGGGGCGCGAGCTACCAGGGTGTCAAATTTGCGGCCCCACCACCGACGCTTCTCTTCATGGCGCCCATGTCCCTCCTACCAGAGAACGTTGCCGTTCCACTCACGGTGGCGCTCGCCGTCCTGGCGGCGGTGTTTGCTCTGCGCCACCTTCGGTTGCCGGCGTATTGGCTGCTGTTCCCACCGCTCGTGGAAGGCGTCACCGTTGGCAATCCAGACATCATCGTGCTCGCCGTATTGCTGACGCCTGTCAGCTTCCTGGCCCCGCTGGCGAAGATCTACGCTGCCGTGCCCCTCGCATCCTGGGCCGATGGGCATCCTTGGCTGCCACAGTCGTGTCCTGCGTGGTGACCCTGCCAATCCTTCCGTGGCAGCAGTACGTCACGGCACAGCCCGTTGCAGACCCTAGGACCTACAGTCTGGAGGCCGAAGTGCCTTCGAGATGCCGTGGCTCATCCCGTTCGTGCTAATCGCCTTATGGCGGTTCGGTCGCGAGCGGGCTGCGTGGCTTTCCGTTCCCTCGCTCTGGCCGGCCACCCACTGCACTACGCGGTGCTGGTTCTACCGGCGTCTTCTCGCTGTCCGTCGCGGCTGTTGCTTCTCCTTCCCTTGCCTGGCTCTGCAGCCTTCGCCGTCATCATCGGCGCCATCGTGGCCGAGGCGAGCCAAGGTTGCGTGCGTGAGCGGAACTTGGCTCCGCTAAGCATGAACGGGACGCAGGCCGGTCGAAGGCGTAGCTCGCTCCCCGGGCGGCCAAGCTCTTTCGGTTGGCCACCGCCGTCTGCTTCGCCTTCTTCGGGACCCAAGAGTTCATCATTAGTCTCATCTCGCCTGGAATGGGCTACGACGTGCGCCTCTACCGCAGTGCCGCCACCGCCTGGCTGGCAGGGGCCGACCCATGGATGACGGGTTCCGCGATCTCGTTTGCTGCTCCGCCACCTTCCCTCATCCCGTTTGCCTTGACGCTTTGGGTGCCTGAACCGATCTTCGTCGCGGTTGTGATCGGAGGCTCAATCGCGGCCTATGTGTGGCTTCTGAGTCAGCTACACCTGCCGGCAGTGCGGGCGCCGTTCCCGCCCTTCGTTGAGGCAACGGTTGTCGGAAACCCTAACGTGCTAGTCGTGGCAGCGCTGGTGGCCGACAGCTCCGGCCCTCGAGGGCCTCGCCGTCGTGAGCAAGGTGTACGCGGCGGTACCACTGGTCCTACGTGGTCGCTGGAAGGGGCTGCTGGTCGCGTCGGTGCTGTGCCTACCCACCCTTCCGCTATGGCCGGAGTACGCGGCTCGGTTCCCCGAGATAAGTTCGACGCTCAGCGCCCAATCGTTTGGTGGCACTCCGGCCGCGTTGCCGCGTCCCTTGGCCCTCTGCTTGGCGGTCGTCGGGCTTGCCATTTTGGGTCGGGAGCGACTGCCGTGGCTTGTCGTCCCAGCGCTCTGGCCCTCAACACAGCTGGGCTACGGCGTCCTTGCCGTTCCGGCGCTCGTTGGAATGCCTCTAGCCGCGATCGCGCTCTCCGTTCCCGTGCCTGGGTTTGTTGCACTGGGCTTGGCAGCACAGGGAGCATGGACTCGTATCGAGCCATCAAGAGTCGAGGTACGGCGCCGTCACCCCTCAGGCTGCGGAATCGGCGCGCCTTCTCTGACTCGTCGGTCCGCCTCGGCCTGCACGTCGAGCGGGGATCGGTCGGACCGCAAACGGGACGAGTGACATCCGTCCGCGCGTCGCCGTACGCGAGCGTGATCCGCTCCAGGGACGCCGGTGACGGCACGAGCACCAGCGAGCGGTTCGGGTCCGTTTCCGGCGGCAGCGGTCGGCGCAGGCCGGCAACCAGCAGCGCCCGGGTCATGTCGGCACGCTCCAGGAACAGCTCGCGTCCACCGACCAGCAGCGCGAGGTTGTAGACGAAGGCAAGGCCGACGATCGCGATGGTCGCCGCCACCACGAACGGCCGCACGCGTGGAGACGTGCGGGATCGATGGCCGACCGGCGAGGATGCTGACCGCGAGGAGCAGCAGGATCCCCGAGACGTACGTGTACCTCGTGTAGTTGACCTGGCCTTCGAACAGGTTGCCCCGCACCAGGGCCGTCAACGCGTACTGAGCGAGGATGGCGAGCAGCAGCCCGGGCACAAGGGGCGGCAGCCGACGTTGCGCGGCGCGAACGAGCGCCCAGGCGACGACCAATCCCGCGACGACGATCCCGGCAGCTGGACCCACGCCCGTGATCGCCCCACCCGCATCACCAAAGCCACGGATCACGAACGAGGGCACGTCGGACGCGGCCTCGAGGGTGAACGGGTTGCGGATGGTGGTGACGCCGCTTCGCCCGAACGTGAGATACCAGCCGACGTAGGCGCCGGCGGGGATCACGAGCCACGGGAGGTGGCGGCGCCAGCGTGGGTCCAGCACCCAGGCGCTTCCCACCACGACGCACATCAGCAGCCCGGTGCCCGACGCCATGAGCGACAGGAGCAGAAGGATGGCGACAGCCACGGCACGTCGTCTCGTGGCCTCGCCGTCCGTGAGGTAGACGGCCACGAGCCCCAGCAGCATCGAGCCGACGAACCCCGTCTGGAAGCCCCAGAACAGGTTCTCGAAGCCCGAGCCGAAGAGCAGGATCAGCAGGCTGGCGAGGAATGCGGGCCCCTGCCCCGAGTGGCGTCGCACGATGAGGTAGACCATCCACGCCACACCGATGTGCAGGGCGACGACCACGGCGAGATAGGGCATGTACGACCCGATGCCGATGGTCTCGACCATGGCCCGGTACACGATGATCGGCAGCGTCGACCAGTGCTCGTTGTGGGGCCGGAACCAGTCGATGGGGTCGCCCAGCGAACGCGACTCGATGAACGCCCACTCGTCGCTGAAGAACGTCATCCCGGCGCCCATCGCCAGGAGCAGGATCCCGGCGGCAACCGATGCGATCGCGAACCATCGGGGTCCCGTCACCTGCCTCATGGCATCCCCCCGTTGCATCACGCGAGGTAAGGGCGACCCGCGCGCGTGTCGCCCCTGATCAGCAGCCACAGCGAGTAGCCGGCGATCGCGGTGATCACCACTGCGCCGGCGATCGAGAGCAACCGCGTCTCGGGGATCGTCCACCCCTCCGGTGGGAACGTGACCACGAGGTTGACCGCGAACACCACCGCGAACCAGGCCCACGCCGCGAGAACACCCGGGCGCCCGATCGCGAGCAGCAGGAACACGAACGCCGGGTACGCGTAGCGCTCGTGCATCGAGGTCAGGGTCACGAACGCGCCCAGCGACATCACGCCCAGGCCCAGCGCCAGCTGCTCCGGACGTCGGCCGCTCGAACACGGCCACGAACACCACGAACGCGACGACCAGCGCCAGCAGGTAGCCCAGCAGGCTGAGCGTCAGCGGCCCGATGACCGCGGCCTGGTTGTTGACGAAGTCGCCGCCCGCGAACAGCTCCTGGACCAGCCACCACGGGTTCCAGGCCCGCAGCGAGAGCACGTTGAAGATGTCGGTCTGGTAGGTGGCGAGGTTGTGCAGGTAGTTGGCCGGGCCGTTGGCGGCGAGGAACGGCAGCCAGACGAGGACCGCGGTGACCGCCCCGATGGCGACCGCCCGCAGCGTCCCGCGCCAGCCCTCGGACGCGAGGTACCAGGCCGCGAACGGCACCAGCAACGGCAGCGCCTGGGGCTTGGTCATCACGCTCAGCGCGAGGAACACGGCGGCGATCCCGGGCCGGCGCGCCTGGATGGCGAGCAGCCCGATCAGCGCCGGCAGCACGTAGATCGACTCGTACTGGCCCCACCACGCGGACACGTACCAGGTGACCGGCCACAGCAGCACGGCCGCCGCCGCGAACACCGCCAGCCGCGCGTTGTCGCGGAACCACCAGATCACGCCGACCGCGATGCCCAGGTCGGCGAGGCTGGCCGGGATCTTCATCAGCGCCCGGATCCCCGTGTCCGAGGCGTCGGTCACGGTCCGGAAGGCGGGCTCGAGCCAGGCCAGGCCGCCCCAGATCCAGGCCATCACGGCCGGGAACGAGAGGTCCTGGTCGTACGCGTTGCCCCAGCCATTCGTGCTGATCCCGTGGACCCACAGCACGAACTGGTCGATGTCGCCCCGCAGCCCCTGCGCGGGGAGCATCCACAGCCGGATCGCGATCCCGGCCGCGAACAGGATCGGGATGGCGAGGATCAGCCACGGCGACCAGCCGCGGCTGGGCCCGGGCAGCGGCAGGCCGGAGATCATGGCCGGTCCCCGCCCGCGCGCGGTCAAGCCGGTGTGGTGACCCAGTAGCGCTCGGCTGCGCCGATTGGGGACGCGGCCAAGATCGGCGGTCTGGGCGGCAAAGCCGCGGACGGCGGTGGCCATCGCGGCCTGGTCGTCGAACAGGCGCCCGATCTGGCTCTCGTACAGCGCGATGCCCCGGATCTTGCGCTCGAGCTGGTCGCTCACGTCGGCGTACTCGGCCGCCAGCGAGAGGTTGCCCGGCAGCCCGCTCAGCCACCCCTCGGGCAGATCGTCGAGATGCTTGAACTCCTCCCACCAGGCGTAGGGGAAGTCCTCGTAGAACGCGACCTTGCCCGCGTACGACACGCCGGGCATGACCCACGTCCGATCCTCGTGGAGCAGCCCGATGCCGGCATCCCGGGCCAGCTGATGATCGACGTGGCCGCCGATCCCCAGCGGCACGTACACGCGCTGCGGCTCGAGCCGCGCGACCTCGCGCCGGATGAGCTCGATCGGTGCCGGGTCATCGTCCCGTGGCGTGCCCAGCAGCTCGTCGTCGCCGACGTAGCCGCGGAACACGGCGTCGGGCAGGTCCAGCCACACGATCGACACCTCGGCGAACGTGGCGTAGGCCTCGTCCTCGAGCCGCCGGGTGGCCAGCAGGTCACCTGCGTCGGCGGCCTCGGTGCGCTCGCTGGTCAGCACCGCACCCTGGGTGGACACGTCGTCCATCAGCGGCTGCCCGGCGAGCGGCGCGTTGTGGATGTTGGCGCGCCGGTACCACGACGAGCGCTGCCAGAATCGCCGCGCCGCGGAGTCGGCATCGGACTGCGTCGCGTCGAGGCCCTCCTTGCTCGCCTGCCAGGGCGGCACGGCCGACGGGTCGTCGACCGGGAAGTCGGCCCGCAGGTGCGCCCGGTTGAAGGCCTCGGTCACCGGCCACACGGCCTTGGTCCCGAAGCCCAGCGCCTCGCGCTGGTAGGGGGTCAGGTCGCTCGTGTCGCCCGAGCCCGAGTAGAGGGTCAGGATGGTGACGTTCTGGCCGAGCTCGCGGAGGCTGGCGATCAGCCCGCCACACGACAGCGCGACGTCGTCGGGGTGGGGCGCGATGAACACATGGGACATGGCCGCCCGAGTATAGCCGGGGGCATCGGCCACCTTTCCGCCCGTCTCGCGAGGGGTTGGGCGAGGCGGCACCGAGCGCACGGACCGGCTTCCCCGGCCGGCGCGGCGAACCGGGTCAGCCGCCGCTCGCAAGCACCCGCCGGAAGCGCCATGTCGCGATGCCCATGAGCAGGATCGCGAACCCCCACAGCACGGCCAGCTGGGGGAGGATGTCCATGAGCGTCGCCTGGTCGTAGGTCAGGGCGCGGAAGGCATCCATCGCCCACGCGTGGGGCGTCACCTTCGACAGCGTCTGCATCGAGGCCGGGAACACCTCGAGCGGCACCATCGTGCCGCCCAGCAGCCCGAACAGCATGCCCAGCGCCGGTCCCAGGGCACCCGCCTGGCTGGCGTTCCTCGCGACCACGCCGATGAGCAGCGCGGCCCCGCCCGACACCAGCGCGAAGCTGAGCACGATCGCCACGGTCGCCGGGGCGTTGGGCCACGCGACACCGAACAGCAGCGCCGCGCCGACAACGATGAACGCGCCCTGGAACACGGCCAGCAGCACGCGGGCGACGCCCTCGCCGACGATGATCGTGCCGCCGCTGGTCGGGGTGGACAGCATCCGTCGCGAGATGCCCAGCTGGCGGGTCGTGATCAGCTCCACGGCACCCGTGAGCGCGGTCAGGAACATGAACAGGATGACCATGCTCTGGGCGCCGACGCCGTAGCCGCTGGTGCTCGCGTTCTGCGTCGATGCGACCGACGAGACGTCGACGCCCACGCCGGGCGCCACCAGCTCCGCGCGCCGTGCGGCCTCGAGCGCCTGGTCGAACGGGATCCCGTTCGCCTGCGAGGCGAAGCGGGCCGAGCGCACCAGCGCCGCCTGGGCCGCGACGGCTCCCTCCACGATCGGCCGGACGGCGCTCGACACGGCGGTCTGCGGCGCGACGTACACGATGGTCGCCGTGCCGCCGCCGCTCAGCGCGGCCTGGTAGTCGGCCGGGATCACGAGGCCCAGCTCCACGAACCCGCGCGAGACGGCGTCCTCGAGCGCCGCCTGGTCCGGGTAGGTGCGAAGGTCGATCCGCAGATCCTGCGTCGCCTGGATGCCCGTGGTCAGCTCGGTCGCGAACGGCCCGCCGTCGAGGTCCACGATGCCCACCCGGGCGGACCCCTGCCCGCCGTAGGTCATGCCCAGCACGATGATCAGGATCATCGGCAGCACCAGGATGAAGAACAGCGCCTGCCGGTCGCGCGCGGCGCGGACGAGGTTGACGCGGGTGATCGCGAGCACCTGGCGCACGGCGTTGCCGGTCATCGGACGAGGGCCCGTGAGGCGCGGACGAGGCCGATCCCGCCCAGCAACGCACCCATGGCCACCAGGACCAGGAGCGAGGGCAGGATGTCGGTCAGGCCGGTGGTCGATGCCGCCAGCGAGTTGATCCCGCGCAGGAACCAGTAGTGGGGCGTGATCTGCGAGATCACGACCAGGCTCTCGGGCGCCTGGCTCAGGGGGATGAACACGCCGCCGATGGCCGCCAGCGAGAGCGCGACGATGGCGTTGAGGGCACCGGCCTGGCGGGCTGTCTTCGCGATCGTGGCAACGAGGGTGGAGACGCCCATCGCCGCGATCACGGCCGCCACGATCAAGGCCGCCACCAGCGGCGGGCTGCCCCAGCTGGCGTGGACCAGGAACGTGGTCGCGACCCACAGGACGGTCATCGACACCAGCCCCAGCGCGAGCCCCGCGATCGAGGCGCCGAGGATGATCGAGGCCGGGCGGATGGGCGCCGCCAGCAGCCGCGGCATGGTGCCCTGCTCCTGGTCGGCGAGCAGCGCGAGCGAGCCGTACTGGGTGGCGAAGAACACGAACATGATCGCCATCGCCGCGCCGTAGAACGTGGCCAGGTTGGCCTGGAGCAGCTCGGTGGTGGCGCTCGAGGTCGCGATCGGCCCGGGCTCGCTCATCGCCGCCTGGGCCTGCTCGATGGTCGCCTGGTCCACGTTGCCGCCAGTCGCGGCGGTGGTGGCGACCATCAGCTGGACCGATCCGATCGTGTCCGCGAACTGGCTGACCACCGAGCGCGCGATCTCGAACGCGACCGCGTAGTCGCCCTTGACGATCGTGATGCTGGTCGGCGTCCCGGACTCGACGGCAGCAGTGAACCCGGCCGGGATCACGATCGCCGCGCCGGCCTCACCCGCCCGGACGGCATCGGCCGCCGCTGCCTCGTTGGGTCTCGTGCTGACGTCGGCGACGCCAGCGTTCACGACCGAGCCGAGGGCATCGTTGACGAGCGTCTGGGAGACATGTCCGGTGTCCTGGTTCACGACCACGAAGTGGGTGTGGTACTCGGTGAACTCGTTGGGGATCAGGAACGAGAACGCGACCGCCAGCCCGAGCGGGGTGACGACGGCGAACAAGATCGCCGACCGATCGCGGAGCCGCTGGCGCAGGATCCGGGCGGCGATGGTCAGCGCGGCACGCATCGCAGTGCTTCCCCGGCCGCCCTAGTCCCGCAGCGCCTTGCCCGTGAGATGGAGGAACACCGACTCGAGATCGGGCTCGATCACCTCCACCGAGCGGATGGCGAGACCGTCGCCGGCCGCCGCTCCAAGCAGCTCCGGCAGTCGCTCGCGGGCACCCTGCACCAGGAGGTCGAGCCCGCCGTCGCGCACGGTCACGCCGCTGACGCCGTCCAGCCCGCCCAGCGCCTGGGCGGCGACCTGGAGGTTGCCGGCGGCCGAGAGCAGCACCTTGTCCTCGCTGCCCACCAGCGCGACCAGCTCCGCCCGGGTGCCCTCGGCGATGATTCGCCCCTCGTCGATGACCCCGACGCGGTCGCACAGGCGCTCGGCCTCCTCCATGTAGTGGGTCGTGTACAGGATCCCCATCCCGGCCGCGCTGAGCGCCTCGACGCTGGTCAGGATCGCGTTCCGGCTCTGCGGATCGACACCCACCGTGGGTTCGTCGAGGACCAGCAGGTGCGGCCGGTGAAGGAGGCCGATCGCGATGTTGAGGCGACGCTTCATGCCGCCCGAGTAGTGCTCGGTCCGGTCCTTCGCGCGATCGGTGAGGTCCACGACCTCGAGCACCTCGTCGATGCGCGCCTTGAGCTCCCGGCCGCGCATCCCGTACAGCGCCCCGAAGAAGGCCAGGTTCTCGCGCGCGTTGAGGTCCGGGTAGATGGCGAGGTCCTGCGGCACGAGCCCGATCGCGGCCTTGGCCGCGGTCGTCCCGACATCGAGCGGCTGCCCTGCCACGACGACCTCGCCCGCGTCGCGGTACAGGATCCCGCACGCCATCGAGATCGTGGTCGTCTTGCCGGCACCGTTGGGCCCCAGCAGCCCGTACGTCTCGCCGGGGGCGATCTCGAAGCTGACGCCCCGGACGGCCTCGCGCTCGCCGAACGACTTGCGCAGGTCGCGGCAGACGAGGACCGGGTCCCCGCTCGCCGGCGTGCCGGCGGGCGTGCTGCTTTCGATGGGGTCAAGAACCGCGGCCACCACGTCCTCCCAATGTGCTGAGGCTGGGACGCGAAACCGACTCGGTCATCGACATGGGCCCGACGTGATCTGGGCGCCGCTACTGGCTGAGCCGGCGGCAGTGTGGGGTTCGGGCCACACGACTCGACAGGGCCGTTCGGCCCGAATGCCGAGGTCGTGGTGCGCGGCACCGATGATCCGGCCGGCCACCGTGCGATCGCCCCTGTTCCTTGGTCAGAAGCTGCCCGAGCTCGGCCAGCCGCCCTCGCCCACCAGCGGCACGAACACGCACGGGCCGTCGGAGCGCTCGACCCACTCGTCCCCCTTGCGCTCGACGACGATCAGCTCCTGGTGGGTGCGGGACCCGACCGGGATCACCAGGCGGCGGCCGTCGCCCAGCTGCTCGCGCAGGGCCACGGGCACGCCAGGCGCGGCGGCGGCCACGACGATCCCGTCCCAGGGCGCGCCGTCGGGTGCGCCGAGGCTGCCGTCGCCCGCGATGACCGTGATCCGCCCGCCAAGCTCCAGCCCCTCCAGGCGGGTCCGCGCCCTCGCCGCCAGCGCCGGATCGCGCTCGATCGAGGTCACCTGGCAGCCGAGCCAGGCGAGGATCGCGGCCTGGTACCCGGAACCCGTCCCGATGTCCAGCACCCGGTCGCCCTCGCCCACCCCGAGCAGCTCGGTCATGCGCGCGACGATGTACGGCTGGCTGATCGTCTGGCCGCCCCCGATCGGGAGCGGATGATCCTCGTAGGCGGCCCCTCGATCCCGGGCGTCGACGAACGCCTCGCGCGGGACCGAGGCCATGGCGTCCAGCACCCGCTGGTCGCGGATGTCGCGCCCCTGCAGGTGGCGGGCGACCATCCGGACCCGGGCCTCGCTCGCGCGTGCCGGGTCCTCGTCCATCGCCCCGGCTCAGCTCGCGGCTGGGCTCGCGGATGCCGCCGGCGACGCGGGTGCCGACTCGGACGGCGCCGCGCTGGGTGCCGCGCTCGGTGCGGCAGACTCGCTCGGTGCGGCAGACTCGCTGGCGGCCGCCGACTCGCTCGGTGCGATGGATTCGCTCGCTGCCGCCGATGCGCTGGCCGACGGGCTCTCCGAGACGATCGGGGTCGGGGCGGGGGTCGGCGTCGGGAACAGGTCCGATGCGAGGCCCTTGTGCCCGAACAGGATCGCGTAGGCAAAGATCAGCGCGAACATCGCCACCAGCCCGATGACGAAGATCGCCGAGACGCGATCCGAGACGTGGACGGCCTGCTCCGCGGTCGTGGGCGCCGCGGCGCCGGCGGGCATCGAGCGTGCGGTCCGACCGCCCTTGGCGACGGGCTGGGTGGCCTCCTGGCCGAGCTCCTCGTCCCCGGGCTCCTCGCCGGCGTCCTCGTCGGGAAGCTCGTCCCCGGGCTCCTCGTCCGCCGGCCCGGCCTCGTCGGCGCCTTCGGCCTCCTCGGCCTCGTCGCCCTCGGCTGCTTCGGCGTCCTCCGCCTCGTCGGCCTGCCCAGGCTCGACCCCGGCCGCCTCCGTCGGCGTCCTCGGCCTCCGCGTCCGTCGGCGCCGACTTCGGCTCGCCCGCGTCGGCGCCGGTCGGCTCTTCAGGCTCGCGCTCCTTCTCGGTCATCCGGTGATCGATCTCCTCTGGTCGGGTGCGACCTCTGCCGTTGTCCAGCGCTCGTGCCTCGGCGCGAGCCACGCTCCCACCTCGGCGCGAGCCACGCTCGCTCCTCGGCGCGACGGGACGGCACCCGCGCGGCCGTCAGTGTACCGAGCGAGCCTCGATCCTCGTCGTGGCGGACACCGCTCACGCATCGCGCAGCTCGCGCACCGCGAGACCGACCACGCCCGCGGCGATCGCGGTCACCCCGGCACCGGCGATGACCGGCCCAAGCCCGAGACCCTCGGTGAGCAGGCCAGCGAGCACCATCGCCACCGACATGCCGCCGAACACGAGCGCGAACCGGAGGCTCACCACGCGGCCCATCAGCTCCTGCGGCGTGCGCTCCTGGAACAGCGTCTGACTGGGGACCACGAATGCCATGTTGGCGATGCCCATGCCGGTCAGCAGCCCCAGCGCGATGGGGATGCTGTCAACGGCACCGAGCAGGATCATCTGCACGCCGTACGCGATATAGGCGAGGATGATCAGCCGGCCCTTGCGAACGCGCGTGCTGATCAGACCGAGCACGAAGCCGCCGACGAGGTTGCCAACGCCGATGGCGGTCTCCATGAACGCGTAGGTCGCCCGGTACTCGTCGCCCGGGCCGGCCGTGAGCTCGCGCGCCAGGATGATCCCGACCGCCGTGATCACGCCCAGGGACAGCTGCCCGATCGTGCCCTGGATGGTGTTTGCCAGCAGCACCGCCTCGTGGCGCAGGAACGCCCAGCCGGCCTTGAGGTCGGCTGCGATCGATGATCGCTCCGACTCATCAGCCGCGGCGGCAGCTCCCTCACCAGCGGGTCCGGCTCGGCGCCGTCGGACCAGTGGCGGTACCACGATCGTCGTCAGCAGCAGCGCGGAGGCGAGATACGTGGCGGCGTCGAACCAGAACGCCAGCGGCAGCGACGACGCGAGAAACACCACGAACAGGCCGGCGATCGCGTAGTTGAGATCGCCGATCGTCTCACCAACCCACATCGCCGAGTTTGCCGCCAGCAGGTCCTTCTCCTCGACGATTCGCGGCAGGATCGCGACCCGGGCCGGGCGGAAGAAGATCGAGACCGTGGTCACCAGGAACACGAGCGGGTAGGCGAGCCAGACGTTGATCAGGATCGCGACCGGGATCAGCAGGACCAGCGCTGCCCGGAGGATGTCCGAGACGATCAGCACCTCCTTCTGGTCCCAACGATCGACGAAGGTACCCGCGATCGGGGAGAAGAGCAGGTTCGGTACGGTCGAGACCAGGAAGGTGAGGGCAACAGCGACCGGCGAGTCGGTGACCTCGTACACGAAGGCGATCAGCGCCACCTGGTGGACGCGATCACCGAACAGGCTGATGAGCTGGCCCACCCACAGGGCCGAGAACGAGCCATTGAGCGCGAGCCGGACATACGGGTGCTCCCGGACGCGCTGGGAGAGCGGTGGCCTCGCCGGCCCCGGAATCGGGATCGCAGGTGCGGTCGCTCCCGCGGCCGCGGCCGATGGCTCGAGCCTGGCCGCCGTACCGCTTGGTCCTGCCATGCCCACGCCGCGCGCCCCGAGGACGAGTGGCCGGTTGAGCGACGCTGCCTCGTCGAGGCTGGGTGACAGGCCCGACGGCGACCAGCCGAGCCGCGACCGGACCGCATCGGCATCGAGCTCGGGCACCGGCTCCACTGGGACGCGGACGACCGTCGCGAACAGGAAGAACGCGAGCCCGAAGGTCAGGAACAGGTCGCCGATCGAGGCCACGTTGCGTACGAACGGCAGCGGGATCGGGATCAGGTCGCCGAGCGGCCCGAGATGGAGGAAGAACTCCGGGGCGGTGCCGAAGGCGAGCGGCACATGCAGCGCGGTGCTCAGCGGGGTGGTGAACCCCGCGGCCTCGTAGGCGGGCATCCACACCGGCATGAAGCCGCCGTTCACGGTGATCACCAGCGCGTTGCTGGCGACGCCGACGAAGGCCAGCGCGAGCCCCGGATACCCGCGGTTCTGCCACAGCGCGATGAGCAGCAGCACGTAGCCCAACGCGAGCAGTGGCAGCCGCAACGTCTCGACCAGCGGCACCCCGGCGCCGAGCATGATCTCCGTCCCGAAGCGGACGATCACCGCCAGGAACAGCAGCGGGAGCAGCTTCAGCCGGACGTCGGCCAGCCGCTCGATGCGACCGCCAAGCAGCAGCCCGACGATCAGCCCGAGCGCGACACCACCGATCAGCATCCCCAGATTGTGCGGGGATCAGGTGGGTCGGTGCGAGCCGCCCGCGCGGGACGCCCGCTCGAAGCTATCGGTCGGTTGTGATCGCCAGCACGCGATCGTGTGGCCCGCGGCGCTCCATCCGCGAGGCGCTCAGGCGGCGCTCCATCCGCGAGGCGCTCCAGGCGAGGCGCTCCATCGCGAGGCGCTCCAATCCGCGGCTCTGGGCCGCGGATGATCAGCTGGGATCGACGGTCGTCGAGCCGGCCGATGCGCCGGCCACCGCGGACGCGACCCGGTTGGCGCGCTGGGAGATCAGCGGGATCGGCCGAGGCTGGACCGTTCGTCCCGGATCGCTCACGCCCCTCGACCCAGTGCGTCTTGACGAACGCATCGACGACCTGCGGGTCGAACTGGACGCCGGCGAACTTGCGCAGCTCGCCGAGCGCCTGCTCGGCCGTCAGCGGCGTCATCCGGTACGGGCGCTGGGCCGTCATCGCCTCGAACGCGTCGGCCACGTGGAGGATCCGGGCGAGCAGCGGGATCTCGTCGCCGATCAGCCGATCCGGGTAGCCCGAGCCGTTGTACCACTCGTGGTGGTGGCGGATGATCGGCAGCTCGCGCGCCAGCCGGGTGACCGGGCGCGATGATCTGCGCGCCCAGGACCGGGTGCGCGTTCATGATCATCCGCTCTTCCTTGTTCAGCCGCTCCTGCTTGAGGAGGACGTTGTCCGGTACGCCGATCTTGCCGACGTCGTGGAGCAGGCCGCCCCACTCCAGCGCCTCCAGCTCGGCCACGCTGAGGCGCATCACCCGCCCGATGTCGCCCGCGATCTCCTTGACCCGCCGGGAGTGCTTGCTCGTGTACGGGTCGCGCTTGTCGACTGCGCCGGCCAGGGCCCTGATCGTCTGGGTGAACATCTCGCGCATCTCGACGAAGTTGTGGTACGCGAGCCGGGTCGTGTACAGCGGAAGCGCGAACAGCAGGCTGGCCCACCAGGCCACGGTGTACATCTGCGCCATCAGCCACCCCAGCGGCGCAATGCCCACGATGCTCGTCGCAATCCCACGCGCCTCTGTCCGGATGATCTCGATGGATATCGTTGCTCGGTGCGAAGCGCGACCAGCGATGGCCGTCAGCATGGCGTTGAGGGCCAGGAACAGAGCGCCGCAGCGAGCATGGCCGCGACGAAGACCAACGGGTCCGTCAGAGGCTCGGTGACGTCCCAGATCAGGCCTATGAACACGAGCCCGGCGACCACTGGCGGGAGCGACGATCCAGCATGGTTCGCGAGCGTCCCGTACCAGGGGATCCGCCCGCGGAGTCTCCCGGATCTCGGTCGGGCCAAGCGCGCCGACCCAGGCGCCAGCCGTCGGGCCACCGAGGATCGTCGCCGCCATCAGCGTGGCGGTCGAAACCGTCCAGGTCGCTCCGCGCGGCATGCGCACAGGCAGTGCCGACGCGACGAGCGTCATCACGATCCAGAAGACGACACCGACTCAGCCGGCTCGCATGAGCGCCGAAACCCTGGCGCCAATCAGCGGGGTCGACGGGAATCAGAAGAGTCGTGGCGACCAGCGCAAACGCGCTCGCGGCCACGACCCCAATGATGTAGAGCTTCAGGCGCGTCGGCATCCGACTCAGTCTTCCGACATGCTAGGTCGGACTCTAGCCCCTTTCACCCAGTTGGGTGAACAGGACTAGAGTACTGAGCGGGTATGCTTGATCAGAAGCCCCTAAGCGACGCTCCTCCGGCGAGTGCCAAGGCGGCCACTGCGCCGAGGGTTGCCAGAAGTCGCGTGAGGCGATCCTTCATCGGTCGATCCTCCAGCGCCTGGCCTACCAGCCCTTGAAGGCCTTTTCCGGTGCCACGCTCGTTCCTCCTTGCGGCCTCCGTGTCCTCTTGGAACACGAAAACCGACCTGACTCGAAAGCCGGTCGGTTGCACTACTCGCTCCGCCCCCACCCTAAGTGCCCAATTCAGGTGGGGGCATCGGCGCGTCCGAGCGTTTCCTGGATGCACCGTACGTTAGTACTAGTGCGGGCCGGACTATAGGTGTCGCAGACCGCACCGGTCAATACGCAACCCTACCTATA
>CAWDXT010000010.1:0-55605 GCA_963806265.1 uncultured Chloroflexia bacterium
ACCCAGGTGTTCCAGCCGGACGGCACGATGGTGGCCGTCTCGGTGGTGCAGGTCACGCCCAACACCGTGACCCGCCTGCGCACACCCGAGCGCGACGGCTACACGGCCGTCCAGCTGGGCGCGGGCGAGCGTCGCCGGCTGACCAGGCCGGTCGCCGGTCAGCTCAAGGACCTGCCCCGGGTGGCCACGATGCGCGAGTTCCGCCTGGACAGCGCGGACGGCTACGAGGTCGGCCAGCAGCTCGCGGTCGGCGACGTGTTCGCCGAGGGCGACCTGGTCGACGTGACCGGCGTCTCGAAGGGCAAGGGCTTCGCGGGCACCGTGAAGCGCCATCACTTCAAGCGTGGTCCCAAGACCCATGGCTCGGACAACTATCGCAAGCCCGGCTCGATCGGCCCCGGCACCACGCCCGGACGCGTCTACAAGGGCCTCCGGATGGGTGGCCACATGGGCGACGAGCGGGTCACGATCAAGAAGCTGCGCGTCGTGCGCGTGGACCCGGACCGAAACCTGGTCCTGGTTCGCGGCTCGGTGCCCGGGGCACCCGGCGCGCTGACGTTCGTCAAGAAGGCCTGATCATGCCCCAGACCACGCTCTACGACCGTACCGGAGCCACGCTCGGCAACGTCGACCTGGCAGACAGCCTGTTCGCCGCCCCGGTGAACGAGGCCGTGCTCCACCAGGCCGCGATGGCCCAGCTGGCCGGACGCCGCATCGGCTCGCACGACACCCGCACCCGCGGCGAGGTTCGTGGCGGCGGCCGCAAGCCATATCGCCAGAAGGGCACGGGACGCGCGCGGCAGGGCTCGCGCGTCGCCCCGCACTACCGCGGTGGTGGCGTTGTGTTCGGCCCGCACCCGCGTTCGTACGCGCAGCGGCTGCCCAGGAAGATGCGCCGCATCGCGCTGCGCTCGGCGCTGACGGCCAAGCTGGGTGACGACGCGATCCGCGTGGTCGACCGCTTCGGCATGACCGACGAGCCCAGGACCAAGGCGTTCGTCGCCGTGCTCGAGGCGCTCGGCGCCGGGGACGGCCACGCCCGCCGCGTGCTGGTGGTGGCTCCCGCCGTCGACGAGTCGCTCCTGCGCTCGGCCGCCAACCTGCCCTCGGTCTCGGTGATCCTGGCCGACTCGCTCAACGTGGTCGAGCTGCTCAACGCCGACGCCGTGCTCATCGAGCAGCCCGCGCTGGCGCGCATGGAGGAGGTGTACGCATGAGCGAGCTGACTGCCGCCGACATCATCCTGCGGCCCGTGATCTCCGAGAAGTCGATCGACGAGTCGAGCCGCGGCAAGTACACCTTCGCCGTTCACGACAAGGCCAACAAGATCCAGATCAAGGCCGCCGTCGAGGAGCTCTACCGCAAGGAGAAGGTGACCGTCGTCGCCGTCAACGTGCTGACCTCGAAGGCCAAGGAGAAGCACCGGGGTACGCGTCGCGGCCGGATCGTTGGCCACACGCCAGCGTGGCGCAAGGCCATCGTCACCCTGGCTCCTGGCCAGAAGATCGAATTCTTCGAGGGGGTGTAGGGATGCCGCTCCGAAGCTACAAGGCGACCTCCCCCGGCCGTCGCTGGATGACCCGGTCGACGTTCGAGGAGATCACCACCGACAAGCCGCACAAGCCGCTGCTCGAGCCCAAGAAGCGGACCTCGGGCCGCAACAACCAGGGCCGGCGCACGGTGCGCCACCGCGGTGGCGGCGAGAAGACGCATTACCGGCGGATCGACTTCAAGCGCGACAAGCTGGGCGTCCCGGCCCGGCTGGCCACCATCGAGTACGACCCCAACCGGTCGGCGCGCATCGGGCTGCTGCACTACCGGGACGGTGAGAAGCGCTACATGCTGCTGCCCAACGGTCTCAAGGTGGGCGACGTCGTCGTCGCCGGCCCGGGCGTCGATGCCCGGGTGGGCAACGCGCTGCCGATCCGGAACATCCCCCTGGGCACCACGATCCACAACATCGAGCTGATCCCGGGCAAGGGTGGCCAGATCGTCCGCTCGGCCGGCACCTCGGCCCAGCTGCTGGCCAAGGAGGGCGACCTGGCCCAGGTGCGCCTGCCCTCGGGCGAGGTGCGGCGCATCCCGATCAAGTGCATGGCGACGGTCGGCCAGGTATCGAACGTCGACCACGAGAACCAGAGCCTCGGCAAGGCCGGGCGTGCCCGGCACATGGGCCAGCGCCCCGAGGTCCGGGGCGTGGCGATGACGCCGCGGGACCACCCGCACGGCGGAGGCGAGGGCAAGAGCCCGACGGGCATGCCACCCAAGACGCCGTGGGGCAAGCCCGCGATGGGCTATCGGACCCGACGGGCCAAGACCACCGGCCGGCTGATCGTCCGCAGCCGTCATCGCAAGTAGGAGAGGAGCGAGCGCATGTCTCGATCGGTCAAGAAGGGACCGTTCGTCCAGCCCCGGCTTCTCGCCCGGGTGCAGGACATGAACAAGCGGAACGACCGCCGGGTGCTCAAGACCTGGTCGCGCGCGTCCGTGATCTTTCCGGACTTCATCGGCCACACGATCGCGGTCTACAACGGCCGCAAGCACGTGCCGGTGTACGTCACCGAGAACATGGTCGGTCACCGGCTCGGCGAGTTCGCCCCCACCCGCACCTATCGCGGGCACGGGCGGAACGCCGATCGGTCCGGCGGGCTGCGGTAGGGAGGGCACGATGCGCGTCTCTGCCACCGCCAAGTATCTCCGGGGCTCCACGCGGAAGGCCCGCCTCGTGACCGAGGCGATCAAGGGCAAGCCGGTCGAGGAGGCCGCCGCACTGCTGCGCTTCATGCCGCAGTCGGCGGCGCGCGACGTCGCGCGCGTCCTCAAGAGCGCGACGGCAAACGCCGAGAACAACCTGAGTCGCTCGGCCGACGAGCTGTTCGTCGCCGACGCGATCGCCAACGAGGGGCCGACGATCAAGCGCTGGCGTCCCCGGGCCCAGGGTCGGGCATTCCCGATCCACAAGCCCATGACGCACATCACGATCGTCGTCGCCGACCGGGAGGCCTAGGCATGGGACACAAGGTCCATCCGTACGGCTACCGCCTGGGCTACACCCGACCGTGGACGGCCAAGTGGTACGCCGACAAGGAGTACACGACCCTCCTTCGAGAGGACATCGCGATCCGTCAGCTGCTCGATCGGCGCCTGGCCAACGCCAGCGTCAGCGGCGTGGAGATCGAGCGTGGCATCAACCACGTCACGGTCGCCATCCATACCGCCAAGCCGGGCATCGTGATCGGTCGCGGCGGCCAGAACGTCGAGCTGCTGCGCCGCGAGATCGGCGAGCTGAGCCAGCGCAAGGTCAAGCTCGAGATCAAGGAGATCCGTCAGCCCGAGCTCGACGCTCACCTGGTCGCGCTCAACATCGCACAGCAGCTGACCCGGCGCGTCGCCTACAAGAAGGCGATGAAGCAGTCGATCCAGCGCTCGATGAAGGCCGGCGCCAAGGGCGTCAAGATCGCGCTCGCCGGTCGCCTCGGCGGGTCCGAGATGGGTCGCCGCGAATGGGACCGCGAAGGCCGGATCCCGCTGGGCACGCTGCGCGCCGACATCAGCTACGGGCAGGTGCACGCGCACACGACCTACGGCCGGATCGGCGTCAAGGTCTGGATCTATCGCGGCGAGATCCCGGTCGAGCGACATCGCGGCGAGGCGGCCGCGGCACAGCCGGCAGCGGCGCAGGGAGCGTGACGCCATGTTGATGCCGCGACGCGTCAAGCATCGCAAGGTGATGCGTGGGCGCATGTCCGGGATGGCGAAGGGCGGCCACACCGTCGCCTTCGGCGAGTACGGCCTGGCCACGCTCGAGCCCGCCTGGATCACGGCTCGCCAGATCGAGTCCGCACGTCGCGCGATGACCCGCTCGGTCAAGCGCGGCGGCAAGATCTGGATCCGCGTGTTCCCGGACAAGCCCGCGACCAAGAAGCCAGCCGAGACGCGGATGGGCTCGGGCAAGGGCGCCCCCGACCATTGGGTCGCGGTGGTGCGCCCCGGCCGGATCCTGTTCGAGATGGCCGGCGTGGAGCGCGAGGCGGCCGTGGAGGCCATGCGCCTCGCCTCGCACAAGCTCCCCGTGGCGACGCGCGTCGTCGTCCGCGAGTCTGCGAAGGAGGTCACCGATGGAGATCGGTGAGATCCGCAAGCTCTCGGATCGGGAGCTCGATGACCGGCTCAAGGAGGCGAAGCAGGACCTGTGGCAGGCCCGCTTCGCGCTCTCGACCCGGCAGCTGAAGGATTACAGCCAGATCCCGGCGACGCGACGGACGATCGCCCGGATCCTGACCGTCAAGCGCGAGCGCGAAACGGCGCCGCAAGCGGCGGAGTAGGAGCGTCGGGATGCCAACCGCAGGAGCGACAACACCCGTGAAGGGCCAGCGGAAGACCAAGGTCGGCCGCGTGGTCAGCGACAGGATGGACAAGACGATCGTCGTGTCCGTCGAGCGCCTGACCCGTCACCGACTCTACAAGCGCGTCGTGCGCGCCTCGACGAAGTTCGCGGCACACGACGAGAGCAACGAGGCTCGGATCGGCGACACCGTGCTGATCGAGGAGTCTCGGCCCCTGTCGGCCACGAAGCGCTGGCGCCTGGTGTCCGTGCTCGCAAGCCCGGGTGACATCCCCGGCGGCGAGGACCTGATCACCGAGGAGACCGAGACCACGGAGGCCATCCACCACACCCCGCGGGTCGTGGACGCGGCGGCCGTGGCCGAGGCAGGTGACGATGCGGCCGTGGCCGAGGCCGACGCCGACGCCGCGGAGACGCAGGCCGACGCCGACGCCGAGGAGTCGGGCGCCGACTCCGGGGAGACGCAGGCGTGATCCAGGTCCAGTCGCGGCTGCGCGTCGCCGACAACACCGGCGCGCGCACGATCCAGTGCATCCGGATCATGGGCCGCTCTCGCAAGACCACGGCCGGCGTGGGCGACGTGATCGTTGCCAGCGTCAAGACCGCGATCCCGAACGCCGCCGTCAAGAAGGGTGATGTCGTGCGTGCGGTCATCGTCCGCACCGTCAAGGAGTACGGGCGACCGGACGGGAGCTACATCCGGTTCGACGAGAACGCGGCGGTGCTGATCAACAACCAGGGCAACCCGCGTGGCACCCGCATCTTCGGGCCCGTCGCGCGTGAGCTCCGCGACCGCAACTACATGAAGATCGTGTCGCTCGCACCGGAGGTGCTGTGATGGCCACCCGGACGAGCCAGCGACGCACCAGCCTGCCCGAGATCCGCAAGGGCGACAACGTGGTCGTGCTCGCGGGCAAGGACGCAGGCAAGCGGGGCAAGGTGGAGCGGGTGATCCGGCGCGAGCCGTCGCCCTCGGGCCAGCGATCCAACTACCGCCGCACCTCCGCCGCCGGCGGCGTCTCGGTGGTCGTCGAGGGCCTGAACATCGCCCGCAAGCACATGAAGCCGCGCCAGCGCACGGGTGGCAACTCGATCGCCGGCGCTGCCCCGACCGTGGATCCCGGCGGGATCCTGGACCAGGCGATGCCGCTGCCCGTCAGCCGGGTGATGCTCGTCTGCCCGCACTGCGATCGGCCCACGCGGGTCGCGCACCGGACGCTGGACAACGGCGCCCGGGTGCGGGTGTGCAAGCACTGTGGCGAGCCGCTGGAGGTGGAGGCGTGAGCGGGCAGCTTCGCGAGCAGTACACGACCGAGACCGTGCCGGCCCTGACCAAGCAGTTCGGCTACACGAACCCGATGCAGGTGCCGCGGGTCGAGAAGGTCGTGCTCAACATCGGGCTCGGGGAGGCGCTCGGGAACGCCAAGGCGATCGACGCCGCGGTCGGAGACCTCGCGCTGATCTCGGGCCAGAAGCCGATCGTCACCCGCGCCAAGCGGTCGATCGCACAGTTCCGCGTGCGAACCGGCAACCCGATCGGGGTCAAGGTCACGCTGCGCGGTGAGCGGATGTGGGACTTTCTCGAGCGGCTGACGCGACTCGCGCTGCCGCGCATCCGCGACTTCCGGGGCGTTCCCGGGCGGTCGTTCGACGGCCGCGGGAACTATTCCCTCGGCCTTCGGGAGCAGCTGGCGTTTCCCGAGATCGACTACGACAAGGTGGACCGTCTCCGCGGGCTGGAGATCAGCATCGTGACGACGGCGAAGAACGACGAGGAATCGAAGCGCCTGCTCGAGCTCCTCGGCATGCCCTTCGCCGGGTAGGGCGCGGGGAGGAGTCCAGATGGCCAAGAAGTCGATGATCGCCAAGGCAAAGCGCACGCCGCGCCATCCCGTGCAGGGGTACAACCGCTGCTCGGTATGCGGCCGGCCGCGTGCCTACATGCGCCGGTTCGCGCTGTGCCGGATCTGCTTCCGGGAGCGAGCGCTGGTGGGCGAGCTGCCGGGCGTCACGAAGTCGAGCTGGTAGGCAACATGAACGTTTCCGACCCCATCGCGGACATGCTCACGCGAGTCCGCAACGCGTCCCGGGCACGACACACCGAGGTCGTCGTCCCGGCTTCGCGCACCAAGCGTCAGATCGCGCGCATCCTCAAGGAGGAAGGCTTCATCGCCGACGTCCGCGAGGAGCGTGAGGGCGTGGCGCAGATGCTGCGCATCGAGCTCAAATATGTCGACGGCAAGGTGCCCGTCGTCTCGGGCCTCAAGCGGATCAGCAAGCCCGGCCTGCGCGTGTACGCGCGCAAGACCGACATTCCGCGAGTCCTGGGCGGCCTGGGTGTCGTGATCGTCAGCACGTCCAAGGGGATCATGACCGGCTCGCAGGCCAAGCAGGCCCAGCTGGGCGGCGAGATCCTCGCCTACGTCTGGTAGCGAGCATGTCACGAATCGGCCGTCTCCCCATCACCGTCCCCGCCGGCGTCGACGTCGCGTTCGACGGGCGCGTGCTGACCGTCAAGGGCCCCAAAGGCTCCCTGACCCGTGAGCTGCCGCCCCGGATCGAGGTCACCCGCGATGGCGATGCCCTCGTGGTGACCCGGCCGACGGAGACCAAGCTCGACAAGAGCCTCCACGGGCTCACCCGGACGCTGGTGAACAACATGGTCGTCGGCGTGACGAGCGGGTACCGCAAGGGCCTCGAGATCGTCGGCGTCGGCTATCGCGCCCAGAAGATCGGCGAGAAGCTCCAGCTGTCGCTGGGCTACAGCCACCCGATCGAGATCGACCCGCCCGAGGGCATCAGCTTCGAGGTCGAGACCCCCGTTCGCCTGGCGGTGGTCGGCATCGACAAGGAGCTCGTCGGTCAGGTCGCGGCCCAGGTCCGGGCGACACGGAAGCCCGAGCCCTACAAGGGCAAGGGCGTCAGGTACGCCGGCGAGCACGTCCGCCGCAAGGCAGGCAAGGCCGGCCGGATCGGCGGGAAGTAGCGACATGACGAAGATCACCAGCCGCACCGCGGCCCGAACCAAGCGCCATCAGCGACTCCGCCTCCGCCTCTCCGGCACCCCGGAGCGTCCCCGGCTGGCGGTGTTCCGCAGCACCAACCAGATCTACGCCCAGGTCATCGACGACACCAGCGGCCGTACCCTGGCCGCAGCCTCGTCGCTGGAGCCGGAGCTGCGCGGCAGCGACGGTACCAAGACCGACGACGCGAAGCGCGTCGGCCAGCTCATCGCCGAGCGCGCGAAGTCCGCCGGTGTCGCGGCCGTCGTCTTTGATCGGGCGGGGTTCCAATACCACGGGCGGGTTCGCTCGCTCGCCGAGGCGGCGCGCGAAGCCGGCCTCGACTTCTAGAGGGCACGCCTGTGGCTCGTATCGATCCCAACAAGCTCGCGCTCGAGGAGCGCGTCGTCCAGATCAACCGCGTCGCGAAGGTCCACAAGGGCGGTCGCCGGTTCTCGTTCTCGGCGGTCATCGTCGTGGGCGACGGCAATGGTCACGTGGGCGTCGGCCTGGGCAAGGCCGGCGACGTGCCGGAGTCGATCCGCAAGGGCGTCGAGGATGCCAAGAAGCACCTGGTCGAGATCCCGATGGTCGGGACGACCATCCCGTACGAGGTGCACGAGCAGTACGCGGGCGCCCGGATCCTGCTCAAGCCCGCGTCCAAGGGCACGGGCGTCATCGCCGGCGGCGCGGTCCGCGCGGTCGTCGAGGCGGCCGGGATCCGCGACATCCTGGCCAAGGTCCATGGCTCGACGAACCCGGTCAACGTGACCCGCGCCACGCTCAACGCGCTGGGTGGCCTGCGGTCGGTCGAGGAGCTGTCGCGCCAGCGTGGCGTGAAGCTGCGTCTCGTGGTGCCGGGCCAGCCCGCCGCGGCCGGCGGCCGGGAGGTGGCCGATGCCCGGTAGGCTGCGCGTCACCCAGACCAGAAGCACGATCAGCCACATCGCCCGCAACCGGGCGACGATCCGTGCCCTCGGGCTTCACGGCATCGGCAGCTCGTCTGTCCTGCCGGACAACCCGGCGGTGCGCGGCATGGTCCGCCAGGTCCGTTTCCTGGTGACCGTCGAGGAGATCCCCGAGGGCGCACAGCCCACGCCGGAGAAGCACTGATGAAGATTCACGACCTGCATCCCGCCAAGGGGTCGGTCACCAGGCGCACCCGCGTCGGGCGCGGCATCGCGGCCGGCAAGGGCAAGACCGCCGGCCGCGGGACGAAGGGGCAGCGGTCCCGGGCCGGTGCCTCGATCCCCGCCTGGTTCGAGGGCGGCCAGACACCGCTCCATATCCGGATCCCGAAGCTGCGCGGCTTCCGCAACATCAACGACATCGAGTACGAGATCGTCAACGTCGGCGCGATCAGCGCGGCGATCGAGGCCGGCCGGCTCGAGGCCGAGAAGGGCGCGCCGGTCACCGTCAACGCCGACACGCTCAAGCAGGCCGGTCTGGTCCGGCGCGACCGGCTGCCGCTCAAGATCCTGGGCCAGGGCGAGGTCAGCGCGAAGCTGTTCGTGCTTGCCGATGCGTTCACCAGGAGCGCCAGGGCCAAGATCGAGGGCGCCGGCGGCACCGCCCAGGTGATCGAGATCCCCAGCAGCCCGCTCTCGGCGCTGGGTGTTGAGGTCCCCGCATCCGAGCCTGCCGACGACGCGGCGCCGTTGCCCGAGGCCGCGGCATCGGCTGCTGCATCGGCGACCGCAGCCGAGGCCACGGCGGCCGACGCCGCTGCCCCCGATGCGGAGGCCAAGGCCCCGACCGGCAAGCCTGCGGCCAGGCGGACCCGCAAGCCCGCGACCCGCAAGGCGGCGGTCAAGCCGGCGGATGAGGCGGCCGAAGCCGACGCGGAGCCGGTCGCCGAGCCTGAGGCCGGAGCCGGTCAGGCTGACGACGCCGACCAGGATTAGCCCACGTGTTTGAGGCCCTGCTCAACGCCTTCCGGGCGCCGGATCTCCGGCGCCGAATTCTGTTCGTGGCCGGGATGCTGCTGGTGTTCCGGTTGCTGGCCCACGTCCCGGTCCCGGGCGTGGATCGCAACCAGCTCAGCGCGTTCCTCGACTCGAACGCGATCTTCGGCCTGCTGGATCTGTTCTCGGGAGGCGGCCTGGCCACGTTCTCCGTCGTCGCGCTGGGGGTGAACCCCTACATCAACGCGTCGATCATCATGCAGCTCATGACGGGCGTCGTCCCGTCGCTCCAGGCGCTGCAGCGTGAGGGCGAGTACGGGCGAACCAAGATCAACCAGTACACGCGCTACCTGTCCGTTCCGATGGCGCTGCTCCAGTCGTACGGCTTCCTCGCCCTGCTCAACGCGAGCAACGTGCTGTCGACGCCGTTCGACCTCGGCAGCTGGGAGACGATCACCCAGATCGTGACCCTGACCGCCGGCTCGGTGGTCCTCATGTGGCTGGGCGAGCTGATCACCGAGAAGGGCATCGGCAACGGCGTCAGCTTCATCATCTTCGCGGGCATCGTGAGCCGCGCCCCGGGCGCCCTGATCGGCTTCCTGGACAACCCCGACCTGGCGCGGCTGCTGCTGCTCGGCCTGCTGGCCGTCGCCGCTGTCGCCGTGATCATCTTCATCCAGGAGGGGCAGCGCCGGATCCCGATCCAGTACGCCTCCCGGGTCCGTGGCCGTCGCATGTACCAGGGCGGCCAGACGTTCCTGCCGCTGCGCGTCAACCAGGCCGGCGTGATCCCGATCATCTTCGCGGTCAGCATCCTGCTGTTCCCCAGCCAGATCGCGAGCTACTTCACCAGCTCGGCGGGCCTCATCGGCGACATCGCGCAGGGAATCGTGACCTGGCTCAGCCCGGGATCGTGGCTGTATGTCGCGATGTACTTCCTGCTGACCGTCGGGTTCACCTACTTCTACACGGCGTTCACGTTCAAGCCCGATGAGACGGCCGAGCAGCTGCGCAAGAACGGCGGTTTCATCCCGGGTATCCGGCCCGGGCGACCGACCCAGGACTACCTGGCGCGCGTGGTGACCCGGATCACGGTTGCCGGCGCCCTGTTCCTGGGCATCGTTGCCGCGGCGCCGCCGTTCGTGGGTCTCGTGCAGCCCGAGTACCGCAACATCGCGCTGGGCGGCACCGGCATCCTGATCGTGGTGTCGGTCGTGGTCGAGACGATGAAGCAGCTCGAGGCGCAGCTGCTGGTGCGCCAGTACGAGGGGTTCATCCGATGACCGCGCACGCCACCGTCACCGTGCCTCGTCCCGCCACGGTCCTCGCCAGCGCCTGATGAGGGTCGTCGTGCTGTTGGGTGCCCCGGGCGCCGGCAAGGGCACCCAGGCACCGTTGCTCGCGGAGCACCTCGGGATCCCCGTGGTCGCGACCGGTGACCTCTTCCGGGCTGCCGTTCGGGATCGGACGCCGCTCGGCATCCAGGCGAAGGGCTACATGGAGGCGGGACAGCTCGTGCCGGACGACGTGACGGTCGGTCTGCTGCTCGACCGGCTCGGCCGGCCGGATGCGACCGGCGGCGTGATCCTCGACGGCTTTCCCCGCACCGCCGTCCAGGCCCAGGTGCTCGATACCGTGCTGGCCGAGCGGGACTCGTCGGTGGCGGTCGCGGTCCTCGTCGAGGTCCCTGCCGAGGAGCTGGTGCGGCGCCTGTCCGGTCGCTGGGTCTGCCGCGCGGCCGGCCATCCCTACCACGAGGTGTCGAGCCCGCCCAGCGTGGCCGGCCGCTGTGACATCGATGGCTCCGAGCTGTACCAGCGACCCGACGACCAGCCGGAGACGATCCGGGCCCGAATGGCCCAGCAGCTCGGCGCGCTCGACGAGGTCATCGCGCACTACCGGGCCGCCGGGCTGCTGCGGGCGGTCGATGGGCTGCAGCCGATCGACGCCGTTGCGACCGCGATCACGACTGTGGTGGCCGCGGCGGGGGTCGGCCGATGATCACCCGCAAGTCGCGAGCCGAGATCGAGCGCATGCGCGGTGCCGGTCAGATCGTGGCCGAGGTGCTCGCGCTCATGGAGGAGAACATCAGGCCCGGCGTCTCGACCGCGGAGCTTGACCGCATCGCCGAGCGACACATCCGCGCGTCGGGCGCGATCCCGTCGTTCCTGGGCTACCTGGGCGCCCGCGAGTACGATCCCAGCCATCCCCACGCCTATCCCGCATCCACCTGCATCTCGATCGACGACGAGATCGTGCACGGCATCCCCGGTGATCGGGAGCTCCGCGCCGGGCAGCTGGTTTCGGTCGACGTCGGGGCCATCCTCAACGGCTGGCACGGCGATGGTGCCAGGACGTTCGTGTGTGGCGGCATCGAGCACGTCGCCCCCGACGTGCAGGCGCTGGTCGAGACGACCCGGCTCGCCCTGATGGCCGGCATCGCAGCATCCGTGCCCGGCAATCGCATCGGTGACATCTCGGCCGCGATCGAGGACGTCGCCCGGCCCGGCGGCTATGGCATCGTCCGCCAGTACGTCGGCCATGGCATCGGCACCGCGATGCACGAGGACCCGCAGGTGCCGAACTTCCGGTCCCGCTCGCAGGGCATCGCGCTGGCGCCGGGCATCTGCGTCGCGATCGAGCCGATGCTCACCCTGGGCTCCGAGGAGACGCGCACCCTGGCCGACGGCTGGACGGTGGCCACCCGCGACGGATCGCTGTCCGCGCACTTCGAGCACTCGATCGCGGTGACCGAGTCCGGTCCCGAGATCCTGACCCGCGTCCGGTGATGGCATCCATCGCCTCGCGGTTGTCGGAACGGTCCGCCTTTGATATCCTCAGCGTTCGTGTGTCGGCCCGGCCGGGCCGGCACTCGTGCTGCAACGGACCAGGGAGCTAGGTTGGCGAAGAAGGACGCGATCGAAGTCGAAGGGACCGTCCTCGAGCCGCTGCCGAACACGATGTTCGCGGTGGAGCTCGAGAATGGCCACCGCGTCCTCGCGCACATCAGCGGCAAGCTCCGGATGAACTTCATCCGGATCCTGCCCGGGGACCGGGTTCGCGTGGAGCTGTCCCCGTACGACCTCACCCGGGGTCGGATCACATATCGCCTGAAGTAAGTCGAGGAACCCGGTGAAGGTCAGAGCGTCCGTCAAGACGCGATGCGACAACTGCAAGATCATCCGGCGCCACGGCACCGTGATGGTCATCTGCTCAAACCCGAAGCACAAGCAACGGCAGGGCTGAACACGATGGCTCGTATCGCAGGTATCGACATCCCGCGTGAGAAGCGCGTCGAGATCGCCCTTACCTATATCTATGGGGTCGGGCTGTCGTCCAGCCAGACGATCCTCAAGCAGACCAACATCAACCCCGACACGCGGGTGCGGGACCTGACCGAGGACCAGGTGGCCCGGTTGCGCGAGGTCATCGACCGCAGCTACAAGGTCGAGGGCGACCTGCGTCGAGAGGTTGCGCTCAACATCAAGCGCCTGATCGAGATCGGCTCCTACCGCGGCATGCGACACCGCCGCAACCTCCCGTCTCGGGGTCAGCGCACCAAGACCAACGCTCGCCAGCGCCGCGGACCCAAGAAGACGGTCGGCGCGCGGCGCAAGAAGTGACGAGGAACTGCTAGCGCATGGCCGATCGTAAGCGCGCCGCCAAGACACGGCGCCGGGAGCGAAAGAACGTCCCGCAGGGGCACGTCCACATCCAGGCGAGCTTCAACAACACCATCGTGACGATCACCGACCAGGGTGGCGACGTGATCGCATGGGGCTCGGCCGGTGTGGCCGGGTTCAAGGGATCCCGCAAGAGCACGCCCTATGCCGCGGCCCTCGCGGCGGACGGGGCCGCGAAGCGCGCCATGGAGCATGGCATGCGCCAGGTCGAGGTCTACGTGAAAGGCCCGGGCGCCGGTCGCGAGCAGGCGATCCGGTCGCTCCAGGCGGCCGGCCTCGAGGTCAGCGCGATCACCGACGTCACGCCCATCCCGCACAACGGCTGCCGCGCCCCCAAGCGGCGTCGAGTCTGAGCACCGAGAGACCATGGCCCGCTATACCGATGCCGTCTGCCGACAGTGCCGCCGCGAGGGGATGAAGCTCTACCTCAAGGGCAGTCGCTGCTACACCAAGAAGTGCGCCTTCGAACGCCGTCCCTCACCGCCCGGCCAGCATGGCGTCCGCCGCCGCAAGGTCGGCGACTACGGCCTCCAGCTGCGCGAGAAGCAGAAGGTTCGCCGCGTCTACGGCGTGCTCGAGAAGCAGTTCCGCAACTACTACCTCGAGGCGTCCAGGCAGTCTGGCGTCACCGGTGAGTACCTGCTGCGGACGCTCGAGCTCCGCCTCGACAACGTGGCCTTCCGCCTCGGGCTGGCGCCGTCACGGGCCGCCGCCCGCCAGATCGTGGCCCACGGCCATCTCGCCGTGAACGGCGTTCCCACCAACATCCCGTCCTATCGGCTCAAGATCGGCGACAAGGTCGAGGTGCGCGAGTCGCACCACGGCCGGGAGCTGTTCAAGACGGTCCGAGACTCGCTGTCGTCCCACCAGGCCCCCGACTGGCTGAGCCTCGACGCCGCGAACCTCGCCGGCTCCGTCGTTGCCGTCCCGCGCCGCGACCAGATGCCGCTCGACTTCAACGAGCAGCTCGTGGTCGAGTACTACTCGAGGTAGCCGCCCTTCATGATCGAACTCGAGACCCCCCAGATCGAGCCCGTCGCCGAGGCTGGCACGTACGCCAAGTACGAGGCCGGTCCGCTCCAGGCCGGCTATGGCGTCACGCTGGGCAATGCGCTCCGGCGCGTCCTGCTGTCGTCGCTCGAGGGCGCCGCGGTGACGTCCATCCAGGTCCGCGACGTCTACCAGGAGTTCTCGACGATCCCGGGCGTCAAGGAGGACGTGACCCAGATCGTCCTGAACGTCAAGAAGCTGCGCCTCAAGAGCTTCGCGACCCACCCCGTCCAGCTGCGCCTGATGAAGAGCGGGGCCGGCCCGGTGATCGCGGCCGACATCGCGGAGACCGCCGACGTCGAGATCGTGAACCCCGAGCTCGTCCTGATGACGATCGACTCGGACGACGTGACGATCGAGATGGATCTGACCGTGGAGCGGGGCGTGGGCTACCTCGCCGCCGAGCGCAGCGAAGCGCTCCCGATCGGCGTGATCGCGGTCGATGCGATCTTCACCCCGGTTCGCAAGGTCAACTACTGGGTCGAGAGCATGCGCGTCGGCCAGATGACCAACTTCGACAAGCTCACGATCGAGATTGAGACCGACGGCACGGTGACGCCCGAGGAGGCGCTGTCGCACTCGGCGGACATCCTGGTTCGCCAGTTCCAGCCGTTCGTCACGGTCGGCGTGCCGGCACCTGCCCCGGACCCGGCGGCCGCCGGTGTCCCGCAGCTGCCGCCCAACATGCTCGACATGCCGATCGAGGAGCTTGATCTCCCGATGCGGGCCTACAACTCGCTCAAGCGCAACAACATCGTCAAGGTCGGCCAGCTGCTGCAGCTCAAGGACGACGACCTGCTGCGGATGCGCAACTTCGGCAAGAAGTCGCTGGACGAGATGAAGGAGCGCCTCCGGATGCGGGGATTCATCCTGCCCGAGACCGAGGGCGAGGAGCTGGCCGAGGACGAGGTCCCCTTCGACGACGAGGGGGAGGCCTGAGCCGTGGCGCACCGCATCGACGGCCGGAAGCTGTCCCGAAAGCACGGACCGCGGATGGCCCTGTATCGGAACCTGACCGTGTCCGTGCTCCGGTACGAGCGCGTCCAGACCACCGAGGCCAAGGCCAAGGAGGTCCGGGGGCAGGTCGAGCGCATGATCACGCTCGCCAAGCGTGGCGACCTCGCCGCGCGGCGCAGCGTCGTGTCGCAGATGCCCAACGAGCCGCTCGTCGTCAACAAGCTGTTCGACGTGATCGCCCCCAAGTATGCCGATCGCCAGTCCGGGTTCACCCGCCTGGTGCACATCGGCCAGCGCCGGGGCGACGCCGCCGAGATCGTCCAGATCGAGCTGGTCTGAGGACGGTCGCTGGGCGGCAGCTCGAACGACATCATGCAGCGCCCGAGAGGGCGCGCCGTGCGCTACCGCGCCCGGTGTGAATATGACGGGACCGAGTTCGGTGGCTTCCAGCTCCAGCCGAACGCACGCACGGTCCAGGGGGAGCTCGAGGCCGCGTTGCGGCACCTCTCCGGAGGTGACCGGATCGTGGTCGAGGGAGCAGGTCGCACGGACGCGGGAGTCCACGCCGAAGGCCAGGTGATCTCGTTCACCTACCGGGGCAGGCTCACCGGACCTGAGGTCCTGCGGGCGATCAACGCCCAGCTTCCGTCGGATGTCGCGATCCGCGACCTTCGCCGGGTCCCGCTCGGGTTCCATCCACGCTACGCGGCGCGGTACCGGGAATACCGCTACACCGTCTGGAACGGGCCGCCCAGCCCGCTTCGCGAGCGCCAGGCGCTCGGGGTGCGGACCCCGCTCGATGTCGCCGCCATGGCGGGCGCCGCGTCGGTCTTCGTGGGCCGGCACGACTTCTCGGCCTTCAGCGGCGAGGACCGGTCACCGGTCCGGACCGTGCATGCGGTCCGGGTCCGCCGGAAGGGCCGCGTGGTGACGATCGACGTCACGGCCGACGCCTTCCTGCGGGGCCAGGTGCGGCGCATGGTCGCCGCGCTGCTCGCGATCGGTGTGGGCAAGATGGATACTGCGGGCCTTCGGGCGGCGATGGCCGAACGGGAGCCGGCACTGAACGGGGCGCTTGCCCCGGCCAAGGGGCTGAGCCTCCGGCGCGTCGTCCTCGGACGGCGGTCCGGGACCGACAAGGAAGACGAGGAATGAGCGCGAAGACCTATACGCCTCGAGAGAGCGAGATCGAGCGACGCTGGTACGTCGTCGACGCGACGGACGAGACGCTCGGACGCCTCGCGACGAGGATCGCGCGCGTTCTCGAGGGCAAGCACAAGCCCGGCTATGCCGCGCACATGGACACCGGTGATCACGTGATCGTGCTCAATGCCGCACGCATCCACGTGACCCGCGACAAGCTGACATCCAAGGTGTACATCCGCCACAGCGGCTACCCCAAGGGACTCAAGGAGGAGACGCTCGGGCACCTCCTGGCCCGTCGCCCCGAGGAGGTCATCCGTCGGGCCGTGAAGGGGATGCTGCCCCACAACCGCCTGGGAACCCAGATGCTGCGCAAGCTGAAGGTCTACGCGGGTGCGGAGCACCCGCATCAGGCCCAGAAGCCCGAGCCGCTCGCCTGAACGAGGAGCCCTGATGTCGACGCCTGCGTTCTACTGGGGCACCGGCCGCCGAAAGACGGCGGTAGCCCGTGTTCGCCTGATCCCCGGTGAGGGTGAGATGGTCGTCAACGGCCGCACTCCCGAGGAGCATTTCGGCGGGATCCTCGCCGAGTCCGAGCTGTTCCTTCCGTTCCGGGTGACCGGGACCGAGGGCCGCTTCAACACGATGATCAAGGTCGAGGGCGGTGGCATCACCGGCCAGGCCGGCGCGATCCGCCACGGCATCGCCCGCGCGCTGCTGCAGGTCGATCCGGACGCCAATCGGCTGCCGCTTCGGCAGGCCGGGCTGCTCACCCGCGACCCGCGGATGAAGGAGCGCAAGAAGTACGGGCTGAAGCGCGCCCGGAAGGCTCCGCAGTACACCAAGCGGTAGCGCTGAACCCGGCGACCGCTCACGGCCCTCTCCGCCCCGGACGGTCGCCCACGCACGCGCACGTGCGCTCGCTCCAGTCCCCGCGGACGCCTTTGCGATCAGCTCGCCGCGGGCGGCGGTCCGATGGAGCCCTCGCAGGCTCACCGCCCGCCTTCGTCTCCGACGCCGTTCGCCCCCGGGGGCGGTTCGGCGGCTCGGGTCGGGTAGGCTGAGGCGATGACGGTGGACAGCTCCCTGCATGGTCGCGATCTGATCAGCGCAGCCGATCTGTCCGCGGACGAGATCGGCCGCCTGTTCACACGCGCCGCCGAGCTCAAGGCCGAGCTCAGGACCGCGGGTCGACACGCCACGCCGCCACTGGAGCGTCGCTCGCTGGCAATGCTGTTCCAGCGGCCCAGCCTGCGGACGCGCGTCACGTTCGAGGCGGGCATGAGCCAGCTCGGCGGCCACGCCATCTACCTCACCGAGAGCGTGGTCCTGGGGGGGCGTGAGTCGGTTGCCGACGTGGCACGGAACCTCGAGGGGTTCGTGGACGCGATCATGGCGCGCACGGGGCCCCACGAGGTCGTGGTGGAGCTCGCCGACCGCGCGTCGATCCCGGTCATCAACGGACTCACGATCCGGGAGCATCCGTGCCAGGCGCTGGCCGACCTGTTCACGCTCCATGAGCGTTTCGGTGACCTGCGTGGCGTGGTCCTGGCGTTCGTCGGCGACGGCAACAACGTGTTCCACTCGCTGGCCCTGATGGGCGCCACGCTGGGCATGGAGATCCGGCTCGCGCACCCGTCCGGCTACGGCCCGAGCGAGCGCATCGTCGAGCGTGCCCGCGAGCTGGCGCGCGGAACCGGCGGGCGCCTCGTGCTGGGCTCCGATCCGCACGCTGCGGTGGCCGGCGCCGCGGCGGTGTACACGGACACCTGGACGTCCATGGGCCAGGAGGCCGAGGCCGAGGAGCGCCGGGATGCGTTCTCGGGCTACCAGCTCAACGCGCGGCTGCTCGCGATCTCGCCGGATGCGCTCGTGATGCACTGCCTCCCGGCGCATCGCGGGGAGGAGATCACCTCGGACGTGATGGACGGTCCCAGGAGCATCGTGTTCGACCAGTCGGAGAACCGGCTGCATGCGCAGAAGGCGCTGCTCGTGGAGCTGCTGGCCTGAGGGCCGGCCATGGCAGGGAGGCTGCGATGAGCGGCGAGGCGCTCTACGAGCGGTACAAGGAGGCGCTCCAGCGCGGGCATGTCGCCTCGGTGCAGGGACGGGTCATGGACGCGCTGACCGCCTATGCCGAGGCCGCCCGGATCGCCCCCGAGCGGGCAACGCCCCACACCAGCGCAGGGAACGCGCTGATGCGCAGCGGTCGTCCGGGCGAGGCGGTTGATCAGTACGACGTGGCGCTCGGGTTGTCCCCGGGCGATCTCGCCGCGCTGCGCGGCCGTGCGGGAGCGCTCCAGTCGCTCGACCGCCACCACGAGGCGGCCGATGCGTACGACGCCCTTGCCGAGGCGTGTGACTCGGCAGGCAAGCTGGCCGACGCCGTCGATGCCGCACGTCGCGGGCTGGAGCTCGCCGAGGGTCGGGAGCGTCGGAGAACGCTGCGGCTGCTCGTCGAGCGCCTCCGGGCGGCGGACCTCGAGGACCCGGGCAGGCTTGCCCTCGAGCGCGCGCTGCGCGTGCTCGACGAGGACGGTGTTGGCGCTCGCGGCCCGATGGCGACCGGCGGTGCGGCGGGGATGGCGGAGGGCGAATCCGGCGCCTTGGGCCAGGCGACCGGCACGTCGGCGAAGGAGCCTGCTCGACGCGCGGTCCTCGATCGCGACCTCGAACCCGACGCGGAGCCCGTCTCGCTCGCGCAGGCAGCCGAGTCGGCACTCGACGGCAACGATCCGGCGGCTGCCGTTGACAGGCTCCTGGACCTCGCCGCCCTCCATCGACGGACGGGCAGCCCCGACGCCGCGCTGGACGCCTGCTATGCCGGGCTGTCGGTGATCCCGGACCATGCCCTGCTTCATCTCGCGCTGGTGGAGCTCTACGACGAGCGGGGCTGGCGGCCGCTGGCCGACGAGAAGCTGGCGCTCCTGGACCGGCTGGCGGTGCTCGATGGCGACGAGACCGTCATCGCGGAGGTGGTCGCGGTCCGCGCGGAGCGAGCCTGACCACGGGCGCTCGAGCCCGGCCGGCGGGTCGGTCCCCGGCAGGCCCGGTGCTACACTCGCCGGAAGATGATCCCGTTCGTCGAGTCGCTCGTCCGGCAGATCACGCTGACGACGCTGCTCGACATCTCGATCACCGCGGTCGCGATCTACGCGCTGTTCAGCCTGATCCGCGGCACCCGTGCGGTCACCCTCGTCATCGGGGTCACGATCCTGCTCGGGATCTATGCCCTGGCGCAGTTCCTGAACCTGCGCCTGTTCACCCAGCTCCTCCAGACCGGCGCCGTCGTCGGCGTGTTCGCCCTGGTGGTGGTGTTCCAGCCCGAGCTCCGGCGTGGCCTGGAGCGGCTTGGCCGCGTGGGCACCATGAGCTGGCTGGTGGCGCCCACCGCCCAGCGGCGCATCGAGCACGTCGCGACAGAGGTCGCGCGCGCAGCCGGGATCCTGTCACGCCGCGGCCAGGGCGCGCTGATCGTGATCGAGCGCGACACCGGGCTCGAGGAGATCGCCGAGACCGGGATCATGCTTCACTCGGACCTCTCGAGCGACCTGCTGTGCACGATCTTCGCGCCCAAGACCGAGCTGCATGACGGCGCCGTGATCATCCGCGAGGACCGGATCCTCGCTGCGGCTGCGTTGCTCCCGCTCACGGACATGGAGCTGTCGCTGCGCTTCGGCACCCGCCATCGCGCGGCGCTGGGCATCACCGAGGATACGGACGCCATCACCGTCGTCGTGTCCGAGGAGAGCGGCCAGATGAGCGTCGTCGAGCGGGCGCGGATCCTGCGCGTCCCGACCGAGGCCCAGCTGGTTCGGACGCTGACGAGTCGCCTGGAGACGCCTGTGCCCACCGGTCTCGGCCTGCTGTCCGGGCTGGGGGGTCGCACCAGGCGGCGGCTGCGAGGCGTATCGCGACCGGCCCGATCCGAGCCGCCGGCCGGGTCCGGCACGCCGCGCGACGGGTCCGGCACGCCGCGTGACGACGGGGAGAGCGGGGGCAAGGCCGCCGCTGTCGCCCAGCGATGACGGTCCGCGGGATCGCGACCCGCGTTGTGCACGTGATCGTGCACAACTGGCCGCTCAAGGTGGCCGCGATCGCCCTGGCGACGCTCCTGTATGCCGGCCTCGTGGCGTCGCAGGACACCAGCACCCTGACCGGTCCCGTCACGGTGCTCCCGATCAACCGGCCGCCAGACACGATCGTGACCAACCAGCTGCGCGACGTGGAGCAGATCCGCTATATCGCGCCGGCCGACGTCCCCCGGCTGCGCGTCGAGGACTTCAAGGCCACGGTCGATCTGACCAACGTCAAGCCCGACGGGAATCCGACCTCGGTCAACGTGGTCGTCAGCTCCATCTATCCGCAGGTGACGATCGTCGAGGTCACACCGCGCCAGATCCAGGTCGTGCTCGACACCGTCCAGCAGAAGTCCGTGCCGGTGCGGGTCGAGCGCGGCAGCGTGCCAGCGGGCGTCACCGTGGGCAACACGACCGTCGACCCGGCCGAGGTGGTGGTGTCCGGTCCTGCGACGCTCGTCGGCCAGGTGGTCGCCGCCCGGGTCGTCGCGCTCCTTGACCCGAGCGGCATCAACGTGGACAGCGACCTCGAGGCCACCCCGATTGACGCCACGGGTCAGCCCGTGAGCGGCGTGGATGTCGAGCCGCAGACCGTGCATGTCACCATCCCGCTGTTCACTGACAAGCAGTCACGCACGCTCCCGGTCAACCCGGTCGTGACCGGCGAGCCGGCGCCCGGGTTCCGGATTGCAAAGATCGAGGTCACGCCGCAGACGGTGCTCGTCGAGGGCGATGGTGACCAGCTCGCGTCCCTCACGGAGGTGGACACGGCGCCCGTGGCCCTGTTCGGCGCAACCAACGCCGTGACCCAGGAGGTCGCGCTCGCGCTGCCCACAGGCGTCATCCCGACTGACGTCACTTCGGTGTCGGTCACGGTCACGGTGGAGCCGGTGACCGAGACCCGGACCTACACGGCCGGCCTCCGCCTCGACGGCCGGGAGCCCGGCTACGACTACCAGCTGTCCGACGACCGGATCCTGATGACGCTGTACGGCTCCGTCGCCGATCTCGACCAGCTGTCCTCGGTGCCGCTCGTGGTCGGGGTCAACGTGGCGGGCCTCGGCCCCGGCAGCCACGACCTGACGGTCGTCCCCTCGCTGCCAACCGGCGTCACCGTCGCCGCCCAGTCGCCGGAGACCGTGACGGTCCTGATCACGGCGCTGGCGAGCCCGTCGCCCGCCACGCCCGGGGCCGGGCGCGTCCGCGACGACGGACCCGCCGTCACGCCGACACCCGTCCCCACGCCGACGCCGAGCGGCTCATGATCCGTGGCACGACGATGACCGTGGGGCTCGATCCACGATGACCCGCCTGTTCGGCACCGACGGGATCCGAGGGGTGGCCAACGACGAGCTCCGCCCGTCGCTCGCCTATGCCCTCGGCCGGGCGACAGCGCACGAGATCGTGGGTGTGGGTGGGTCGCTGGTGGTCGGTCGCGACACCCGCCGCTCCGGCGACATGTTTGTCGCGGCGATCACCGCCGGGGCCACCAGCATGGGCGTCGACGTGCACGTCGCCGGGGTGCTGCCCACGCCGGCCCTGGCGTACCTCACCGGTCTGGGCCATTTCGCGGCCGGGATCATGGTGTCCGCGTCGCACAACCCGGCCGAGGACAATGGCCTCAAGGTGCTCGACCCTCGCGGGATGAAGCTCGACGACGACGTCGAGGACGACCTCGAGACAGCGGTCCTGCGGGCGGACGAGCTGCCGTCGGCGCCCGCCGGCCAGGTGGGTCGGGCGATCGATGCGTCGGCACTGCTGGAGCGCTACGTGGAGCATCGCGCGACGCTCGCCCGCGCCGTCCCGGCCAGCGGCGTCCACGTCGTTCTCGATGCTGCCAACGGCGCCGCGTTCGAGGTGGCGCCCCGGATCCTCGAGGCCACCGGCGCCCGCGTGACGGTGATCCACGATCAGCCCGATGGCGACAACATCAACCGCGAGTGCGGGGCGACCGATCCCCGGTCGCTGGGCGAGGCGGTACGGGCGCGCGGGGCGGACGTCGGCTTTGCCCTGGACGGCGACGCGGATCGCTGCGTGGCGGTCGCCGCGGACGGGTCGCTGGTGGACGGCGACCAGGTGCTCGGCATCCTCGCGCTCGAGCGGCTCTCGCGCGGTGCGCTCGACCGCGACAGCCTGGTCGTGTCGGTGCTGTCCAACGGCGGCCTCCAGGCGGCGATCGAGACTGCGGGCGGCCGGATCGTCCGGACGCCGGTCGGCGACAAGCACATCCTGGCCGCGATGCTCGTGTCCGGTGCCGGGCTCGGTGGCGAGAAGAGCGGCCATGTCATCGTGCGCGAGCACAGCCTTGCCGGCGACGGGATCGTGACCGCGGTGGAGCTGCTGCGCGTCATGTGTGCGGCCGGAGCGGACCTGGGCCGCCTGGCGCAGGCGATCGAGCTGCTGCCCCAGGCGCAGCGGGCGGTGCGGGTCCGGCACCGCGACCAGTGGGAGAACGACGACGTGCTGCGCGAGGCGATCGCCGACGCCGAGCGCCGGCTCGAGCCCCACGGTCGTGTCCTCGTCCGGCCATCGGGCACGGAGCCCGTGCTGCGGGTGATGGTCGAGGGCGACGATCCCGAGGCCGTCGTCCGTCTCGCGGACGGTATCGTGGCGCTCGCGGCCGAGCGTCTACACTAGCCGTCCGTGGCGGGGCCGCGGGATCGCGACCCAGGAGACACCCAGCGCATGTGCGGAATCGTCGGCTACACGGGCCCTCGCCAGGCAGGCCCGATCCTCATCGAGGGCCTGCGCCGCCTCGAGTATCGCGGCTACGACTCGGCCGGGATCGCCCTCGTGGACGAGCAGGGCGACCTGTTCCTCGAGAAGCGGGCGGGCAAGCTCGCCAACCTCCAGACGGCGATCGCGGATCGCACCCCGCACGCGGCGATCGGGCTCGCCCACACGCGGTGGGCGACGCACGGCCGCCCGAACGACCTCAACGCGCACCCGCACCAGGACTGTACCGGCGGCATCACGGTGATCCACAACGGGATCATCGAGAACTTCCGCGAGCTGCGCGACGGGCTCGAGGCGCGCGGCCACGTGCTGGCGTCCGAGACCGATACGGAGGCGCTGGCCCACCTGATCGAGGAGGCCTACAGCGGCGACATCGCGGAGGCGGTGCGCGCGGCGCTGCGCCACGTCGAGGGCGCCTATGCCATCGCGGTCATGCACCGTGGCGAGAGCGATCGCCTGGTGGGCGCCCGCCAGGACGTGCCGCTCGTGGTGGGCATCGGTGACGGTGAGGCGTTCCTCGCCTCCGACGTGGCCGCGATCCTCGCGCATACCGATCGCGTGATCTTCCTTGAGGAGGGCGACGTCGTGGACCTCCGCCCCTGGGGCGCCACGATCACCGACGTCGACGGCCTGCCGAGGGAGCGTGTCGTCAGCGTCGTGGACTGGTCGCCCGAGGCGGCCGAGCGTGGTGGCTATGACCACTTCATGCTCAAGGAGATCCACGAGCAGCCGACGGCGCTGCGCCAGTCGCTGGCCGGTCGCGTCACGCCCGACGGGCAGATCGAGGTGCTCGAGGTCGCCGGTCTGAGCGACGCCTTCCGGCGCGTGACGCGCGTGGAGCTCGTTGCGTGCGGCACCGCGTCGTACGCGAGCCTCGTCGGGCGCCGCCGCCATCGAGGACTGGGCCGGCATCCCGGCACGGGTCACGGTCGGCTCGGAGTTCCGGTACTCGCCGCCACCGCTCGACGCCGACACGCTCGTGATCGCGGTCACCCAGTCGGGCGAGACCGCCGACACGATCGCGCCCACCCGCTTCGCCCGCGCCCGCGGCTGTCCGATCGTGGCCGTGACCAACACCGTGGGCTCCGCGATCACCCGTGAGGCCGATGCCGTGCTGTTCCTCCAGGCCGGCCCCGAGATCGCGGTCGCCGCGTCCAAGACGTTCGTCACCCAGGTGACCACGCTGGTCGTCCTGGCCGCGGCGATCGCCCGGGCGCGCGGCGTGATGTCGGACGCCGACGAGCTGGCGCTGGGCCACGCCCTCCGGGCGCTCCCGGACGCCGCCGCCCGGACCCTGGAGCTGAGCTCAGGGGCCGCCGACCTCGCGCGTCGCTACGTCAGCTCGGGTGGGTTCATGTTCATCGGGCGCGGCTATACCCTGCCCGGGCGCCCTGGAAGGTGCGCTCAAGCTCAAGGAGGTCAGCTACATCCACGCGGAGGGGTATGCGGCCGGCGAGCTCAAGCACGGGCCGATCTCGCTGCTCGACGCCGAATGCCCGCTGGTCGCGCTCGCTACCCGGTCGCGCAGCTACGACAAGCTGATCAGCAACGTGATGGAGGGGCGGGCGCGCGACGCGCGCGTGATCGCGGTCGCGACCGAGGGGGACACGCAGATCGAGCGCTTTGCCGATGACGTGCTGTGGGTGCCCGACACCCACGAGGCGCTGTCACCGGTGCTCGCGGTGATCCCGCTGCAGCTGTTCGCGTACCACATGGCCGTCGCCCGCGGGACCGACGTCGACCAGCCGCGGAACCTCGCGAAGTCGGTGACGGTGGAGTAGGTGATGGCCGATCCGGAGCCTGCTCCCGAGCGCGCTCCCGAGCGCACGATCCCGCCCGGGACCGTGCCCGAGGGCACGACCGAGCTCGGGATCGACATCGTCAAGGTGGATCGGATCCGGGCCGCGATGGCTCGCTTCGGGGACCGGTTCGCGCGGCGCGTCCTGACCGATCCGGAGCGGCGCTACGTCCGTGACCGGGCCGAGACGTTTGCCGGTCGCTGGGCAGCGAAGGAGGCGGTGTCCAAGGTGCTGGGACTCGGCGTCCGGGGCATCGGCTGGCGCGATATCGAGGTCGAGCGCCTGCCGACGGGCCAGCCGTCGATCCGGCTCCATGGGCGGGCGGCGGCACGCGCCGATCAGCTGGGCATGACGCGGATCGCGGTGTCCATCACGCACGAGGCGGAGTTCGCGGTCGCGATCGCGTTCGGGGTCCGGACCGCCGGTGGCCGCTACATCTTTCCACCGGACATCGACCAGCGGCTCGACGAGCGAGAGCGAGCGCTGATGGCGCGGTTCGACCGGCTGCGTGAGCTCCAGGCCCGGACGCGTGCGCTGGCCGGCGAGATCGAGTCGGACGATACGGGCTCGGACCCCGAGGCCGTCGGGGAGGTGCAGCGTGGCTGATCGTCGACCGGTGGGCTTCGGCAACCCCGATGGCGCCCCGGTCGCCGAGGCGCCGGCAGCCGGTGCGGCCGAGGGCGGGCGCCTGCTCGATGACCGCGCAATGGCCGGCCTCGTCCCGGAGCGCAGCAAGCGCGGCCACAAGGGGAGCTTCGGCAAGCTGCTCGTGATCGCGGGCTCGCTCGACTATGCGGGAGCCGCCTTCCTCGTGTGTCGCGCCGCCGGACGTGCGGGGGCCGGGCTCGTGACGCTGGCCGTGCCCGAGTCGCTCCAGCCGCTGTTCGCCGCCAAGGTGATCGAGGCGACGACCATGGCGCTGCCCGAGGATGACGTGGAGGAGGTGGATCCGGAGCCGGCCCTGGCCAAGATCCTCGACCACGACCATGACGCGCTGGTGATCGGCCCCGGCCTCCGCCCCTCGCTCGCCACGGCCGACCTGCTGCGCCTGTTGCTGACGACCCCCGACGAGCCCGCGGGTGGCTGGCCCCAGGAGCAGGCAGCATCCGGTGAGGCGCCGGCGCGCGCGCCGGATGCCTCGCCGGTCGTGCTCGACGCGGAGGCGCTGCGCACGCTCGCGTCCGCCGACGCCTGGTGGACCCGGGTCGGCCGGAGCTGCGTGCTGACGCCTCATGCCGGGGAGTTCGCGCGCCTGCGCGCGGGCAGCGGACACGATCCGGCGGACGATGGCGACCTGAACCAGAACGACGAGGACCGCGCGCGGGCCGCTGCGGCCGCGGCCTCGGAGTGGCGGCAGGTCGTGGTGCTCAAGGGCGCCCGGACCGTGATCGCCGAGCCGGGTGGCCGTCTTGCCGTGGCACCGTTCGAGAACCCGGCCATGGCGTCCGGCGGAACGGGCGACGTGCTCTCGGGCACGATCGGCGGGCTCCTGGCCCAGGGGCTGGACGCATTCGATGCCGCCTGCCTGGGCGTCTACCTGCACGGGCTGGCCGGCGACGTGGTCCGCGATCGAATCGGCGATGCGGGGCTCCTGGCCGGCGACCTGCCCGACGCCCTGCCGATCGGCCGGCGGCGGCTGGCCCGCCTGGCCGAGCAGGAGCGCACGGGCCGGCGGCTCGGGTTCGGGGCGTCCCGCGCGGACGACGCATCCGACGGCGAGGGAGGGGTGGACGCAGGCGCTGCCCCGGAGGTCGACGACGACCCGGGAGGGACCAGCTGAGCGGGCCGGATCCCGGGCCTGCGCGCGCCGCGATCGAAAGGCGCCTGGCGGCTGCCGGACTGCCCGCGCTGCCCAGGACCGCCTGGCTCGAGCTCGACATCGAGGCCCTCGGGCGCAATCTGGCCGTCCTGCGCGAGATCGTCGGGCCGGGCGTTCGCGTGGAGCCCGTGGTCAAGGCCGATGCGTACGGGCATGGGGCGGTGCCGATCGTGCGCGCGCTCGAGGCGGCCGGCGCCGACGGCGTCGGGGTGGCCGCGCTCGACGAGGCCGTCGAGCTGCGCGAGGCCGGCCTGCGGCTGCCGATCCTGGTGCTGTACCCGGTGCCGGCCGATCAGATCCCGCTCGCTCGGGAGCTGGACATCGCCGTCACCCTGGGCGGCGGCGATGCGCTCGAGCGCGCGCTGCGCGTGGCGGCTGCCGCCGTCGCGGACGCACCAGACGCGCGACCGCTTGCCGTGCATCTCGAGGTGGAGACGGGGCTGGGGCGAGGCGGTGTCCCGGCGGCGGACGTGTCCCGGCTCGTGGCCGTGATCCGGCGATCTCCGGGTGTTCGCCTGGACGGGATCTGGACGCACGTCGCCGCGGCCGACGACCTGCCCCGGACGCGTGACCAGGACGACCGGTTCGCGAGGGTCCTGGGCGGCCTGTCGGAGGCCGTGGATCTCGGCACCGAGGACTCCCGGCGCCACTTCGCCGCGAGCGGCGTCGTGCTGGCCGACGACGTGCCTCGCTACGATGCCGTCCGCATCGGGCTGAGCATCTACGGGCTGACCCCGGACGGGCTCGAGCTTCCGGCCTCGACCGCCGCCGCCGCCGCGCGTCTGCGCCCCGTCATGAGCCTCGTTGCGCGCCCGGTCAGGGTGGCCGAGCTGCCACCGGGTCATGGCGTGAGCTATGGACCGTCGTTCGTGACCAGCGCGGCCATCCCGGATCGCGACGCTCCCGCTCGGGTACGGCGATGGCTGGCGCCGCACGCTCTCGGACCGTGCCGTGGCGCTCGTTCGCGGTGTGCGGGTGCCGCTCGTCGGGCGGGTATCGATGGACGCGGTGATGGCCGATGTCACCGACGTTCCCGGACCGGTGGTCACGGAGGACGACGAGTTCGTGCTCATCGGGCCCCAGGGCGGCGACCGGATCACCGCGTACGAGCTCGCCTCGGCGTGCGGAACGATCAGCTACGAGATCGTGACCGGCATGTCTCGGCGGGTGCCCCGGGTGTACCATGCCGCGGGTTCGCCCGTGGAGGTCCGGTTTCTCGCGGGCGGGAGGACAGCGTGACGCGCATAGAGCTCTGGAACGGCGATATCTGTGTGCTCGAGGTCGACGCGATCGTGTGCCCTGCCACGACCTCGCTGTGGATGTCGACCGGCGTGGCCGGCGAGCTCAAGCGGACGGGCGGCGATTCGATCGAGTTCGCGGCCATCCGCCAGGCCCCGGCGGCGCTCGGGAGCGCCGTGGTCACCCCGGCCGGCCGGCTCGCGGCCCAGCACGTGATCCACGCCGTGTCGCTGGATCCTGATCACCGAACCAGCGAGGCGGCAATCGCGGCTGCCTCGCGCAGCGCCATCGCCCGCGCGCGCGAGCTGGGCGTGTCGAGCGTGGCGTTTCCCGCGCTGGGGACCGGGATCGGCGGGTTCCCACTGGCCGATGCGGCGCGGGCGACCATCGACGCGGTGCGCGACGAGCTCCGTGAGCCGTCCTCGATCGAGCACGTCGTGTTCGCGCTCCGCGGCGCGGCCGCCTACGAGGCGTTTGCGGCGGCGCTGGCCGTGGCCGAGACCGAGGCCGTGGCGGGAGACGCGCGATGAGCATGCCCATGGAGCCGTTCGACGAGCGGCGCGAGGCGCTCGTCGAGGCGGTCGCCCGGGAGATCCGGCTCCGCGGCCTGACCGGACCCGCCGTCCACTTTCTCGAGGCAAGCCGTCCGTACCGGCCCCTGGGTGCGCCCGCCATGCTGTTCTTCGATCCGGTGCTGCGCGACCTGTTCGGTGGCGAGACCCCGGTCGCCACCGAGCTGCTGCGCGACGAGGCGGGCATCGAGGCCCTGATCGATCGTCTCGAGGAGCTCGACGAGGTCGACGGCTGGGACGCCTGACCGCGACCGCGGTGACCGTCGCCCGCTGGTAGCATCGCGACGGTGAGCAGCGAGTCCGATGCATTCGTCACGATCGATCGCGGCACCGCGTCGACCGCCGTCACCCTGATCGGGCGCATCGACGATCGCTGGCGCCTGCTGGGGGCGACCGCTGCGCCGGCCAGCGTGGAGCCGGAGGCCCTCGCGGAGCGACTTCGCCGGCGTCTCCAGGCGGCGGCACCCGGGATCGCCGAATCGCTGCGGCTGGACGGGACCGGATCCGCCGATGCCATTCCCCGGCGCGCGTGCGGGACGATGCCGCCGCCCGAGATCGCCGTCGTCGCCGCCACGCACCGTGCCGTCGCACCGCTTGCCGCGGCTGCCCGGGCCAGTGGCTGGCGGGTGCGGCCCGTTGCGCTCGAGGGAGCCCAGATCGTGGCCATCGCCACCACGTTGGCGGACCGTCGCCTGGCCGCCGTGCTGGCGGGTGCCGGCGATCCACCCGGAGCGGACGAGCGCCCGTTGATGGGGGAGCTGCTCGCGCAGGTGACGGCGGTGGCGGATCGTCGGCCGGAGCTCACCATCGTGCTGACCGGCAGCCTCGCCGAGGCAGGCGGCCGGTACGAGCTGTCGGTGCGCTCCGAGCGACCGGGCGCCAAGATCGTCGGGCCGGCCCCTGCGGTCGGCGGCGGCGCGCCCTTGCGGCACCTGCTCGACGGTGTCCGGTCGGGGCCCGACGACGGCCACCGTGCGTTGGCCACGGCCACGGCGACGCTCGCCGACGTGCTGTGCCAACCGGTGGACGTGGTCGCCGTCGGCCAGTCGGCGGGGATGCGTGCGGTGGCGGACCATGCTCCGGGGACCGACGCGACGGCGGAGGCTGCCGTGATCGCCGATGCCGCGCTGCTGCCACGCGCGTTCAGCGACAGCCATCTCGACTCGGTCATCAGCTGGCTCACGATCCCGCTTGATCGTCTTCGGGTGCGCGACCGGCTGCGGGAGGTGGCCGTCGCACCCTGGGCCGACGTCGGTGACGAGGGCACGGCGCTGCGCCTGGCCTCGGCGCGGGCTGCGCTGCAGCGGCTCATGGCCGCCACCCCGCACCTGGAGGGCCGTGCGCCCGGGATCGTCGTGGCTGTCGGTGGCGTCTGGTCGCTCGCCCCGGCCCCGGTCATCGCCCTCGCCGTCGCCGACGCCGCCCGTCATCCGGGTGCCAGGGCGCTCGGGGTCGATCACGCCCGGATGCTGGCGCCGCTGGGCACCATCGCCGACCCGGCCGAACGGCGGCAGGTCATGCGCGATCTGCGCGACGAGCTGGTCGCCCCGCTGGGCAGCGTCGTCATGCCTGCGGGCTTCCGCCCGGGCCGCACGCTGGGCCGGGCTCATCTTCATCGATCGAGCACGACCTCCAGTCGTGACCTTCACCCCGGCACGGTCGAGCAGCTCGAGCTCGATCCCGGTGAGCGAGCCGTGGTGGAGCTCGAGTTCCGGGACCGGGTTGACATGGGGGTTCGGACCCGGCGCGTGGTGATGGAGCTGGCCGGCGGTGCCGCGGGGCTGTTGATCGATCTGCGCGACGTGCCGCTCCGGCTGCCCCAGCGGTCGGAGTCGCGGCGGGACCTGCTCCTCAGGTGGCAGCGGTCGGTCTGGCCGGCAGGCCCCTCGTGAGCCCGGTCACGTCTCGTCGGCGCGGGAGTCGCGAACCACGGGTCGCCGGGTCCGGCGACGCGGGCATCGACGCCGAGCCGATGGCATGGCTGGCCGAGATCCCTTCGCGGTCCATCGTCGACCGCACGCTCGAAGCCCGGTTCACGCTGGTGCCGGGGGACCGGTCCCTGGTCGAGGCGGGCGACCGCGTGACAGCCGGTGACGCCCTGCTCGAGCACGTTCGCGATCGTCGGATCGAGGAGGTCGCGATCCCCCCTGCGCCCCCGCCGACCGGGGATGACCCCTCCGCATCCGGGGAGGACCCCTCCGCATCCGGGCCGGCGACCGGTCGGCGCTGGTCCTCGGCGGCCGGGTCACGCCGCCGTCGCCGGACCGCCAGCGTCGAGGGCGAGCTGCTGGCGCCGATGGATGGGCGGCCGGATCGCTGGCGCCTGATCACCGGCGATCATCGGGACCGCGTCGAGTCGCCGATCGCGGGACGGGTCACCGCGGTGCGTGCCGGGCACCGAGATCGTCGTCCGTCCTGATCGGCCTGGCGCTCCAGGGCGCGCTCGCCGCGGGCGCACCCGGCCTTCGGGCGGCTCGAGCTCGCGACGGACCCGTACGGCGAGCTGCGGAACGGGCCGCATCGACATCGGGCGGGCGGGCAGCATCCTGGTCGTCGGCGATCGGGTGGACGCCGAGGCGCTGACGCGGGCACGGGCGATGGGCGTCCGGGGCGTGATCGTGGCCTCGCTGTCGGGCAAGGACCTGCGCGACTTCCAGGCCTCCGAGCGTCGCCAGCGAGCCTCGCTCCATGGCGCGCCGCCGTTCGGCGTGCTGGCGCTGGACGGCACCGTTCGGCGGCCGATCGCCGGCCCGATCGCCGCGCTGCTCAAGCGCCTCGCCGGTCGCGAGGTCGGGCTGCTGACGGACCCGCCCGCGCTGGTGTTCGACGCCGACGAATCGGTGCTGCCGGTGGTCGATCCCGCGTGGGTCCGGATCCGGTCGGGGCCGATGGCCGGCGCGGAGGGCCGCGTGTCCGGACCGGCCGTGCCCCACTGGTTCCCGACGCGGCGTCCAGCTCGAGGCCGCGCCGGTGGTCATCGGTGGTGGCACCACGCTGATGGTGGCGGTCGGCGACCTCGAGCGGCTCGTCTGACGGCGCGGCGGTCCGGCGCTTCGGCTACCCTCGGCTCGATGTCCGATCCGTCGATCCGCGAGCAACACGTCACCACGCGCGATGCCGACGAGACCCGTGCGCTTGCCGCCCGGCTGGCCGCCGTGGCGCGGGCGGGCGACCTCGTGTGCCTGGTCGGCGACCTCGGCGCCGGCAAGACCCAGTTCGCGAAGGGCTTCGCGGTCGGCCTGGGCGTCACCGCGACCGTCAACTCGCCGACCTTCGTGCTGATGGCCGAGTATCCCGGCCGCCTGCCGCTGTTCCACGTGGACCTGTACCGGCTCGAGGACGCCGCCGATGCGCTGTCGGGCGGGCTGCTCGATGAGCGTCAGCTCGAGGGGGTCGCGATCGTCGAGTGGGCCGAGCGCCTGGGGCCCGCGCTGCCGCGGGCACGGCTCGACGTGATCATCGACGGCTCGGGAGACGATCCTCGCCGGATCGCGCTCGCGGACTGCCGACGACGGCTATCGCCGCTACCTCGAGGTCGCCGCATGACGCAGGGCATCGATCGCTCCGGCCCGCTGCTGGTGGTCGACACGCGCGACCCGACGGGCGGTGATCGCGCTCGGCGACCGGGACGGGACGCTGCTCGCACGAGCGCAGCTGGGTGGCCGGCTACCGCCACGGCGAGGAGCTGCTGGGTCGGATCGAGGCGCTGCTGACGATGACGCGGATCGCGGTCACCGGGCTCGGCGGGCTCGTGGTCGGGACCGGGCCGGGCGCGTTCACCGGGCTGCGCGTCGGGCTCGCGACGGTCAAGGGCCTGGCCTATGCGCTTGGCCTGCCGGTCGTGGGCGTGCCGACGGGCGAGGCGCTGCTGGACGCCGCCGCCGGCGGAGCATCGGGCGCGTCGGATCCGCGCTCGCGTCGGGTCCGCGACGATCGGTCCGTCCTGATGCAGCCCGCCGGCCCCTCGGACACCGTGCTGTCGCGACCGGGCGAGCATCCGCGGATCGTTCCCGGCGGCACCGATCCGGGGATCTCGCCCGACGAGCACCTGGTCGCCGTCGATCTTGACGGTCGCGTGCCCGAGGCCGCTGCGACCCGTGGGGCCCAGGCGCTGGCCGGCCTCGCCGACGTCGCTGCTGCGTGCCGGGGCATCGCGCCTCGCCGCCAGCGACGGGCTCGGGCGACTCGCTGCCCAGCTCGTCCCCGAGTACGTGACGCTGCCGCGCGGCGTCCGGACGGCGGTTCCCGAGTCGGAGGTCGAGATCACCGGCGCGCGGGGCAGCCGGTGACCGAGGACGCGACCCTGCGGATCCGGCCGATGACGTTCGACGACCTGCCGTCGGTCCAGCTCATCGAGCGGGCGTCGTTCACGCACGCCCTGGCCGCCGCACGCCTACCGCCAGGAGCTCGCGACGAACCGGCTCGCGCACTACCTGGTCGCCGTGCTGGGTGGCGAGGTCGTCGCCTACGGCGGCATCTGGGTGATGGTCGACGAGGCCCACGTCACGACCTTCGCCGTCCATCCGCGCTACCGGCGGCAGGGGATCGGCGAGCGGCTGCTGCTCGCGCTGCTGGACCTCGTCGCTCGAGCGCCGCGCGCGCGAGGCGACGCTCGAGGTCCGGCTGTCCAACCTGCCCGCCCGGCGGCTGTACGAGAAGTACGGCTTCCGGCCGGTCGGCATCCGGCCCCGCTACTACACGCGACAACGGCGAGGACGGCGCTGATCATGACCACCGAGCCGCTCGGGCGACCCGGAGATGCGCGAGCGGATCGCACGCCTGCGGGCGGCGCTCGAGGCTCGCGACCGCGCATCGAGCGAGCCTCGGGCGGGTCGACGCGGCCGAGCGAGCGACGGCGCCTGGCGTGGGGCGGCGAAGAGCAGGCCGAGGACGCAGCCGCGCTGGTGGGTGCCCAGCCCGTGGCGGCGGGCGAGGCGCTGCCGGCGGCGACGCCGCGAGACCGTGCGGACGGCGTCGCCCGCGGGCGACCCGGTGACCGGTCCCCTGATCCTGGCGGTCGAGTCGAGCTGCGACGAGACGGGCGTCGCGCTGGTCGAGGACGGACGCCGGATCCACGCCAACGTCGTGGCCAGCCAGGTCGCGCTCCATGCCGCCGACCGGCGGCATCGTGCCCGAGGTCGCGGCGCGCGCCCACCTGCGCTGGATCGTGCCCGGTGATGGACGAGGCGCTGTCGACGGCCGGCGTGACGCTGGCGCGACGTCGATGCCGTGGCGGTGACCTACGGCCCGGGCCTGGCCGGCTCGCTGCTGGTCGGCATCAACGCCGCCAAGGCCGTCGCCTGGGCCCACGGCAAGCCGCTGGTGCCGGTCAACCACCTCGAGGGGCACGTCTACGCCGGCTGGCTGCTCGATCCGGGTGAGGCCGAGCGCGAGGCGCCGTCCGTTTCCGCTGGTCGGCCTGGTCGTGTCCGGCGGCCACACGTTCCTGGTCGAGATGCGCGACCACCTGACCTACCGGCTGCTGGGCCAGACCGTGGACGATGCGGCCGGCGAGGCGTTCGACAAGGTGGGCCGGCTGCTCGGGCCTCGGGTATCCGGGCGGTCCGGCGATCTCGCGCGCGGCCGAGGCGGCCGCGGCGCACGACCGCGTCTTTCCGCGGGCCTGGATGGGCGACTCGTACGACCTCAGCTTCTCGGGGCTCAAGACGGCGGCCCGCCGGATCATCGGCCGGGCGCGGGCCGACGCGGGGCTGCCGCCGGACGAGCGCGAGGGCACGCCTGCCCGAGCGCGATCGTGGCCGAGCTCGCCTGGGGCTTCCAGGACTCGGTGGTCGACGTGCTCGCGACCAAGACGATGCGGGCCGCCGAGGAGACCGGCGCCCGCGGGATGCTGCTCGGTGGCGGCGTGGCGGCCAACGCGGCGCTGCGGGCGCGGATCGCGGGCGAGGCCGAGGCGCGCGGCCTGGCGCTGGTCATCCCGCGGCCCGGGCTGTGCACCGACAACGGCGCGATGATCGGCGCCGCCGGCGCCCGCCGGCTCGAGGCCGGCGTGCTGGCGCGGGCCTCGACCTCGACGCCCGGCCCTCGCTGCCGCTCGCCACGTGAGCCGCTCCCGGGCTCGCGGCGCCGACCGGCTGCACGCCTCGATCCCGCCGCGGTGCAGCGGACGCTGCGCGCGTCCGGCCTTCGGGCCCGCCACGACCTGGGCCAGAACTTCCTGGCCGACGTCGAGGTGCTCGAGCGCATCCTGGCGCGAGGCCGCCCCGGCGCCCGGGCGTGGCGTGCTGGAGATCGGGCCGGGGCTGGGCATCCTGACCGGGGCCCTGCTCGCGGCCGGCGCGGCCGTGACCGCCGTGGAGCTGGACGCGGGGACTGGCCGCCTTCCTGCGCGAGACGCTACGCCGGCGAGCTCGCGACCGGGCGCGCTGCGGCTGTCGAGGGGGACGCGCTCGACCAGGACCTGGTCCGGCTCGTGCCGCCGCCGTACGACGTGGTCGCCAACCTCCCGTACCACATCACGAGCCCGATCCTCCACCGGCTGCTGGGCCGGCGCCGCGCGCCGGAGCGCCTGGTGCTGATGGTCCAGCGCGAGGTCGCGGAGCGGGTCGCCGCCGCAGCCCGGGGCGATGTCGCTACCTGTCGGTGTTCGTCCAGTACCACGCGCGTGCCCGGGTCGCGTCGGATCGTGCCGCGCGAGGCGTTCGAGCCGGCGCCCAAGGTCGAGCTCGGCGGTCCTCGTGCTCGAGCCGTACGCCGCCGACGACCGGCTCGACGCCCGGCGGCCGAGGACCAGCTGTGGCGGCTCGTGCAGGCGGCGTTCCGCGAGCGGCGCAAGATGCTCCACAACGTGCTGACGCGCCAGCTGCCGGTCGCCGCCGAACGCGTCGACGCGGCGCTGGCCGCCGCCGGCATCGCCCGCGAGCGGCGACCGCAGACGGTCGCGGTCGGCGAGTGGATCGCGCTGGCCGAGGCGCTCGGTCCGCTCCCGGGCAGCGGCGCTGATGACGCAGCCCGTCGATCCCGGCGCGCCGGCTCGCGCCGGTCATCCGGCTGGCGCCCGCCAAGGTCAACCTCACGCTCGCGGTGCTGGGCCGCCGACCCGACGGCTACCACGACCTCCACAGCGTGATGGTCCCGCTCGACCTCGCCGACCGGCTGCGCCGTCGTCGCTGCGCACGCCCGGGCGCGGACGACTCGCTCCACGTGACCGGCTTCGATCCCGGGCCCATCGCCGACAACCTCGTGCTGCGGGCGATCGCCGCGCACGCGCGCGGTGGCTCAGCCCGCGTCCGGGCAGCCCGGAGCCGCGGCCCCGCTGGCGGCCCGGCTGGAGAAGCGGATCCCGATCGCCGCCGGGCTGGCCGGCGGGTCGTCCGATGCGGCGGCCGCCGATCGACGCGGCGCTCGAGGCGTGGGGCGTGGACCTGGACCTCGAGACGCCGCGTCGCGGCTCGCGGCCGGGCTCGGCTCGGACGTGCCGTTCTTCCTGGCCGGCGGTCCGGCGCTGGTCGAGGGCCGTGGCGAGCGGCTGACACCGCTGCCCTGGCTGCGGGACGTGGACGCCGCGGCGACCGCGCCGGGGCTGCTGCTGGTCACCCCGGCCGTGGGCATCGCCACGCCGGCCGCCGTTCGACGCTGTGGGATGCCGGGCCTGACCTCGGCCGGCGGCGCCGCCCGGCTCGCCTCGGCGCACCTCGCCGACGAGCTGCGCTCCGGGCTTCGGGTCGACGACCTGCTGGCCCGGGCGTCGGTGCTCGCCGCCGCCAACGACCTGGCGCCGGCCGCGGCGGTCGCTCGAGCCCGGCCTGGTGCCGTTCAAGCGCGCGCTGCTGCGGTTGCTGGCGCGGCCCGTCGGGCTGTCCGGCTCGGGTCCCACGCACTGGGCGCTCTATCCTTCATGGGACGAGGCGGCGGAGGCCGCCGATCTGCGTGCTGGCGGCCCATGCCGCCGGCGACCTGCCCGCGCCGGGAGGCGGGGCGCCGTTCGTGGCGGCGACCCGGATCCTCGGTGGGGAAGTGACAGCACGGAGGACAGGATGACGCGCCAGTCCATCTCGACGACCGGTGCGCCGGCCGCGATCGGCCCCTACAGCCAGGCGGTGGCAACCGACGGCCTCGTGTTCTGCAGCGGGCAGCTGGGGCTGGACCCCGAGACCGGTGAGCTGGTCGACGGTGTCGAGGCGCAGGCCGACCGGGCGCTGCGCAACCTCGCCGCCGTGCTCGACGCGGCCGGGCCTGACGCTGGCCGACGTGGTCAAGACCACCATCTTCCTCGCCGACATGGCCGACTTCGCGGCCGTCAACGCCGTCTACGCCCGCCACATGCCGGATCCGCCGCCGGCGCGGTCGACGGTCCAGGTGGCGGCGCTGCCCAAGGCCGGGCGGGTCGAGATCGAGGCGATCGCACGTCGATCCGACCGATGAACCAGGGCGTCCGGTTGACACTGCGGACGGCCCAACCCCAGAATTGGCGCCGCCTACGATGACCACATCGCTGACCTCCTCGGGCGCCTCCAGCGCCGTTCCACAACCGGCGAGCGCGCCGCGCGCGGCCGGGCGCCCGACCTCGTGACCCCCTCAAGTCCCGGGCCCGCGGGCCCGCGGGACCGTTCCACCGAGCCGCGCGGCGGATCGCCAGGATCGCCGGGCGAACCCCCGGGACCGAGGACCGTCGCGGTCGTGCTCGCCGCGGGCCTCGGCACGCGCATGCGGTCGTCGCTGCCCAAGGTGCTGCACCCGGTGCTGCGGGCGCCCGATGGTCGCAGTACGTGCTCGACGCGGCCGTCGCCGGCGACATCGACGCGCCCGCATCGTCGTCGTGCCCGCCGTCCACCGACGCCGTCCGGGACGCCGTCGACGCGGGACCGCCGACACGGTGGTCCAGGCCGAGCCGCGCGGGACGGGCGATGCGCTGCGAACCGCCGTCGCGGCACTGCCCGACGACGTGGACGAGGTGCTGGTCCTGTCGGGCGACGTGCCGCTCGTCAGACCCGAGCTGCTCGCCGCGCTGCTCGAGGCGCGCTCGATGGACCACGCGGCGATGGCCGCTGGTCGTGGTGGACGCCATCGATCCGTCCGGGCTCGGCCGGGTCGTGCGTCGCGAGGGCGGGACGGTCGATCGCATCGTCGAGGACAGGGACGCGATCCGACGAGGAGCGACGGGTCACCGAGATCAACGCGGGCCTGTACGCCTTCGACGCGGCCTGGCTTCGTCGGCGGATCGGCGATCTGCGGCCCTCGGCCGGCGACCGGCGAGCTGTACCTGACCGAGCTGGTCGGCGCTCGCGCGCGAGGATGGCCGGATCGTGGCCGCGCTCGATGTCGAGGACGACGGGCGCCTGACCGGCATCAACGACCGGGCGCAGCTTGCCCGCGCGGAGTGGGACATGCGCGTCGAGCTCAACGACCGCTGGATGCGCGACGGGGTCACGATGATCGACCCCTCGACCGTGTACCTCGATCACGCGGTCGAGCTCGCGCGCGGACGTGGTGCTCGAGCCCAACGTCATCCTCCGCGGCGCGACGCGGGTCGGCGCGCGGACGCGTGATCGGCGCCGGGTCCCAGGTGTTCGACTCGGTGATCGGGGAGGACTGTCGCGTCTGGGCGAGCGTCGTCGAGCGGTCCGAGGTCGAGGACGAGGTGACGATCGGGCCGTTCAGCCACCTGCGGCCCGGCGTCGCACGTCGGCCGGCGGTCCGAGATCGGCAACTACGCCGAGCTCAAGAACAGCCAGCTCGGCGAGCACGTGCGCCAGCACCACGGCAGCTACCTGGGCGACGCCGACGTGGGCGCCGACACGAACGTCGGCGCGGGCACCATCACCGCCAACTACGACGGCGTTCGCAAGCACCGGACGACGATCGGCGAGCGGGTCTTCCTGGGCGTGGACACGATGCTGCGGGCCCCGGTCACGCTGGGCGAGGGCTCGAAGACCGGGCGCGGGCGCTGTCGTCACCCGGGACGTGCCGCCGGGCAAGCTCGCCGTCGGCGTGCCGGCCCGCATCCGCGACGCCGCGCGGGACGAGCCGACGCGGCGACCGGCGCTGGCGCGCCGCCGGCCGATGCCGGCGCCACGCCGCCGGCGGCCGGACGCGGCCCACGAGCCGGACCCGGCGACGACGCCGACCGACCCGCCACCGACCCCGGAGCCCGGCGGCATGAGCGGCCTGCTCGGGACGATCCTGCTGCTGGTCATCCTGACGCTGCTCGAGGCGTTCTTCGTCACGGCCGAGATCTCGCTCGTGTCGATCCGGCGCAGCCGGGTGGACCAGCTGGTGGACGAGGGCCGCCCGGGCGCGCGTCGGGTCCGGCGCCTGCTCCAGGATCCCGGCCGCTTCCTCGCGGTCTGCCAGCTCGGCCTGACGGTCATCGGCTTCCTCGCCTCGGCGTTCGCGGCCGTCACCCTCGTGAACGAGCTGGCCGGCGCTGCTCGAGGCGGTGATGGGCCGCGGCACCGCCGAGGGCGCTGTCGCTGGTGATCGTGACCGTCCTGCTCGCCCTGTTCACGATCGTGTTCGCCGAGCTCGTGCCCAAGTCGATCGCGCTCGCCCACGCGGAGCGGTTCGCGCTGCCGCTCTCCGGCCCGCTCGACTTCCTGGGCCGCGTCCTGTGGCCGGTCGTCGCGTTCCTGACCGGGGTCGACGAAGTGGATCGCCCGGCTGTTCGGCGTCGAGGCGACGCCCGAGACACAGATCAGCACCGAGGAGCTGCGGCTGATCGTGGAGCGCGGCGGGGAGCAGGGGATCCTCGAGGCCGAGGAGGAGCAGATGATCAACGCCGTCATCGAGCTCGGCGAGCGGCGGCTGCACGAGGTCATGGTGCCCCGGACGAGCATCGTTGCCCTGCCCACCACGGCCACGTTCGACCAGGCGATCGACACGATCGTCGAGGACGGTCACTCCCGGGTTCCGGTCTACGCGGCGTCGATGGACGAGGTCGTCGGCATCCTGTACGCGAAGGACCTGCTGCCGCTGCTCAAGACCGAACGCCGCGCGGCGGCCGGAGCTGCGCACGCTGCTGCGGACGCCGGTGTTCGTCCCCGAGTCGATGTCCATCGACGACCTGCTCCACGAGTTCCAGCGGCGCAAGGTCCACATCGCGATCGTGCTCGACGAGTACGGCGGCACCGCCGGCCTGGTCACGATCGAGGATCTGCTGGAAGAGATCGTGGGCGAGATCCAGGACGAGTACGACGTCGAGGAGCCGCTGGTGGAGCGGCTGGACGAGGACCGGGCGCGGGTCGACGGCCGGGCCTCGGTGGAGGACCTGCTCGAGATCTGGGACCTCAAGATCCAGCTCGAGGACGAGGACGAGTACGACACGGTGGGCGGACTCGTCTACCACCGCGTCGGCGGCGTGCCGAGCCCCGGCGACGAGGTCCAGGTCGACGGGCTGCGGCTCACGGTGGAGTCGACCGACGGCCGACGGGTGGGCAAGGTGCTGGTCGTGCGCGAGCCACCGGCCGGCGCCGGACGACGACGGCGACGGGCGCCGTAGGCGCGGAGGATCGAGGCCGGTCCGACCGCGTGTCAGGCGGTGATCACGCCGTTGATGATCCCCGCGAGCTGATCGCGGACCTCCGGGTCGATCACCTCGAGCGCGCCGATCTCGGCGAGCGCCTGGTCGCGGTGGCGGCGCGCCTCGGTCCGGGTGAACTCCTGGGCGCCGGAGCGCTCGAGGATGGCCACGATCTCGTCGACCTCCGCCGCGCGTCGGCTCGTCGATGCGCGTACAGGGCGACCAGGCGGTCGCGATCCGCCGGCGTCGCATGCTCGAACGCGTACAGCACGGGCAGCGTCTTCTTGCGCCGCGCCACGTCGGTTGGCTCCTTGCCCGTCTGGCGCTCCTGGCCCCAGATCCCGAGCAGGTCGTCGTTGAGCTGGAACGCGAGGCCCAGCGCCCAGCCGAACCGCCGATAGGCGGCGATGACCGTCTCGTCGTCGGTCGCCAGCAGCGCACCCGCCTCGATCGAGGCCGCGATCAGCGCCGCGGTCTTGCGCCCGATCATGTCGAAGTACAGCTCGACGGTCATCGGCGCGTCGGACGACGGAGCTGGCGATGTCGAGGTACTGGCCCTCGCACAGCGCGCACGCACGTCTCGTCGTACAGGCGCATCAGGCGCAGGACCTTGGCGTCGCTGAAGCCGAGCTCGGTGAGCCGGTGGAGCGCGATGCGCGACAGGCTGAAGATCAGGTCGCCGGTGTTGATCGCCTGCGGCACGCCATGGATCGTCCACAGCGTCGCCCGGTGTCGGCGCTCGGTGTCGCCGTCCTCGATGTCGTCGTGGACGAGGCTGAAGTTGTGCCCCAGCTCGACCGCGGCGGCGCCCGGCAGCGCGGCGCGATGGTCCCCGGCGATGGACGCGTAGGCGAGCAGCCCCAGCAGCGGCCGCATGCGCTTGCCGCGCGTCGCCGTTGCGCCGTCGAGACCCAGGTGATAGCGGACCATCGCGTACACGCCGGCGGTCGACGCGTCGCGGTCCTCGACCACGCGCAGGATCTCCGCCTCGGTGTCCGCGAGGAGGACGTTCAGGTCGACGTCGAACTTGCTGCGTCACCGTCATCGCGGCCAGTGTACCGGCTCCGGCGGCAAACGTGACCCCGAAAAGTAGCCTGTTGGATGCGCAGCGTGCGCCCCCGCCCGGATTCCCCGCGACGACTCGCCGCCGCGGCCGCTACGCTCAGCCGCCATGCGGGACGATCAATCTCGGGCTGCGGTTCCTGCTCGAGCTGTCGGGGATCGCGGCGCTCGCCGCCTGGGGCTGGGGAGCGGCCGGGCCGCCGCTGCAGTACGGGCTGGCGCTCGGCGCCCCGGCCGTGCTCATCCTCGTATGGGCTCTCGGCGTGGCTCCCAGGGCCCGACAACCGGATCCCGCAGGGCGCGCGCGTCGTGCTGGGCTCGGTCCTGCTGCTTGGGACCGCCGGCATGCTCGCCGTCGCCGGTCAACCGGCCATGGCCGTCGCGTTCGCGATCCTGATCGTCGTCAACACCATGCTGCTCATCGTGCTCGGCCACCCTGGAGGATCCTGACCTTGGAGATCACATCCGGAATCCACCGCGTCGGCGGTAGCAGCATCGTCAACAGCTACCTCGTGGAGGAGGGCGGCGAGGTGACGATCGTCGATGCCGGTGTCGCCGGGCAGTGGCGGGGGCTGGCATCCGAGCTCGCGGCCATGGGCCGCACGCTCGACGACGTCCGCGCGATCGTCCTCACGCACGGGCACAGCGATCACATCGGCTTCGCCGAGCGTGCCCGGCGCGAGCGTGGCTGGCCGGTCTCGGTCCACGAGGCCGACGCCGCGCTCGCTCGTGGCGAGATCCCCAACCCCGCGAAGAACGGGCCGGTCAGGGTCGGCCCCATGCTGTCGTTCCTGTGGTGGACGTTGCTCCGCGGTGGCCTGCGCACGACGCACCTGGGGGAGGTGTCCACGTTCGGCGATGGCGCCACGCTCGATGTGCCCGGCTCGCCGCGGGTGATCCTGGCGCCCGGTCACACGCCGGGCAGCGCCGCGCTCCATTTCGCGCAGCACGATGCGCTGCTGGCCGGTGACGCCCTGTGCACGCTCGCGGTGACCACCGGTGCCCGGGGACCGCGCATCGCGCCATTCGCCGCGGACGCGGAGCAGGCGCGCGACTCCCTGGCCCGCCTGTCGGGCGTGCCCGCGCGGCTGGTGCTGCCCGGACACGGCGACCCGTTCGACGGTGGCGTCGACGAGGCGATCCGGCTCGCGCGCGAGGCGCCCCTGCCGGTCTGATCCGCGCAGCTGCCCGCCCGCTGGGCGCCACTCGCCGTGCCTGTCGTGCCGGCCATGCCGGTGGTACCGTCGCGGCGTGCCCGCGCCTCGTCGCTACGTCACCGATGCGATCGTCCTGTCCCGGTTCGACCTGGGCGAGGCCGACCGCGTCCTGACCCTGATCACGCCCGAGCACGGCAAGCTCAAGGCGATCGCCAAGGGCATCCGCCGGCCGGCGTCGCGGCTCGGGGGCTCGCTCGAGCCGTTCGCCGAGCTCAACGTCGCGCTGGCCCGCGGCCGCACGTTCGACGTCGTGACCGAGGTCCGGGTCGGGACATGCGTGGCTCGCGCTTCGCGACCGCCTCGAGAGCGCGGCCACCGCCTGGTACCTGGCCGAGCTTGCCGATCGCTCGCTCGAGGAACGTCACGAGGCGCGGGAGCTGTACGCGCTGCTGCGGCGGGCCTACGAGCTGCTCGACGCAGGGATGGCGCCGGGCCGCGTCGCGCGCTGGTACGAGATGCATCTGCGCGGACGAGCTCGGGCAGCGGCCCGAGGTCGATCGCTGCGTCGAGTGCGACCGGATGCTCGAGCCCGACGAGCGGTTCCGCTGGGTCCGCCGCTGGGTGGCGTCGTGTGCCATCGATGCCCGGGCCGCCGGCTGATCGGGCGGACGCTGTCGCTCGAGGGGCTGAAGCTGCTCAAGGCCTACCAGCGGCTTGACGTCGAGGCGATCGCGGCGCTGCGTCTCGCACGGCCACGGAGCGCGAGGTCGAGACCGCGATGCGCGACTTCATGCGCGTGGCGCTCGAGCGGGACCCGCGGTCGCTGGCGTTCCTCGACGAGGTCGCGCGCCACGCCGGCGCCAGGCCAGCCTGAGCGCGAAGGGAGAGCCGTTCGATGGTGTTCGAGAGCGACAGCAAGACCGACCGGCACGCCCGGGAGCGGCTGCGGACCGACACGATCGGCTGGCTGACCAGCGATCACGCGCCGAGGCCAGCCACAGACGTTCCCGATCTGGTTCCTGTGGGACGACGACGCGGACGGCGGGCCGGGCGAGATCCTGATCTACAGCGACCATCGGGCCAGGCGCAACCGGAACGTCGCCGCCAACCCGCGCGTCTCGTTGCACCTCGATCCAGACGACCACGGCAACGACGTCGTGATCATCGAGGGCGAGGCGCGGGTCGACCCGGATGCCCCGCCGCTGCCCGCCAACGCGGCCTACGTGGCCAAGTACGACGAGCAGCATCGCCTCGGGCTTCAACACGCCCGGAGGAGATGGCCGACCATCTACAACGTCCCGCTGCGGATCCGGCCGACGCGCGGGATCGCCTTCGGAGATGGCAGCCCGGACGCGGATCGCGCTCGCGGCGGTGCGGCGGTTGGCGCCGCGGCGGCGGTTGGCGCCGCGGCGGCCGCAGGTCCGCTGCTGGATCGGGTCGTCGCGCGGACCGAGCGCAAGCACAACCCTGACGCCGCCGGACGGTCGCGACGCCCGTGATCTCGACCGCGCCCGCGAGCTCCACGCCACGCTCCGCGTGGCCGACCTGCATGCCGACTCGCTCCTGTTCGGGCGGGACCTGCTCGTCCGCGGCGATCGGGGCCACGTCGACGTCCCGCGCATGATCGAGGGTCAGGTCGCGCTGCAGGTGCTGTCGTGCTCGATGAAGGTGCCCGCGCCATCTCAACATCGAGCGCAACGAGGACACCAGCGACGACGTCCTCGTCGATCGCCCTCGCCAAGCGCTGGCCGCCGCGTACCTGGCGCAGCATCATGGCGCAGGGCGCTGTACCAGGCGGACCGGGCGCGCGCGTTCGCCGCACGCTCCGGGGGGACCTTCCGGCTGATCGAGACGCGCGATGATCTCAGCGCTACCTGGCAGCCCGGGAGGCGGACCCGGCGATGACGGCCGGGATGCTGTCGATCGAGGGCGCCACGGCGCTTGACGGCGATCCGGCCAACGTCGAGGTCGTGGCCGACGCGGGCTTCCGCATGATCTCGCCGGCCCACTTCACCGACACCGAGTTCGGCGGCTCGGCCCACGGCGTTGCGCAGGGCGGCCTGACCGACGCTGGGCCGGGAGATGGTCCGGCGGATGGAGGCCCGGGGCGTGATCCTCGACCTGGCGCATGCCTCGACGGCCACGATCGACGACGCGCTCGAGGTCGCGACGCGGCCCGTGGTCGCGTCCCACACCGGGGTCAAGGGTGTGCTCGACAACGCCCGCAACCTGTCCGATGCGCAGCTGGCCGGCATCGCCGCGACGGGCGGGCTGGTCGGGATCGGGTTCTGGCCGTGGGCGTGCGGCGGACCCGCTGCCTCGGACATCGCCCGCTCGATCGCGTACGCGGTCGAGGGGGTGGGGGTCGAGCACGTTGCGCTCGGATCGGATTGGGATGGGGCCGTTCCGGTGCCGTTCGACGCCGCGCACGTCGACCGGCTGACCGACGCGCTCCTCGAGGTCGGTCTCGAGGAAGCCTCCATCCGCGCCGTGATGGGCGAGAACGTCCTGCGCCTGCTGGGTGAGACCCTGCCGCACGGCTAGGCCCAGGCGCTGGTCCGATCGTCACGCGCGCGGCCTCTGCTAGCATCGAGCGGCCAACCCTTCCCGCGCGGCCCTGCCACGGTCGCGTACCAGCGGAGAACCCCGGTGACCACCCCCCGAGACCGATCCCAACGCCGTTGCGCCTGCCATCGAGAACCTCGACACGATCGTGTCGCTGTCCAAGCGGCGTGGCTTCATCTTCCCCTCGTCCGAGATCTACGGCGGCATCAACGCCGTCTGGGACTACGGCCCGCTGGGCGTGGAGCTCAAGAACAACGTCAAGCGCGCCTGGTGGCGCGCGATGGTCCAGGACCGCGACGAGATCGTGGGTCTGGACGCCGGGATCCTGATGCACCCCCAGGTGTGGGTCACCTCGGGCCACGTGGGCTCGTTCAGCGACCCGCTCGTCGAATGTGCCGAGTGCCATCGCCGCTACCGGCTCGACGAGCTGCCCGGCGCCGAGGAGCTGACCCAGACCGAGCTGCGCGACGAGACCATCACCGAGCGGCTCGGGCCTCGTGTGCCCCAACGACGGCGGCAGGCTGTCGCCGCCGCGCCGCTTCAACCTGATGTTCACGAGCCACATGGGGCCGGTCGAGGAAGAGGGATCGATCGTCTACTTCCGGCCCGAGACCGCGCAGGGCAGCTACGTCAACTTCAAGAACGTGCAGCAGAGCTCGCGCAAGAAGATCCCGTTCGGCATCGCGCAGATCGGCAAGAGCTTCCGCAACGAGATCAGCCCCGGCAACTTCGTGTTCCGGATGCGCGAGTTCGAGCAGATGGAGATGCAGTACTTCGTGCGGCCCGAGGAGGGTGCGGCCGAGGCGTTCGAGGAGTGGCTGCCGCGGCGTCGCGCGTGGTACGAGGCGTACGGCGTCGAGCCGTCACGGCTGCGCTTCCGCGAGCACGCCAAGGACGAGCTCGCCCACTACGCGAAGAAGGCGATCGACATCGAGTACCGCTTCCCGTTCGGCTGGAAGGAGCTCGAGGGCATCCACAATCGCGGCGACTTCGACCTCGGCAATCACGCCAGGGCGTCGGGCGAGAACCTCGAGTACTTCGACCAGGCGATCGGGCGAGCACTTCATCCCCTGGATCGTCGAGACCGCGGCCGGCGCCGACCGGGCGGCCTTCACGTTCCTCATCGACGCCTATCGCGAGGAGGAGGTGCGCGGCGAGAAGCGCGTGGTGCTCGGCCTCCACCCCGAGCTCGCGCCGTACAAGGTCGCCGTGCTGCCGCTGCTCAAGAAGCGGCCCGAGATCGTCGAGACCTGTCACCGGCTGCTGGCCGACCTCAAGCGCGACCTGATGGCCGTCTACGACGACACGGCTGCGATCGGCAAGCTCTACCGGCGCCAGGACGAGATCGGCACGCCGTGGTGTGTCACCGTCGACGTGGACTCGCTCGAGGACGGGGCGGTCACGGTCCGGGATCGCGATTCGATGACCCAGGACCGGGTGCCGATCGAGGGCGTGAAGGCCCTGATCCAGGACCGCATGGCCGCCGTTCGACCCTGACCGCTCCGCCCCGGCCGCCAGGGGTCCGGTGCAGGTCAGCACCGAGCGGGACCAGCGGGTCATGGCCAGACGTGGCGGCGTCCTCGATGATCGTCGCCAGGGACGCGGTCGTCGTGCACAGCAGCTGGCGGCCGCGCCCATCCATGTCGGCCCGGGGTACGTCGAACCTCGGCTCGCTGCGGGCTCGTGAGCCGGTCAGGCGGTCGCGGCGGCCTTCGCTGCCGGCTTCGCCTTCGGCTCCTCCGTCTCCTCGGGCGGCTCGGGTGGCCAGACCCCGTTGAGGTACGCAGTCGATCGCTGCTGCGGAGCGCTTGCCGTCGCCCATGGCCAGGATCACCGTCGCGGCGCCGCGGACGATGTCGCCGCCCGCGAACACGCCCGGCATGCTGGTCATCCCGTACTCGTCGGCGACGAGATAGCCCCACTCGTTGACGTCGAGATCGGGCGCGCTGCCGGTGAGCAGCGGGTTGGCCCGGGTCCCGATCGCGACCACGACCAGGTCGCAGTCGATCGTGAACTCGGAGCCCTCGATCGGCGTCGGCCGCCGACGACCCGGAGGCATCGGGCTCGCCCAGCTCCATCTGGACGCACTTGAGGCCGGTGACCCAGCGCTCGTCGTCGCCGATCACCTCGACCGGCGCGGCGAGGTAGTGGAACACGACGCCCTCGTCCTTGGCGTGGTGGACCTCCTCGGCGCGGGCGGGCAGCTCGTCGGCCGAGCGGCGATAGACGATCGTCGCCTCGGTCGGCGCCCAGCCGCTTGGCCGTGCGCACCGAGTCCATGGCGACGTTGCCGCCGCCGACCACGACCACGCGCTGGCCGTGGAGGATGGGCGTCTCGGAGTCGGGGTTCCAGGCGCCCATCAGGTTGACGCGCGTCAGGTACTCGTTGGCCGAGTAGACGCCCTTGAAGTTCTCGCCCGGGACGTTCATGAACACCGGCAGCCCGGCGCCGACGGCCAGGAACAGCGCGTCGTACTCCTCGCGCAGCTCGGGGATGCGTGTAGGTGCGGCCGATGATCGCGTCGACCTCGATCTTGACGCCCTCGCGCTGGAGGCGGTCGACCTCGGCCTGGACGATGTCCTTGGGCAGCCGGAACTCGGGGATGCCGTAGATCAGCACCCCGCCGGGAGCGTGGAACGCCTCGAACACGGTCACGTCGTGGCCCTTGCTGCGCCAGCTCGCCGGCGGCGGTCAGGCCGGCCGGCCCGGAGCCGACGATGCCGACCTTCTTGCCCGACGGCGCGGGTCGCGCCCGCTCCGCCATCTCGTCGGGATGGTCCATCGCCCAGTCGGCGACGAACCGCTCCAGGTAGCCGATCGCGACCGGGTCGCCCTTCTTGGCCCGGATGCAGACGCCCTCGCACTGCGTCTCCTGGGGGCAGACGCGTCCGGTGACGCACGGCAGGGCGTTGTCGTTGAGCAGGCTGTCCGCCGCACCGGCCATGTCGCCGTCGCGCATGAGCTTGATGAAGTTCGGGATGTTGACGCCGGACCGGGCAGCCGTCGACGCAGAACGGCTTGGGGCACTGGATGCAGCGCTCCGCCTCGAGCATCGCGAGCTGGTAGGTGAGACCGAGGTTGACCTCGCGGAAGTTGCCGGCGCGAACGTCGCCTTCCTGCTCGGGCATCGAGACCCGCCCGATGGTCATCCGCTCCTTGTTGCTGAGCGGCTTGGTGATCTCATCTTCGGTGCTGCCGGACGCGGACGGGGGCTTGGGGGACGCAGAGTCGGTCATGCCTTGACCTCGGTGGTGGCGCAGGCGCCGCGCTTCTCGAGCGCCTGCTGTTCGAACGGGCGATAGGTGGTGAGCCGGTCGGCCAGCTCGGTGAAGTTGACCTTGTGGGCGTCGAACTCGGGTCCGTCCACGCAGGCGTACTTGGTCTCGCCGCCGACCGTGACCCGGCAGCCGCCGCACATCCCGGTGCCGTCGACCATGATCGCATTGAGCGACACGGTGGTCGGCACCTCGTAGGGGAGCGTGAGGGCGGACACGGCCTTCATCATCGGGACCGGCCCGACGGCATACACGGCGTCGATCCCACCCGCGTCGAGCAGGTCCTTGAGCGCCTCGGTCACGAACCCCGGGCGCCCGTAGCTGCCGTCGTCTGTGCACGCGATGACCTCGCCCGTCTCGCCCAGCTCCTGCTCCAGGATCACCCACTCGCGGGAGCGGCCGCCGATGACGTTCGTGACCTTGACCCCGCGCCGGGCGAGCTCGCGCGCGATGGGCAGGATGACGGCGGTGCCGACGCCGCCGCCGACCGTCACGGCATGGCCGTGCTCGATGAGGTCGGTCTCCCGGCCCAGCGGACCGGCCACGTCCTGGATCGCGTCACCGACCTCGAGCGCGCACAGATCGGTCGTGCTGGCGCCGATGGCCTGGATCATGAGCGTGATCGTGCCGGCCTCGGGATCGTTGTCGGCGATGGTCAGCGGGATTCGCTCAGCGCCCGGGCCCTTGCGGACGATGACGAACTGCCCGGGACGGCGGACCTTGGCGACGCGCTCGGCCTCGACCACGAGACGAACGACGTTCGGTGAGAGCTGCTCGCGCTCAACAACCTGATGCATGGGACCTCACGGGATACATGGTGACACCTGCATCGATGGTCGCCGATCGCGCCCGTTGCGGTTACCTGCCACCGGCACGCCGAAGCGGTCCGAAGGTCACGTGGAGAGCGGGCCGTCCGGGCGCCGGGCCGGGACCTGCGGTCAGATCCCGGGGACAGCGCAACCCGGCTCACGACCCGCCGCTGCCTCGATCGACACCGTAGACTGCGCCCATGAGGGCTGGGTGACCGAGCCGGTGCGGTACGTCGGGACGCGGCGTCCGCGCGTCGATGGGCGGGACAAGGTCCTTGGCAGGACGCGATACGCCGCCGACCACGAGCTCTCGGGGATGCTCCACGCGCGCATCGTGCCCAGCGTCTACGCGCACGCGCGGATCCGCTCGATCGATGTGACCGCCGCGCTCGCGATGCCGGGCGTCGTCTCGGTGCTGACCGCGGCGGACCTGCCGATCGTGGCCCGGGGGCCGGAGCGACACCTCGAGCCGCTTGCCCGCGAGGAGACGCTGTTCGCGGGTCAGCCGGTCGCCCTGGTGGTCGCCGATTCCGACACGGTAGCGGCGGATGCCGCCCCGCTGGTCGAGGTCGACGTGGAGCCGCTGGAGCCGGTTGTCGACGTCGTCGCCGCGGCCGAGCCCGGGTCGCCGCTGGCACGCCTCTCGACACCCGTCGAGTCGGGGCACGCCGTGGGAGCCGAGCATCGGGGCGTCGAACCCGAGGGCGGCCAGGGTGGCCGGACTGGCAATGTCTTCGAAATCGCTGCACGAGGAACGGGGCGACATCGAGGCCGCCTTCGAACGCAGCGCCGTGATCGTGGGCGGCCGGTTCCATGCAGGTTGGGTCCACCAGGCACCGATGGAGCCGCAGGCGGCGACGGCCTGGCTCGACCACGACGGCACGCTCGTGGTGCTGGCCAGCATGCAGGGGATCTTCCTCACACGCGACGAGCTGGCGCGCGCCTACGGCCTCAGGACATCTCGCGTTCGCGTCATCGCTGCCCCCAGCGGCGGCGCGTTCGGCGCCAAGCAGCTGCTGCTCGAGCCGCTGGTGGCAGGTGCGGCGCTCCGGCTTCGCCGCCCCGTCCGTCTCGTGCTAGATCGCGGGGACGACTTCAGGTCGATGAGCCCGTCCCAGGGCCTGGAGATCGACGTTCGGATCGGCGCCGACGGCGAGGGCCGGCTCCAGGCGATCGAGGCCAGCCTCACCTACGACGCTGGCGCGTACGCCGAGGACTCCTGGCAGTGGTTCGCACCGCGCCTGATCACCGGGCCGTACCGCTGGCCGACGTTCGACGTGACCGCGCTGGGCGTCCACACCAACCGGTTCGGCACCGGCAACTTCCGCGCCCCGTCAGGCCCACCGGGCGTGTTCGCGCTCGAGACGCTGCTCGACGAGCTGGCGCAGCGGCTTCGTATCGATCCCGTCGATCTGCGAGCGGTCAACATGGCGGAGCCGGGCGATCTGATGGCAGACGGGACGCCGTGGCCCGCGATGGGCGGAAGTCTGTGCCTCGACGGCGTGCGCTCGCATCCCACCTGGCGCGGTCGGCAGGAGCTCCCGCCGGGGGAGGGCGTCGGCATGGCGCTCGGCGTCTGGCCGGGCTCTGCGCAGCCTGCTGCCGCCTCGTGTCGCCTCGAGCCCGACGGCACCTTGAGCGTGCTCACCGGTCTCGCCGACATCTCCGGAGCGGCGGGCGGGCTCGCGACCATCGCGGCCGAGACGTTCGGGGTCCCGGTCGAGCAGGTCGCCGTCGTCGCGGCCGACACGGGTGCCGCGCCGGCGACGCCGTCGAGCAACGCGAGCGCGATCACGTACGCGGTCGGGCCGGCCGTGCAGGCCGCCGCGACGCAGGCTCGGGAGCGCCTCCTTGCGGTGGCCGCTGACGAGCTCGAGATCGACCCGGCGGACCTGGAGATCATCGATGGCATGGTCAGGCCGCGCGGCAGCCCCGGAGCCGGAAGGTCGGTCGCCGACCTCGCGCGCCAGCTCAACGACGCATTCGACTCGCCCTATCCGCCGGTGGAAGGACACGGTGCCACCTCGCATGCCGCACGCGCGCCATCGCTCGCGGCGCACGTCGCGCACGTTCGGGTGGACACGGAGACGGGCGAGGTCAGCGTGCTCGGCTATGCCGTCATTCAGGACGCCGGTCGGGCGCTCGATCCATCGCTGGTCGAGGGGCAGATGACGGGCGCGGCCGTCCAGTCGATCGGTCGAGCGCTGTACGAGGAGCTCGTGCATGACGAGCAGGGCCAGCTGGTCAGCGGCACGTTCCTCGACTACGCGCTGCCCAGGGCGACCATGGTGCCGCCGATCGAGACGCAGATCGTGGAGGTGCCGGCGCCCGAGGGGCCGTACGGCGCGCGTGGGATCGGCGAGGCGTGCGTCGTGGCCGGGCCCGCGGCCGTGGCGAACGCGATCGCCGCCGCCGCGGGGGTGCGAATGCGCCAGCTGCCCATGACGGGCCCCCGCGTATGGGCGGCGCTGCGGGAGTCGGGCCCCGCGTCCGGCTGACAGGCGCCTCGGCCCACCAGCGTCTTCTGTCGAACCTGCGGCCTCTGCTGGCGGCCCTCCAGCCCCTTCTGCACCGTGACCGTGTGACCGTGTGACCGCGTGACCGCGTGGCTGGTCGCTGCCCGACCCGCTGCCCGCCCGGCTGCCCGCCCCGTCACCCGTTGGACGTCACCCGTCACCCGTTGCCGTCGGCGAGCCGTCCGGCTGCTCCCGGGGCGGCCATGCCACTGCCCACGATGTCAATGTGCGGGTGGTTCAGCGCAAGCGGAACCATCGCGCCGTTTGTGCAGGTCGTTCTGCGACATCGAAATCATCTGCATGTCGGGGTCGTGGGCGACGCCGAGGGCCCGGGGCGCCCTGCAGCGCACGGTGCGGCCTGCGTGGTTGACCGGTCCGGTTGCAGGGGCACAGGCAACGTCGGCCCAGGCAACGCCGGCTCACGCAACGCCGGCCGAAGCAAGGCCGACCGAAGCAAGGCCGGCTCAGCCAACGCCGGCTCAGGCGAGTCCGGCTCACCCGAGGTCAGGCCGCGGGCTTCTTGCCCTTCGGCCAGTAGAGCTCCTTCTTCACGTGGAACTCGGGGAAGCCGTGGTCCATGAGGACCCGCTCGACGTTGAGGATCATCTCGGGGTTGCCGCAGATGTAGACGACGGTCCGCTCCGGCCGGAGGCCCTGGTCACGGCACACGTCCCACACGATCTGCTCGGCGCGTCCGGTCAGCCCGTCCCAGCCGGCATTTCGCGGATCGCTCGGCCGGGAGATCGTGGGCAGGTAGGTCAGCCTGTAGGCGGGATCCTGCTCCCACGCCTCCAGCTCGGGGCGATAGCCGAGCTCGTCCTGGTAGGAGCACCCGTTGAGCAGGACGGTGCGTCGCGGCTGGCCCTGGGCCATGGTCTCGCGGATCATCGCGATGAACGGCGCGATCCCTGTGCCCGTGCTGACGTACAGGTGCGTGCGGGTGTCGTTGGGCTCGAGCATGAACCTGCCCTTGGGCCCGATCATCCGCATCCGATGCCCGACGGGCAGCCGCCACAGCGCCGTCGTGAACTTGATGATCGGCACATGACGGACGAACAGCTCGTAGCCCTCGCTGTCTGCCGTGGACGGGCCCGAGGCCACCGAGTATGGACGCTGGAGGATGCGTCCGTCGGCAACCACGCCGGTCGTCATGTACTGGCCCGGCTCGAACGGGGTGGCCGGTCCGTCGTACTTGATCCAGAAGTAGGCGAGCTCGTCGGTCAGGTCCTCACGACGGACGAGCGTCGCGTTGTAGCTGTCGGCGTCGGTCTCGATGACGCGTGTGTCGTGGTCAGCTTCGGTCACGGAACTCGGGCTCCCGGTGGATCGCAACGGATCGCGGCTCATGGGACGGCGGCTGACCTTGAGTGTACCGTCCGCCCCCGGCGATGGCGGCTGCGAGTGCCCCGGAACGCTGGTTCCGGCCGTTCGCGCGACCAGAGCACGTCGACCCGTCGGTGACCGACGGGCGTCACACATCCGCGGGCGCTTCGGCCCATGCCCTGGCCCCCGTCACGCCGCCCGGGCCCAGCGGGATGGCGGCGTACAATCGCGGGGTCCCCAACGACACAACGCACGCGGGCCGCATCTCGGATGTCGAGGCCCGCGCCGTCAGCAAGGAGCCCTGCCACGATGGCCAACAGCCCAACCACGACCGCCGACCGAGCCCACCAGGCCACCAAGCGCTACATCTACGCCTGGGGCGCCGGCACCGCCGAAGGCAACGGCAGGATGAAGGATCTCCTGGGTGGCAAGGGCGCAGGGCTCGCCGAGATGACGCTGGCGGGGCTGCCGACGCCGCCCGGGTTCACGATCACCACCGAGGCGTGCAACGACTACTTCGCCAACGACAGGCAGCTTCCCGATGGGCTGTGGGACGACGTGCTGGCGGCGATGAAGGAGGTCGAGGAGCGCTCCGGCAAGGGGTTCGGTGACCCGGCCAACCCGCTCCTCGTCTCCGTTCGCTCGGGCGCCAAGTTCTCGATGCCGGGAATGATGGACACCGTCCTGAACCTGGGCCTCAACGAGGAGACCCTGCGCGGCCTGATCGAGCTGACCGGCAACGAGCGGTTCGGCTGGGATGCCTACCGACGCTTCATCGCCATGTTCGGCCGGATCGTGATGGGCATCGAGGGCGGCCGCTTCGATGAGCCGCTCGAGCAGGCCAAGGCCGTGCACGGCGCCGATGCCAAGGACACCGACCTCACGGTCGACGACCTCAAGAGCCTGGTCGAGACCTACAAGGGCGTGGTCAGGCAGGCAGCCGGACGCGAGTTCCCCGAGGACCCCTACGAGCAGCTGGACCTGGCCATCAAGGCGGTGTTCGCCTCGTGGTTCGGCAAGCGCGCCAACGACTACCGGAACAGCCAGAAGATCCCGCACGACCTGGGCACCGCGGTCAACGTCGTCACGATGGTCTACGGGAACATGGGCAACGACTCCGGTACCGGAGTCGCGTTCACGCGCGACCCGAACAGCGGCGAGCGGACCCTGTACGGTGAGTACCTGGTCAACGCCCAGGGCGAGGACGTGGTCGCCGGCATCCGAACGCCGGCCAAGATCAGCCAGCTCGAGCAGGACATGCCCGAGGCGTACGCAGAGTTCGTGCGCATCGGCCAGCAGCTCGAGCAGCACTACCGGAATGTCCAGGACCTGGAGTTCACGATCGAGCGCGGCCGCCTGTACATGCTCCAGACGCGTGACGCGAAGCGAACCGCCGCGGCCGCCGTGAAGATCGCGGTCGACATGGTCAACGAGGGCCTGATCAGCAAGGAGGAGGCCGTCGCGCGCATCGAGCCGGCGCAGGTCGACCAGCTGCTGCGTGACACCTTCGATCCCGCCGCGCTCAAGGACGCCACCAAGATCGTCAACGGCCTCAACGCGTCACCCGGCGCGGCCGTCGGTCGCGCGGTGTTCGACGCGGACGACGCGGTCGAGTGGACCTCGCGCGGCGAGAAGGTGATCCTCGTCCGGATCGAGACCTCGCCCGACGACTTCCACGGCATGGCTGTCAGCCAGGGCATCATCACGGCCCGGGGCGGAGCGACGTCGCACGCCGCGGTCGTTGCCCGCCAGATCGGCAAGCCGTGCGTGGCCGGATCGTCGGACCTGGTCGTCGACTACGGCGGCAAGCAGGCGCACTGCAACGTCACCGGGGTCGAGTTCAAGCAGGGCGACTGGGTCAGCCTCGACGGCTCGAGCGGCGCCATGTACCTCGGTGCGCTGCCCACCGTCTCGGCGCGATTCGAGGATCAGCCCGAGCTCCAGCAGATCCTGGGCTGGGCCGACGAGATCCGCCGCATGGGCGTCTGGACCAACGCGGACAAGCCCGAGGAGGCGGCGCAGGCACGAGCCTACGGCGCCCAGGGGATCGGCCTGTGCCGGACCGAGCACATGTTCCGAGAGGGCGAGCGACTCGAGATCGTGCGCGGCGCGATCCTCGTCTCGAGCGTGGCTACCCGAGCCAAGGCGAAGGCCGCGGCTGGTGACGCCCTGAACGACGAGGAGCAGGCGGCGGTCAGGACCTTCGACGCCGCGATGGGCAAGCTCGAGAAGCTCCAGCAGGGCGACTTCGAGGGCATCTTCAAGGCGATGGACGGCCTGCCGGTCGTCGTCCGTCTGATCGACCCGCCGCTCCACGAGTTCCTGCCCAATCTCGAGGAGCAGCTGGTCAAGGTGACCCGGGCCGAGGACGCCGGCGGCGCCTCCGAGGAGGACAAGGAGCTGCTCGCGACGATCAAGTCGATGCACGAGCAGAACCCGATGCTCGGGCTCCGTGGCTGCCGCCTGGGCCTGATGATCCCCGACTTCGTGAAGATCCAGACCCGCGCCATCCTGAACGCCCAGATCGCCGTCAAGAAGACCGGTGGACACCCGATCGCCAAGATCATGATCCCGCTCGTCGGCCACGTGAACGAGCTCGCGGCCACGCGCAAGCTGCTCGAGGCGGAGGCCGAGGCCGTCCGCCAGGCAGCCGGCGGGGTCGAGGTCGACTACAAGTTCGGCACGATGATCGAGGTGCCTCGCGGTGCCCTGACAGCCGACGAGATCGCGCGCGAGGCGAGCTTCTTCAGCTTCGGCACCAACGACCTCACCCAGATGACGTTCGGCTACAGCCGTGACGACGCCGAAGGTGGCTTCCTGCTCAAGTACGTCGAGGACGGCATCCTGCCGGTCAACCCGTTCCAGACCCTGGACGATGCGGTGGCCGGGCTGATGAAGATCGCCGTCGACAAGGGTCGCGCCACGCGTCCCGACATCGAGCTCGGCATCTGTGGCGAGCATGGTGGCGACCCGGAGTCGATCCACAAGTGCGAACGGATCGGCCTGGACTACGTGTCGTGCTCCCCGTACCGGGTCCCCGTTGCCCGGCTGGCCGCTGCGCAGGCGGCGATGGTCAACGCCGCCGAGAAC
>CAWDXT010000011.1:0-18101 GCA_963806265.1 uncultured Chloroflexia bacterium
TGAACGTGATCGGAACCATGATCTTCATGATCGGCATCCTGCTCGTGGTCCTCAGCGTCCTGTTCCAGCGCCGTCGCGAGAGGACCTGAGCCGAGCGAGCAACCGGCGCGCCCGGGCAGCCGTGCGGATGCCACTCGACACGCCACGAGAACGGCGTACGATCCGGTGAGCGTAGATCCGAGCCACCTCGAGCCTGCCCAGGAGCCGATCATGGTCGACGCGCCGCCCACCACTCCCGCCCTGCCTGACCGGTCGGTCGTGCCGGCCGTCTGGAGCCGGATCACCAACCTCGTCGTGGACCGCGGCGAAGGGGCCTGGCTGGTGACGCCCGAAGGCGATCGCTACCTCGACTACACCTCGGGCATCGGCGTGACCAATACCGGACACGCGCATCCCCGGGTGGTGGCCGCCGTGCAGGCACAGGCGGCCAGGCTGCTCCACGGGCAGCAGAACATCGTCTACCACGAGCCCGGCCTGCGCCTGTACGAGCGCCTCCCGGGGCTGCTCCCGGGCGGGCCCTGGTCCGCGTTCCTGGCGAACTCGGGTGCGGAGGCGGTGGAGGCGGCCGTCAAGCTCGCCCGGGTGGCCACGGGCCGTCCGTCGATCATCGCCTTCCGCTACAGCTTCCATGGTCGCACCGCCCAGACCATGGCGCTGACGGCTGCCAAGGACGTCTATCGGGCAGCGTTCGAGCCCCTGCCCGGCTCCGTGTACCACGCGGCCTATCCCTACTGCTACCGGGCTGCCGGCGGCGCGCACGCTCCCGACGCGCACTGCTCCTGCGACTGGGAGGCTCAGCTCGACCTGCTGTTCCACCAGCTCGTGTACCCGGACCGCGTGGCGGCGATCATCGTGGAACCGGTGATCGGCGAGGGTGGCTACATCGTGCCCCCGCCCGGGTTCCTGCCACGCCTGCGCGAGATCACCCAGGAGCACGGGATCCTGCTCATCGCCGACGAGGTTCAGACGGGGTTCGGGCGAACCGGGGAGCTGTTCGCCGTTCGCCACTGGAACGTCGAGCCCGACATCCTGGTGATGGCCAAGGGGATCGCGTCGGGCCTGCCCCTGTCGGGGATCCTGGCGCGACGAGAGCTGATGGACCGGTTCCCGCCCGGCTCCCACGGCGGCACCTATGGCGGCAACGTGGTCTCGTGCGCCGCCGCGCTGGCCACGCTGGACGTGATCGAGGACGAGGGCCTCGTGGTCAACGCGCGCGAGCGCGGGCGCCAGCTGCTCAACGGGCTACGGGTGCTCGCCAACGGACGACCCGCCATCGGCGACGTTCGGGGCCTGGGCCTGATGGTCGCCATCGAGCTCGTGAAGCCCGGCGTGGGCGACGGCCGGACACCGGACGCGGCGCTGACCAGGCGCATCCAGCAGGCCTGCTTCGACCGCGGCCTGCTGCTGCTCACCGCGGGCAGCTACGGCAACGTGATCCGGATCATCCCGCCGCTGGTCACCACCGCCGACGAGGTCGACCAGGCGCTCGGCATCATGGCCGAGGCCCTGGACATCGCCGGCGCCTGACAGTCGCGCACAGGGGTCACCGAGGGTGTCGGATCGGCTGGACGATGCCGGAAGCGACGACGCGCGGCGCCAGGCGCGAGCGCGAGTCGAGGCGCTGTTCGAGCAGCTGAACACGCTGACCCCCGACGAGCTTGGCCGGATCGGCCTGCGCCGGCCCGCCGAGGAGCGCCGCTCGTTGCTCGCGGCCGTGGACGAGGCGGCGAGCCGGACCGGACGGCGGGACCTGGTCGCGGAGGCGCGCCGCGAGGCGAGCGACATCGTCATGCGCCGCTACGCGGACGGGACCTTCCGCCCCACCTGGATCGCGCTCAACTGGGGTCTCTCCGGGGGCACCGTGGAGGATCGGGTGGCGGTGGTCGAGGCGGTCGCCGATGCAGCATCGGTGGCCGCCGTGGACGATGTGCTCGATCCGGAGGTCGCCGATGCCCTCGCGGCGGATGCGCGCCACGTCCTCGGCCTGGCCGGCGGATCCGCGTCCGACGGGGCGCTCGTCCGGGGGTTGCGCCAGGCCGGCGATCCGGATCTGCGGCGATCGACAACCTGGCAGCAAATCCTGCTGGTCATCGTGGCGACGGTCGTCGTGCTGACGTTGCTGGGCGGTCTGGCGATCGGCAGCATCCAGAGCATGCTGGGCGTCGCGATCGCGCTCACGATCGCGGTCGTGTTCGTGTACTGGCTGCTGGCTCGTTCGAACAGCACCTAAATCATCGGCCGTCGAGTCGGCTGATCGCCTGGTCGGAGGGCGCCAGTCGCGCTCGCCCGATCGCCGCGTCGTGGACCAGCCCGTTCGACGCCACGAAGGTCGGTGCGTCGATCCGCCGCACGCCGTCAACGTCGCTCACGCGACCGCCGGCCTCCTCGACCAGGACGAGCGGCGCCGCGAGATCCCATGGGTGGGCGCCGACCTCGAGCGTCACCTCCGCGGCGCCCTCGGCCACCAGCGCGTAGCACCAGAAGTCACCGAACCCGCGCGTCCGCCAGACGGAATCGAGCAGCGCGTCAAAGCCCGGCATCAGGCCGCTCGCCCGCGCGTCGGGCCCGCTGCCATAGACGAGCTGCGAGTCCTCGAGCGCGTCGATGCCCGAGACGATGATCCGTCGCTCGCCATCGACCGACCGGTTCCAGGCTCCCCCGCCGCGCCACGCGTACCAGCGCTCGCGCATGGCGGGCGCCGAGATCACGCCCAGCTGCAGCTCGCCGTCATGCTCGACAGCCAGCAGCGTGGCGAACACCGGGATGCCGCGGATGTAGTTGTGGGTGGCGTCGATCGGATCGATGTACCAGCGCGTGGTGGCGGCGCCGGTCGCCACGCCGTACTCCTCCCCCACCAGGCCATGGCCCGGATAGCGGGCTCGGATCCGACCCCTGATGTCGCGCTCGATCGCCCGATCGGCCTCCGTCACGAACGTACGGTCGGGCTTGCGCGTCGTGGCCACGTCACGCCGGAAGTGCGCCAGCGCCAGGGCGTCCGCCGCATCACAGGCCTCGAGCGCGAACGCCAGCCACTCCTGGAGCACCGGCTGCGGTGCCGTTGCCCGGGACGCCGACCAGGCCGGACCGAACTCGGCGGTGCTCATGCGAGCGGGCCGAACGCCTCCGGGTAGCGAACGGTACCCACCATCGCGTCGTCCCAGGCCGGCAGCCGGCGGGCCATCCAGGCTGCATCCGGCCAGGCATCCGCAGGCGGCTCGAGGCCGGCACCACGGGCCGGTTCGAACCCGAACCGCCCGTAGTACTCGGGGTAGCCCAGCAGGACCAGCGCCGGCGCCGCTCGAGCGACCGCGAGCCCCAGGGCAGCCGTCATCAGCGCGGTGCCGACGCCGCGCAGCTGGACCGCAGGCTGCACGGCCACGGGACCGATCGCGAGCACCGTCGCGACGACCCGGCCGTCGGCAGCCTCGACAGGGCACGGCGTGAGCAGCAGATGACCCACGACGTCGCCGTCGGCATCGACCGCGACCAGCGACTGCCACCCTTCGGGCTCCTGGCGCCGGATCCGGTCGACGATGTCGGCCTCCTCGGGGCCGGTGAACGCCGCCAGCTCAACCGCCCGGACGGCGGGCTCGTCGCCACGTGTCTCGAGACGCACCGAGACCGGCAGCGAGGCGGGTCGAACGCGGAGCAGGGCTTCGCCCAGGCCGTCGTTCACGGCATCTTCCCGGCGCTCGAGGATCCGCCCGGCGCGCTCGACCTTCCAGGCCCGCAGCCGGGACGGATGCAGCCGAGCGCCACGCCGGTCCGCACCGGGCGATCGGGCACGATCAGGCGCCGACCGTGCTGCGCAGCGACTCGGGAACGGGGCGATTGACAGCCACCGGCGTGATGTACCTCTCGACCAGCTCCATCGACCCGTTGACCTTGAGGTTGCTGAACAGGAACGCGATCTTGGCCGCCTGGCTGGCGAGGATCTCGTCCTTGGTCTCGAGCTCCCACAGCTCGCGCTTGAGCGGGCCGATCGCCTTCTTGCGCGTGGTGTACAGGAACTGCTCCTCGGTCTGGCCTTCCTTGCGCTCGCCGGCCGCGTTCGTCCGGCACCAGTCGTTGACCGCGTCCATCATCGAGGCCGGGAAGGCCGGGTGGTCGTAGAGCGCGTTCTGGAAGCCGGTTGCGAGGTGGATCTCCGCGGTCTCGACCGCCGGGAAGTGGTGGAACAGCTCATCGGGCAGGGTCGACGCGCCGTGCTGGACGGCACCGGCCAGCCCGTACTCGCGCGCGATCACGCCCAGCCTGGCCAGCACGTCGAAGTCCAGCTTGACGGCGGCGACCCCACCCCCGGGCAGCGGGACGCCGCCATGCGACGTGCCCGTCTGGACGCTCACCTTTGACAGGCCCTTTGCACCGGGTGCCCGCTGTTCCAGCTCATGCGTGTAGCCATCGAGGTACGCCTTGAGCTCTTCCGGCGTCGAGTTCTGCTTGCCGACCTCGCCGATCTCGCCGCCCACGCTGACCGTGACGCCGTCGCGCTCGAGGCTGCGGATCAGCGCCGTCAGCTCGGCCGCACGCATGTAGTTCTCGTGCTGCTCGGCGTCGAGGTTCGGCTGCGACAGGTCGACCAGCGTCGAGCTGTCGATGTCGATGTTGCGATAGCCGGCATCGATGGCCAGGCGGCATGCTCGCCGGATCTCCTCGGTCATCGCCTCCGGGTCGGCCGCGTACTTCTTGGCGTTGAACTGGTAGTGGTCGCCCTGGATGAACACCGGGCCCGCCCAGCCGGCCGCGATGGCGCCCGCGAGGACCGCGGTGGCGTAGTCCATCGGCCGCTGATAGGTGTAGGTCTGCTCGCTCCGGGCGAGCTCGAAGATCACCGCCCCGACATCGGCCTTGGCCGCCGTCTCGTAGATCGTGCGCGCCATGTCGAACGTCTGTGCCCGCAGGTTGATCGCCGGCACCGTGAAGCCCGACACCTCCCCCCGGCCGCGAGCCATGTACAGCTCCTGGATGCTCGCCGAACGGGCGCCCAGCACCTGGCTGGCCTGCCACACGATCCAGCGGGCCGCCTCCGCGGTCGGGTCGTCGGAGGTGAACGCCGCGGTCCAGGCGAGGTCGTACGCGGCCTCGGACCGGAACCTGGCCTCGTCATCGACGACCAGCGCCTCACCTTCGATGTGGGCGATCCCGTCGAGGCGGGCGAGCAGATCGGCGGGCGAGGTCGCGACGTGGGGCATCGGGAAGTCTCCTGTTGGTCTCGACGTGATGGTAGCCGGGGCAGCCGGGATCTACCGGCACGGACCACAAGCGTGCGTCATCGAGCCGTCGGGCGACAGGCGCAACGGAGCAAACGGAGATGGCCTGGCGAGCCCCGGAGGGGGCCGCTCGGCACCCCGGGTACGGGCCACGACGGCCCCGTCCGTCGGATCAGAACGCGGGCTTGGTCACCATCAGGATCACGATCAGCACGATCATCACCGTCAGGAACATGCCGCCGCGGGCCAGTCGCTGCGCCGTCGCAGCGACCTCGGGCGGCGGCCCTGCGGGCGCGCCGGCCGGCGCGCCACCGGGCGGCGGACCGCCGGCGGTCACCTTGACCATCTTCTCGGCCGCCGGCGCCTGCACGAAGATCGCGTACAGGATCGCGATCAGGTAGAGCACGATCGACACCGACAGCCAGAGGTACGTTCCTGCGTCCGGATACCAGCCCGTCAGCGCGATCAGCGCCACGCCGGTGATGCCCTGAACGATCGCGCCGGGGATCACGATCCGGCGCTCGATGAGGTCCATGACGATCGCCGCGAAATGACCGTTCTGGGGCGACATCGCCGCCTGACGCGAGATCAGCGGGAACGCGAACGTCGGGCCAAAGACCGCGATCGCGCCCAGCACGTGCAGGACCAGGAACAGCTGGATCATTGGCGCCTCCTCTGGCACCACGGGCAGGGCCGACCGGCCCCGTTGGGACGCCGTGGCATGTTCGCTGAATGTACGACACCGTGAGCGCGGGTGCCGACTCGTTGCGAGCGATGCAGTGGCTGCGCCCGCGAGGGCCGCCGCTGCGGGACGGCCGACCCGGTCCCGCTTCCCGCTCCCGCTATCCGGCCCCGCCCGCCAACAGGCCCGCCCGGCGAGCCTGCTCTCGCTCGAGGTCCGCCGTGCTGATCCCGATCCGTCCCGCAAGCTCGTCGGTGATCGCCCATGAGAAGTGCTCGAACCGACCGGCCGTCGCGTCCCAGGTGGCGAGCACGGCCGGCGCGAAGCGATGGACATGTCCCTCCGCATCTCGCGCGACCGGGCGGAGGTAGTGGGCGGCGGTCACACGCATCAGCCCATCGTCGGTGGGCGCCAGGATGAGCACCAGCCCCAGCCGGGTCAGCTCATCGTCCATCGCACCCACCGGCAGGGCAGCCAGCCCGGACAGAACATCCTCGAGTCGCCGCCCACGTGTGGTCGCGAGCATCCCGTAGCCGATGGACAGCGCTCGGATCGCAACCAGCGCCTGCTCGCCCCACGTTCCGCGACGTGTGTCCTCCGGCTCGTTGGGGCCGGGTTCGAGATCGGCCACCATCACCGTGCTGCCGGGTCGTCGTACCGCGACCGGCGCAGGCGAGGCCGCCACGGGCGGGCCGGAGCCCCGTTGCTCTGCGTGCCAGCCAAGCTCCTGCGCCTCGGGCATCCAGGCGAACGACTCCGCCGCGCCCGCCAGCACGACGATCCCTGCGTCCGGCGCGACCAGGTCGAGCAGGGCCGCTCGCACTCGGTCGGCGGCTCGGGGGGCCGGCGCCGCGACGACGACGGGGACGGTCGCCTCCACCAGGAGCCAGACCAGCGCAGCCAGGTCGGCATCGAGGACCGCCTCCCGAACGAGCCCGGCAAGGGCGTCTGAACGGCCGCCACCCGAGGCTCGCGCGCTCACCGGACCCTCCTCGTGCTCATCGCCACTCGGGCGGCCGAGCGTGCCGGGTGCGGGGCGGCTAATCGAAGAAGCCGGCGGCCGCGTACACCTCCGGCACTCCGTACAGCGACTTCACCGTCTTGCCGCCAACCTTCGTGATCCGATACCACGTGTCGCCGCCCGTGCCGCAGCTGCCGACCGAGTAGGCGTCGCCGGACACGAGCTCGGCGGCACGCACCTTCACACCGGTCGAGACACGGGCGATCAGGGCACCGGTGGTCGTGGGACCGTCCCGAAGAGCGATGCCGTTGCACTGCGCGACGACATTACGTGGCAGGGAGCCATCCACAACGGGTGCCGCGCTGGGTTCCATCGACGGCGCCTGCGACTCGACGGGCGGGGCCGAGACCGGGGCCTCCGACGGCGGCTCCGTGGCAGAGGAGCCCCCGCAGGCCGCGAGGCTCAACGTCACCAGGGCCACAGCAAGGACGCGACGCAGCATTTCGACTCCTTCCCGGGCTGGCTTCCACGCGATCGGGCGCGACGCGATCGTTGGCGGTCCGGCTCCACTCGCGCTCCAAGGATAGGCGCCCGGCCAGGACCTGAACCGTTGGTTTCGCCCCGCATCGACCGCTAGGACTGGTGCGGGCCCCGTCTCCCGGTCCGGTCGTCGCGAGACGCCGCTCCTGTCCCTCGACCACGCGGTTGATCCGACCGACGTAGTGGCGCCCCTCGCGCGCCGCGAACGCGATGCAGAGCGCGACGCTGATGGCGAACACGACCGCGCCGAGCCCGACGGCCGGAGCCATGCCCATCGACGCCTGGATCGACGCAAGGCCGGCCATCACGCCCGCGATCGCCGATGAGATGATGCCCACCACGGCCGGCGTGGTCACGAGCATATGCAGCGCTGACGGCTTGCTCATCACGTCGACCGCTGCGAACGAGCGCGAGATCCCGGGTGCGTCGAGCGTCCAGCCGGCGAAGAAAGCCGTCTCGATCCCGGGCACCAGCCGCGCGTACTCGGCCCGGAGCCAATTCATGCCGGCCACCCAGTACAGGTCCTCGTTGTTGACCTGGGTGAGCCGAACGAACGTGGCCACGCCGAGGAACAGCGTCACCGAGAGGATGATCAGCGCGAAGCCGATGAACTCCGGCCCGAAGTCCGTCGCAGGTCCGACGAGCGCCAGGGCGACAGTCGCCGCCGACAGCGTCGACAGGAACATGCCGCTCCGGCTGAACGCCTCGCTCCAGCTGAGGGAGCGCGTCGCGAGCAGGCTCCAGTGCTCCGTGGCCAGGAACTGCGCCTCCCGAGGATCGGGGGCGGTGCCGTCGCGCGGTCCCGAATCGCTGGGGCCCTGCGAGCTCATGGGAAGAGATTCATGGGCCATGACTGGAACGCTCCTATCAGGGTCGGCCTTCCGTCCGCCGGACACCTCCGGACGGCTGTGACCCGATCGTCGTCTCCGCGTCAAGGGAAGGCGGGCGTCGCGAGAGACTCCGTGTTCCTGCGGATGGCCAGCCCGTGGACCGGCACCAGATCGACCTTCGAGTCGTCGGGCCACAGGGCTCCAGGCAGGGGGGTTGACGCGGCCCGCCGCGCGCCCGTAGACTGCGCGACGGTCGAGCAGGTCGCTCGTCCGTCCACTACCGGAGGCGAACTCCAGATGGTGCACACGAACCTCGTCAGCCCGCGAACGGCGGCGCCCATCTTCGGCGCTGTCGACGGGAGAGGTGTGCCCACCAGCAGGTAGGACGCGGGGCCAAGCGCCCCAGGAGCGACCACCGAGCCGTGGGCCACCGGGCCCGCGGCTCAACTGTTTTCTGGGCATATCGCTGCCCACCTGACACGAGCCGCAGGTCAACCCGGACACCGGGCCTGCGGCTCGTTCCATGCCTGGGACACCCGCGGGCCCGACCAGCCACCAACGCCAGGCATTCCACCGCAGGAGCGTACCCGTGACGACCCTCGCACCCGAACCGAATACGACCACTCCGATGCCGAGCCTGCCCACGGCCCTCGAGGCCGAGCGGCTGTCCGGCACCCGGATCCCGGCCGAGACGGGCGCGGGGAGCCAGCCGGCCTCCTCGCGACGGGCCCCGGTCGGACCGCCGGCCCTGCTGGTCGACCGCGTGAGCAAGCGCTTCGTGGTGGATCGCCGCAAGGCCCCGGTCATCGCGATCGACAACGTCTCGCTCCGCCTGGAGCGTGGCTCGATCCACGGGATCCTGGGTGCCAACGGCTCCGGCAAGTCGACGCTCATCCGCCTGATCTCGGGGTTGCTGACCCTGGACGACGGTCGAGTCGAGGTCTTCGGCCTCGACATCGAGCGCGACGAGCTGGCCGTCAAGCGGCTCATCAACCGCGTCAGCGTCGATGCGGCGTTCTTCAAGAAGCTGAGCCCGATGGAGAACCTCCTGTTCGCCGCCCGCCTGTACGGACTCGATGCCGGACGGGCAAGGCGACGGGCCACGGAGATCCTCGGTCGGCTCGGCATCGCGCAGAGCCGCCTCGGCCGGCCGGTGGAGCAGATGAGTCGGGGCATGCAGCAGAAGGTCGCCATCGCGCGAGCGCTGCTCACGAGCCCGACGCTGCTGCTGCTTGACGAGCCGACGACCGGTCTCGACCCGCGGAGCAAGCTCGACGTCCAGGCGTTCGTGGAGGAGGTCAACGCGTCGCATGACACGACGATCGTCCTCACCACGCACGACCTGGCCGAGGCGGAGCGCCTGTGTGAACGCATCACGATCCTCGATGGGGGTCGCGTCGTCGCGGAGGACTCCCCCGCCGGGCTCAAGGAGCTGGTCGCCATCGACCACGGGCAGCCGCCCACCCTCGAGGCCGTGTTCATGACGTTCACTGGCCGCTCGCTCGACGACGACGTCGAGGAGAACGAGGACGGGGACTGACCCACAACCAACACCGACAACAACGACAGGAGCGTGACATGTACCGCGGAGAGATCTGGATACAGGAACAGAGCGCCCGCCACGCTCGTGACGAGCGATCGCGTATCCACCAGCACTACCAGGCCATCCGTGAGACACGGCGCGAGTCGCGCCGCAGCTCGCGGGGGTCAAGCCCCATCCGCCGCCGCCTGGGTTGGTCGATCATCCGGATCGGCCACCGAGTCGCCGGCGAGCACGTCGGCTCACCCGTCCTGACCGGCTAGTCCGGTCGGGGCGGGGGCCCCACCCGAAAGGAACCAACGTTGGCACTGCTGACGCACGAGCTGAAGGCGTCGTACGCCTTCGTCGAGCGCAACTTCTTCCTCACCCGCCGGTATTGGGGCTGGGAGGTCGCGTTCCTCGTCTACTCCGTCGCCGGTGCGCTCTCGATCTCGCTCATCGGCGCGGCGTCGGGCGATGACCGCCTCCTCCTGACCCTGATCATCGGCGCCATCTTCTGGAACTACCTCTCGGTGGTCTTCTCGTGGATTGCCGAGACGATCTCGGTCGAGCGCTGGGAGGGGACGCTCGAGTACACGTTCATGGCGCCGGTCCGGCGCTGGACCCAGCTGCTGGGCTCGTGTCTGTACGCGATGGCCTATGGCCTGGTCCACACGGCGGCGATCATGGTCGTGCTGCTCCTGTTCTTCCCGCAGCTCAACCCCGGCGCGATGAACGTGCCGACGGCCGTCGTGTTCGTGCTGCTCGGGTCGTTCAGCGTGATCGGGATCGGCATGATGGCCGCCATCCTGCCGCTGCTCTACGTCGAGCGTGGCGCGCAGATGACCTTCGTCCTGCAATCGGTCCTGCTGCTCGTGTCGGGTGTGTACTACCCGATCGCCGTGCTGCCGGAATGGATGCAGGTGCTTTCGCGACTGTCACCGGCAACGTACGTGCTCAACGGGGTCCGGGCCGGCTTGCTTGATGGCACGCCCGTCACGGCGCTGATGTACGACGTCGTGCCGCTGATCGTGATGGGCATCGTCCTGATCCCGGCCGGGCTATGGGCGTTCAATCGCGCCGAGCGGTACGCGAAGCGCACCGGCAAGCTCAAGCGGGTGGGCTGACATGGAGCAGCCGCACACCATCGGCCACGATGAGAGCATCCCGCCCTCGCTCGCCGGGCTGGGCTGGGACCCGGACTGGGCATCCGCCTTCCGGCCGCATGGCGGCACGGGGTGGGCGCCGGCCCGCGTCCTGGCTGCGCACCGCGACGCCTGGGTCGTCGGCGGCTCGGATGGCGATCGCGACGCGGTCGTCTCGGGGCGCCTTCGCCACCAGGCGCTCGGACCGGCGGACCTGCCGGCCGTCGGCGACTGGGTCGCCGCGGCCGGAACCAGGACCTCCGGCGCCTGCGTGATCCACGCCGTCCTGCCGCGGCGAACCGCGTTCCGGCGAGGCACCGGCGACGACGGTGCAGCGCAGTCGCTCGCCGACGAGCAGGTGCTCGCGGCCAACGTCGACACTGCCCTTGTCGTGACCGGGCTCGATGGCGACTTCAACCTCCGCCGCCTCGAGCGCTATCTTGCCGTTGCCTGGAGCGGCGGCACGACCCCCATCCTGGTGCTCAACAAGGCGGATCTCGACGTCGATGTGGACGGCTTCCGGGTTGCCGCCCAGGCGATCGCCCCGGGCGTCGAGGTCAGGCCGGTGTCGGCGCTCGATGGTGCCGGCGTGGTCGACCTCGCCGCCGACCACCTCAATCCCGGGACCACGGCCGTCGTGCTGGGGTCGTCCGGTGTCGGCAAGTCCACGCTGGTCAATGCGCTGCTGGGCGAGGACCGCCAGCGCACCGGTGCCGTCCGAGCGGATGACGCGCGTGGCCGCCACACGACGACGCACCGCGAGCTGATCCGCCTGCCTGGAGGTGCCATGCTGATCGACACGCCCGGCCTGCGATCGCTCGGCGTGTCCGGGGCAGCGGACGGCATCGGGGCGGCGTTCTCCGACATCGAGGACATCGCGGCGGGATGTCGCTTCCGCGATTGCCGGCACGAGGCGGAGCCCGGCTGCGCGGTGCGGGCCGCCCTTGCGAACGGAAGCCTCGACGAGGATCGGTTCGAGAGCCATCGAAAGCTCGAGCGAGAAGCCGCCTATGTCGCCCGCGCGTCGGACCCGAGGCTCCAGGCCGCGGAGCGCAAACGCTGGCGAGCGATCAGCGCCTCGGTGGCTGTCCACATGCGCCACAAGTACGGAGACGAACGATGACCACACGCGGCACCCTGACCGAGGCCTCCACGCCGGACGTGCGCCGGCTTCGCGACCTCGTCGTTCGCAGCGCCACCCCCACGGATTGGGACACGCTGGCCGAACTCGAGAGCCGCGCCCACGCGGCCGACGGCATCGACGAGCGGCAGACCGGTGCCGAGCTGGAGGCCCAGCTGCGACGGCTCGACGAGTTCAGGCTCGAGCGTGACCTGCTGGTCGCGGAGCTGGACGACACCGTCGTGGCGTTCGCCGCCGGGTACCGGCTCGTCCGGGATGGCGTGCTCACGGGCGAGCTGTGGGGTGCCGTCGACCCTCCGTTCCGCCGCCAGCGGATCGGGACAGCGTTGTTCGAGGCCAATCGGGCTCGTCTCGCGCGCGAGCTGGCCGCCGACCCTCGGCCCGGTCCCCGCGAGCTGCACTCGTGGGCGATGGACTCGGAGGCGTCCGCTCGGGCGTTGCTGGACGACCAGGGTTTCGTGCCCATCCGGTTCGGGTTCGAGATGCGCCGCTTCCTGACGGGATCGCTTCCCGAGCGAAGCCTGCCCGAAGGGATCGAGATGCGTCCGGTCACGCCCGACCAGCATCGCGCGATCTTCGAGGCGGACGATGAGGCGTTCCAGGACCACTGGGGCCACCGGACCATGGGCGAGGGCGACTTCCAGAACATGTTCGATGGACCGAACGTGGACACGTCGCTGTGGTGCGTCGCCTGGGATGGTGACCAGGTCGCGGGCAGCGTGATGAACGGCATCTTCGAACGGGAGAACGCGGAGCTGGGGGTCCGTCGCGGCTGGCTGGAGCACGTGTCGGTGCGACGGCCGTGGCGCGGTCGCGGTGTCGCGAAGGCCCTGTGCGCGGCGTCGTTCCGGGTCCTCCGAGAGCGCGGCATGGAGGAGGCCTGGCTGGGCGTCGATGGCGCGAATCCGACGGGGGCGATGGCGCTGTACGAGGGCCTCGGGTTCCAGGTGGCCCACCGCTGGCAGGCGTTCGGCCGGCCGTTGGATGGCCCGGCTCCGGCCGGCTGGCGCTCGGCCAGCGACGATGCGGCTGGCGACCTTCCAGCCGGCGACGGTCCGGCTGGCGACGGTCCGGCAGGCGACCGATCCGGCTGGCGACCGACCGGCTGGCGACCGTCCGGCCGGCATCGCCTCGCCGGCGGCGGCAAGCGAGCCTGGTGAGCCGACGAGGTCTCGCCCCGGAGCTTGAGCCGCGAAACCTCGTACCGTCGCTTGCGTGTTCCATCGCGACGGCCGAGGATCATGGGCGATGACCGAGATGACACCTTGGCAGCGCCGAGCCTCGGCACCCAGGCACTCGGCCTGGATGCTGGTCTCGGCGGCCCTGGCGTCCCTGGCGATGGGCGGCTGCGCGGCCGGGCCGTCCATTGCGCCGTCGATCGAGCCGGCCTCGGTCGCCTCGACTCCGTCGACGATCGCCACGGCCCTGGCGGCGTCGCTGCCGCCGACCTCACCTCCTGTGACGCCGTCCCCGGCCGCGTCACCCACCCCGGAGCCAACGATGTCCGAGTTCGTGCTGACCTCCACCTCCTTCCAGTCCGGTGAGTCGATCCCACGCCAGTACACCTGCGATGGCGCCGATGTCTCGCCCGAGCTCTCGTGGTCCGGCGCACCGTCCGCGACGGCTGCGCTCGTGCTGCTCGTGGACGACCCGGATGCGCATGACTTCGTCCACTGGATCGTGCTCGACATGACGGGCACCGCGAGCGGTGCCCTGCCCCAGGGCACGGGCACCTCGCCCGACGCGCCGACACAGGGCCGCAACGACTTTGGCCACGTCGGCTGGGGCGGACCCTGCCCACCCTCCGGAACGCACCGCTACACGTTCACGCTCTACGCGCTGGCGGCGCCCCTGGCACTCCCCGGGCAGCCTGACGGCACCGCCGTTCGCAAGGCGCTCGATGGCGCAGACGTCCTGGCTACCGCCGTGCTCGAGGGGCGGTATCGGCGCGCTGGCTGAGGGCGCGAGGCCGGGACACGCAGGTTGGCTCGTCGCGTTCGCTGCGGGGTACCCAGGCCTGAGGGTCGTGCGGGTCCGTGGAACGCTTGGCGTTCAATGTGGCGGCTGACGGCGGTGGTCTGAGACCGCTTGGCGTTCAATGTGGCGGCTGACGTCGGTTGCGTCCGGCGTCTGGAACGCGTGGCGTTCAATGTGGCGGCTGACGGCGGCTGCGTCCGGCGACTGGAACGCGTGGCGTTCAATGTGGCCTCTGACGGCGACCAACTCCCGTCAATTTGGATCGCAGGGCGGTCCAAATGGGGCGTCCGGGATCGAGAAGCGCTGGACGGACCGCTGGGCGGTCCAGATCCGCCGCATGAGTCACGGCCGGCCGGCCGGCCGCCCGAGCGCCGTCGCAGGGCGCTTCGAGCCGGGGCCATCGACAAGGTCGCGTACGTCGCGTCTAGAGCAGCAGCCTGCCCTGCCGCTCGACGAGCTCCATCCAGGCCCGTTCGCGGGCAATCGTGGTGGCGGGCCCGTGACCCGGCATCACGCGCGTGGGATCCTCGAGCCCGCCCAGGCGGACGATCGATTCGACCATCGCCTCCGCGGATCCACCAGGCAGGTCAACGCGACCCCATCCACCGCTGAACAGCGTGTCGCCGCTGAACAGGATCCCCTCGTCGACCGCCAGGAGGCAGACGGAGCCCTCGGTGTGCCCGGGCGTATGGAGCACCCGCAGGCGGATCTCACCGAACCGGATCTCGCCACCCTCGGCAAGCTCGACCGCCGGGACCGAGGGGACGACCTCGAACGGCGCAAACAGGGGCGCGGGCTCGAGCAGCCGGTGCCGGTCGGCCGGGTGCACCGCGATCTCCGCCCCGGTGTGTGCCGCAACCGCGGCATTGTCGCCGATGTGATCCCAGTGACCGTGGGTCGAGACGATGAGCCTGAGCGTCCAGCCGCGATCCTCGAGCGACTCCCGGATCCAGGCCAGCGACGGCGTCGCGGTGTCGATGGCGATCGCCTCCCGGGTGCGCCCGTCGGCGAGCACGTAGACGTTGGTGGCGACTGGCCCGACGACCGCGTGCAGCTGCTCCATCGGGTCAGTCTCGCACGGGTTGGCCGGTCATCGAGATTCGGCCATCCGGCTCTCGGCGGAGCGATGACCCGTGGCGCACAATGCGAGCCGGAGGTGATCGCGATGACCACACCGCGCATCCAAGCCAAGATCACCCCCTGGGACGATCCGGACTTCGTCAGGGCGTTCGAGCGGGCACGCGATGACGTGGAGCGATCCGGCTGCTGTCCCGAGGGGCCCGAGGCGGCCTCGGAGGTACAGCGCCGCCTCCGCCAGGCCGGCTACCCGAGCGCCTGCGTCGAGGTGATCCGCACGGTTCGCGAAGCCCTCGAGCACACGTCGCACTGGATCGTCACGCGCGACGCCTGACCCACCCACGGCGTGGCGCGTGGGGCGCCCGAGGATCCGGCTGCACCGGGGCGCTGAACCGACCGCCTCACTTGCGGCGTGACGCGTGAGGGTCGCGCCGGCGCCGGATGGCCCAGCTCAGCCGGCCTCGAGCTTGGAGCGGATGCACTCGAAGGTCTGGCCGATCATCTTGTTGGCGGTTCCCTCGATCATCCGCGCGCCGACCGACGCCAGCGTCCCGGAGATCATCACGTCGGCCGACCAGTCCATGGTGGTCGGGCCCTCCGGCGGGCCGCCGAGAGACTCATGTTCGCCGTGGCATCGACGGCCGATCCCGGCGCCTGGCCGTGCGCCTTGAGGACGCGAGCTCGGGCTCGTTGCGCTCGGCCACGGTCATGTCCACGACGAAGCGGGCGAGATGAACCCGACGCCGACCTTTGCCTTCGCCTTGAAGTGATCGGCATCGATCACCTCGATGGACTCGACGCCAGGTCCGCATGCGCCGACCTGGTCGGGATCCATGAGGAATGCCCAGACCCTGTCACGCGGCGCGGCGATCTCGACGGTGCCCTGAAACTGCATCGAGGCCTCCGGCTGGGCCGATCAGGCCCCTGTGGTGGAGTGGACGAGCCGCCGTCGGACGACGCCCTCGTCGGACGCGGCAGCACCCGATGGACCGCCGCTGGCCGACGGCGACGTACGCGCCCGGCTCCTTGATGAACGCCGTCCGGCAGCCCATCGAGCAGAACGCGTAGACCACGCCCTCGTGCTCGGCCAGGTGCCGGGCGTGCGCCCGGTCGACGGTCATGCCGCACACCGGGTCGAGCAGCACGATGTCGTCGACGATCGGGCTGCGGCTCGGCGCAGCCGCCTCGGCCGAGCCTCGCCGGCGACCGTCGCCGGGCCCGGCGCGGCGACGAACGCGGCCCGGCCGCGACGAACCTGGACGAGCTCGCCCAGGATCGAGAGCGCGATCTCCTCGGGCGTCTCGGCGCCCAGGTCGAGGCCGGCCGGGGCGCGCAGCGCGGCGAGCCGCTCCTCGGGGATGCCGGCCTCGTCGCGCAGCCACTCGCGCACGACCTCGCGCCCGGGTCGGCGAGGCGACGAGCCCGACGTAGGCGACGTCGCGCCGCAGCGCCGCCGGCCAGCGCCTCCTCGTCCCAGACCCCCTGGGTCGCGACGACGACGTAGGGCGAGAGCTCCGGGTCGAGCCGCCCGAGGCGCGGTGTCGGTCGAGCACGCGCTCGGCGTCCGGGAAGGCGTCGGCGTCGGCGATCGGGTCGAACACCGACACGCGCCAGCCGGTCGCCGCGCCCAGCGCGGCCAGCGCGCCGACGATGGGTGTCGTGCCGGCGAGCCACAGCGAGGGCGCCGGAAGATGCGGTTCCACGTAGATCTCCAGGGTGCCCCCGGAGTGGCAGGTCATGACGAGCTCGACCACCCCGTCGGCCCGACGGCCCTCGGCCGGGCCGTCCTTCGACAGCCGGAGCAGGCGCGGGTGGCCGTCGACCAGCGCCCGGAGGGCCTCGCGGACGACGACGGGCTGGGCGCAGCTGCCGCCGACCCAGCCCTCGATCGTGCCGTCCGGGTGGACGATGCCGGCCGACGCCGGGCCGGGCCGACGTCGGCCGCTGGACCGCGACGACGGTGGCGACCGCGAACGTCCGGCCGCTCGCCTCGAGCTCGGCGACGCGGCGGAAGATGCGTTCGTCCGGGCATGGCCTCAGGCCACGCCCTTCTCGTGGAGGATCGCCAGACCTTCTGCGGGCGTGATCGGGATGTCCATGTTGGTGACGCCGAGGTGCGACGAGCGCGTCCACCACGGCGTTGGCGATCGCCGGCGGGGCGCCGACGGTCGCCGACTCCCCCACGCCCTTGGCGCCCAGCGGATGGTGCGGCGAGGGGGTGATCGTCTTGCCCGTCTCCCAGGACGGGGTCTCCACCGCCGTCGGCAGCAGGTAGTCCATGAACGTCCCGGCGAGGTTGTTGCCCTGCTCGTCGTACGGGATCTCCTCGTACAGCGACGGGGCGAAGCCCATCGTCAGGCCGCCGTGGATCTGCCCGTCCACGATCATCGGGTTGATGATGTTGCCGCAGTCGTCGATCGCGACGAAGCGCCGGATCTTGACCTGCCCGGTGCCCTTGTCGATGTCGACGACGCAGATGTAGCTGCCGAACGGGAAGGTCAGGTTGGGCGGGTCGTAGTAGTCGACCGCCTCGAGGCCGGCCTCCATCCCCTCGGGATGATTGGTGTAGGCCGCGAAGGCGAGCTCCGCGATGGTCTTGACCCGGTCCGGCGAGCCCTTGACGCTCCATTTGCCGTTGCGTCCACTCGAGGTCGTCTGGGCGAGCACTCGAGCAGGTGTGCCGCGAGCTGGCGGGTCTTCTCGCGGATCTTGCGCGCGGCGACGGCGGTAGCCGCGCCGGCGACCGGCGTGGAGCGGGAGGCATAGGTGCCGAGGCCGTACGGCGCGGTGTCCGTGTCGCCCTCCTCGACCTTCACCTTGGACGCCGGGATGCCGAGCTCCTCGGCCACGATCTGCGCGTACGTCGTCTCGTGGCCCTGGCCCTGGCTCTGGACGCCGAGCCGGAGGATCGCCTAGCCGGTCGGATGGACCCGGAGCTCGGCGGAGTCGAACATCTTGATGCCGATGATGTCGAAGTCGTGGGACGGGCCCCGCGCCGACGATCTCGGTGAAGCTGCTG
>CAWDXT010000012.1:0-22748 GCA_963806265.1 uncultured Chloroflexia bacterium
TGCTGGTCGGTCGCGACGAGCAGCTTGCGCTCGCGGACCGTCGGATCGAGGACGTCGCCGCGGGGCATGGGCGGCTGCTGATGCTGGCGGGTGAGGCAGGCGTAGGAAAGACCCGGTTCCTCACCTCCGTCACCAGGAAGGCGCGGCGGGCCGGCTTTCGGATCGCGAAGGGCGACCTCGCCCCACAGGATGCCCAGGTCCCGCTGGCATCCGTCCTCGATCTGCGCCCGGACGATGCGCCAGGATCCGGCGTTCGGGACGCTCGGGTCGGGGAGCTCCTGACCATGCCCGCCGATCGTGGTGGGGACAGCCTCGCCCACCGCCGCCTGCTGGTCCGCGACCTGGCCGAGCGCATCGTCGACGACGCGCACCTTCCCAACCCTGCTGGCATTCGAGGATCTCCAGTGGGCCGACGAGCTGAGCCTCGAGCTGGTGGGTGAGCTCGCCCGCCTCGCCCCCGATCGTCCGCTGCTCGTGCTCACCACCTATCGCGAGGACGAGCTGCCCAGCGGATCGGATGCACCGGGAGTGGCGGGCGCGGCTCCTGGGCCAGCGCCTCGCCGAGGAGGTCAGGCTCGCGCCGCTCACGTACGACGAGACGGCGCTCGTCACGTCGCTCATCCTCGCGACCGGCCTGCCGGCCTCGCGCGAGGTCGTCAATGCCGTCTATGCCCGCACCGACGGGATCCCGCTCCACATCGAGGAGCTGTTGGGGCGCTCGCTGGACGACCCTGCCCAAACGGACGGGGCCGATCAATTCTCGAAGCGAACGTCCCGGTCACGATCGAGGATGCGATCCTGGCCCGGGTGGGTCGCCTCTCCGGCGATGCCCAGGCCGTGGCGCGGGGCGGAGCCGTCATCGGCCGCTGCTTCGTGCCCGAGGTCCTGGCCGGTGTGCTGGATCGGGGGCGCGTCGAGGAGATCGAGGCGGCGCTCGACGAGCTGGTGACGGCCTGGGTCCTGTATCCGTTCGAGTTCGTCGACCGGGGCTACTTCGACTTCCGGCACCAGCTGCTGCGGGACGCGGTGTACGGCAGCATCCGCCAGGCGGACCTTCGGCGCCTCCATGCGCGGGCCGGCGAGTTCGGCGCGGAGCTGGTCGGCGCGACCGAGATCCACGCGTCGTCGCATTTCGAGCGGGCGGGCCTCCGGGCGCAGGCATACCGGGCCGCGTGGCGGGGCTGGGCGGCAGGCAGTGTCGAGCCGCCGCGAAGCCTTTGACTGTACACGCGCGCCTGGCCAACCTGCCGGCGATCTGTCCCAGGCCGACCGTGCGGCGGTTTGGACGGGTACAGAACGAGGCGGCGTCGGTCGACTAGCGATGCGCGCGCGTGGCGGCCGCGACCGCGCGCGAGCATCACCTCGCGGCGGGCAACGGGATAAAGGCGGCCAGGATGCTGGTGGAGATGTCCGGCTACGAGCGCCGGCACGGCGACCCGTCGCCGGGGCGGATGCCATGCTCCAGCAGGCGCTCGAGGAGCTCGAGCCCAACCGTCATGGTCCGAGCTGACGCGGCCCGCGACGAGGCCCTGATGTCGCTCGCGGTCCTGTACCTCAGCACGGGCCGGCGCGACGAGTGCCGGAGGCTGTTCGACGAGTCCGAGGCAGTCGCGCTCAGGATCGGGAGCCGGCCGATCATGCTCGAGATCGCCTCCTGGAAGCACTTCCTCGATGCCACGACATCGGCCGATACCAGACACGTGCGGGCGATCCTGGACATCGCCCGCGAGGCTCGCGAGGGCGGCTATGAGGAGGCCGGGGGGACCCTACCGCGATGCCGCGATCCTGGGGGTCCGGCTCATGGACCTCGATGCCGCGCGCGAGGGGCTGCGCGAGGGAATGCGCTACGCGGAGGAGATCGAGCAGTCGTTCTGTCGCCGGACGATGGCCACAACCGCTGCCCAGATCGCATGGACAACCGGCAGCTGGGATGACGCGGTCCGCCTGGCCGAGATCGAGCTCGTGGAGCCGGGCAGCCCGGGCAGCGGATCGGTGGCTCGGGATGTGCTCGGCTACGTCGCCGTCGGACGAGGCGACGTGGAAGGTGCTCGCGGCCACCTCGAGGTCTCGCTCGCCGAGGGCCGCCGGAGCGGCGAGTACGGCCCCGTGCTGCGTCCGCTGTGGGGGCTCGCGGAAGCCGACCTCCTCGACGGCAAGCCCGCGAAGGCGCTTGCGGCCTGCCGGGAGGCGCTGGACATCGCCGTCGCGGCCGACGAGCGCGCGCTCCTCGTCCCGTTCGTCGTCACCGGCACGCGAGCGGCGCTTGCGGCGCGGCGTCCGCGCGAGGCACAGGCCTGGGTCGAGGCGCTGACGACGCACCTCGCAGCCTGGGGCGTGGCGGCCGAGCCGGCGCTCGATCATGCGAACGGCCTGCGGCGCATGGCCACCGGGTCGCTGGTGGCCGCGCGCGGCCTGCTCGAAGCGGCCGTGTCGGGCTGGGAGGCACGAGAACGCATCTGGGAGGCGAGCTGGGCTCGGCTCGATCTGGCTCAATGCCTCGCGCGAAGCCACCGCCACGCCGACGCCGTCCCGCTCGCCACGCACGTGGCGGAGGTCGCGGAAACGCTGGGCAGCGAGCCGCTGCGAGCCGCGGCCGCAGAGATCGCAAGCATCGCGCGCCGCCGCGGGATCACGGACGAGCCATGGCGACCGCTGACGGCGCGCGAGTTCGAGGTCGCCCGGCTGATCGCCGAGGGAATGACCAACGCGGCGATCGCCGAGGAGCTGACGGTGTCACCCAGGACCGTGAGCGCGCACGTGGAGCACATCCTGGCCAAGCTCGGCGCTACGCGGCGGGCCGAGGTCGCGACCTGGGTCACCTCGGTTAGCGGCACGCCCGCCGTGGACCATGCGTCGCGTCGTCGCAAGCGCCGCCGCCACCCGCAAGAGCCACTTGACGGCCACCTTCACGCCCGAACATGAGCAGGCCCCGACCACCTGGTGGCAGGGGGTCGGGGCCGGAGATGGAGAAGCGTTCAGTGGTCGGGCGAAGCGCACCGGCCTGCGGCACGAGCTACGTCGATCAGCCCGCAGGCGACGCCTCGTCGTCTCGAGGCCACCACGGTTCGGGCCACCTCCCTGCACCCCCAGCTGATCACAGGCGGCGCGGCGCTAGACCTCGACCGTGAGCGCGTACACCTCGGGGGTCGGATGGCCGGCCCGCTCGTGGACCCGCATCACGGCCTCCTTCGACGGCCCGGTGGCGAGGCAGAACACCTTGCCCAGCTCCGGATCCATCCAGGCGTGCAGGAAATGCACGTCCTCTGCGCCCTCGATCGCCAGGTCGCGCTCGTGCGCTTCCTTGAGCTGCTCGGCGGTCACGCCGACGAATCCACTGTGGACATCCATGAACTGCGCCATTCGAGGCCTCCTGTGTCGGGTGCCGACCGGCTCCCCTGGCCAACAACGTGGCCGAAGCCCGGGTCAGCGTCATCGGTCGAACGACCGATGGAGCCCCCCATCCGGGCACCGGCGACCTGGCTGGCGCCGATGCCCGGGTGACCGGGGTCGCCCCCGGGGTCTGGTCTTCAGCGGACGGGCAACCGATGGTCGAAGCCGCTGGGACTGGTGATCAGGATCGTTGGTGCCGCAACCTCGACACCTGCCTGGGACGCGATCGCCTGCTCCATGGGTGAGCTGGCGGACGGAACCCGGGCGTTGCGACCGTCGACCGCAGCAACCACGAGCGTCGGCGCGAGCGCGGCACGTGCCTGGGACGCGATCGCCTGCTCCATCGCCGAGCTCGCGGCCGGGACGCGCGCGGCGAGACCGGTGGCCGCGGACTCGACCGTGATGGTCAGCGGCTGGATGGCGGCTGCCGACGTTCCGGCAGCCACGACCGCCGTCGACGACCCTGACTCGAGCGATCGCTCGATGGCCGAGGTGACCGGCGCGGGATGCCCGGTGCCACCGCTCGCGGTCAGCGGTGCCGTCGACGCCCCGCTGAGCGCCACCGCGACGTCGCCAGCACGACGGTGCCGGCGATGGCGATCGCCACGATGCGAGCGTTCTCGGGCCTCTGGCCTGACGCCCGAACGTCGTGTTGCGGGCCGGAGCGAGTGCGCTGCTCTGTGCGGACATTGATGCCCTCCTTCACGAGTCGGCGGGCTGGTCTCTGCCATCCCGTTGTCCGACATCTGGCTCCTGGTTCGTGGCGCCGGGCGGCGCCGCACCGACACAGTCGCGCGAAGGACGTGATCGGTCATCGGGGTTTCGACCGACACGGGCGTGACCAACGACCGATGGGCCTGGGCGAATGACCGATGAGCCCGTCCGGAAGACCGACGAACGCGCGCGAGATGACCGATCTGCCGTCGGCTTCCGAGTCAGCCGATGGCCCTGGCCGGCGCCCCGATGCCGCCGGGGCCGGAGCCAGCGTCAGCGGCCGAGGCGGGTCCTCGCAGCCTCGAGCGCAGCCGCCACCCTGGCCGGTGCCGTCCCACCGATCACGTCGGCCGACTCGAGCGCGCCCTCGATCGAAGCTGCCGCTCGCAGCTCGCGCCCGATCCCCTTCTCGCGGGCGAGGGACTGCGCGACCGGATCGTCGCTGCCGTCGAGCGCGGACCGGAACGCCTCATCGGACAGCGCCGCCAGGGTCGGCTTGTGCTCTGCCTCGGCACCACCGACCAACCCGCCCACGATGTGGTGGGCGGTCCGGAACGGAACACCCCTGCGGACGAGCGCATCGGCGAGCGCGGTGGCCGTCGTGTACCCCTCCTGGGTCGCATCGAGCATGCGAGCACGATCAATGGCCAGCGTCTCGACCAGCCCGGCCATGACCACCAGCGACGCCTCGAGCGTCGCCAGGGCCGCAAACAGCGCCGGCTTGTCCTCCTGGAGATCCCGCTGGTACGCGAGCGGCAGGCCCTTGAGCAGGGTCAGGCTGGCCGTCACCGCGCCGATCACCGACGCTGTCCGGCCGCGGACGAGCTCGGCCGGGTCCGGGTTCTTCTTGTTGGGCATCATGGAGGAGCCGGTCGAGAACGCGTCGGCGACGTGGACGAAACCGAAGCGCGGGTTGGACCACCAGGTGACCTCCTCGGCGAGGCGGCTGAGGTGCACCATCGCGAGCGCGGCGGCGGCCTCGACCTCCACCACGAAGTCACGATCCGAGACGGCGTCGAGCGAGTTCGCGGTCACCCCGTCGAACCCGAGCTCGGCAGCGGTGGCCTCGCGGTCCAGCGGATAGCCGGCGCCGGCCAGCGCCCCGGCGCCCAGCGGCGACACGTTGAGCCGGCGCCGCGCATCCGCCAGCCGTCCGCGATCGCGCTCGAGCATCTCGACATAGGCGAGCAGGTGGTGCGCGAGCAGGATCGGCTGCGCCGGTTGCACGTGGGTCGCCCCGGGAAGCACAGCGTCGCCGTCGCGCTCGGCGAGATCCACCAGCGCCAGCTCTAGCCCGACCAGCGCGGCATCGAGGCGGTCGATCCGGCGTCGCGTCCAGAGCCGCAGGTCGGTGGCCACCTGGTCGTTCCGGGAGCGACCGGTGTGGAGCTTGCCGCCGACGCTGCCGACCCGCTCGGTCAGCAGCGTCTCGATGTTCATGTGGACGTCCTCGAGGTCCGGGTCCCACGCGATCGCACCCGACTCGACGTCCCGCTGGAGGCTTGCCAGGCCGCTCTCGAGCAGAGCCACCTCGTCGCCGGTCAGCAGGCCGGCACGGCCCAGCCCTCGAACATGCGCGATGGAGCCCGCCAGATCATCCAGCGCGAGCTCGGCATCGATCTCGATCGAGCGCGTGAAGTCCGCCACCCGTGCGTCCGGCTCGTCGTCGAACCGGCCACCCCACATGCGCATCTCGACCCCTCCGTGCCCAGCCCGGCCGGTCGCCCGGGTCGTCGCCCATCGTACCGGGCGTAACCCCCTGGGGAACCGCGACGGCGCTGCCGGCGACGGTCGATCAGCCCCCGTCGGTGACGGTCGATCAGGGCGCTGCCGGAGACCGTCGATCAGGGCGCCCGGAGACCGTCGATCAGGCCGCGCCCGGGACGGTTGCGCGGAGCCGCTCCGCCGCCTCCTCGGGGGTCAGGTCCCGCTGTGGCTCGGCCAGCAGCTCGTAGCCGACCATGAACTTGCGGATCGAGGCCCGAAGGAGCGGCGGGTAGAAGTGCGCGTGGACCTGCCAGTGAGCCGGGTCGCCGTCGCCGAACGGCGCCTGGTGCCAGCCCATCGAGTACGGGAACGGCCGTTCGAACAGCATGTCGTAGCGCCGCGTGAGATCGCCCAGGGCGCGCGCCAGACCGTCGCGCTGTGCCGTGTCGAGATCGGCCAGCCGGGCCGCCGGCTCGGTCGGGATCAGCAGGGTCTCGAACGGCCACGCCGCCCAGAACGGCACGACGACCAGCCAGCCCGGTGCCTCGGCGACGACCCGGGGGCCACCGCGCTCGGCGCGGGCGTAGTCGACGAGCAGCCGACGGCCGTGCGCGGCCAGGTAGCGCGCCTGGGCCGCGTCCTCGTGCACCGCCTCGACCGGGAGCGCATCGCCCGCCCAGATCTGCCCGTGCGGGTGCGGGTTCGACGCGCCCATGGCCTCGCCCCGGTTCTCGAACACCTGCACCCACCGGAACCGGCGTCCCAGCTCGGTCGTCTCGTCCGCCCAGACGTCGGCGATGCACCGGATCTCGGCCTCGGTCATGCCGGCCAGCGTCAGGTCGTGGCGGGGCGAGAAGCAGACCACATGGCAGGTTCCGCGAGTGCCCTCCGCCCGGAACAATCCTGCCTCGACACGGGCATCCGACGTGTCCGGCCGGAGGGCCGCGAAGTCGTTGGTGAACACGAACGTCGTGGCGTAGTCGGGATTCTGCGCGCCGTTCGCGCGCACATTGCCCGGGCACAGGTAGCAGTCGGGGTCGTACACGGGTCGCTGCTCGGGAGGCTCCGGCTCCTCCGCCCCGAGCCACGGTCGTCGGGTACGACCCGCCGACACCAGGACCCACTCGTCGGTCAGGGCGTTGTAGCGCCGGTGTGGCTCACTCTCGAGCGCGAGGATGTCAACGTCGTCGGGGCGTCGGACCACCTGGTCGGGCAGGCGTTCAGTCCGCACGGGTGATCATGCCTCCATCGGATGCCGGCCGGGCACCGATCGCAACCGACAGCGCGTCGGGGAGTGACGGCCCTGACTGCACCAGGGTCAGGTCGCCCACCGCCTGGCTCACGATGGCCTGCGCCTCGGGATCGAGACCCTCGTCGCTGATCAGGACGTCGGCCTGCTCCAGGCGCGCGATCGACGCGATGCCGATGATGCCCCACTTGGTGTGGTCGGCCATCACCACCAGCCGGCGTCCGGCCTCGACCATCGCACGGTCGGTGTCTGCCTCGAGCAGGTTGGGGCACGTGAAGCCGGCCCGCGCGTCCATGCCGTGGACGCCCATGAACACGGCGTCCAGGTGAACCGCGCGCAGCTGGGACACCGCGAACTGGCCGACCAGCGCGTCCGAGGGCGTCCGGACACCGCCCGTGAGGATCACCGTCTGGTCCCGGCTGCCGGAGTGGTACAGCACCTCGGCGACGCGGATCGAGTTGGTGACGACCGTCACGCCCGGGATCTCGGCGACCTTCTCGGCGAGCACATGCGTGGTCGTGCCGGCGGAGATGGCGATCGCCATGCCCGGCTCCACCAGCGCGGCCGCGGCGGCGGCGATGGCCTCCTTCTCCTCGCGCTGGAGCGACGACTTCGTCACGAACCCGGGCTCGTACGAGGTGAGGCCTGTGAGCGCCGTCGCACCGCCGTGGACCTTCTCGACCAGGCCGCGATCGTGAAGCACCTCGAGATCGCGCCGAACGGTCATGTCGGAGACCTCGAGCTCGCGCGCGAGCTCCACGACGCGCACGGCTCCGGTCTCGCGAACCCGCTCGAGGATGAGGGCCTGTCGTTGACGAGCGAGCATGCGTCTCCTGGTTGTGATCGAACCCTTGCAACCGGCTCGACGTGGGCGACCGGAGCCCGATCGCCACGGTACCAATCTTCGCTCTCGGACGAGCCAAAAGTCAACGAAGTCGCACAAGAAACGAAGTGCGAATGTGCGCGAGTGCCTTGACATTCGTCCAGCGCGCCGCAACAATCGCACATGTGACCCAAGCCGCCGATTCGTCGCGGACCGGTCTTGGAGGAGGTTCCAGCATGGCTGATCTCGACGGCCTGCCCCCCGTTTCCCGCCGGCAGGTGCTCAAGGGTGGCGCCGCCGTGGCGGCGCTGGGAGGCGTGTCCGCATTTCTTGCCGCCTGTGGCTCCAGCGCAACACCGTCCCCCGCTGCGACACAGGCACCCGAGTCGATGGCGCCCGAGTCGATGGCGCCCGAGTCGATGGCGCCCGTGAGCGGCAGCATCACCGTCGGCTCCAACTACTCCGACGAGGTTCCCAAGAACGCCTTCCAGCAGATGGTGGATGCGTTCACCCAGGAGTCCGGGGTCACGGTCAAGGTCAACACCGTTGACCACGGCACGTTCCAGGACCAGATCAGCAGCTACCTCCAGGCCACGCCGGACGACGTGTTCACCTGGTTCTCGGGCTACCGGATGCGCTTCTTCGCGGCCCAGGGCCTGGCCGAGGACATCAGCGATGTCTGGGCGACCGTGGGCTCGAACTACTCCGAGGCGTTCAAGGTCGGCTCGACCGGGGATGACGGCAAGCAGTACTTCATCCCGATCTACAACTACCCGTGGGCGGTGTTCTACCGCAAGAGCCTGTTCGCCGATAAGGGCTACACGATCCCGACCACGCTGGACGAGTTCAAGACCCTCGCCCAGAAGATGCAGTCGGACAAGCTCATCCCGATGGCGTTCGGCGACAGCGACGGCTGGCCGGCGATGGGCACGTTCGACATCATCAACCTGCGCCAGAACGGCTACGACTACCACGTCGGGCTGATGAAGGGCGCGGAGAAGTGGACCGACGCCCGCACCAAGAAGGTGTTCGAGATCTGGAAGGATCTGCTGCCCTACTACCAGGATGGCGCGTCGGGCCGGACCTGGCAGGACGCCGCCCAGGCGCTCGTCCAGAAGCAGGCCGGCATGTACCTGCTGGGCATGTTCGTGTCCGAGCAGTTCGTGGCTGCCAACGAGGACCTCGCGGACCTCGACTTCTTCCCGTACCCGAACTTCGGGACCCAGTACGACGCCGAGAAGGCGCTCGATGCCCCGATCGACGGGTTCATGATCGCCAAGAACTCGCCCTCGCTGGGCGATGACCTCGACGCTGCCAAGGCGTTCATGGAGTTCCTGTCCAAGGGCTCGACCCAGATCATCTACACCACCGCCAACCCCGGCAACATCGCCGCTGCCCTGGATGCCGATACCAGCACCTACAACAGCCTCCAGACGAAGGCTGCCGAGCTGATCGGCGCGGCGCAGCGCATCACCCAGTTCCTCGACCGCGACACGAACCCGAACTTCGCCGGTGCCAACGGCATGCAGGCGTTCCTGATCAGCTTCATCAACGATCCCAACCAGGACCTGGACGCGTTCCTCCAGCAGATCCAGGACTTCTGGGACACGCTCTAGGCAACCCTGGACGGCCTCGCTAGGCTGTCGAGACCGTGATGTCCCAAGCCAAGCACGACGCCCCCGCCCCGACGGACACCAGCCGCGGGACGGGGGCGTCTCGCGTTCGCCGCCGGTACAGCCTGCTCACCCGTCGGGACAAGCTGGTCCTGGCGCTCATGGTAGGCATCCCGCTCCTGTTCGACCTGGTCCTGATCTGGGGCACGACGCTGGCCTCGGTCGGCCTGTCGTTCACCAACTGGACGGGGATCGGCGGGCTGACCAGCGACAACCTGGTCGGCCTGACCAACTACGAGAACCTGTTCACCAAGTACCCGTTCTTCTGGCCGGCGCTCACCCACAACCTGCTGTGGCTGGGCTCGCTGATGTTCATCGCGACGCCGATCGGGATGCTGTTCGCCGTCCTGCTCGACAAGGAGCTCCGCGGCACCCGCATCTACCAGAGCGTGCTGTACCTGCCGGTCGTGCTGTCGCTCGCGATCATCGGCTTCATCTGGGTGCTGATGTACGCGCCCGAGCAGGGGTTCATCAACAACATCCTGGGCAAGACGCAGCCGGGCACGCAGATCTTCTGGCTGGGCGATCCGAGCATCAACATCTGGTCGGTCATCGTGGCCGCCTGCTGGCGACACGCCGGCTACGTCATGGTGCTCTACCTGGCCGGCCTCAAGGGCGTTGACCCGACCCTGCGGGAAGCGGCCAAGGTCGACGGCGCCAACGAGCGCCAGATCTTCCGTCATGTCGTGTTCCCGGTGATGGCTCCGATCAACGTCGTGGTCGTGGTCGTGACCATGATCGAGTCCTTCCGCGCGTTCGACCTGGTCTACGTCCTCAACCGGGGCAAGGGCGGCCTCGAGCTGCTCTCGACGCTGATCACCAACAACGCGATCAGCGAGTCGAACCGGGTGGGCTTTGGATCGGCGATCGCGGTCGTGCTGCTGGTCATCTCGCTCGGTCCAATCCTGGTGTTCCTGAACCGCACCATGCGGGACGGTGCGCGATGAGCGCGATGGCGGAGCCGGTGCGCGAAGCGACGAGCACCGCAGACACCCCCAGGCGCCCGGTCCGTTGGACCCGGGTGGCCACGCATGCGTTCCTGATCGTCATGGCGCTGCTGTGGTTCTTCCCGCTGGGATGGGCGATCTACACGGCGTTTCGGCCCTACGCCGACACCCAGAACAACGGCTACGTGTCGATCGCGACGTCGCTCAGCATCGACAACTTCGTGCAGGCATGGAACCAGGCGAACCTGCCGCACTTCTACCTGAACACGCTGATCGTGACCGTGCCGGCGCTGATCATGGTGCTGTGGATCGCGTCGATGGTGGCGTTCGCCCTGACCCGCTTCCGGTTCCGGTTCAACCTGCTGCTGCTGATGCTGTTCACCGCCGGCAACCTGCTGCCGCCGCAGGTGATCATCATCCCGCTGTTCTGGATCTACAAGACGTTCAAGGTGATCCCGGCACCGCTGAGCGACAACGGCCTGCTGTACGACCAGTACATCGGGATCATCCTGATCCACATCGTGTTCCAGATGGGCTTCTGCATCTTCGTGCTGGGCAACTACATGCGCACGATCTCGCACGAGCTCACCGAGGCAGCCGTGGTCGACGGCGCCGGCGTGTGGACCATGTACTACAAGGTCATCCTGCCCCTGTGTCGCCCGGCCCTGGCGGCACTGGCGACGCTCGAGTTCACATTCATCTACAACGACTTCTTCTGGGCCGTGATGCTGATGAAGTCGGGGGACCGCCGGCCCATCACATCCGCGCTCAACAACCTGCAAGGGCAGTTCTTCGCGGACAACAACCTGCTCGCGGCGGGCTCGCTGCTGGTGGCGATCCCCACGATCCTCGTGTTCGTCGCCCTGCAGAAGCAGTTCGTCCGCGGGCTGTCGCTGGGTGCGACCAAGGGCTGAGCCAAGCTCGATCCGGCCGCTTGACCGGTGCCCAACCAGGAGGATCCCCTCGCCATGACGCCCCCGTGGGCCGACCCGGAGCTGACGTCCCGGGGTCGACTGCCGATGCACGCCGTCCGCCACGACGACCGCCTCGAGCTCGACGGTCGCTGGCAGTTCCAGCTGCTGCACCGGCCGGGCGACTCGCCCACGGCCGACGGCTGGCGCGAGGTCGACGTCCCCGGCTGCTGGACGATGCAGGACACCTGGGACCATCCGATCTACACCAACGTCCAGATGCCGTTCCCGAACCGGCCCCCGGAGCCGCCGGACGAGAACCCGACCGGCGTCTACGAGCGATCGTTCGAGCTCCCGGCGGGCTGGGCGGAGCGGCGCGTGGTGCTCCACGTCGGCGCGGCCGAGAGCGTGCTCCTGGTGGCGGTCAACGGCGAGGACGTGGGGATCAGCAAGGACTCGCACCTGGCGGCCGAGCTCGAGATCACGCCGTTCCTGCGACCGGGCGCCAACGACCTGCGGCTGACCGTGGTCAAGTGGTCGGATGCGTCGTTCATCGAGGACCAGGACCAGTGGTGGCACGGTGGCATCACGCGCTCCGTGTTCCTGTACGCGACGGGGCCCACGTACCTGGCCGACCTGGTGATCGACGCGGGGCTGGCCGACGACCTGGCCAGCGGCACGCTGGCGGTCGAGATCGGGCTGGGCTGGACCGGTGACCGGCCGCCTGCCGGCTGGCACGTGGAGGCGGTGCTCGATGGGCTGGACGAGCCGCTGCGTGCCACCATCCCGCACGAGCGCCCGAAGGCTGACGGCCCCGGCGACTGGTCCGTCCCGGGTCCGCCGCGGCGCGGTCTGCTCGATCTCCAGAGCCTCAACGCGGCCGGCATCCTGGAGGACCCCGATGATCTCGCCCGCTGGCAGGCCGCGGCGCCGGTGCTGCGGCCCGGCCGCCTCGGCCGCGCGAGGCTGACCGCGCGGGTACCCGACGTCACGCCCTGGTCGGCCGAGGTCCCGGCCCTGTCGACGCTGACGGTGTCCCTGCTCGACGACGCCGGGCGCATCGCCGAGCGGGTCGAGCGGCGGATCGGGTTCCGGCGCGTGGAGGTTCGCGGCAACGAGCTGCTGATCAACGGTCGGGCCGTCCTCATGCGCGGTGTCAACCGCCATGACTTCGACCCGCGTACCGGACGCGTGGTGAGCCCCGAGGACCTGCGCGCCGACGTGGTCGCGATGAAGCGCTGGGGGTTCAACGCCCTGCGCACCTCGCACTACCCCAACGATCCGCTGCTGCTCGACGTGTGCGACGAGCTGGGCCTGTACGTGATCGATGAGGCCGACATCGAGTCCCACGGCTGGTACGAGGACGTGTGTCGCGATCCGCGCTACCGCTCGGCGTTCGTGGATCGCGTGTCGCGCATGGTCGAGCGCGACCGCCACCACCCGAGCGTCATCGCATGGTCGCTGGGCAACGAGTCCGGGCATGGCCCCAACCACGACGCGGCGGCCGGCTGGGTGCGCGCCGCGGACCCGTCGCGACCGCTTCACTACGAGGGCGCCATCCGCTTCGACTGGGCGAGCGACCAGCGCGTGAGCGACATCACGTGTCCCATGTACCCGCCGATCGCCGCGATCGTCGCCCACGCGCGATCGGGCGCCCAGCGCCACCCGCTGATCATGTGCGAGTTCAGCCACGCGATGGGCAACAGCAACGGCACCCTGGCCGAGTACTGGGATGCGATCGAGGCGACGCCGGGGCTCCAGGGCGGGTTCATCTGGGAGTGGCGGGACCACGGGCTCGAGCAGCACCTCCCCGACGGCACGGTGCGCCACGCGTACGGCGGCGACTTCGGCGACCAGCCCAACGACGGCGTGTTCTGCATCGATGGCATCACCTTCCCCGACCGCAGCCCGAAGCCGGCGATCTTCGAGCACATGCACCTGGCGTCACCGGTGCGCGTCGCGTCCGGCGCCGAGGCGGCGCACGGAGGTCGCGTGACCCTCGAGAACCGCGACGCGTTCCGGGACACGGGCTGGCTGCGGGCGACCTGGTCGCTGGAGACCGATGGCGAGCGAACGGCCGGCGGGGATCTGCCGCTGCCGGCGATCGCTGCCGGCGAGCGTGCGGAGGTCGAGGTCCCGGGCCTGGCGGCAGCCGTGGTCGAGTCGGCAGGCCGCCCGGGCGAGCGCTGGCTGACGCTCCGGTTCCTGACCGCGGCCGAGACCGGCTGGGCCTCGGCGGGCTACGAGGTCGGCTGGGCGCAGGTCCCGCTTGACGGTGATCCGAAGGACGACGAAGACCGGGCGGCAACCGCGCCCGAGGGAGCGTCATGGACCGGCGACGTCGCGCTCGATGACGAGGGGTGCCTCCTCCACCCCTCGTTCGCGGCGCCGCCGGCCCTCACCCTGTGGCGGGCGCCCACCGACAACGATCGGATCGGTGGCATGGCCGACCGCTGGGCCGGCTGGGGGCTGCCGTCGCTGACGCGCCGGCTCGACGGGATCGAGCGATCGGGCGAGGCGACCGTCGTGCGGGCGACGTGGACGACGGCGACCGGCATCGAGATCGCGCACGTCCAACGAATCGCCACGGCCGCCGACGGCCGGATCCGCGTGGAGGAGACGGTCGAGATCCCGGCGCAGATCGAGGACCTGCCGCGGGTCGGCACCGTGCTCGAGCTCGGGCCCGGTCACGAGGCGCTCGAGTGGTTCGGCCGCGGACCGCACGAGACCTATCCGGATCGTCGTCGCGGCGGCCGGATCGGCCGCTGGCCATCGACCGTGTCCGAGCAGCTGGTCCCCTACGTCCGGCCCCAGGAGAGCGGCGGCCATGCGGACACGCGCTGGGTGCGGGCCGGCGGACCGGAGGGGACGGTCCGGATCGACCTGGACCGGCCGCGCCAGGTCTCCGTGCTGCACGTGCGCGCGGCCGACCTCGATACCGCGACCCATGACGTCGAGCTGCGACCGCGTGCCGAGACGATCGTGACCCTCGATGCCGCCCATCGCGGGCTGGGGACGGCAAGCTGCGGCCCCGACACGCTCGAGGCGTACGTCCTGCGTCCGGGGACCCATCGCTGGAGCTGGGTGCTCGGAACCCAGCCGGGAGGCTGACGGATGACCATTCGCTGGGACGAGGAAGGCCGCGAGTGGCGTCTCGCCAACGGCCGCATCGGCTACGCCATGCGCGTGCTCGAGAACGGGTGGCTGGGACACCTCCACGCCGGAGCACCGCTGCGCGATTCGGGCTCGCTGCGCCATCTCGGCCCGGCCGAGTTCACGGGCTACGACAACCGCGTCGGGGAACCGGTGGGGTTCGAGGTCCCGGTGCCGGGTGTCGGCGACTTCCGCGTGCCCGGGCTGGTCGTCGAGGGGCCTGACGGATCGACGCTGCTCGATCTCCGCCAGGTCGGCCACCGGGTCGCGCGCGGCAAGCCGGATCTCCCTGGCCTGCCGTCGACCTACGTCGAGGACCCCGGCGAGGCCGAGACGCTCGAGGTCGACCTCGAGGACGCGCCGACCGGCCTCCGTGTCACCCTCCGCACGACGCTGTTCGCCGACCGGGCGGCGATCGCACGATCGATGACGCTGCTCAACGGTGGCGAGGCACCGCTCACGGTGCGGTGTGCCATGAGCACCGTGCTCGACCTGCCCGACGCGGACTGGCAGCTGGTGACGACGAGCGGCATCTGGGCGCGCGAGCGCCATGTCCATGACCGGGCGCTCGTCCCGGGCCGCCAGTCGGTCGGGAGCGTGCGCGGCGCATCGGGCCTCGAGCACAACCCGCTGCTGGTGCTGCGCCGCCCGTCAACCACCGAGTCCGACGGCGAGGTGCTCGCCCTGAGCCTCGTCTACTCGGGCAGCTTCCTGGCCGAGGCGGAGGTCGATCCGTTCGGCACCACGCGGCTCCGAATCGGGATCAACCCCGACGGGTTCTCGTGGCGCCTCGAGCCGGGGGCCTCGTTCACCACCCCGGAGGCCGTGTTCGCCTGGTCCGGCGCCGGGCTGGGCGAGCTCAGCGAGACGCTCCACGGGCTGTATCGCGAGCGGCTCGCGCGCGGCGTGTGGCGCGACCGGCCCCGGCCGGTCGTCCTCAACAACTGGGAGGCGACCTACTTCGACTTCGACCATCAGCGCCTGGTCGGGATCGCCCGGAAGGCGGCCGACCTCGGGGTCGAGCTGTTCGTGCTCGACGACGGCTGGTTCGGGCGGCGCGACCTCGACAACTCGTCGCTCGGTGACTGGGTCGTCGACCGGCGCAAGCTACCCGACGGCCTGGAGGCGCTGGTCCGCGACGTCCGCGCGCTGGGCCTCTCGTTCGGGCTGTGGATCGAGCCCGAGATGGTCAACCCCGACAGCGACCTGTTCCGCGCACACCCCGACTGGGCGATCGGCGTCCCGGGCAGGAGCCGGACGGAGAGCCGGCAGCAGCTGGTGCTCGACTACTCGCGGCCCGAGGTCGTGGACCACATCGCGACGGCGCTCGAGGCGGTGCTCTCGAGCGCGCCCATCGACTACGTCAAGTGGGACATGAACCGCAACATCACGGAGCCGTGGACGCCATCGCTGCCGGCCGATCGCCAGGGTGAGTTCTTCCACCGCTACATGCTCGGCGTGTACGAGCTCTATCGCCGCCTCACGACTCGCTTCCCGAGCATCCTGTTCGAGTCGTGCGCGTCGGGCGGCGGCCGGTTCGACCCGGGTCTGCTCGCGTTCGCCCCGCAGGCATGGACGAGCGACGACACGGATGCCGTCGAGCGGCTCCGCATCCAGTGGGGCACCTCGCTCGCCTACCCCGTGTCGTCGATGGCGGCGCACGTCTCGGCGGTGCCCAACCACCAGACGGGCCGGATCACGCCCCTGGCCACGCGAGCGGCGGTCGCGATGTTCGGCGTGTTCGGCTACGAGCTGGACCCGACGTCCATGTCCGACGACGAGCAGGCGATCGTTCGACGCCAGATCGCGTGGTACGTGGAGCGGCGGGAGCTGCTCCAGCGCGGCCGCTTCCTGCGGCTGCGCAGCCCGTTCGAGGGGGATGGCAACGAGACGGCCTGGATGGTCGTGGACGACGACGCCGGCCATGCCATCGTGGGCCACTACCGGGTGCTGTCCCATCCGATGCCGGCGCGCAACCGGCTCCGGCTGCGCGGGCTCGACGCGGCTGCCAGCTACCGGATCACGCTCTGGGGCTCCGACTTCGCGGGCCCGGGCCCGGCGATCGAGCGGGCCGGCGACGAGCTGATGGCGGTCGGGATCGGGATCGATCCGCCCGATCCGCTGCCCGAGGGGATCGAGTTCGACGGGATCCGCCTGTTCTACGGCGACTTCCACGCCCGGCTGCTGGAGCTGATCAGGGTCTGACCTCGCGGGTCGCCAGGGCGCCGACCACGCTGACCCCGGCGACGAGCGCCAGTGGCAGGACCGGCGCCCAGGCGGGGACGACCTGCAGCAGCAGGGTGCCCGCGATCGCCCCGCCCAGGAACGCGCCGAGCTGCCGCACCTCGCGCGTTGGCAGGCTCGCCCGGGGCCGGCTCACCGCCTTGACGGCACGGGTCAGCGTGCCCGTGAGAAACGTGGTCGACGCGCCCTCGACCCCGGTGCTCTGCGCGATCGAGCTCTGGGCGCCCATCGCGACCGCGGCAACCAGGAGCAGCAGCAGCGAAACGACGTGAGCGGGGTGCCCCGCGGTGGCCAGCCAGCCCACGACGACCACGGCCAGGAGCAAGCCCTCGATGCCCGTGACCACGCTGGTCGCCATGCTCCACGCCCCGGCCCGGTCCCGAAGCAGGATGGCGCCCACGCCGACCCCGACCGCGTAGCCGATCACGGCCACCGCAACGCTCTCGCCGATGCGCGGGTCGAGGGTCGCGATCGCCCGGCCCAGGTTGACGAGGTTGCCGGTGATGACGCTCGCGAACGCGCCACCCAGCTCGATCACGCAGAACGCGTCGATCGCGCCCGAGGCAACGGCAAGCACCGTCAGGAAGCCGATCACCAGCCCGGCCGGTGCGACCGGCGCGGACCGTCCCGGACCCGAGGTGGCCGCCGATCCTGCGCTCGTGGCGCTCAGAGCCGGACCGCGACCAGCTCGCCGCGCCCGATCGGAACCACGAGTCCCGACAGCCGCGGGTCGGCGAGCGCCGTGTCGCGGAACGGGCCAGGTCGGCCTCGTGGCTGGTGAGGTTGTCGGCCACCAGCAGCCCGCCCGGTCGCAGCGCGCCGATCGCGGGCTCCAGCATGCGCAGGTAGTCGTCCTTCTCGCAGTCGATGAACACCAGGTCGGCCGAAGCATGGAGCTCGGCCAGGCCGGTCGCGCCATCAGCGGCTCGCTGGTCCACGATGCCGGTCACGCCGGCCGCCTCGAACGCCGCCCGGGCGCGCTCCACCTTGACCGGATCGACCTCGAACGTGATCACGCGACCGCCCGTGTGGCGGGCGCCGCTCGCCAGCCACAGCGTCGAGTAGCCGCCGCTGGTGCCGATCTCGACGATCGTGGTCGCCCGGGTCCCCGCCACCAGCGTCAGCAGCAGCTGGCCCACCTCGGGCGAGATGGCGCGCAGGCGCTGCGACTGTGGCGTGCCGTCGACGCGATCCTCCGCGTCGCGCGCCTCGAGCGGGGCCATCGCTCTGCGAACCTGGGCCGGGACGAGATCCATCGGGCGCCTCCATGAGGTCGGTCATCGGGACCGACCGGCACCCCGAAGCATGCCACCGGATGCCCGGATGGGCCGGCGATGCTCAGAGGAGCCGGCGATGCTCAGAGGAGCCGGCGATGCTCAGAGAAGACGGCGAGCGCCGGCCGACGCCTCGACCGCGAACACCCGCGGCGTGAGCCCGGTTCGTGCCGGGTACTCGCGCATCACCCGCTCCCGGAGCGCCCCGACGGCATCGGGGCGAACCAGGTTGATCGTGCAGCCGCCGAACCCGGCACCGGTCAGCCGGGCGCCGATGACGCCGGGCGTCGCGCTCGCGATCTCGACCAGCGCGTCGAGCTCGGGGCTGCTGACCTCGTATCGGTCGCGCAGCGAGGCATGGCTCGCGTAGAACAGGCGGCCGACGGCGTCGAGGTCGCCGGCCTCGAACGCATCGATGGCCTCCATCACCCGCTGGTTCTCGGTCACGATGTGCTCCGCGCGTCGCGCGACGACGGGATCCAGGGTGTCCCTGACCGCCGCCAGCATCGAGGGCGTCACGTCGCGCAGCGCCTGGACCTGCGGCTCGCGCCGGCGGATCGCGGCGACGGCGGCCTCGCACTGGGACCGTCGCTCGTTGTAGGCGGACGCCTCGAGCTTTCGCGGCGAGCCCGAGTGGCACGCCACGAGGGACAGCTCATCGAGTGGCAGCGGCACCGACCGGTGCTCCAGCGATCGGCAGTCGAGCAGCAGCGCACGGCCTGGCTCCCCGAACACCGACGCGAACTGGTCCATGATCCCGTTGTTGAGGCCGATGTAGCCGTTCTCCGAGCGCTGCACGACGTGGACCAGCCGCATCGGATCCACCGGGGGCCGATCACCGCCCGACAGCGCCCACGCCGAGACGACCTCGAGCGCGGCCGAGGACGACAGTCCCGCGGCCTGGGGCAGGTCCGATGCGAGCAGGCCGCGGAAGCCGCGGGGAGCCGCCCCCGACTCGCCAAGGGCCCACGCCATGCCGGCCACGTAGTCCAGCCAGCTGCCCCGGCGCTCGCCGACGGCCGCGACGTCCAAGGTCCCGGTCTCGCCGGTCTCCGCGAGCGTCAGCTCGGCGCGGCCGTCCTCGGCCGGGACGAGGGCGATCGAGATCCCGAGATCGATCGCGACGGGGAGCACGAAGCCGTCGTTGTAGTCGGTGTGCTCGCCGATAAGGTTGACCCGACCTGGTGCGTGGACGACCCGCACCGCGGCCGGGTTGGCAGCGGCCACCGGATCCCGCGCGACGAGCGCCGCGCGCAGCGCGGCGGGATCGGCGGCCAGGGCCGCGGCTTCGGCTGTGGCAGCGGTCGCGCCGGACAGGCTCGTCACGGGTCGTCCTCCCTCAGGCAACGTCGCGTCGGATGGTGAACGATGCGACCACCGCGAACAGGGCCGCGATGAACGCCAGCACGACCAGGTCCAGCTGGAGCTCCGCCGTGGCCAGGTCAGCACCGCGGATGAACACCTGGCGCAACCCGTCGACCGCGTAGCTGAGGGGCATCAACGCGACCAGCGGCTGCAGCACGGCGGGCAGCGTGCTCACCGGGAACAGGACGCCCGAGAGCAGGAACTGGGGCACGATCACGATCGGGATGAACTGCACGATCTGGAGCTCGGTCCGGGCGAAGGTCGACAGGAAGATGCCCAGGCTGACCGCGCCGACCGCGAGCAGCAGCACCACCAGGTACGCGAGCAGGGGGCTGCCGTTGACGGCGATCCCGAGCCCGATCGAGAAGGCCGGCAACGGGCCGATCGCCGGCACGTGGATGGTGCCCAGCGTCCAGGCCAGCAGGATCGCGACCTGGATGGTGGCAAACAGGCCAAACCCGAGCGTGTACCCGGCGACCACCTCGAACCGGGTGACCGGCGTCGCCATCAGCCGCTCGAGGGTTCCGCCGGTGCGCTCGCGCAGGAAGCTGACCCCGGTCAGGATGTAGACGAAGAAGTAGGCGAAGAAGGCCACGATCGCGGGCGCGAACGCGGCGATCGGGTCCTCGCTCGGCGTGCCCCACACGGTCTCGTGGGTGATCGTCGGCAGCCTTCCGCCCGTCGCCGACGTCGCAGCGCCGACGATCGCGTCCCGGACGACGCCCAGCTGGGCCGACTCCGCGAACGGGTCAAGGCCGTTGGTGAGCACCACGATCGCACCACCCGACAGCAGGTCGCCGGGCAGGGTGATCGCGACCGCGATGCTGCCGTCCTCAACGGCCTGCTGGGCCGCCGTGGCATCGGACTCGGTCACCGTCACGTCGGCCGCCTCGAGGGCCGAGGTCATGGCCCCCGCGATGGCGTTCCCCGGGGGTCCTGCCTCGTTCACGATGGCCACGCTGACCTGGGGTTGCTGGGCGTCACGAAGGATGAACGTCAGCAGGCCGGTCATGACCACCGGTGCCACGAACAGCAGCGCCAGCGACGGCCGGTCGCGACGGATCTCCTGGACGACGCGCCGGAACAGGGCACGCAGGCGGCGCGGGCTCATCGCTCCGGCTCCGTCTCGCCCGCAAACTGCAGGAAGGCCTGCTCGAGATCGTCGGTTGCAGCCTCGCGGCGAAGGTCCGCCCCGGTGCCCCGGGCGATGATCCGGCCCGCGCGCATGAACACCAGCTCGTCACACCGGTCGGCCTCGTCCATCACGTGGCTGGACACGATGATGGTCGTCCCCTGCGCCGCCAGCGACCGGAAATGGCCCCAGAACTGGACCCGGAGCAGGGGGTCGATGCCGACGGTCGGCTCGTCGAGGAACAGCACCTGCGGGCGATGGACGAGCGCGCAGGCCAGCGACAGCCGCCGGCGTTGCCCGCCGGACAGGGTGCCCGCGACCGAGCCGGCCCGGTCGGCAAGATCCACGAGCTCGAGCGCCTCGATGGCCGGACGATCGGAGGTCGCCCCGTAGACCGCTGCGAAGAAGCGGATGTTCTCGCCGACGGTGAGCGCCGGGTAGATGCCGTCGCTCTGGGTCATGTACCCGACCCGAGCCAGATTGGCCCGCGATGGCATCGGAACGCCGAGCACCTCCGCCCGCCCGGCCGTCGCCCTGGCCATGCCCGTCAACAGCCGGATGAGCGTCGTCTTGCCCGACCCGTTCGGCCCCAGGAGCCCGAAGATGTGCCCGGGCTCGAACTCGAACGTCACGCCATCGACCGCCACGAGGTCGCCGAACGTCTTGACCAGCCCGGTGGCGCGCACTGCCGGCACCGCGGGCGCGGGGCTCGAGGATGCCTCGCGGCTCGCCGTCGCACCCCCCTCCCCCGGGTCGCCGGGCGCTGACCTCCCGGTCGGCCTCATCATCCCGCTCACGCGCAGCACCTCCCTCGACCGGTCCGACCGCCAGGGCGGCCACCGGGTCGACGGTCCAATCCTAGGCGGCGACGGCACCACCGCGGGAGCCGTCCGGCCCACCTCCGCGGGTCCCTGGGCGCGAATCAGGCCCGCGTCGTGCCGTCAGGCGGCAGCCACCGGCCGCGGCCCGGGATCCTGCGCCGGGAACGACCACCAGGCCGTCGCGGCGGCCAGCGCCGACAGCGCCGCGCAGCCCAGGAACAGGGTGTCCGGGCCGGCCACCGCGAACACGATGCCGCCCAGCGCGTCCGCAAGGAAGGCCGCGACGCCGGCGGTGGTCATCGAGATCAGCGCCTGGCCGGAGCCCTGGAAGTGCGGCGGCAGCAGCGTCCGGACCGCCATCACGCTCGCGATCCACATCCCGGAGTAGCCGGCGCCGGAGATCACCCGGGACGCGATGATCGCCTCGGGCGACCCGAGCACGGCCCACAGCCCGAGCGCCACGACATACAGCAGCGACGCCCCGGCGAACAGCGCCCGAAGCCCGATCCTCGACACCAGCCAGCCGGCGACCACCATCGAGCCGATCTCGGCGCCGGCAGCGACGGCCGAGGACAGCGCGACCTCCGGCGCGCCACCCCCGAGGGCGACGATCCGCAGCGACAGGAAGGTGAACCCGGCGAACACCCCGACGTGCGCCAGGCCCACCGTCACCAGCAGCGGCCGCAGCCGCGGATGGAGGCCCAGGACCTCCCGGATGGCACCCCCTCGTCGGTGCGCGGCAAGGGTCGCTCGACCGACGTCCGGGATGCGGTTGGCGACGACGGCGATCGCGACCGCGAGCGCCAGGTAGACGATCGCAACGGGCCAGTAGCCGGTCCGGCCGTAGACCACGCCCAGCACGACCGCCGCGACCATGAACCCGGCGCTCGCATGCGCGCGAACGCGACCGTACTGCCGACCAGGATCCGCGAGGGAGTTGACCGCCAGCGCGTCCGACAGCGGCCCGACCACGCCGCCGAATGCCGCGTAGCCGACGAACGCGCCCGACGCCAGCAGGGCCGGGATCGGTGCCATGAACGCGCCCAGCAGGATGCCTGCGCCGAGCACCGCCACCTGCAGGGTCCGAACGCGCCCGAGCACCACGTCGCCGAGATGCCCCCACACCGAGATCGAGGCCACGAAGGCGACCGCTGTCAGCGCCGTGAGCAGACCGATCGCCGCCGCGTCGAGCCCGCGTTCCTCGAGGATCACCGTCGCGAACGGTCCGAACGCGGCGATGGAGATCCCGTTGAGGACGAACAGCAGCTGGATGCGGCGCACGACGGCGAACCTCCAACCAGCCCGCGAGGATGGTCAGGTCGGGCGAGACGGCTCGATCAGCCGG
>CAWDXT010000013.1:0-316845 GCA_963806265.1 uncultured Chloroflexia bacterium
TCGTGATCTCGGCGCTGACGGCCTTCGCGCCCCTTGCCAACGTGAACATGCCCGGCTATCCCGACGGGGCGATAGTTCCAAACCCGTTCGCGATCGCCCCTGAATCAGCGATCTGGGATGTCGTGGCGATGGCACCGGTGTTCTTCATCGCGATCGGCATCCTGGTGCTGGCGGCCGTTTCGCTGATCGCCCGTTACCGTCAGTCGATCGGCGTCGAGCGCGCGCAGATGCGCTGGATCGCCACCGCCGTCGGCACGCTGATCGTGGCGCTATTGGGCGGCCTGGTGGTGGGTGGCATCTTCGCGGATTCCGTGGGCGGTGCTGCCTGGGTCCCCTCGATCCTGGCCTTCGCTGCACTGCCCGTCGCGATCGGCATTGCGATCCTCCGATACCGGCTGTACGAGATCGACCGGATCGTCAGCCGCACGATCGGGTGGTTGCTGACGACCGGGCTGGTGGCCATCACGTTCGGGCTGCTGATCGTCGGGCTGCAGGCGCTGCTCGCACCGGTCACCAGCGGGAGCACCCTGGTGGTGGCCGGGTCCACGCTGGTGGCGGCGGCGATCTTCCAGCCGCTGCACCGGCGGATCCAGGGCGCGGTCGATCGGCGGTTCAACCGGAGCCGGGTCGATGCGCAGCGGGCCCTCGAGGCGTTCGGAACCCAGCTGCGCGACGAGGTCGATCTCGACGCCGTCTCCAGCCACCTGGTGGGTGTTACGACGCAGGCCGTGCAGCCAAAGATCGTGGGGCTGTGGACGCGATCCGGGGGGACGGCCCGGTGAGCGCGCCGTCGCTCGATGGCGTCCTCCGTAACGATCTCGGGACGCATCGCCGATTGACTGCCGCCACGCAGCCCACCCCCCGGAGCTGCCACAGCTGGAGGCAACGATGCGACGTATCCTCGCCCGCTCGATCCTCACCGGAACGCTGATCGCCACCCTCGGTGCCGGGGCCGCGCCCGGACACGAGCGCATCATCTGAGCGCCTGCGAGCGGGCCTTCACGATGTGGGCGGGTTGTCCACACATCGGACCATTGGGATCCGATGTCGACACGGTCGTGATCGGCGCGGCCGCTGACTCGGAAGGTCCACCGATGCCAGCGAACAGGGTGCTCGTTGCGTGCCAGCCCCATCTGCTGCTCGAACGGAGCAGACGATGACCGGCGTTCACTCCACGACGACGTGGCGACGTCCGGCCGTCTGGGCTGCCGGTGTCCTGCTGGCGACCACCCTGGCGATGATCGGCGCCACGTTCGCCCTGCGCGTCCTCCCCGGGGCCGACCGCGTCTCCGACCGATCCGACATCGCCGGCCTCTTCGCCCCGGCCAACATCCCCCTGTTGCTGGGCGTGCTCCTGGCCTCCCCCATGGTGGGGGCGATCCTGGCGATCCGACGTCCGCGGAACCCGATCGGCTGGCTGTTCCTCATGATCGCGCTCGGTCTGACGCTCTCGGTCTTCTCGAGCCTGTACGTTGGCCGCAGTGTCGCATTTGGTTTCAATCTGCCGGCAGATCGCTTCGTCGACTGGATCGGATCCCTCGGTGCGACGGTCGCGAGCCTCCTGGCCGTGACCTGGATCCCCCTGCTCTTCCCGGATGGTCGCCTGCCCGGTCCGCGTTGGCGGCCGTTCGCCTGGCTGGTGGCTCTCGGGAATGCCGGTGTGATTGCGGCCGCAGCCCTCACGGTGGATGGCGACCTGCCGAATCCGATCGCCGTTCAGGGCCCCCCGATCGAGATCGCGGCCGGGGTGGCAGGCGCCATGACCGGGTTCGGTATCGGCCTGGCCGTCGCATCCGTGGTTGTCCGTTTCCGACGGTCGCGTGGAGTCGAGCGCCAGCAGCTCAAATGGTTCGTCGCGGCGGCGAGCTTTCTCGGCGTGGCGATCCCAATCACGAGTGGCTATCAGGTCGAATGGGGTGGCTATGTTCTTGAGATCGGGCTCATCCTGTTGCCGATCGCCGTCGGGATCGCGATCCTGCGGTACCGGCTGTACGACATCGACCGCCTGATCAGCCGCACGATCGGCTGGGCGCTGGTGACCCTCCTGCTGGTAGGCGTGTTCTCCACACTCGTGCTCGGCTCGTCCGCGGTGCTTGGCCCGCTGACCGGAGGCAACACGCTCGCTGTGGCTGGCTCGACGCTGGTGGTGGCAGCCCTGTTCATGCCTCTGCGCGGCCGTGTGCAGCGGGCGGTGGACCGCCGCTTCGATCGGGCCACGTACAGCGGCGAGCAGCTGGTAAGCGAGTTCGGCGAGCGTCTGCGTGATCAGGTCGACCTCCAGACGATCCGCGCCGAGATCCCGGCCACCATCGATCTCGCCGTCCGTCCGCGGCATGTCGGTCTCTGGCTGCGCTCGGGTGGCGAGGGAGTCGACCGATGACCGCCATCCGAACCACACCCGCTTGGCGAAGCCCCACCACCTGGGTTGCCGTTGCGCTGCTGACGGCAGCGCTGGGGATGGTGGCGTTCTCGTGGGTCTCGCTGGTGCTCCCGGGCTGGGAGCAGATCGAGACCCGGCCAGAGTCGCCCCAGGACGTGATCATCAAGGCAATCACGAGCTGGACGCTGTTGTCGTTGCCGGTTGTCGGTTCCATCCTCGTGACGAACCGCCCACGGAACCCGATCGGATGGCTGCTCCTGGTGGCCGGCGTCTGCTTCATCCTGGCCGCGTTCGTCCCCGACTACGTTCGGCGGAGTCTCGCGACCGGGGAGCTGCCCGGATACCGGGTCCTCGATTGGCTGAACCCCACCTTCGGGAATCTCGGGTTTGTCCTCTTGGTGCTCTGGCTCCCGCTGCTGTTCCCGGACGGGAGATTGCCCGGTCCAGGGTGGCGAGCGTTCGCGTGGAGTGCAGGTGCCTTCACGTTCATCGGAATCGGCCTAGCGCTCTTCCTCCCTCCTCAGCCGAATGACCGCATCCTCCCGAGCCCGCTCGTGCTCGAAGGCGGTCCCGAAGACCTGATTCGGCTCGCGAGCGACGTCCTCTACCCGGTTCTGGTCCTGTTCATCACGCTCGCATTCGTGTCCGTCGTCGTGCGTTTCCGAGCGTCTCGCGGCGTCGTGCGCCAGCAGATGAAGTGGTTCCTGGCGGCGGTATTCGTCCTCGTTGCCTCGACCGCGGTGGCCATGACCGGGTCGGACGAGGCGAACATCGGCTTCCTGATCGGCATCGGCCTCGTGCCCATCGCCATCGGCATCGCGATCCTGCGGTACCGGCTGTACGACATCGACCGCCTGATCAGCCGCACCATCGGCTGGGCGCTGGTGACCGGGATCCTGGCCGCGGTGTTCGTGGGCGTGGTGCTGGCATTGCAGGCGCTGCTCGCCGGGTTCACCCAGGGCGAGACGCTCGCGGTCGCGGCGTCCACCCTGGCGGCATTCGCCCTGTTCCAGCCCGCTGCGGCGGCGGATCCAGGTCGCGGTCGATCGCCGGTTCGACCGGGCGCGGTACGACGGCCAGCGAACCGTGGACGCGTTTGCCGAGCGGCTGCGCGACGAGGTGGAGCTGGCGTCCATCGAGCGCGAGGCACTGGGCACCGTCGACGAGACGGTCCGTCCGGTCCACGCGGGACTGTGGCTGCGCAGCCGGCAGGAGGCGGGCCAGTGACCGCCACCCCCACCGTCCCCGCCCGGCGCCGGCCCACCACCTGGCTCGCCCTTGCGATGCTGTTCGTCGGCCTGGCAACGAACGCGTATCTGCTCCTGCAGCCCATCCTGCCTGGCTACGATCGCCTGCGGGAATCAGGCGCCCCGCAGGAGTTCGTCGGTCTCGCCCTATCGATCAGCGTGTACCTGTCAGTCATCATCTCCGGATCGCTGTTGGCGATCCGACGGCCGGGCAATCCCATCGGGTGGCTTCTGCTGGTAGGCGGCCTCTGCTTCAGCTACGCGGACTTCAGTCTCGTGTACGTGCAGCGGAGCATCGAGCTCGAAACGGAGCTGCCGGGATACCGGCTCGTCGACTACATGCTGACCCCGGTATCAAGCCTCGGGGCCACCCTGCTGTTCATCTGGATCCCCTTGCTGTTCCCTGACGGACGCCTGCCAGGGACGCGTTGGCGGACTGTTGCCTGGGCTGCCGCGATCACGACGGTGGCATATGTCGCGACCGGGACAGCGTCCTACGAGGTCTCAGAGTACGGGCCGTACCTGCCGAACCCGCTGGTGCTCGACAGTCCCCTGGATCACGTCCTCACGCTCACGACAGAGGTCACCTTCATGCTCTATGGCGGGTTCATTGTGCTGGCATTCGCCTCGGTCGTGCTGCGTTTCCGACGCGCAGACGGTGTCGAGCGCCAGCAGCTCAAGTGGTTTCTCGCCGCGGCTGCGGTCCTTCTGTCTGCGGTTGCCGTCCTCGGATTCACGCTGTCGCCGTGGGCATGGAACTTCCTGTTGATCAGCATCGGCCTCGTCCCCATCGCCGTCGGTATCGCCGTCCTCCGGTACCGGCTGTATGAGATCGATCGCCTGATCAGCCGCACCATCGGGTGGGCGCTGGTGACAGGGATCCTGGCTGCCGTGTTCGTGGGCGTCGTGATCGGGCTCCAGGCCTTGCTGGCGGGGGTCACCCAGGGCGAGACGTTCGCGGTCGCCGCATCCACCCTGGTCGCATTTGCCCTGTTCCAGCCCCTGCGGCGGCGGATCCAGGTCACCGTTGATCGGCGGTTCGACCGGGCCCGGTACGACGGGGAGCGGCTGCTGGGCGCGTTCGGGGAGCGGCTGCGCGACGAGGTGGACCGCGAGGCCATTCGGGCCGACGTGCTGGGCACGGTCGATCAGGCCGTCCGCCCGGCCGGCGTGGGCCTGTGGCTGCGCGGGCGACAGGAGGCAAGGCAGTGAGCATCGCCCAGGTCACCCGAGCCGAACAAGCCGTCCCCGCCCGGCGCCGGCCCAGCACCTGGCTCGCGGTGGCCCTGTTCGCACTGGCGCTCGCGATGGTGGGGTTCATGTTCGCCTCGGCCGTGCTCCCGGGACACGACGAACTGTCCTCCAGCCTGGACAGCGTGGCCGCCTTCATCACGATCCTTCCAACCCTCGCGGCGTACCTTGCCCTGCCGACCGTGGGGGCAATCCTCGCGATCGTCCGGCCCGGCAACCCAGTCGGATGGGTCCTGCTCGTCGGCGGCGTCACCCTGATCCTGGGCGACTTCACATTCGCCTACGTAGAGCGAAGCATCGAGGTCGCGCCACTTCCTGGTTACAGGCTCGTCGACTGGTTGGCGCCTGCGCTCACGACGATGGGCATTCCGCTCCTGGCCATCTGGCTCCCGCTCCTGTTCCCAGACGGGCGTCTGCCTGGGCGCCGCTGGCGCCCGGTTGCCTGGCTGGCCAGCCTCGCGATCATGCTCACGATCGCGAGCATGATCGTCATTGACGTCGAGGACGAGTTCGGGCGCCAACTCCCGAACCCAACCGCGCTCGGCGGAGACGCCGGGGCGTTTGCTGAGCTCCTGTACGGGGTCGCTCAGGCGATGATCGTCGGCTTACTCGCCGTCGCCATCCTCTCCGTGGCCGTCCGCTTCCGACGTTCCCGGGGCGTCGAGCGCCAGCAGATGAAGTGGTTCGTCGCCGCCGCGAGCCTCGTCTTCGTGTCAATCATCGGAATGGCCGTGCTCTTCGTCTTGGGCTCGGAGCTTGCATCCGCGCTCTATGTCATGGCGATCGCCTCGCTCGCCTTCCTGCCGATCGCGATCGGGATCGCGATCCTGCGGTACCGGCTGTACGACATCGATAGGCTGATCAGCCGGACCATCGGCTGGGCGCTGGTGACCGGGATCCTGGTGGCGGTGTTCGCGGGGGCGGTGATCGGGCTCCAGGCCTTGCTGGCGGGGATCACCCAGGGCGAGACGCTCGCGGTGGCCGCGTCCACCCTGGCCGCCTTTGCCCTGTTCCAGCCCCTGCGGCGGCGGATCCAGGCAGCCGTGGATCGGCGGTTCGACCGGGCCCGGTACGACGGGCAGCGCACGGTCGATGCGTTTGCCGAGGAGCTGCGCGACAAGGTGGAGTTCGCCGAGATCGACCACGACCTCCACCGGGTGATCCAGGCGACCGTGCGGCCGGCCCATGTCGGCGTCTGGCTGCGCTCGGGTGGCAAGGGGGCCGACGGATGACATCTCTACGCGATGCGACCTGGCACATCTCTACGCACGAGCGGAGCCGGCCCGTACGGGCGTCGAGAGGGGGCGATCGTGACGTCAGGTCTGCCGCTACCCCTGGACCTACGCGGTCCGCATCCTCGAGGCGACCGGGTCGGCGGTCGTCCGAGGTCAAGCCATCGCGAGCGTGCAGGTAGACGTCGAGCCCATCGACATGGCGCGAGGATCCATCACGCGATCTCGGTCGCCGGCCCGCTGGAGCGCGGCTACTCGCTGCTCGCCGGCCAGTACACGAAGCTCCTCGCCCGCGAGACACGTGCGCTGGCGGCATACGTCGGGCAGGGTCGTACATGATGCAACACGGGATCCTGCACGCCACGGTGGTGCGTGACGATGTTGAACATTCACCGTTGTTCGTAACGATGTCCGGACGCTTCTGCATGAGGATCAGGCCATGACAGCACTGACTCGCCCCTTCCGGCGCTTCCGTGGCCGGCCGGCCGATCCGACCGCCGAGCCGGAGACCATCGCCGTCTCCGTGCCCTCGATCGAGGAGCAGCCGGGGGTCGCGATCGACATCCCCGAAACGGATCCGCTGTTCGCCTACCTCCAGGCCGCACCGGGCCCCGTCGATCTGGCGAAGCTGGAGCTCGCGTCGCCAGCCCTACAGGCGCTGCGCGACGCCGGCGTGGCGCTGGTCGTGCCGCTGGTCACCCAGGGCGAGCTGATCGGGACCCTCAACCTCGGGCCCCGGCTCTCCGAGCAGGACTACTCGACCGACGACCGACGCCTGCTGGCGACCCTCGCCGCGCAGGCCGCACCCGCGATCCGGGTCGCCCAGCTCGTCCGCGAGCAGGCGGCCGAGGCAGCCGAGCGCGAGCGCTACGAGCAGGAGCTCAAGGTCGCGCAGCTCATCCAGCAGCAGTTCCTGCCCCACCAGCTGCCGAACCTGCCCGAGTGGCAGATCGCCGCCTACTACGGCCCGGCGCGCGTCGTCGGCGGCGACTTCTACGACTTCATCGAGCTCGGCGAGGGCCGAATCGGGATCGTCGTGGGCGACGTGACCGACAAGGGCGTCCCCGCGGCCCTGGTCATGGCCCGGACCCACTCGATCCTCCGGGCCGAGGCCCCACGCCTCGTCGCGCCGGGAGCCGTTCTCGCCCGGGCCAACGATCTCCTCGCGGAGGAGATGCCCGAGCGGATGTTCGTCACCTGCCTGTACATGGTCCTCGACCCCGCGACCGGCCACGTCGTGTACGCGAACGCCGGCCACAACCTGCCGTACGTCCACACCGGCGACGGCGTCGTCGAGTTCCGTGCCACCGGCATGCCCCTGGGTCTGCTGCCGGGTCTCGAGTACGAGGAGAAGGAGGGCGAGATCGGCGCCGGCGACAGCATCCTGCTCTACTCCGACGGCATCATCGAGGCACACGACCCGGCCGGCGACATGTACGGCTTCCCCCGTCTCAGGGACGACATGGAAAGCCACCTGTCCGGGACCGAGCTCCTCGACGAGCTGCTCGATCGGCTCCACCGGTTCACCGGCAGCGACTGGGAGCAGGAGGACGACATCACGATGGTCGCCCTTCGACGGTCGCCCGCCGCAGGCGCCTCCGGGCCTTGCGGAGAGCGACGATGCGGGCGACGACGGCCGCGGCCGAACGGCGCCAGTCGAGGTGCTGGCCGAGTTCGAGCTCCCCGGGCGAGGTCGGCAACGAGCGGATCGCAATGGAGCGGGTCGCCGAGGCCGTGGCGCCGCTGGGCCTCGACCCGACCCGCTTCGAGCGGCTCAAGACGGCGGTCAGCGAGACCGCGATGAACGCGATCGAGTACGGATCTCAGGGCAAGGCGGACGTCCCGGTCCGGGTCAAGGTGGAGCGCGATGCCGGCCGATCTTCGGGTCGGGATCGCCGATGCCGGACTGGGCGGTGAGATGCCCGAGCCCGAGGACGCCGAGGTTCCCGACCTCGAGATGAAGCTCGCGGGGCTCCAGAAGGCGCGGGGCTGGGGCCTGTTCCTGATCCAGCAGATGGTCGACCGAGTCGAGATCGTCCGCGATGGCGAACGACAGACGGTCGTCCTCACCCTCGACCTTGGAGGTGACAGCGATGGCCAGCTCGCTTGAGGCGACGGTCCGTCCCGAGGCGGACGGCGCGCTCATCACGCTCAGCGGTCGAGTCGACCGCGACGGCGACCAGGCGCTCGTGGCGGCCTACGCGGCGGCCCGCGAGACCGGCAGCGGACCGATCACCCTCGACTTCACCGCTACCGACTACATCAACTCGACGGGCATCGCGCTGATCGTGCGGCTGCTCGCGGAGGCACGGCGTGACCGGCGCGACTGTGGTCGCCGTCGGCCTCTCGGAGCACTACCGGGAGATCTTCCGGATCACCCGACTCTCGGACTACATGACGATCGCCGACCCGGAACCCACGGCCGGCGAGCTTGAGGAGGCGGCTCGATGAGCACCACCATCGACATCGTGCCCGCGGGGGCGGCGACGATCCTGCGGATCCACGGCGAGATCACCGGAGCCAGCGAGGAGCCGCTGATGGGCGCCTACGGCCAGGCCGGACCGGGTGTCCGCTCGGTCGTGCTCGACTTCAGCGACCTCGAGTACATGAACAGTGGCGGCATCGGCCTCCTGGTCACGCTCCTGGTTCGGGCCCAGCGCTCAGGCCAGCGGCTGCACGCGATCGGGCTGTCGGACCACTACCGCCAGATCCTGTCGCTGACCCGCCTCGACGAGGCGATCGGCATCCACGACGACGAGAGCGCCGCGCTGGCGGCTGCCTCGGCCTGACCGGACGATCGGAGGTAACGAGATGTCCGCGTCCCCCACCAAACCACCCAAGGAAACGCCCGCTGCGCGCCGCGACACGGAGTCGTGGGCGCACCCGGTGGACAGGCTGTCGACGACAGCCGTCACGACCGGCATGGACACGGTCACCGGCAGGCGCGTCGCCGGCCCGGTCCAGGGTTTTGGCCAGATGTGGCAGAAGACGTTCAGCGTTCGGCTCGAGGGTGTCGACATGACGCCCGAGGCGCTGGTCGCCTTCTGGAAGGAGCGCTTCCCCACGTTCTGGCCCAGGAATGCCCGGTTCTACGCCCCGCTATCAGGGATCAAGCCAGGAGAGGTGGCCCTGCTCGAGGTCCCGCCGGTCCCCGGGTCGCCGGTCAGGATGTCCACGGGCGTGATGGTCATCTACGCCGACGAGGAGTCGTTCACGTTCATGACGCCCGAGGGGCACGCGCTTTCGGCCTGGATCACCTTCTCCGGCGTGCGCGACGGCGATGCGACCGTGGCCCAGGTCCAGGCGCTCGAGCGAACGAGCGACCCGGTCGTGGAGCTCACCTACATGTTCGGTGCCAACCGAGTGAATGACCGCTTCTGGGAGCAGACGCTCGAGAACCTGGCGCGCTCCGTTGGGGTGGCGTCGCCCGAGGTGACGACCCGCAAGGTGTGCGTCGATCGCAAGCGCCAGTGGAAGTACGTCCGCAACCTGCGCCACAGCGCGGCCGTGAACATGGCGGTCGGCACCGTCACAGCCCCGGCCCGCTGGGTGCGCCGCCGGCGCACGGCCGTCTGATCGCCGTCACCATGACGGCATGACCGTCGGCGCCGGCGCAAGGCACCCTCGACGCGATCGTGATCGGCGGCGGGCCCAACGGGCTCGCCGCCGCGATCGAGCTGGCGCGAGCGGGCCGATCCGTGCGCCTGTACGAGGCCGCCGACACGGTCGGCGGTGGCTCACGCTCCGCCGAGCTGACGCTGCCCGGGTTCATCCACGACCCCTGTTCGGCGGTTCACCCACTGGCGCTCGCCTCGCCGTTCATGCGTTCGCTCGACACCGCGCGGCACGACCTGGCGTGGGTCCAACCGGACGCACCGGTTGCGCATGCGCTGGCGCCGGGCCGTAGCGTCCTGCTCGAGCGTGACCTCGACGCGCTCGAGACAGCCGGCTGGTCGGACCGAGACGCGGCGGCATGGCGGCGGCTCGTTGGGCCCCTGGCTCACGAGTGGGAGCGGCTGATGCCCGCCGTGCTGGGGCCGGTCGTGCGGCCTCCGCGCCATCCGGTTCTCATGGCTCGCTTCGGGCTGCCGGCGCTGCTGCCGGCAACAAGCCTTGCTCGCCTTGCGTTCCATGACCCGGGCACACGGGCGCTGTTCGCCGGTCTCGCCGCGCACTCGATGCTCCGTCTCGACCGACCACTGTCTGCAGCGTTCGGCCTGGTGCTGGCGACGCTTGCCCACGCCGTCGGCTGGCCCGTGGCGCGCGGTGGCAGCGGCCGGATCGTGGCTGCGCTGGAGGCGGAGGCGCGGTCGCTGGGCGTCGAGATCGAGACGGGCCACCGGGTCGAGTCGCTGTCCGAGCTCCCTCGCGCGCGTGCCGTGGTGATGGACCTCACGCCCCGCCAGGTGCTCGCCATGGCCGGCAACCGGCTGCCCCGCGGCTATCGGCGCGCCCTGGCTCGCTATCGCTATGGTCCCGGCGTGTTCAAGGTCGACTGGGCGCTCGACGGTCCGATCCCGTGGCAGGATGCTCGAACGTCGCGGGCCGGCACCGTGCACCTGGGCGGGTCCATGGACGAGATCGCACGCGGTGAGGCGGCGATCTCGCGGGGCCGCATCGCCGAGCGCCCGTTCGTGCTCCTCGTTCAGCCGACCATCGCAGACCCGTCTCGTGCCCCCGCGGGCAAGCACATCGCGTGGGCCTACTGCCATGTGCCGAACGGCTCGACCGCGGACATGACGGACGTGATCGAGACGCAGGTCGAGCGCTTCGCCCCCGGCTTCCGCGACCTCGTGCTCGCGCGGTCGACGCGCGACCCGGCCGCGATGGAGGCGTACGACGCCAACTACGTCGGCGGCGACATCAACGGCGGCATCCAGGATATGCGCCAGCTGCTGTTCCGACCGGTCCTCCGCTGGAACCCGTACACGACGCCCGATCCAGGGCTGTTCCTGTGCTCCTCGTCAACGCCGCCTGGCGGTGGCGTGCACGGGATGAGCGGGCTCCACGCGGCACGCGCGGCGCTGCGGGCGCTCCGCTAGGTAAGGGCCCCGTCCTCGGCCGATCCCGAGCGATGGTCAGCCGATGCCGAGGAAGCGGTCCACGAGGCGCCGCTGCCAGAACGTCCGGATGAGCAGCAGCCACACCACCACGGCCACAACGACCAGCATGGCATTACGCGGGTCGGGGACGCTGAACGAGAACCAGGCACGCGCCGGCGGCAGCAGCAGGACCACGATGAACCCGATGGCGAGCCCAAGCGCGAGCCACCCCGGACGCCGGTCGTCCGTCTGCCGCTCGACCACTGCGAACCATGCGAGGGGCGGCTCCACGAACACGATCAGGAACAGGCCCGCATAGACGAGGAACGACGTCAGCGCCGTACGCGCCGCATCCAGGGACTCCGCCGTTGCCGACCCGGCCAGCAGCAGGGAGCCGTTGAACAGCAGGAGCCCGACCAGGCTCGAGACGATGGCCGCGGGCACGACGAAGCGGGCCAGGGTTCGTCCCAGCGTGTCGCGGATCCGGCGACCGGGCTGGGCCCAGATCGCGAGCAGCGACGCTCGGGATGCCGACCGTGAACACCGTGAGCGCGGATGCATTGCGCAGCTCGATCGGAAACACGATCACGACCAGCGAGCTGACCACCACCAGGCCGACCGTCGCGATCCGGGTGAGGAACAGCTTGAGGATGTCCTGCATGCCATTGAGGATCCGCTGGCCCTCGCGAACTGCCTGGGCCACGGCCGAGAACGAGTCCTGCATGAGCACGAGATCGGCGACCCCACGGGTTGCCTGGCTCCCGCTGCCCATCGCGATCGCGAGGTTGGCCTTCTTGAGCGACAGCACATCGTTCACCCCGTCGCCGATCATCGCCACGTAGTGGCCACGCGCCCGCAGCGCATCGACCAGCCGCTCCTTCTGCGCGGGCGTGATGCGTCCGAACACGGTCGTCTCGTCGGCCATGCGGCCGAACGCGTCGTCGTCGAGCGCATCGAGCTCGGGGCCGGCGTCGGCGGCCACGTCGCCCAGCCCGGCCTGGCGGGCGAGCGCCGCCACGGTCTCCGGATCGTCGCCTGAGATGACCTTGACCGCCACGCCGGCCTCCCGGAACGAGCGCAGGGTGGCCTCCGCCTCGTCGCGCAGCTGATCCGCGAGCGCCACGAGGCCCAGCGCCCGCAGCCCCTCCGGCAGCGTCGCCGCAGCCTCGTCGTCATGCGCCGGCAACGAGGCTGCCTCAGCGTGGGTCGCGACGAGCAGCACCCGCAGCCCACGACGCGTCCACGCGGACGCGGTCGCCTCGACGTCCTCCCAGGCCGTGGGCTCGCCGTCCGCGCCCCGCTCCAGGAACGGGCGCAGGAAGGTCGGGTGCGCCGAACGCGACCAGGCCGGGCATGCCCCGGTCCCGCTGCTCGTCGGCGAACGCGACCGCGCTCCACTTGCGGGCGGACGAGAACGGGACCTCGCCCGCGAGCGGCCGGGGCGGCGACAGGCCAGCGGTCCGCCACGGCCTCGGCCGTGCGATTTCGGCTGGACGCGCTTGCCGCAAGCGCGCCGAGCGCCCGGCCCACCTCGTCGTCGGTCGCACCGCCGATCCCCGCCACAGCCTCGACCTCGAGGCGGTTCGCCGTGAGCGTCCCCGTCTTGTCGAGGCACAGCACGTCCACGTGACTCAGGGACTCGATCGCGTTGGCCTGCTGGACGAGGGCGCCGAAGCGGAGGATCCGTACCGCCCCGACCGCGTACGCGATCGGCGATCGACACGAACAGGCCATTGGGGACCAGGCCCGCCAGGAGCGTGGCATCGGCCACGACATCGCCCACCACGGCCGACTCCACGAAGCCGCGCATCACGAGCAGGATCTCGAGATACAGCACGATCCCCAGCACGACCCGGATGACCAGGTTGATCTCGCCCTGCAGCGGCGTCAGAACGCGCCGGAACGACCGCGCGCCGGCGGTGATCTGGTTGGCGAAGCTCTCGGATGCGACCTTCTCGGCGACGTACCGGCCCGTGCCGCTGGTCGCGAACGAGCCGCTGAACACCTCGTCGCCCGGGCGCTTGGGCACGACGTCGCTCTCGCCGGTGAGCTGCGACTCGTCGACACCGATCGCTCCCGAGACCAGCCGGCCGTCGAGCACGACCTGGTCGCCGGCATCGATCGCGAGCAGGTCGCCCAGGACCAGGTCGTCGGGCGACAGGTCGATCGTCTGCCCGTCACGGACGACCGTGGCCGTCGGGCGCGTCAGCAGCGCGATGCGGTCGAGGGTTCGCTTGGCGCGCACCTCCTGGACGATGCCGACCACGACGTTGGTCGAGATGACGCTGAGCGAGACGAGCGCGTCGATCGGCCGCCCGACCAGCGACCAGCGCGATGCCCAGGGCGAACAGGATGTTGTTGACGAACGTGAACACGTTCTCGCGCACGATCTGGGCATAGGTGCGCGTGGTCGGCGGCGGCGCGACGTTGCCGAGCCCGGCGGCACGCCGTCGCTCGACCTCGGCCGCCGCCAGCCCGGTCTCGGGCGTGGGCGGCAGGTCGGGGTGGCCGGGATCTCGCCGGTCAGCGCTGGTCACGCGATGAGGATACGGTGGGCCGATGGCCGGATACGCCAGCTGCTGCGCAGCGCGAGCGGCCGCCGCGGATCGCTGACCGGCGGCGGCTACCGCCAGGCCGGCCGCGCCGCGTCCGGGTAGAGGCGGACGCGACGGTACGGCTCCCGGCCACGGGAGCGCGAGACGAGGTTGGCCCGCTCCGCCATCTGGTGCTGGAGGCGGCGGATGTACGCGTTCTGCGGCGACAGCTCGACCGGCTCCTGCTGCTTCATGACCACGCCGATCGCCTGCTCGGTCTCGCGCAGCGCCGCGTCTCGCGGGTCGACCTCGAGCGAGAAGATCGAGGTCAGCGAGGCCTGCATCTGCGCGATCGTGTTGGTCTTCAGGACGTAGACCGGCATCGACCGATCCTCGGCCTCGCGGATGGCCGGCGGCTTCTGCCGGTACTCGCTCCGGAGCGTCATGGCCACGTCCGCCTCGTCCACGTCGCGCGCGATGATCACCGGCAGCTGCAGGTCGCGGATCGCCTGCTCGAGCCGCTTGCGGCTGATCCCGTGGGGGAAGACGCGGAGCGTGGGCAGCGCCGCCGCCCTCGAGCTGGAGCGCCGGTCCCTCCGCGTCGGCAGCGGCCTCGGCGTCGCCGGGCCGCGCCGTCGTCGCCGTCATCCTCGCCCGGCACCATCAGCGCCAGCCGTCGCTCCTCCTCGGCCTCGAGCTCGGCGGCGTTGACCGGCGCGTGCCCTCGTCCTCGCGCAGGGCGTTGAGCGCCCGGTCCGCCTCGGTCGCGCCAGGCCCGCTGGCGCTGCAGCTCGCGCGCGTCGCGGGCCGCGGAGCGCGGCCGACGCCGCGGCCGTCGCCTCGGCGCGCTCGAGCGGGCCGCGATCGGCGATGTCGCCGGCAACGAACGTGCCGCCGGGCGGAACCGCGAACCGCTCGCCGGGCATGACGGTCAGCGGGCGCGGTCCGTCGCCCTCCTGGCTGCGCGCCGCTCGGTCCGACCGCGTGCGAGGTCGCGGCCCCGCCACGCCCGGCCCGCCAGCCACCCGACTGGCCGGGCCGGAACCCGGGCCGGACCGGCAGCCGCTCGTCGGCGCGGCAGGCCGCCGCCGCGGTACGCTCGAGCTCCCGCGCCAGCCGGGCTCGCGCCCCCAGCTCCCGGCACCCGACCCGGTGAGACCGCTGAAGCGGTCGCCGCCCACCGCCTCACGCGCCGACGGCTTGGGTCGTGACTGCGAGCGGTGGACGCCCTCCTCGTCGCGCCAGCGCAGCTCGGGCGCCACCGGGTCGCCGAGCAGCAGGGCGTCGACCGTCTCGGCCACATCCGCGTGGACGAGCACCCGCTCGCGATCCTGGATCTCGACGATGACGTCGAACGTGGGCGGCGCCTTGCGCTCGAGCACGCTCTTCTGCGTGCGCCGGCGGCGCGCCTCCTCGTCGCCCAGGGTGACGCTCTGGATCCCGCCGATCAGGTCGGAGAGGGTCGGGTTGAGCATCAGGTTGTCGAGGTTGTTGCCGTGCGCCGTGCCGATCAGCTGGACGCCGCGCTCGGCGATCGTCCGGGCGGCCTGCGCCTCGAGCTCGGTCCCGATCTCGTCGATGACGATGACCTGGGGCATGTGGTTCTCGACCGCCTCGATCATCACCTCGTGCTGGAGCGACGGCGTCCGGACCTGCATCCGGCGCGCCTTGCCGATCGCCGGGTGCGGGATGTCGCCGTCGCCGGCGATCTCGTTGCGAGGTGTCGACCACGACCACGCGCTTGCGCTGCTCGTCGGCGAGCACGCGGGCCGCCTCGCGCAGCATCGTGGTCTTGCCGATGCCGGGCCGGCCCATGATCAGGATCGACTTCCCGGTCTCGACGAAGTCGGCGATGATCTCGATCGTGCCGTAGACCGCGCGCCCGATCCGGCAGGTGAGGCCGACGATCTTGCCGTTCCGGTTCCGGATGGCGCTGATGCGGTGGAGCGTGCGCTCGATGCCGGCCCGGTTGTCGTCGCCGAAGCTGCCGATGTGGTCGACGACGTAGGCGATGTCGTGCTCGACGACCTCGCGCTCGAGCAGCGTCACCTCGGTGGCGGGGTAGCGAGCCTCCGGGCGGCGGCCGAGGTCGAGCACGACCTCGATCAGCGTCTTGCGATCGGGCAGGGCATGGATCGCCTCCACGATCTCCGGCGGCAGCGCCGCCAGCAGCACGTCGAGGTCGTCCATCGTCTCCCGAGGATCGGTGCCACCCACGACCGCCTGCCCTCCTTCGTCCATGGTCATCGCACGCCCGCCGGGACCAGGCGCGGCTCCGCGACCCGGACCAGCGTCTCCTTCATCAGCAGGGTGACCGTGGCCACCGACGTCGAACCCCTCGTCGGCCAGGCGACGGTCGAGCGGCAGCTCGTAGGTGCGGACCGGCGCGAGGACGCCCTGGCGCTGCAGGGTCGACGCCTCCGCCCGCGCGCCGATGACGCCCAGCGCATAGCGGATGAGCGGCGCCGGCGTCGATCTCGGGCCGCGCGATGAGCTTGAGGTAGTGCGGCTGGTCCTCCTTGGCCACGCCGATCTGGACGCAGCGCGTCGAGCTGCGTCCCGTCCTTTCCGCCGCCCGGGCGCCGCCAGCACGAACGCCTCGACGTCCGCAAAGCGCAGGATCGGCGCCAGCGACTGACCGCGGCACGCGGGACTCGCGGCCCTGGCGCTCCCAGTCGGCGAGCCGGATCGCCTCGAGGCGCTGGACCGGCGCGGGCGTGATCGACGTGTAGAGGCGCGACAGGGCAACCGCGTCCAGCGGCGAGCGCCGGGCGGATCCCGGCCTCGCGGGCCGCGTCGTCCGCCAGCGGCCTGGGCAGCGGCTGGCCCGGCTCGCGGTACAGGACCCGCTCGTCGCCGAACCGGATGAACCCGCCTGCATGAACAGCTCGACGTTGCCGTCGGCATCGACGCAGGCGACGTGGAACCGGATCGCACCGCGCTTCGCGCCGTCGCGCAGCAGGTGCTGGACGAGGCGGAAGCGGACATCGCCCGCATCCAGGTCGCCCATCGCGTCGAGCTCGACGACCGTCCACTCGTCGCGCGGGCTGTCGCGCTCCACCCGGAGCAGGCCGGCGATCTGGCCGTCCTGCTCGTACACGTACAGCAGGTCGTGCGGGCTGAACGCCCCGAGCGGCAGGCGGAACAGGCTGAACATGCCGATCCGCGGGCCGGCGACGGGCAGCCCCAGCGATCGCGTGCCGCTCCGCGTCCGCCTGGGCCCGGCCGGGACAGCTCGCCGAGCGCCGCCAGGTCGGTCAGCCGGGCCGCCCGGACCTTGCCCGTGCTGCGTCGCCATCGGCGCTACCGCCCCGGCGCCGAGCGCGCGCGTGGGGTGCGGCCGCCGCCCGACGCCCTCGCCCGGGTCCGCGTGCTCGGCCGCCATCGTGGCCAGCAGCCGATGGAAGCGCGTCTCGCCGGCGAGCTCCGGATGGAACGAGGTCGCGATGACGTTGCGCTCGCGGACGGCCACGATGCGGCCGTCGTCGAGGCGCGCGAGCACGTCGACGCCCGGCCCGACGCGCGTCGATGACCGGGGCGCGGATGAACACCGCGTGGACGGGCTGCGTCGCCGAGCACCGGCACGTCGAGCTCGGCCTCGAACGAGTCCAGCTGGCGGCCGAAGGCGTTGCGCTGCGACCGTCACGTCGAGCAGCGGCAGGACCGGCGGCTCGTCGCCCGCGATCTCCTGCGCGAGCACGATCATGCCGGCGCACGTCCCGAGCACCGGGGCGCCGCGCTCGATCAGGGCGAGGATCGGGTCGCGCAGGCCCCAGCGGTCGATCAGCCGGCGCATCGTCGTGCTCTCGCCGCCCGGGATGATCAGGCCGTCGACGCCGTCGAGGTGCGGCCGGCAGCCGCACCTCGACCGCCTCGACGCCGATCGAGCGCAGCACCGAGACGTGCTCCCGAAGGCGCCCTGCAGCGCGAGCACGCCGATCTTCATCGCCGCCGCGCCTCCGGGTCACCCGGGGCTCCCGCCGTCGCCTACCAGCCGCGGACCGCGAGCCGCTCCTGCTCCGGGATGGCTTCCATGGCGAGGCCGCGCATCGGCGCCCCGAGGCCCTTGCTGACCTCGGCGATGATCTTCGGGTCCTCGAAGTGGGTGGTCGCCTGGACGATCGCGTTGGCCATCCGGGCCGGATCCTCGCTCTTGAAGATGCCGGAGCCCACGAACACGCCCTCGGCGCCCAGCTGCATCACGAGCGCCGCGTCGGCCGGGGTGCCGATCCCGCCGGCGACGAAGTTCACGACCGGCAGCTTGCCGTTGCGCGGCGACGTCCCTGACCAGCTCGTACGGCGCCTGCAGCTCCTTGGCCGCGACGAACAGCTCGTCCTCGCGCATGCCCCTGGAGCCGGCGGATCTCGGCCAGCACGTCGCGCAGCTGGCGGACGGCCTCGACGATGTTGCCGGTGCCGGCCTCGCCCTTGGTGCGGATCATCGCGGCGCCCTCGTTGATCCGCCGCAGCGCCTCGCCCAGGTTCCGGCAGCCGCACACGAACGGCACCTTGAAGGCGTGCTTGTCGATGTGGTTCGCCTCGTCGGCCGGCGTCAGGACCTCGGACTCGTCGATGTAGTCGACGCCGAGCGCCTCGAGGACCTGCGCCTCGACGAAGTGGCCGATCCGGGCCTTCGCCATCACCGGGATGGTCACGGCGGCCATGATCCCCTCGATCATCGACGGGTCGGTCATGCGGGCGACGCCGCCGGCGGCGCGGATGTCGGCGGGCACGCGCTCGAGCGCCATCACGGCGACGGCGCCGGCCTCCTCGGCGATCTTGGCGTGCTCGGGCGTGACGACGTCCATGATGACGCCGCCCTTGAGCATCTGGGCGAGGCCCTTCTTCGTCGCCCAGGTGGAGGTCTCGGTCATGGTGTTGGGGCTCTCCGACAGGACGCGCGAGCGGTCGGCCGGTCGGCTTGCCCCGGGGTCGTCGCCCGTTCGAGCCGGTTCGGTCCGACGTCACCGACCGATTATCGCACGGCACCCGCGAGCCCCAGTGCTGGCGGGACGCGGATCCTGGTGCCCAGCCGGCCCGGCGACCTAGCGGACGAGCGTCCTCGACCACGCCGCCGACATCAGCGTGGTCGCCCGCCGCGCGGACGTCGGCGACAGGCGGGACAGCGCCTCGACGAGGCCGAGCACGTCCTCGTCCGGCAAGTCCGTCGAGCAGCTTCACCAGGCGCATGATCGTGTCGTCGGGCACCTCGCCCAGCAGCCGCAGCGCCCGCTCCAGCTCGGTCGGCTCGAGCCGCGAGACAGGCCGACGGCGCGGTCGAACAGGCGGACGAACACGAGGAACGTCGACAGCCAGTCGCGAAGCCGGATCAGGTCGGCGTCCCCGGGGTGCGGCCGAGCGCGAGCGCCGTGTCGCCAGCGTCCGCTCGAGGACGGCGACGATCGGGTCGCCCTCGCGGACCTTGCGCTCGGCGACGACGCGCCCGAACCAGCGCCAGTGGTCGCCGATCGCCATGTAGGCGGTGCCCGCCGGACCGCGTCGCCCGACCCGCCGCGGCTCGGCGACGCGCTCGACGAGGCCCCATGCCTCGGCCTCGGCGAGGGCCAGGCTGGCGGCCCGGTGGCTGAGGCCCAGCGCCTCGCGAACCTCGCGCTCGGTCAGCGGCTCCTGGCGGGCCATCAGGTACGCGTGGACGCGCGCGATGGCCGGCGCGACGCCCCAGGCGGCGCCCATCTCGCCCCAGGCGTCGGCGAGCTCGCAGCCGGATCTCCTCGGCGATGGGCGAGCGGTGGCGCGCGCGGTGATCGGGTCTTGGACGAGCCGGTTCGGTCACCGGTCGGATCGTACTCCAGCGCGAAAACGTGCGCCTTACAGCTAGCACGAATTCCTGATGCCCGGCTGAGCGCCATGCCATGATGGCCGCTGGGAACCCGGCGTCCATGCCCGAACCGATGACGCGGCTGCCGCGCGGCCGTCATCGAGCCCGCGGTGCGCGGTACGTTTTCGCTGCTGCTCCCCGATGAGCCGCGGAGGAACGATGCCGAGACGACCCACGACCGCCGCCACGAAGCCCGCGCCGACACCGCGACCAGCTCCTGGCCCAGCATGCCGAGGCGCGCCGGCGACGGAACGCCGCGGTGCTCGGCAGCCGGCGTGGGAGAAGGCCTCCGACGAGGTCGGTCGGATCGAGGTCGAGATCGCCCGCCTGGAGCGGGCGATGGACCCGCCCAGGGTCTGACGGGGAGACGGCCGCCGAGCACCTCGACGCGCTCCACGCCCCGCGGACCGCACCATCAGGCGGTCCTGTTATCGTTCGGCCGATGGACGGCGTCGTGCTCGTGCTGAACCAGAACTACGAGCCGCTGAACGTCTGCAACATCCCGCGGGCGTTCCGGCTGGTGTTCGGCGCCAAGGCCGAGGTCATCGAGTACAACCACGCGGAGATCCGGACGGTCCGCGCCGTGCTACCGCGCGCCGTCCGTCATCCGGCTCCAGCACCACATCAAGCGGCCGCGCCCGCGCGTGAAGCTGACCCGGCGCGAGATCTTCAGCCGCGACCGCCACACCTGCCAGTACTGCGGCCGCCAGTCGAACGACCTGACGCTCGACCACGTCGTGCCCCGCCATCGCGGCGGCGGGCACACCTGGGAGAACCTCGTCGCGGCCTGCAAGTCGTGCAACCACCGCAAGGGCGGCCAGACGCCCGAGGAGGCGCGGCTGCGGCTGGTCCGCGCCGCCGTTCGAGCCGCGCAGCGACCTCTACTCGCTGTTCACGCCGTACCTGGCCGACGAGCGCAACGAGGCCTGGCGGACGTACCTGTTCCTCGGGCGGAACTGAGCGCCGTCATGACCAGCCCGAGCGGCGCAGCCGGGCTCCGGTCGAGGACGCGGCGACCGCCTCGCCCGGTCGATCCCGACCCGCGATCGCGCCGTGCTCGACGAGCTCTGCGCGCCGGGCCACGCGGCCTACGTCGTCGGCGGCTCGCTCCGCGACGTCCTGCCTGGGCCGCGGGCCGGCCGACTGGGACCTGGCCACGGACGCCCGGCCGGAGACGCTGGCCGGAGCTGCTTCCCGGGGCCGTCTACGAGAACCGCTTCGGGACGGTGGCCGTTCGCCGCGGCGAGCTCGTGCTCGAGATCACGACCTTCCGGACCGACCACGAGTACGCGGACTTCCGCCGACCGCACCGGGTCGAGTTCGGCGACCGACATCGAGGCCGACCTCGCCCGCCGTGACTTCACCGTCAACGCGATGGCCTGGGGGCGGCACGGCCGACGACGGCGAGCGCCATCGGCTCGTCGATCCGTTCGACGGGCTGGGCGACCTCGCCGCGCGGTCGGCTGCGGGCGGTGGGCGATCCGGACGCCCGCTTCCGCGAGGACGCGCTGCGGATGGTCCGGGCGGTCCGGCTGGCGGCCACGCTCGAGATTCGAGATCGAGCCGGCGACGCTGGCGGCGATCGCGCGCAACGCGGCGCTCGCCGCCCACCTCTCCGGCGAGCGGATCGCCGCCGAGCTCGGCAAGCTGCTCGCGGCGCCGACGGCCGTCGGTCGGGCTCGCGCCTCGCGCGCGGAGACCGGCCTGCTCGAGGTGATCTCGCCCGAGCTCGCCGCCCAGCGGGGCATCCCCCAGGACAAGATCCCGGGCGAGGACCTCTGGGACCACACGCTGCGGACCGTGGACGCGGCGCCGGCCGACCGGCCGATCGTGCGGCTGGCGGCGCTGCTCCACGACATCGGCAAGCCGGCGACGTTCGCCGACGGCCATTTCCACGGCCACGACGTCGTCGGGCGCCGCAGGCCGAGCGTCCTGCTTCGGCGTCTGCGGTTACCCGCGCGCCGTCACCGACGGGGTGGTCCACCTCGTCCGCCACCACATGTTCCCGGTCGACCCGGACTGGAGCGATGCCGCCGTCCGGCGGTTCATCCGGCGCGATCGGGCCGGGAGCGCGTCGACGCGCTGTTCGCGCTGCGTCGCGGCCGACGACATCGGCAGCGGCGTGCGACCGGACGCCCCGAGCTGGCGCGCTTCCGCGCCGGGTCGAGGCCGAGATCGCGGCCGGCGCCGCCCTCGATCGCCACGGCTCGCGATCAACGGCGACGACCTCATCCGCGAGCTGGGGCTGGCGCCCGGGCCCGCCCTGGGCCGCGTGCTCGACGCGCTGACCGAGCGGGTGATCGCCGACCCGCGCCCTCAACGACCGCGGCTCGCTGCTGCTGCTCGCCCAGGGCATGCTTGCCGAGCATGGATCGCCAGGCCGACGCGCCGATGATCGAGCTGCTGCTCCAGGCCGAGCGGGCGCTGTCGCGTCGGCCTGGTCGACCAGGCCGAGCGGCTGTACCGGCAGGCGGCCGACAACGATCCTCGCAACGCGATCGCCGTCGTGGGGCTGGCCCGGGTCGCGCTGGAGCGCGCCGACGACGCGACGGCCTATCGCGAGGCCCGCCGGGCGCTGGAGATCGATCCCGAGAACGTCGCGGCGCAGCGACTGGTCGGCGCGCCTCGAGGAGGTGTTCGGCGACCGCGGCGAGCGCTGCCGACGCGCACTGCGACGCCCGATCGACCGGTCGGCGCAGCCGTCGGCGCGGGCCGCCGCGCCGGCGACGAGCGCCCTGGCACCGCAGCCGGTGCCAGCGGCCGCGGGCGCCGACGTCGCGCTCGAGCGCGCCGGGCGAGGCGCGCGGGCCGCGCCAGGCTCGTCGATCGCCTGCTGCGGAGGACACGCTCGATGAAGCATCCTGGTCACCGGCGGAGCCGGCTACGTCGGCGGCGTGTCCGTCGATGCGATCCTCGGCGGCCGGTCACCAGGTCGGCGGTCCTCGACGACCTCTCGACCGGCCATCGAGCGATCGCCCATCCGCGAGGCGCAGCCTGCACGTCGGGCACCTACGGCGATCCCAGCCCGGGTGCGCGCCCTGCTCGAGGACGAGGCGGTCGACGTCGATCCTGCACTGCGCGGCCCGCTCGCTGGTTCCGCGAGAGCATCCGCGATCCCGGCGCGCTACTACCGGGACAACGTCGCCGGCGGCGTTGCGCTCCTCGAGGCGGCGCGCGAGGCCGGCGTTCGGCGCTTCGTCTTCTCATCGACCGCGGCCGTCTATGGCGTCCCCGACACGACGCCGATCACCGAGGATGCGCCGCTGCGACCGATCAACCCGTACGGGGAGACCAAGCGCACGTTCGAGGGCGCGCTGCGCTGGTACGGCGAGGCCTACGGGTTCCGAAGCGTCGCGCTCCGCTACTTCAACGTGGCGGGCGCAAACGGCAGGCTGGGCGAGGTCCACCGTCCCGAGACCCACCTCATCCCGAACCTGCTCGGTGCGCTCGAGGCGGGCGCGGCGATGACCGTCTTCGGCGACGACTACCCGACGCCCGACGGCACCGCGATCCGCGACTACATCCACGTCTCGGACCTGGCCGACGCGCACCTGGCCGCGATCGAGGCCACCGGCCGCACATCCGATGGCGACGGGCTCCTGGTGTGCAACCTGGGCAGCGAGGCCGGGTTCTCCGTGCGAGACGTGCTGGCCGCAGCCGAGTCCGTGGTGGGCCGGCCGATCCCGCACCGGATCGGTCCACGACGGGCGGGCGATCCGCCCGTGCTGGTTGCCTCGAACGCACGCGCCCGCGAGCTGCTGGGTTGGTCGCCGCGGCGCTCGACGCTGGTCGAGATGATCGGCTCCGCGTGGGCCTGGCGCCAGGCCCATGTACGGGGTTACAGCGACTGAGCGATCGTCGCGTGCCGGTTGGGCGCGGCTTGTGGTGGACGGCCGCCCCGGCGTCGCCATCGGTCCTCGCCCCGGCGCGCGGGGCGATCCGCCGGTCGATGTCCGAGACCGGGGTAGCATTCGGATCATGATCGGAGGAGCGACGCCGCGCGCGGTGGCGGCGGCATGGCAGCCGCAGCGACCCGGCCGCCGCGCGCCGGCCGAGATCCCGAATGCGATCGTCGAGCCGGACTGGGGTGGCCTCCGGGCGGTCGCTGCGTTCGAGCACGAGGCGGTGTCGGTGTACTCCGGCACGGCTGGGGCCATGCCGCTCCCCGATGACCTGGCACGCGCCATGGTCGACAGCTTCACGGCCGGCGGTGCCGTGGTCGAGGGCCACCTCACATCGCCGGCGGTCCTCAACCTTGCCGCCGGGGGGCCACGCCATCCGCGCGTCGAGCGACCTCCCGATCCTGTTTCCGGGCTGGACGCGCCGCCGGCGCCCATCGGACATCGATGCCGAGATCCGCGAGCGGGAGCTCCGGGCGGCGGAAGCCGAGCAGGCCATCCGCGATGGACTTGCCCGAGGCGAGACACACGTCTTCGTTGCCACCGATCTGCTGCTGCTCGACGAACAGCCGACCCATGACCTGCCGCTCCTCGAACGCAAGCGGCTGCTGGAGTCGATCCTGGTGCCGTCCGACGCGGTACGCGTCTCGGCATACGTCCAGGCAACGTCGGCTCGAGTCGTGGCGTCGTGGGGATCGCTGGGCTTCGAGGGCCTCTCCTACCGCGGCAGCAACAGCCGGTATCTCGTGGGCGAGGAGAACCCGGACTGGGCGATCGTGAGCGAGCCTGCCGGTCACGACGGGGGCCGCGCCGGTCGCTGACGCAGGGTGCGGCGGCGGTCGCTCGCCTGCGGACGCCCCGAGCTCGCTGGACATCCCGTCCGACCTGCCGGACGGCGTCGACCGGTTGGAACATGCCGGTGGTAGGGTGGACGCGTGCCCGTGCCGACGCTGACACCAGCCATCCGGGAAGAGATCGCCCGTCTCGGACGTGCCGACATCATGGTCGGGATCCCGAGCTTCAAGAACGCGGCGACGATCGGATACGTGGTGCGCGCGGCGCACGCGGGGCTGGTCCAGTACTTCCCCGACCTGAAGCCCGTCCTCGTCAACTCCGACGCCGGCAGCCCCGACGACACCCAGCGGGTGGTGGTCGAGACAGAGCCGCCCGACTACGTCGAGTCGGTGCTCCTGGTGCGGCCGACCAATCGCCTGACCCGGGTGACGCTGACCTATCCCGAGATCGACGGCGTGGGTGGCAAGGGCGCTGCCCTGCGCACCATCTTCGAGATGGCGGACGCGCTCGAGGTCAAGGCCCTGGTCGTGGTCGACAGCGACCTGCGGAGCATCGTGCCCGAATGGATCGAGCTGCTGGCGGGCCCGATCCTCAAGGGTGGCTACGACTTCGTGGCCCCGCTCTACGCGCGCTACAAGTACGACGGCACGATCACCAACACGGTCACCTACCCGCTCACCCGTGCGCTGTACGGGCATCGCATCCGCCAGCCCATCGGCGGCGACTTCGGCGTCAGCGGCGATCTCGTGCGCCACTACCTCGAGCTGGATGACTGGACCGACGAGATCAGCCGCTTCGGCATCGACATCTGGATGACCACCTCGGCCCTGATCGGCGGCTACGCCGTGTGCCAGACGCGACTGGGCGCCAAGGTGCACGACCCCAAGGACCCGGGCGCCGACCTGGGTCCCATGTTCCGCCAGGTCGTGAGCACCATCCTCCGCCTGGCGGCGACCCACCCGGATGCATGGATGGACATCCATGGCAGCCATGATGTCCCCGCCTACGGGTTCGAGCGGATCATCGACCCGCCGCCCCTGGAGGTGAACGCCGTCCGGCTGCTGACCGAGTTTCACGCCGGCGCCTTGAACGTCGCGGACACGTGGCACCGGCTGCTCGAGCCGGCCAACGCCGAGGCGGTCATGCTGCTGGCCGAGGAGGCCGGCACGCGCGCCGACGCGGCGACGCGGCGGCTGGGCATGGGCGGCGAGATGTCGACCCAGGTGGCGACGCTCGACATGGCCGAGGCGCTGGCGGGCTTCCACTTTCCGGACGATCTGTGGGCGCGCGTGATCTACGACCTGATCGTCGCGACCGGCGCAGGCACGATCGACGCCGGGCAGCTGGTGGCGGCACTGGTGCCGATCTACTTCGGCCGGGTGGGCAGCTTCGTGGTCGAGAACCGGCACGTGACGACCGCCGATGCGGAGGAGCGCGTGGACCACCAGGCTCGACAGTTCGAGCTGCTCAAGCCGTACCTCGTCGAGCGATGGCGAGCGGTGGTGGGCACCGGCACGCACAAGGCGGGCGAGCACGGCGCTGAGGGCGGGACGTGAACCCGGAGCCGCTCCCGGCACGGATCCTGATCCCGGTCGCCAACCCGCTGACCGCGGAGGAGCTGATCCGTACCGGCGCGTCGCTGCTCGAGCCGCGCACCGGTGAGCTGACGGCGCTGGGCATCGTCGAGGTGCCCGAGGGAATGCCGCTCTCCGACGGCGCGACGCGGGCCCGCCAGGCTCGGCGACTCCTGCAGCGAGTGCTCGACTACGTGCCCGCGGGGACCGTCATCCATCCCCTGGTGCGGATCGGGCGGCACGCCGCCGCGGGCATCGTCGAGGCGGCCGCCGAGGAGGAGGCAGACCTGGTGATCTTCGGCTGGGGCGGCAAGTCGTCGTCCGGCCGGGATGCGCACGGGTCCGCCATCTCACCCACCATCGATGAGGTGGTCCGCGAGTCGCCGTGCGACATCGCGGTCGTCAAGCAGCGCGGCGCCACCGACATCCGCCGCATCCTGGTGCCCGTCCGTGGCGGCCCGCACGCAGAGCTGGCGCTGCGCTTCGCGGACGCCCTCGCGCACCGGCACGGCGCAACGGTCGCGGTCATGCACCTCGTCCCGTCCGGGGTGACGGAGGCGGTCCGCGCGCAGGCCGAGCACGCGCTCGCATCCTTCGCCCGCCAGCACCTGACCGCCGAGCACGAGCAGGTGCTCCGCGAGGCGTCCAACGTCCGGACCGCGATCCTGCGCGAGGCCGAGCGCGCCGATCTCGTGGTCATGGGCGCCTCGGCCCCACCGGGTGACCCCGGCGGGTCGCTGTTCGGCGCGCTGCCCGAGGCGATCGCCCAGCGTGCCAAGCCGACGGTCATCGTGGTCAAGACGAGGGAGCCGATCGGCCGCCAGACGTTCGAGCAGCTGGCCGAGAAGGTCGAGTCCCTTGCCGCCGCCGACCGTGCGGCCGAGGCCGCGCGCGCGATCCCCGCGCGCGTCGAGCGCTGGTTCGCCGAGGCGAACTTCCACCACTCCGAGTTCGGCGATCTCGGCCGCCTGGCCGCGCTCAAGGAGAAGCAGGGCGTGACGGTCAGCCTCGTGCTGCCGACGCTCAACGAGGCCGAGACCATCGGACCCATCGTCCGCCGCGCGATGCGCGAGATGCAGCAGCGGTATCCGTTGCTGGACGAGATCCTGGTCATCGACTCCGCGTCCACCGACGACACGCGGAAGGTGGCCGAGGACGAGGGCGCGCGCGTGATGCAGCACCCCGACGTGCTGGCCCGCTACGGTTCGTTCCAGGGCAAGGGCGAGGCGCTCTGGAAGTCGCTGTACGAGACCAGCGGTGACATCGTGGTGTGGGCCGACACGGACGTCCGCAACTGGCATCACCGGATGGTCTACGGGACCCTCGGGCCGCTGCTGGTGGAGCCGCGGCTGCAGTACGTCAAGGGCTACTACCAGCGCCCGATCGTGCAGGAGGGCGTGCTCAAGGAGGGTGGCGGCGGCCGGGTGACCGAGCTCGTGGCGCGGCCGCTCATCAACCTCTTCTTTCCCGAGCTGTCGGGCCTCATCCAGCCGCTGGCCGGCGAGTACGCCGGCCGTCGGTCGCTGCTCGAGCAGCTGCCGTTCTTCACCGGATACGCGGTCGAGATCGGCCACCTGATCGATGCCGTGGACCGCGCCGGTCTCGGCGGCCTGGGGCAGGTCGATCTCGAGCGCCGCGTGCATCGCAACCAGGAGCTCGAGGGCCTGTCCCGGATGTCGTTCGTGATCCTTCAGGCGGTCATGAAGCGGCTCGAGGAGCGGCGCCGGGTCCGCCTGTTCGCGGAGCTGGGATCGACGATGAAGCTGCCGCGCTCCGGTCACGGTCGCCTGTCGCTCGACGTCCACGAGCTCGCCGACTACGAGCGTCCACCGATGATCCGCATTCCCGAGTACCTCGAGAAGCGCCGCGCCGAGACCGGCGCCGGCCCGGACACGATCGGCTGAGCCATGGAGGCCATGCACCCGGCCGGCGCCGGTATGAGGCGCCATCTGCGCCTGCTCATCGCGCCGGACTCGTTCAAGGGCTCCCTGACCAGCGTCGAGGTGGCCCGCGCCATCCAGACCGGTTGGCTCCGGTCGCGACCCGGGGACGAGGTCCGATTGGCGCCGCTGGCCGATGGCGGTGAGGGCACGCTGGTCGCGATCGAAGCCGCGGGCGGCTGGCTGTGGCGTGAGACCGAGGCGAGGGATCCGCTCGGACGGGCGATCCGGGCGCGGTGGCTGGCCCGCGACGACGGGCGCGCGGCCGTGGTGGAGATGGCGGCCGCCTCGGGCCTCTCGCGAGTGTCGTCCGACGAGCGGGATGCGAGGCGAGCGACCAGCCACGGAACGGGGGACCTGCTGCGGAGCGCGCTCGACGCAGGGATCCGGGACATCGCCCTCGGGATCGGCGGCAGCGCGACGACCGACGGCGGTGCCGGCCTTCTGCGCGCGCTGGGCGCCGTGATCGGCGACGATCTCGCCACGGTCGACCTCGACGACCTCGATCCGCGGCTGGCCGAGACCTCGCTTCGGATTGCGTGCGACGTGACCAACCCGCTGCTGGGACCGACCGGCGCTGCCGCGACCTACGGGCCGCAGAAGGGGGCCGATGCCGAGGATGTGCGCGCGCTCGACGAACGACTCGCCCGGTTCGCCGATCGGATGCGAGCGGTAACGGGGCGGGACGAGCGCGACACACCGGGTGCCGGCGCCGCAGGCGGGATGGGGTTCGGCCTGCTCAGCGTCGCCGATCGCTTCAGGTCGCTGGAGCTGCGACCCGGCGTGGACCTGGTGATGGAGGAGGCCGACTTCGACCGCGCCCTGGAGGATGCTGATCTCGTGATCACCGGCGAGGGACGGATCGACGTTCAGACCGCGTATGGGAAGACCGCGCTCGGCGTGGCCGTCCGCGCGCAGGCGGCGGGCCGGCCGTGCGTTGCCATCGGCGGTGGTGTGACGCCCGAGGGCGTCGAGGCCATGGCGACGGTCGATGCGGTGACGGTGCCGGTGGTCGAGCAGCCGCAGACCATCGAGACCGCCATGGCAGCCGGGGCGGCACCCCTCGAACGGTGCGCGGAGCGGGTCGCGCGACTGGTGAGCCTGGGAGGGCTCCATGGCTGACACCAAACCCGCCGAGGCCGGCGACCGGGCGCGGGGCGACGACCAGGCGCGGGGCGACGACCAGGCGCCGGGCGCGTCGGAAGACTGATCCTGTGCGGCGCTGGTCGAGCTACCTGCGTCGCTACCGACCCGGGCTCCAGCAGGACGTGCTCGATGCCCTTGCCGGCATCTATGGGCCCCAGCGCTGGGAGGCGCGCCTCGACCCGACCAGCGAGCTCATCCTCACGATCCTCACCCAGAACACCGCGGACGTGAACGCCGAGAAGGCGTACCACGCCCTGCGTACGAGGTACGCGAGCGATCGGCCGGTCGAGGTCCACAACCCCGGGATCGGATGGGGCGGGGACGGGCTGCCCGACGCGCCGCCGCCCGACTGGTCGATGGTCGAGAACGCCCCCCTGCCCGAGCTCGTCGATGTCATCCGGCCCGGCGGGCTCGGGCCCCAGAAGGCACCCCGGATCCAGGCCACGCTGCGCCAGATCCGGGAGCAGCGTGGCGACTACTCGCTCGCGTTCCTGGGCGACCTGCCACCGCTCGAGGCCCGCGACTGGCTGACCTCGATCGACGGCATCGGCAAGAAGACCGCCTCGATCGTGCTCCTGTTCTGCTTCGGCGCACCGGTGATGCCGGTGGACCGTCACGTCGACCGGGTGAGCCGCCGCATCGGGCTGCTGCCGCCCAAGGCATCGCTCGACCAGGCGCACGACCTGTTCCTCGGGCTCCTCGAGCCCGACCAGATGTACGCCGCGCACGTGCTGCTGATCCACCACGGTCGAGCGATCTGCCACGCTCAGAACCCGAAGCACGAGCTGTGCCCGATCGCCGACCGCTGCCGGTTCGTCAACCCCAGGGCGCCCTGATCGGGCGACCAATCACGGAGATCGAGATGCCCAGCGACGCCGACACTGTCCTCGGGGAGGTCCTCGACGATCTGCTCCGTGCCGACTTCGAGGCCCAGCCGGTCGCCGCCAGCGGCCTCGGCCTGACCGAGCACGACGAGCGGCTCGACGACCTGTCCGAGGATGCCCTCCGTGCCCGGGACGCGTCGGCGGCGACGTTCCTCGCGCGCCTCGATGCGGTGACCGACGACGGCCTCACGCTCGACCGCCAGATCGACCGTGACCTCGCGCGCTCGACGCTGCGGGGCCGGCTGATCGTGGCGCCGTTCGAGTTCTGGCGCCGGGACCCCGTGGCCTACACGTCGCCCATCACCGGCGGCCTGTTCGGCCTGTTCCTGCACCGGTTGCGCCCGGAGCCCGACCTCGTCGATGCCGCCGTCGCCCGGCTGGAGCAGGCAGGGCAGGGTGGTCGACGCGGGGATCGCGAACCTCGATCCGGCGCTCGCCCATCCGCTCATCGTCGAGCGTGGCCTCCGGGCCGCTCGGGGCTCGGTTCGCTACGTTCGGGATCTCGTCTGGCTCGACGTGGACGATGCCCGACTGCAGGAGCGGCTGCGGGACCGCCGGCGCGGAGGCGGCGGCGCAGCTCGAGCGCTTGGTCGCCCATCTCGAGGGGCTCGCTCGCACGGCCCATGGCTCGTGGCAGCTCGGGAGGAGCGCTACACGCGGATCCTGCGCGAGCGCGAGGTGCTGGGCGACGACGCGCGCTCGCTGCGCGATCGCGGCTGGCAGGAGCTCGACCGGCTCGACGGCGAGATGGCGTCCCTGGCCCGCGAGGCGACCGGCAATCCCGACTACGTCGCCGTGCTGCGTGAGGACGACGAGCATCACCCAGCGAGCGAGCAGGCGATGCTCGACGCGTACGCCGAGTGGACCGCGCGGTGCACGCGCATTCCTCGTGAGACACGGGCCTGGTCACGCTCCCGCCCGGCGAGACATGCGAGGTCGTGCCGTCGCCCGTCTTCCAGCGCCCGGTCGTGGGCGTGGCCTCCTACACCGCGCCGCCGGCCTTCTCCGATCGCTGGACCGGCCACTTCTTCGTCCCGTTCGCGCCCGATGGGGCATCGGCGGCCGAGATCGAGGGCCGGCTGGCCAACAACTCCTACGGCTCGATCCCGACCACCACCGCGCACGAGACCTATCCCGGGCACCACTGGCACCTGGTCATGCGCAAGGCCAACCCGTCCGCGGATCCGGCGCGTCTACTCGACGCCGTACTTCAACGAGGGCTGGGCGCTGTACGCAGAGCGGGCGATGCGCGAGCGAGGCTTCTTCGAGGAGCCGATGCACGTGCTCCAGCACCTCAGCGCGAGCCTGTTCCGGGCCGCGCGGATCGTGGTCGACACCTCGCTCCACCTGGGCGAGATGTCGTTCGACGAGGGCGTCGAGTTCATGCGCGACCGGGCCGCGCTGCCGGAGCCGGTGGCCACGCGTCGAGGTCGGCCGATACTGCTGGTGGCCGACCCAGGCGTCGTCATACCTCACCGGGTGCCTCGAGATCCTGGCCATCCGCGAGCGCTACCTCGCGGCGCGCGGGCTTGCCGGGGTCGACCCGTCCGATCTGCCGATCGAGGTCCTGCGCGAGTTCCACGACACGCTCGCCGGGTCGGGGTCGCTGCCGCTCGGCCTGGCCGAGCGGGCGGTGATGGCGACCGTCGGCTGAGTGAGCCGCATGACCGGTCCAGGAGCGGGTCCCGCTCATCCTCGACGTCGACACCGGCATCGACGACGCGCTCGCGCTGCTGTACGCGTGTGCGAGCCCCGAGGCCGACCTCGTCGCCGTGACGTGCAGCTCCGGCAACGCCACGCTCGAGGACACGTCGCGCAACACGCTCGCGGTGCTGGAGCTGGCCGGTCACGGCGACGTTCCCGTGACGGCGGGCCGCCCGTTGCCGCTGCTGCGCCCGCTCGAGATCACGCCGGAGACGCATGGTCCGCATGGCCTGGGCTACGCGGAGCCGCCGGATCCGATCCTGCCGTTGTCCGGGCGATTCGGCCCCGACGTCATCGTGGACGAGGCGCGACGCCATCCGGGCGGGATCACCCTGGTCACCCTTGGGCCGCTGACGAACCTCGCCCTGGCGGTCCTGCTCGAGCCTCGGCTGCCGGCCCTGCTGCGCGGCTGGTGGTGCATGGGTGGCGCCTTCGGCGTCGCCGGCAACACGACCCCGGTCTCGGAGTGGAACATCCACTGCGATCCGGAGGCCGCGCGAATCGTGTTCCGAGCGTGGCAGCGGGCCGTCGAGCTCGACCCATCGACGCCGCGGGGGACGATCATCGGGCTCGACGCGACCGAGCGGGCCCGCCTGACGACCGATCATGTCGTGGCCATGGCCCGGCGTGCCGGCAGCCACCCGGATGACACCCTGGACCCGGATCGGGCTCTCGGAAGCCCGGAACGCCGCTCGGTGGCCAGCAACCGGGTCATCCGCCTGGTGGCCGACGCGCTCCGCTTCTACTTCGAGTTCCATGCCCGGTACGACGGCTTCTACGGCGCGTTCGTCCATGACCCGCTCGTGCTCGCCGCCGCGCTCGACCCGTCGCTGGTGCGGACGCGGCCCGCGAGCGTGGACGTGGACGCCTCGGGTGGACCGGGTGACGGGCAGACGATCGAGGATCGGCGCGGGCACGCGGGTCGGGTGGCCAATGTCGACATCGCCGAGTCGGGTCGATGCGGACCGGTTCCTCGAGCGTCTGGTCGCGCGACTGGGAAGCCTGGCCGCCGAGCAAGGCTAGAAGCCCCCTCGTCTGCCGACCGGCGTCGGGACCACCGGTCGCTCGCGACCCGCCTTGCGCCGCGCACGACGGTCGCCGGGGCAACGGACGGCGGGGCAACGGACGGCGGGCATGACGGACGCCGGGCAGAACGGCGGCTGCGATCGGGACGTTCGGCCGGTCCTGCCGGCGGCCGGTGGATCGACGATGACGATGATCGGAGGTTTGCCGATGCGCATCCTGCTGGCCGTCGACGGCTCGGCGTGCAGCGACCGGGCCACGGATCTCGTCGCGACGCTTGCACTGCCCCAGGACTCGCTCATCCGCGTGGTCGGCGCGCAGCAGCCGCATGCCGATGTCATGTCGCTGGCGTGGGCGAACGGCGTGGATCCCGGCATCGACGTCGGCGTCGACGAGGAGATCGACGCCCACCACATGCGCGATGCCGTGCAGCGAGTGGAGCGTGCGCTCGACCGACCCGGCGTCAGCGTCGAGGGGTTCCTGCTCCGGGGCCGCGCAGCCAGCGCGATCGTGGACGAGGCACGCGGCATGGAGGCCGACCTCATCGTCGTCGGCAGCCGCGGCCACGGGACGATCGCCACGATGCTCCTCGGGAGCACGGCGGCCGAGGTCGTGGACCATGCGCCGTGCCCCGTGCTCGTGGCGCGCACTGCCAGCCTCGGGCCGATCGCGTTCGCCGATGACGGTTCGACGTCCGCGCGATGCGCCGAGACGATCCTCAGCCAGTGGCCGATCTTCGCCGGCCAGCACGCGAGCGTGGTGACCGTCGCCGAGACGGCGGTGCCGGTCGCGGCCGCGTTCACGCCCGGCCTGTACGACCAGGTGCTCGACTCCTACTCCCGGTCGGTCGACGAGGCGCGTGACTCGGTCCGCCAGGAGGCGGGCACGTCCGCCGGTCGGCTGGCCATCGCCGGGATGATCACCGACCCGGTGGCGCTCGAGGGCGATCCGGCCACCGAGCTCGTGCGGTTTGCCACGGAGCGCCGCATCGGGACGATCGTGATGGGCACTCGGGGGCACACGGGCCTTGCCAGGCTGCTGCTGGGCAGCGTGGCGCGCAACGTGCTCATCCACGCACCATGCTCGGTGCTCGTCACTCGCGAACCCGACTGATCAGGCGGCGAGCACCGTCCGAACCTGGCGCGCGATCTCGACATCCTCGCGCGCGGCGATCACGAGCGTGCGCACCCGGGCTCCGTCGCGGCTGATCTCGCGATCGACCACACCGTCGGCGGCCTCCACGCCGTCCATGCTCGCGTTGCGCGCCGGGTCGATCGCGATCCCGAGGTACGCCAGACCGCTCACGGTCGCCTCGCGGATCTCGGGCGACCGCTCGCCGACGCCACCGGTGAACACGATGCCATCGAGCCCGCCCAGCGAGGCGGTCATCGCCGCAATCGACGCCCGGAGCCGGTGCAGGTAGACCTCGAGCGCGAGGGTCGCGTCGGCGTCGCCGTCCTGGGCACGCTCGAGGATCGCGCGCATATCGCCGGTGCCGGCGAGGCCGAGCAGCCCTGACCGACGCTCCAGGGTGGCCGCGAGCTCGGCCGGCGGCATGCCCACGTGCTCGGCCAGCCACAGCACCAGACCGGGGTCGACGCTCCCCGAGCGGGTCGCCATCACCAGGCCCTCGAGCGGGGTGAACCCCATCGTCGTGTCCACCGACCGGCCGTCGCGTACGGCCGCCAGCGAGGCACCGGCGCCGAGGTGACAGGTGACCAACCGGAGACCCTGCGCAGGTGTGCCCAGCATCTCCGCCGCGCGTCGGGCGGCATAGGCGTGGGACAGGCCGTGGAACCCGTAGCGTCGCAGGTCCCAGCGGCTTCGCCATGGCGCGGGCAGAGCGTAGGTGGCCGCCGCGGGCGGCAGCGACGCGTGGAACGCCGTGTCGAAGCAGGCCACCGCCGGGAGTCCCGGCAGCACGGTCGATACCGCCTCGAGGGCAGCAAGGGACTTGGGCTGATGAAGCGGCGCAAGATCCGTCAAGGCCGTGATCCGCGCGATCACACCCGGGTCGATGCGAACCGGGCCCCGGAAGGTCGTCCCGCCGTGGACGATCCGGTGACCGATCGCATCGATCCTGCCGAAGTCCGCGACGGCATCGGCGACGAGCGCGGAATCGGCGGCGTTGCGAAGCGCGCCGAGATCGGCAGCGGCGACGACCTCGTCCCCTCGGTCGAGCAGACGCAGCTTGAGCGAGCTCGAACCGGCATTGACGACGAGCACGTGGTCGATCCCCGCGGTCCCCGGCACCCGGGCGTCCGCCGTCGTCGACTCCGCGCTCGCCTGCGGCCTCCCCATCGAGGTGCCTAACGGCGCTCCGCGGCTGCGGGCCAGGCCCAACCTGCGACCTCGGGCGTGTCCTCGCCCTCGAGCCGCGTGTAGGCACGCGCCTCGAGCCGCTTGTCGACCATCAGCTGGCGCACGTGCGCCGCCTTCGGCCCGAGGCCGGGAACGCGGTCGATGACGTCGATCACGAGGTGGTACCGGTCGAGATCGTTGAGCATCACCATGTCGAACGGCGTGGTGGTGGTCCCCTCCTCCTTGTAGCCGCGGACGTGCAGGTTGGCGTGGTTCGTCCGCCGGTAGGTCAGGCGATGGATCAGCCACGGATAGCCGTGGTAGGCGAACACGACCGGCTTGTCGGTCGTGAACAGGGCGTCGAACTCGGCCCCCGACAGCCCGTGCGGATGCTCCTTCTCGTCCTGCAGGCGCATCAGGTCGACCACGTTGATGAACCGGACGCGCAGCTCCGGCAGGTGCTGGCGGATCAGGTCGACGGCGGCCAGCGCCTCGAGGGTCGGGATGTCGCCCGCGCAGGCCAGCACGACGTCCGGGCTCGCCTCCCTCGTCCGTGCTCGCCCAGTCCCAGATCCCGATGCCCCGCGTGCAATGGAGGATCGCCTCGTCCATCGACAGCCAGTTCGGCTGCGGCTGCTTGCCGGCCACGATGACGTTCACGTAGTGGCGGCTGCGCAGGCAGTGGTCCGCCGTCGAGAGCAGGGTGTTGGCGTCGGGCGGCAGGTAGACGCGGATCACGTCCGCCTTCTTGTTGACCACGTGGTCGATGAAGCCCGGGTCCTGATGGCTGAAGCCGTTGTGGTCCTGGCGCCAGACCAGCGAGCTGAGCACGTAGTTGAGCGAGGCGATCGGGCGTCGCCACGGCAGGTCGCGCGTCACCTTGAGCCACTTGGCGTGCTGGTTGAACATCGAGTCGACGATGTGGATGAAGGCCTCGTAGCAGTTGAACAGGCCGTGACGGCCCGTCAGCAGGTAGCCCTCGAGCCAGCCCTGGCACTGGTGCTCGGAGAGCATCTCCATCACGCCGGCCGTCGGGCGCCAGCTGCTCGTCGGTCGGGCGCGTCTCGGCCATCCAGGTGCGGTCGGTCGCCTCGAGCACCGCGCCCAGCCGGTTGGAGACCGTCTCGTCCGGGCCGAACACGCGGAAGCTCTCCGGGTTGGCGCCCATCACGTCGCGCAGGTACGTGCCCAGCACGCGCGTCGCCTCCGAGGTCGTGGCGCCCGGGCGACGGGACGTCCACCGCGTAGTCGCGGAAGTCCGGCAGCACCAGGTCACGCAGCAGCTCGCCGCCGTTGGCGACCGGGTTCGCGCTCATCCGCCGGTAGGCCTTTGGTGGCAGCTCGGCGAGCTCCGGCACCAGCCGGCCCGACATCGTCGAACAGCTCCTCGGGTCGATAGCTGCGCATCCAGCGCTCGAGCAGCTCGCGGTGCCCGGTGTTGGTCCGGACCTCGGCCATCGGCACCTGGTGGGACCGCCACGTGCCCTCGACCGGCTGACCGTCGACCTCCTTGGGCCCCGTCCAGCCCTTGGGCGTCCGGAGCACGATCATCGGCCACCGCGGGCGCTCCGTGACGCCGTCCTCGCGGGCCGCCTTCTGGATCGCCTGGATCTCCGTCGATCACGGCGTCCATCGTCGCTGCCAGCTGCTGGTGGACCTCGGCCGGGTCGTCGCCCTCCACGAAGTACGGCTTGTGCCCGTAGCCCTCCATCAGCGCCGCCAGCTCGTCCTGGGGATCCGGGCGAGCACGGTCGGGTTGGCGATCTTGTAGCCGTTCAGATGCAGGATCGGCAGAACCGCGCCGTCGCGTGCCGGATCGAGGAACTTGTTGGAGTGCCAGCTGGTGGCCAGCGGACCGGTCTCGGCCTCGCCGTCACCGACGACCGCGCAGACCACCAGGTCCGGGTTGTCGAACGCGGCGCCGTAGGCGTGCGACAGCGCGTAGCCCAGCTCGCCACCCTCGTGGATCGAGCCCGGCGTCTCGGGCGCCACGTGGCTCGGGATGCCGCCCGGGAACGAGAACTGCCGGAACAGCCGGCGCATCCCCTCCTCGTCGCGGGTGATGTTCGGGTAGATCTCGCTGTAGGTGCCCTTCGAGGTACGCGTTGGCCACGATCGCCGGGCCGCCGTGGCCCGGGCCGATGACGTAGATCGCGTTGAGGTCCCAGGCGCGGATCACCCGGTTCATGTGCGCGTAGATCAGGTTGAGCCCGGGAGTGGTGCCCCAGTGACCCAGGAGCCGCGGCTTGACGTGCTCGTGGCTCGAGCGGATCGCGCAGCAGCGGGTTGTCGAGCAGGTAGATCTGGCCGACCGACAGGTAGTTGGCGGCCCGCCAGTAGGCGTCGATCAGGCGCAGCTCGTCCGCGGCCAACGGACGCTCGCTGACCGCCTGACCTGCTTTCGTGCCGGTGTCCTGGGACCCCGTGGCCGGCGCGCCCGGATTGATCGCCGGATTGATCGACTGCTCCGTCATGTCAGGGCTCCGAAACTAGCGGAAGAAGGCGTGGTCCTAGCCTAACCCGCACGCGTGAACGACCGCGGGTCGCGGATCGGCGGTCACGCTCCGGGTGGCGTCCCGCCCGCCGGCCGCACCCGCACCCGCACCCGCTCCATCTCAGGCACATCCGTTTCCAGATCAGGCACATCCGTTTCCAGATCAGGCACATCCGTTTCCAATGACAATCCAGGCATCACGAGCCTGTCGCATGCACCGGGTGGGCCAGGCCGAGGCAAGCCACCCGTTGGCGACCCGTCCATCAGCCCGACAGCGGTTCGCGCACCGTCAACGCCGAAGCCCGTGATGGCCGAAGCCCGTGATAAGGCGCCGGGCAAGGGCGCCGTGGTGGGATGGCACCATGGACGATCGCGACGCGGAGCTCCGACTGTTGGGCAGCTGGCTCGCCAGGTGGCGACGGGCTGTCGGCGTCTCCCAGCGGACCCTCGCCGTGCGGGCCGGCGTCAACCAGGCCGGGATCTCGCGCGTCGAGCGCGGCCTGCAGGGCTGCGGATCACGCCGACTGGCCCGGATCATCCTCACGCTCGATGGTCTCGCCCACGAAAGCATCATGGGACCGATCATCACGCCACCCGTCCGCGTCCGAGCCTTTCGTGCTCGATCCTTCGTGTTCGACACCGATCCAATCGACGGAGCCGGCCCGGGACCCGACCAGTAAGGGTGGAACCGGGGGGCCCTGGCGCCGGCGCCGCATGGCCCCACCGCCCACGCCGCGCGTTCTGATGCGCGGATTGTCATCACAAATGGAGGTCACCCATTCTTCGGCATCGCAGGCGACTGGCCCGGTACCCAAGACGCCGGACGCGCGCCCTCAGCCTTCGCGCCGGAGCGCCACCACGAGCAGCAGCATCGAGGTCTCGAGGATGTCGATGCCAGCGATGACGAGGGCAACGACCAACGGGAGCGGATGACCCAGCAGCCAGCCGGCGGCGGCGGCGAACGCGGCGACAGCCAGGAACACGAGCCTGACGGCGCGAATGAGGAGCGCGACGTCGCGGGAGGACATCTCCGCCGTCGGCACGCGACGACCATCGGCCAGCCGCCGGATCGATTCGCGCAGCAACGCCAGGCCGGTGAGCGTGGCCACGGCAACGAGCGCGGCCCGAACGAGCGCGGGTGGCGCGGCGAGCGCCTCGAGCAGCTCACCGCTCCAACCAAGGAAGGTGCCCGCGAGCAGCGCCGCGGCACCGACCAGCAGCCAGGCGACGCGAGCGCGGTCGATGTCGCCCGGCCGAGCGGTCATCCGAGCTCGACCGCCACCTCGAATGGGGAGCCATCCCGAATGCGCCAGGCCCGGAGCGATCGCTCACCGCTCGCGGATGTCTGATCCCCCGCAAGCGAGACGAGGATGTAGAGCGCATCGGGCCAGAACGCGAGCCCGATGTCGGTGGGCGACGGCACGGCCGGCGTCGCGACGTGCGAGTGGACGATGGCCCAGAACTCCTCGCCCGCGTCGTCGGCCTCGATGGACAGCCTGAGCGCCTCCTGGCTGTCGATCGCGTAGCGATACGGCGATGCGGCCGCGTTCCGGCACGCGACGTAACGGCTTGCCGTGCCACCCTCGGCGGCCGGTCCGCTCCCGATCACGATGCCGCAGGCTTCGTTGGGATACTCGGCCTCGGCCTGGGCCACGATCGCGGCGGCCATGTCCCTCGGCACGCGGATGCTCGCCGGGCCCGGGTGGGCGGACGAGGTCTCGCTCACCACCAGTTGACCCCGCCCTCGAGGTCCTCCTCCATCTCGTCGAGGTCTCGCTCGAACGTGCCGGCCGAGAGGTACTTCCAGCCGCCATCGGGAAGGAGCGCGACGATCGTCCCGCTGCCCATCCGCTGGGCCTCGCGCGCGGCGGCCACGAGCACGGCACCGCACGATGGCCCCGCGAACACGCCCTCGCGGAACACGAGCTCCCGCAGGGCCGCGACGGCATCGCGGTTCGAGACGAGGTACTTGGCATCGAGCATGTCGGGGTCGAGGATCTCGGGCACGAAGCCTTCCTCGAGCGATCGCAGACCCTGGACGTTCTCACCGGGGAGCGGCTCCGCGGCGACGATCCGCACGTCCGGCTTGTGCTCGCGCAGGTAGCGACCCGTGCCCATCAACGTTCCCGAGGTTCCGAGACCGGCCACGAAGGTGTCGATCTCCGGGCAGTCCGCAAGGATCTCGGGTCCGGTGGTCTCGTAGTGGGCCAGCGGGTTGGCGGGGTTCCCGTACTGGTACGGCATCACGAACCGCGGGTCGCGCGCGACGAGGTCCTTGGCCATCGCGATGGCGCCGTTGGACCCGAGGCTCCCCGGGGAGTCGATGATCTCGGCACCGAACAGCGCCGCGACCTGCCGCCGCTCCGCGGTCACGTTGTCGGGCATGACGAGCGCGACACGATAGCCCCGGCGGCGTCCGATCATCGCCAGCGCGATCCCGGTGTTGCCGGAGGTCGGCTCGAGGATGATCGAGTCGGGCTTGAGCAGCCCGCGCCGCTCCAGGTCCTCGACCAGGTACTTCGCCGCGCGGTCCTTGACCGAGCCGGTCGGGTTGTACATCTCGAGCTTGGCGTACAGCCGGACCGCAGGGTTCGGGCTCATCCGAGGGATCGCGACCAGCGGCGTATGGCCGACGGCGTCGATGATCGACTCGTACCGTCCGCCATGCGGCGCGGCAGCCTCGTGCGCCAGCCCGTGAAGGCTGGCGGTCCCGGTCATCCGGCATCGGGCACCGCCGGCCCGGCATCGACCGGCACCGACGGCCTCGCCTGCGGCCGCCGCCGGCCATGGCCGGCAGCAGGCGCACCTCGTCGCCTTCGGCGACCGGGGTGTCGCGGCCTTCGAGGTATCGGACGTCCTGGCCGTTGACGTAGACGTTGATGAACCGGTTGAGCTCGCCATCGGGCGTGAACAGCTGGTCGCGGAGCGAAGGGTAGGTGCCGGCCAGCGCATCGAGCACCTGCCCGATCGTCGCACCGTCGACCTGCGTCTCCCGGACGCCCCCCACGTTCGCGCGCAGCACGGCCGGAAACTTGACGGTGCTCATCGCGCGGCTCCAAGCGTGAACACGCCCTCGCTCGCGGCCGGCGCCGGCAGCGGCGCCCCGGCCTCCCGCGCGGCCCGCGCCTCGTCGGAGCAGACCGGGCACTCTGGATCACGCCGAAGGCGGAGCTCGGTGAACTCGGTCGCGAGGGCGTCGAACAGGAGCAGCCGGCCGGCGAGCGTGTCGCCGATGCCGAGCAGCAGCTTGAGCACCTCGTTGGCCTGGAGCAGGCCCATGATCCCGGGGACCACGCCGAGCACGCCCGCCACCGAGCAGCCGGGGGCGAGCTCGGGCGGCGGCGGGGTCGGATACAGGCAGCGATAGCACGGGCCCTCGTAGGGCACGAACGTGGTCAGCTGGCCCTCGAACCGGAACACCGACGCGTGCACGACCGGGATCCCGGCGGCCACCGCGGCGTCGTTGAGCGATGTAGCGCGTCTCGAACGTGTCGGTCCCATCGAGGATCACGTCGTAGCCCTCGATCAGGCGATCCACGTTGTCCGCCACGAGCATCTCCTCGTGGGCGATGACGTTGACGTCGGGGTTGAGCGCCGTGAGCGTGCGTCGGGCGGAGTCGGTCTTCTTCTCGCCCACGCGATCGCTGGTGTGGATCACCTGGCGCTGGAGGTTCGAGAGGTCGACGACGTCGAAGTCCACGATCCCGATCGTGCCGACGCCGGCGGCCGCGAGGTACAGCGCAGCCGGCGAGCCCAGGCCGCCGGCGCCGATCAGCAGCACCTTCGAGCCCAGCAGCCTGGCCTGGCCCTCGGATCCGACCTCCGGGATCAGCAGGTGGCGGCTGTAGCGCTGCTTCTGCACGTCGGACAGGCGCGGCGGCTGCGTCCACTCGAGCCCCTGGCCCTTCCAGGCCTGGAACCCGCCGCTCATGGAGCGGACGTTCGCGTAGCCCATGGCGCGCATCACCTGGCCCGCGAACAGCGAGCGGATACCGCCGGCGCAGTAGAGGACCACGGGCGCGTCGTGGTCGGGCACGGCGGCATCGATCTGCTGCTCGAGGTAGCTGCGCGAGACATGGCTGGCGCCCGGGATGTAGCCCTGGTCCCACTCGTCCGTCTCGCGGACGTCGATCAGCGTGACCTGGCCCCGCTGACGCAGGGCATCGGCCTCGGCGGGCTCGATCTCCGGGACCTGGTCCCGGGCTTCTCTGAGGAGTTCAGCGTAGGTGCGTGACATGGCGACGGGGTGCTCCCGATGAACGGCGGCCGGCCGTTGGTATCAACGGGCCACCGGGGACGGAGGGGAACGATCGAGAGAGCGCGTGCGGGTGGATGGTCGTGATGACTCGCGCACGTGCCGGATGGTGCCGGCTCAGGCCGGCCGGCGACACAGGCAGCGGCCCATCAGCTCGGCTCCTTGACGGGGAGCGGCTTGGCCCCGATCTCATCGAGCAGATGCTGAAGCGAGTCGTAGCTGAGCATCGCGCACTTGAGGCGCGCGGGGCTGATCTCGATCCCGAGCAGCTCGAGCAGGTCCGAGGCGCCCAGCTCGATCACCTGCTCGATTGGCTTGCCCTTGACCTCGTCGGTCAGGAGCGATGCCGACGCCTGGCTGATCGCGCAGCCGCGACCGGTGAACCCGATCTGCTCCACGACGCCGTCGCGAACCGTGAGCTGCATCGTGATCCGGTCACCGCACAGCGGGTTGGAGCCCTCGAACGTCGCGGACGGCTCCTCGAGGACCCCGAAGTTGTGGGGCCGTCGATAGTGCTCGAGGATGTAGTCGCGATACAGGTCGTCCATCTGGAAGGCTCAGGATAGCGGAGGCTCGCCGCCGAACAGCCGGACCACCTCGCGCAGCCCGGCTGCCAGCGCGTCGAGGTCGGCCTTGGTGGTGTAGACGCTGAAGCTCGCGCGGGCGGTGGCCGCCAGGTCCAGGCGCTCGTGGAGCGGCATCGTGCAGTGGTGGCCGGCCCGGACGGCGATCCCGAACCGGTCCAGGACCTGCGCCACGTCGTGCGGGTGGATCCCCGGCAGGTTGAACGACACGACGCCGCCGCGGTGCTCCGCGGATGGCCCGTAGATCTCGATCCCCGGCACCTCGCGCGGGAGCATCTCGAGGGCGTAGGCGACCAGCTCGTGCTCGTGGGCGCGGACCCGATCCATGCCCAGCGCGGACAGGTAGTCGGCCGCCACGCCCAGACCGATCGCCGCCGAGATGTCCGGCGTGCCCGCCTCGAACTTCCAGGGGATGTCGTTCCACTCGGAGCGCCGCAGGTGCACCTCGCGGATCATCTCGCCGCCGGCCAGGAACGGGGGCATCGCCTCGAGCAGCTCGCGCCGGCCCCAGAGCGCGCCGGAGCCCGTGGGGGCCAGCATCTTGTGGCCGCTGAACGCGTAGAAGTCGCAGCCGATCGCCGGACACGTCGACCGGGAGGTGCGGCACGGCCTGGGCGCCGTCGATCAGCACCAGCGCACCGGCCTCGTGCGCGCGACGGGTCATCTCCTCGACCGGGTTGATCGTGCCCAGCGTGTTCGAGACGTGGGCGAAGGCGACCAGCTTCGGCTTGAGCCGCAGCAGGACCTCGAACACGTCCATGCCGCAGCAGGCCGTCGTCGGTGATCGGGATGAACTCGAGGTCGGCGTCCGCCTCCTGGGCCAGCAGCTGCCACGGGACGAGGTTGGCGTGGTGCTCCATCTCGGTCAGGATGATCGCGTCGCCGCGGCCGATGTTGCGGCGGCCCCAGGAGTAGGCGACCAGGTTGATCGCCTCGGTCGCGTTGCGCGTGAACACGATCTCGTGCGGATCCGGGACGCCGATGAAGCGGGCGACCGACGCCCGGGCCGCCTCGTAGGCCGCGGTCGCCCGCTCGCCGATCTTGTAGATCCCGCGGTGGACGTTGGCGTTGTACTCGCGGTAGTAGTCGTCGACGCTGTCGATCACGCAGCTTCGGCTTCTGGGACGTCGCTGCCGAGTCGAGGTAGACCAGCGGGTGGCCGTGGATCGTCTGCTCGAGGATCGGGAAGTCGGCGCGGAGCGCAACCGGATCGAGCGGCGGGCGCGCGGAGGCGCCGCGTCGGTGGCGGTCACGGCCGCCGTCGGCGGGGCGTCGCTGGTGAGCACCTGATCGTCGTTGCTCGCTGGCATCGCCGGCGCAGACGCCCGGGGCTCGGTCTCGGTCGCCATCGGTCGCCTACCGGCTTGCGCCGGCCACCTCCGGCTCCTGGGGCACCGCAAGCGCGTCGTCCGAGACGTCGGTCTCGAGGCCGGCCTCGCGCAGGATCGGGCCGTAGCCCTCGTCCTCGAGCCGCAGCGCGAGATCCTTGCCACCCGATTTCACGATCCGGCCCGCTGCCAGGACGTGGACGACGTCGGGCGTGATGTAGTTGAGCAGCCGCTGGTAGTGCGTGATCAGCAGCACGCCCATGTCCGGGTTGAGCATCGCGTTGACGCCCTCGGCCACGATCCGCAGCGCGTCGATGTCGAGCCCGGAGTCCGTCTCGTCGAGGATCGCGAACTCCGGCGCCAGCATCGCCATCTGGAGCATCTCGAGGCGCTTCTTCTCGCCGCCCGAGAAGCCGTCGTTGACGTACCGCGCGGCGAAGCTGTCCTCCATCTTGAGCAGCGCCATCTTCTCGCGCATCTGGCGCCGGAAGTCGAGCATCGACACGCCGCCCCGGGTGGGGTCGGTGGGGTCGACGTCGCCCGTCTTGTCGATGCCCTGGAGCTTCGCGTTGAGGGCGCTCCGGATGAACGAGGCGACCGACAGGCCCGGGACCGCGGTCGGGTACTGGAAGGCGAGGAACAGGCCCAGCCGCGAGCGCTTGTCCGGCGTCAGCGCCAGCAGGTTGCGGCCCTTCCAGCGCACCTCGCCAGACTTCACGACGTACGCCGGGTGGCCCATCAGCGCGTAGGCGAGCGTCGTCTTGCCCGAGCCGTTGGGGCCCATGATCGCGTGGGTCTCGCCCTTGCGGATCGTGAGGTCGATCCCCTTCAGGATCTCCTGGTCCGGATGGGCGACCGGGGCGACCCGAAGGTCCGAGATGACGAGCTCGCGGTCGTTGGCGTCGGTCACGAAATGCTCCTGGATGTCGTTGCCAGCTCGGCCACCGGGATCGGCGGCGAGCCAAGGGTGACGTGGCGAACCGGGACGAGGTCCGCCAGCGTGATGGAATCGAGCGTGTCGGCGATCGCGTCGTGGACCCGGGTCCAGAGCACGTTCACCGTGCACCGGGCCGAGCGCTCGCACGTGACGTGCTCCGGGTCGTCGGTGGCGCAGATCATGGGCGCGATCGGTCCCTCGAGGGCGCGCAGCACGTCGCTCATCCGGATCTCGGATGGCGGGGTCGCGCCAGCTCGTAGCCGCCGCGGGCACCGCGGGTGGACACCACGAGACCGGCGTCACGCAGGCTGGTCACGAGCTGCTCGAGGTACGCCCTGGGGAGGTCCTCCACCTGCGCGATCTCGGCCAGGCTCGCCGGGCCGGTACCGTATCGCCGTCCCAGCTGGACCATCAGCCGCACGCCGTACTCGCCCTTGGTGCTGAAGGCCAGGGCGCCGGATGCCGTGGAAGCTCGCGCGTGTGGTCAGGGATCGGTCCTCGTTGGGTCAGTTGGCGACGGGTCGGAGTTCCCCGGGGGGACGCCCGCGGCGAGGGGCCGCCGCGCCGGGGAATTCCGACCGATTTCGTCGGGATTGAGTCTAGTGCGACGCCCGAAAAGCGTCAACGAGTCTCCGTCGGTGCGCCAATGTGGATCACGTAATCGCAGCCGCTCACTCCGTACTCGGGGCAGCCCCAGAAGTCTTGTGCCGCGCATAGGCCTGATGAGGCCGTGCGACGTACCATCGGCGCCCCGCACCGCACCCCGCTCAGCGATGCTGGTGGTCCCAGCAACCGCTAACGCGTCGAGCCCGGCGACCGTGCCTCTGTCTTGCACGACTCTGAGCATGGTTGTCGCCGGCTCGCCACCGGGCCGCCGCACGTCGTGCACGAGCGGCCAGGCCGTGGGCGCAGCTGCTGGTCGTGCCTGTGCATGCGAGATCGCTCAAGGAAACGCCAAACGCCCGGCAGGTCCTGCCGGGCGTTCGTTTCGCTGGACAGGCCGCGTCTCGCCTGGCGCGGCATGGAGCGCTAGTAGGCGCGAGCCTCCGACTCGTTGACGATCCACACCTTCGGCTCGCTGTCCACGCCGCCACGGTGCATCGCATCGGGCAGCGACGGATCGGCGGCGAACCCACGCGCACCGTCGAGTGACGCGAACTCGTTGACGACGACCAGCGAGTTCGGATCCTCGACCTCACGGGTGATCGAGTGGCCCGTGCCGCCGTGCTGACGCCGGACGGCCTCGTGCTCCGTGTAGACCGGAAGCCAGCGATCGTAGTCTGCGACGTGGTGCTGGACGATGACCTTGACCATGGGGACGCTCCCTGTGCTGGGGACCGCGGTTCCGGTGCCGCGGCCAGTTCGTTAGGGCCCGAAGTATATAGTTAGGTGCCAAATTGTCAAGCACCGTATGATGGCGCGGATGGCGAAGATCCAGATGCCCGATGACTTCTACGAGCAGACGCCGGATGCGAACCTCCTGGCGACGGAGGCGGTCATGAACACGATGCGCACCGCCGACCTGCTGTTCGACCGGATCGGGCGCCTGCTCCGGCCGCTCGGTGTGAGCGCCGCGGGTGGCCTTGTGCTTGGCCTGCTTCGGGACCACGGACGGATGTCGCCCTCGGAGCTCGGCGATCGGCTGATCGTCACCCGGGCCACGGTGACCGGGCTCATCGACTCGCTGGAGCGCCCTGGGTTTGTGCGGCGTACGGCCAACCCCACCGACCGCCGCAGCATCTTCGTCGAGATCACGACCGACGGCCTGGCTGCGGTCCAGGAGGTGCGCACCCTGATTCATCGCAACGAGAAGCAGTGGATGAGCGCGCTCTCGGATGACGAGCTCCGCACCTACATCGCGCTGCTACACCGCATCCAGGACAGCCCCGACGGCGATTAGTCCGAGCCCGGCCCGCCCCTCCAATACACGGCCTTCGGGCTCGGCCGGGCCGACTGCGTCCAGCGCAGGATCCGCTGGTGCTGCTCACCCTGTTCGACCTGGCCACTCGGCGTCTAGCCGCGTGCCACACGATGCCGCGTAGCTTGACATAATGTGTGTCGCACACTATAGTGCGGCACATGACGTTCGACGAGATCCTGTCCGGCAGCCTCCAGGAGCTGCGCCGCGGCACCGTGGTGCTGGCCTGTCTGCTGCTGCTTCGGGAGCCGGGATACGGGTATGCGCTGCTGGAGCAGCTCCGAACGCTTGGCTTCACGGTCGACGCAAACACCCTCTATCCGCTCCTTCGGCGGCTGGAGGGACAGGGGATGCTCGTCAGCGAGTGGAACACACAGGAGGCCAGGCCCCGGAAGTTCTACCGGATCAGCCCGGACGGTGAGCGCCTCGCGACCGAGCTGCTCGCCGACTGGGGGCGGATCGACGACTCGGTCCGACGCCTTGGCCAGGGAGATGGAGCCGCATGAGCACCTTGACTGATCGCTATGTCTGGGGCGTGCTGCGCGCCGTACCGTCGGCTCAGCGTCCCGAGCTGGAGCCGGAGATCCGCGCGCTGGTGGCCGATGCCGTCGATGCGCATGCGGCCGCGGACACCGACTCGGCCGCGGCAGAACGCGACGCGCTGACCGAGCTGGGCAACCCCGAGCGTCTCGCCGCCCGGTACACGGATCGCCAGCTGGTCCTCATCGGACCTCGCTTCTACCCGGACTGGCGCCGCATCGTGGGGATCGTCCTGCCGATCGTCGTCCCGATCGTGATCATCGTCACGGTTGCGGCCGCATGGCTGAACGACGCATCCACAACCGAGCTTGTCGGCATCGGGGTCGGCAACGGCATCAACGCCGTGGTGCAGACCCTGTTCTGGATCACGCTCGTGTTTGCGGTCATCGAGCGATCCGGCCGGGCTTCGCTCGGCGACGCGTGGACGCCCGACGACCTGCCCGAGCTACCCGCTGTCGAGGCCCGGCCCCACGTCGCCGAGATCGTGGTCTCCATCGTCGCGCTGGGCATCGCGATCGCAGCCCTCGTCTGGCAGCAGCTGGCGATGCCGATCACGATCGATAGCACGGGGTATCCCTTGCTGAACCCCGACCTGTGGTCGTTCTGGATCCCGTGGTTCGTGGCCATCCTTGGCCTCGAGATCGTGTTCACGTTCGTGCGCTGGGCGCGCGGTGGCTGGACCTGGGTGCTGGCCACGGTGAACCTTGCGCTGAACGTGGCATTCACCATCCCCGCGGTCTGGCTGCTCCAGCGGGAGATGCTCCTCGATCCGGCGCTGGTCAACGCCATCGAGTCGCAGGTTGGCTCGTCGGCGTGGATCACGCCCACGACGACCGTGATCGGCGTCGTCGCCGTGGCGATCGCCGTCCTGGGACTCGGTCGACGGGTTCCGCAAAGCGGGACGTCGGGCGCGCGGAGCCTGAGTCGGAGGGGGGTTGACCGGTGGCGAGAGCGGCTATCCCTTGCGCCGGGCGAGGTAGGCCTCGAACCCGTCGAGGATGGATGTCAGACCGAACTCGAAGCGGTCGTCGACGCTGTCGGCAGTGATCCTGGACCCGACCCAGGCGAGATTCGGGAACACGTCTGCCGGCAGCGCGGCGGTCATGTCGGCGACGGCCTGGCGCTGCGCTGCTCGATCCTCGCCCCGCGTGCCGGCCAGCCCGATCGACTCCCACAGGGCGGCCCCCGCCACGTAGTTGCCGAGCACGTGGTTGGCGCGCACCGCGCCGCGGCGCCCAAAGCCTGCGCTGCGGAGCACCCCCAGGGTGCGGTCCAGCAGCGGCAGCTCCGCGCCGCCTCGTCCGGCGCGGGAGGTCAGCAGCACCGTCAGCTGCGGTCGCTTGAGGAGGCCCGCACGGATGTCTCGTGCGATCGTCGTCAGGTCATCCCGCCAGCGTCCCGTCAGCGGGGACGCGGGCATCTCGCCTGCCATTGCCTCGAGGACCAGGTCAAGGAGCTCCTCGCGATCCGCCACGTGCCGATAGAGCGACATCGTCCCCGCACCCAGCCGCCTGCTCACGGCCCGCATGGTCAGCGCATCGATGCCGTCCTCGTCGACGACGGCGACGGCCGCCTCGACGATACGGTCCCGGCTGAGCACGGGCCGAACGGCGGCCTCGTTCGTGTCCATCGGCTCGCTTGTCATGCTGGCAGTATAGCGTACATAGTACGCATGCGTACAACGTACGCGACAGTGCAGGTGTGGTGGCTGGTCGAAAGGACGAGCGGAGATGGACGCAGGGTTGTTCCGACTGGTGGCGGCGTTGGTGCTCGGCGCACATGGGATCGGGCACGTGCTCGGATGGCTGCCCGCCTGGGGCGTCGCCCGCATCGACGGCGTCTCGAGCCGGTCATGGCTCGTCTCGACCCTCGCCGGCGAGCACGTCGGCAGCCTCGTGGCCGGGGTCGGGTTCCTGGTGCCCACGGTGGGATTCGTCATCGCCGCCGCGGGCCTGCTGACGGGTCAGCCGTGGTGGCGAGGCGTGGCCGTGGCCTCGGCGGCCGTGTCCCTGCTCGCCACGGCGATCTTTCCGAACGCCTTCCCGACGGGCTCCACGATCGGCTCGGTGACGATCAACCTTGTCGTGCTGTACGGGATCCTGGTCGCCGGCTGGGGCGCCGAGCCGGTGGTCTGAGCGGTCTGGAGCCGGCGCTCCGAGGTGCTCCTGCGAAGGGCCGGCGAGGTCAGGAACGGGACAGCGCGAAGCCGACCGTGCGGCCATGGGTCTGGGTCAGCGCGATCCAGACTCGAACCATCTCCTCGAGCGGCCTGGCGTTGACCAGGCCGCCGGCGTCTTCGGCATCGAACCCGATCTCGGTTGCCAGGCCCATCGCGACACGCTTCGCATCGGGGTCGTCGGCAGCCACGAACATCGCCACCGGCGTCGTCCGATCCCGGGCGGTGGTCAGGTTCTCGTAACCGATCGTGTTGAACGCCTTGGCCAGCTTCGCCCCCGGCAGCAGCTCAGCCAGGTCGTCGCTCGTGGAGCGGAGGGGGTCGCCGTCGAACCGGTTCATGGCATCGATCACGATCCGACCGTCGAGCGGCGGGAGGTCCGCGACGGTCGCCCCGATCGCGACCGGACGCAGGGCGAACACGATCGCGTCGGCGCCGTTGACCGCCTCGGCCGGCGAGGCAGCGGTCGCCGACGGCAGGTCTGCCAGGGCCGCCATCGTCTTGGCGCTGTCGGGATCCCGGACCCCGAACACGACCTCGTGCCCGACGGCCGCGAACGCCTTGCCCAGCCCGCCACCGACGTTGCCCGCGCCGATGATCGCGATCCGCATGACCGACCCCCTTGCCGTGGTGTCCCGCGAAGCTAGCCCCGCGACCCGCCGAAGATCCGGAGCAGGAACAGGAACAGGTTGATGAAGTTCAGGTACAGGTGGAGCGCCGCCATGATCGACGCCCGCTCGGGCGAGCCCGCGTACGCCGCGTAGTCGCCGCGGGTGATCCGCTGCACGTCGTACGCGGTCAGGGCCGTGAACAGCACCACGCCGGCAATCGAGATCACCCAGTGAGATGGTCGAGGACGCAAGGAAGATGTTCACGACCGATGCGACGATGATCCCGATCAGGCCCATGAACAGCAGGCCGCCCATCCTGGCCAGCTCGCGCTTCGTGACCGCCCCGTAGATCGCGGCCGCACCGAACATCGCCGCCGCCGAGAAGAACGCGGCGGAGACGGCACCGATGCCGCCGGGCTCCTGCGCCACGGCCCACACGATCACGCCGATCGTGAGCCCCATGGTCGCCGCGTAGATGAAGAACATCGCGAGGCTGACCGTGGGCGACAGGCGACGGATCGCGCCCTGGATCGCGATCGCCAGGATGAACTGGCCGATGATCAGCAGCAGCCACCACTGCGTGGCGAAGTTGAACAGCGTGTCGCTGGTCGCGGTCAGATACGCCACGCCGGCCGACAGCATGAGCCCGGCAAACATCCAGCCGAAGGCACCGACCAGCAGCTGCTGGATGAGCGCCGGCGCCGGACGTACCCCGAGCTGCGACGGGGTGGCGGGGGTGGTGTTCACGAATGGCTCCTCTTGGGGGCGGTCAACCCGGATACTGGTCCGTGGGACGGCTGCGGGCCATGGTCGCATCTCTCGCCTCGGCTCGCTCCGCGGCACGCGACAGGATCCACAGCAGGTCGGCCAGTCGATTCAGATACGGCAGGACCTGGCCGTCGCTGATGGCGGGGTCGCTCGCGGCCAGGGTCACGGTGCGTCGCTCCGCGCGACGGACGACGGTGCGAGCCAGCTCGAGCGTGGCGCTCAACCGCGTCTCGCCGGGCACGGTGAACTCGCGCGGCAGCTCGATCGCTGCCTCCATCTCGCGCAGGGTCGCGTCCAGGGCCTCCACCATGACCGGGGTGACCCGGGACGTTCCATCCTGCTGACGGTCGCGTGATGCCGGTGCGGTTGCCAGCTCCGCCCCGACCACGAACAGCTCGCGCTGCAGCCGAAGCAGGAGCTCGCCCAGTCCACCGAGCCCGGCGCTGAGCACGCCGTACTGCTCCTTCATCTGGAGCTCGGAACGCGCGAGGCCAAGGGCCGCGACGGCCTCGTCGACGGTGCCGAACGCCTCGGTCCGGAGATCGTCCTTGCGAACCCGGTCCTGACTGAACAGGAGGCCCGTCGACCCATCGTCGCCGCGCCCGGTGGCGACGGCGCTCTCGTACGGCAGCTGGCGGGTCATGCGACGAGGGCGCTCACCACATCAGGCCGGCGTCGCGGGGATCCCAGCGCTCCGCCAGCAGCGTGACCTTGACCGGGTGCTCGACGACACTCTCGGCCTGCTCCTTGACCTGCTGGATCATGGCGCCAGCGTAGGGGCAGAAGGGCGTGGTGAGGATCATCTTCACCTCGGTCGAGTCGGGACCGAGGATGATCTGCTTGATCAGTGCGAGCTCGACCACGTTCATGCCGATCTCGGGGTCCACGACCGCGCGCAGCGCATCGAGGATCGCCAGCTCCGTCGCACGGCGCTGGGTCTCGAATGCGGGGTCGGCGGGCGCCCCAGGGCTGGTATCCGCGGTCGGTTCGGCGGTGGCCTGGGCGGGCTGCGTATCAGTCATCGTCGCGAAATCCTACCACCTAACTCGGAAATACCGGCCCAGGTCGGGCGGGTCGCTGCGACTCGGTTATTTGCGCAACCACGCAACTAGCGGCACCATGGGCAGCAATCCAACGGAGGGCCTGATGTTCACCGACCGCTACACCTTCGGCACCCGGCTCAGCGTGCCCTTCGACGACGTCCGCGAGGGCGTCGAGGCGGCGCTGCGGGCCGAGGGTTTTGGCGTCCTGACCGAGATCGACGTGGCGGCGACGCTGCGCGCCAAGCTGGGCGTGGCACGCGATCCGTACCTGATCCTGGGCGCCTGCAACCCGCCCCTGGCCCACCGAGCCCTGGAGGCCGCGCCGTCGGTCGGCGCGCTGCTCCCGTGCAACGTCGTAATCCGCGAGGCCGGCGACGTGGTCGTGGTCGAGGCGATGGACCCCAACGCCGCGCTGGGTCTGGTCGACGATCCGGAGGTCGCGGCGGTCGCGGCTGAGGCACGAGCCCGCCTGGTGCGCGCCGTGGAGGCCATCGAGGCGACCTATCCGACCGAGGTCCCGGCATGAGCACCAAGACGGCCGTGGCCACGCTTGCCGACGACCAGCTCCGGTTCGAGGTCACGCTCGGCAGCGGCCACACCATCGTGCTCGACGACGGCGAGCGGGACTCGGGCGCCCGGCCATCGGAGATGCTGGGCGCCGGGCTGGCGGCCTGCACGGCGATGGACGTGATCTCGATCCTGCGCAAGAAGCGCCAGGCCGTGACCCGCTACGAGGTCCGCGTTGCCGGCGCGCAGCAGGACGGCCATCCGCATGCCTTCACGCGCTTCGATGTCGAGCACCTCGTCGAAGGCGAGGCGATCGATCCCGAAGCCGTCCGGCGCTCCATCGAGCTGTCCGCCACGCGGTACTGCGCGGTGAGCTCGACGCTGGCCTCGGGTGCGGTCGAGATCCATCATGCCTACCGGATCCGCAGCTCCGACGGCAGCGAGACGTCCGGTGAGGTGCTCGTCACCGGCCCGAACCTGGCCCCGGGGGCACCAGGCAGCTAGCGACGCGGAACTGAATTCGCTACGAGGCCGCGGTCTGGACGGCGGCCTTGATCACGATCCCGGGCCTGCGCAGGCTGGGCGGCAGCACGGCCGCCTCCTCGTCCGTGAACCCGGGTCCGACCAGCGACCCGTCCGGCTCGAAGTAGGCCTCGTACTGCTCCCGATGATCGGCGGCGTAGGCGTACGCGGACGCAATCCCCATCCGCTTGAGCTCGGGGAAGTCCTTCATCAGGTCAACCACGGTGTAGCCGTTCGCCCGCAGCTCGAGCATCTGGCGGACGGTGAGCCGCGTGCCATAGCAGAACGGCTCGCCGTTCATCACCAGCGGATCGACCTTGACCCATTTGATCGTCATCGACGGGTCCCTAGATGCCCTTGTACAGGGCGGCCGCGATCGGGTTCCGGCGGCGGGCGTCACCGGCCAGCGTCCGATACCAGCGAAAGATCTCGATGGCCGCGTCCACCCCGCGATCCACGGACGGCATCACGGCTCCATCGACGACGCCGCGCGCGGCGGTCCGAATGCCCTCGCACACCCCGATGACGTCGTCCACCGGCATCTTCCGACGGCGGAACACCGGGGCCGTCTGGTCCGCGAACTCGCGCAGCCAGAACGGGTCATCACCCGCGACACACAGCGCCAGCCGATCGGTCAGGACCTCGGCGTCGCGGAGCAGGTTGCGCAGGGCAGCCTCATCGTGGCGATCGAGCATGGTCGGGTCGGCATGGACGGCGATCTCGAGGGCCCGCGCCGCGATGGGCGAGCGCGCCGCGCGCAGCCTCGCGGCAGCCTCCGGATGGACGTGGAGGTTGCGGGGCGGCTGGCCGAGCGAGGGGTGACCCACGGTGGTTGAGGATACCGTCCCGCGCGTCCCCGCGTAGCATCCACGTCATGGACGAGCCGGACCCGACACCTGCACCCAACCCGTCCGTGGCGCGAGCAGAGCCCGGCGACCGGGCGCCGGGCGGGCGAGCCCCGCGGCGGCTCGATCGCGCGCCGGGCGAGCGGTACGCGGCGGGTGGCCCCGCGGCAGCCGGACCCCGGCAGGCCGCGTCGACGCCTGGTCGGGTGGCCGGCAGCGGCGTGGTCCTGGCCACCGTCGCCGGCGGCGCGGTCCTGGTCGGCGTGCTGGGGTCGATCGACCTCGGCCCGGGCATGCTCGTGCTGGCGCTGTTCATCGGCTGGGTGGTGGCGCTGGCCATGATCTGGGCAAGGCCGCTCCGCGATCCACGGCGGCGCTGGCTGCGTCCGACGCTGGCCGCCCTGCTTGCCGCCGCATCCGTGGTCGGCGGGCTGCTCCTGCTGTGGGCATGGGCCCTGGCCGAGGGTGGCGTGCTGGGTCCGGTCGCCTACGCGGACGCACGCTTCGGGCTGCTGGCCCCGGTCCTCGTCCTGGCCGCTGGCGGCGTGGCCGGGGTACGCGCCCGTTGATCGCGGGTCAGCCGCCCGGAGCGACACCTCCGCGATCGGTGGTGCCGGGGGCGACGCCCGGAGCGCCGGCCGCCGCGCCGTCCGCCCCGGCCGCTGCGGTGGCCTCGCGGGCCAGCGCCGGCGGGGTGAGCTGCTCGTGGAGCAGCCGGGAGAAGCGGGCCGGCCGCACTGCGTCCGGGACGACAGCGAGCCAACGCTCGACGAGCGCCTCGCCCTCCGGATAGGCGTGCACGTAGAGGCGCCACATCGGATGCTCGATGAACGCGAGGTGCTGCTCGGCGGCCTCGACGGTGAGCCGCCCCGCTTCGACGAGGTAGGCAACGACCCGCTCTCGTGGCCAGTGATCCTCGTGGAGGGCAAGGGCAGCGTTCACGCGGACCGCCGCAAGCCTGCGCCGGAGCGGTGCCAGCGCGGCCATCCGCTCGGCGGCCGAGGTCAATGTCGTCCGACTGTCGGCGAGCGCCAGGCCCGCGATCGGTGCAAGCGAGACCAGCGCCCCGGCGAGCTCGTCGTCGGGAACAGCGAACGCTCGCCCGGCCTCGGCGAGACCCTCCGAGATCAGGCACTCCGGGGCGTTGATCAGCATCGCGCTGGCCTCCAGCCGGCCGGCGCCTTCGATCAGCGCCTGCTCCTTCGCGACGTGCTCGAGGTGATGGCCCGGGAAGGCCTCGTGCGCGAGCATGCCGAGCAGGCGCGGGAGATCCACCGGTAGGTCGAGGTTGACATCGATGCGCGAGCGCAGGCCGCCCTCGTACCAGTTGTAGGCACTCCACGGCTGGCCACGGACGAACGACAGCTCGAGGGTCTCCGTGGCGGGCACGTCGAACAGCTCGCGGGCCCGGGCCCGGTGGCGCTCCACGACGTGCTCCACGACCGTCGGGAGTCGGTCCGCGCCGATGGACCAACCTTCGTCCTCGACCCGCAGGCGGTCCGCGAGCGCCCCGGGTCCGGGGAGCAGCGCGTCGAGCTCGCCGGCGACGCGATCGAGCTCCGCCTCGGGCGTCCGCGTGGGCGTGTGGGCAAAGCATCGCGTGACCTGCTCGAGGTAGCCGAGCTGGTCGCCTGCCCGCACCCTGGCCAGCGTCTCGATGGCCGTCAGCTGCCGATCCAGCCAGTCCCGGCGATCGGCAGCCTCCACCTCCATGGCCAACCGTGCTCGCAGCGCCGCCGCATCCTCGGCGAGCGCGCGCGCCGATCGAAGCTGCTCGATGTCCACCCTCGCCTTGAGATCGGCCGGACCGATGTAGGCGTCCACCGTGCCCGGCAGGAGCTGGTCGAGGCGCAGGGCAAGCAGCAGGTAGTCGCGGGCGATCGGATCCGGCACGGGCACGTCGCGCACGCCTCCCATCGCCGGCGTACGGTGGGTCGTCATCGCTGCAGGCGGTCCGGGCGCGGTGCGCGACGGGGAGCGTTCGGATCGTGCTCGGCGTGATCGGCGGCGGCGCGCCGGACCTCCTCGAGCCGCTGCTGCATGGCCGGATCGAGCGGGATCGAGCGATGTCCCTCCGGTTCCTCGGACGAGCGCTCCGCCGGCTCGGCACGATCTTGGTCCGGAACCGTCCCCATGCCCTGGCCGGCGCCCACGCCCCCGGACTCGCCCTTGAACGGCATCCCCTGGCGCTCCACGGCATCGAGGCTCATGCGGAGGGCTGCCGTCTTCTGGTCGGCAACCTCGCGCACGTAGGCCGCCTCCTCCGCGTCGGTCATCGGCCGCCCGCGCACGATGTCCTTCGGCTTGCCCACCATCAGCCACGCGAGGTGGTAGCGATCCATCGTGCCCCACGCGGTGGCAAGCAGGTCGTCCGACAGCTGGAGCCAGGTCTGGAGCGCGGTCAGCGACGGCTGGGCCTGGAGGCGCTCGCCTTCGGCGATCAGCTGGCGGGTGCGCAGGATGAGCTCGTCGCGGGTCACGCGATGAGTCTAGGGCGCGGAGCCGCGAATGAACGCCTCCCGGGCGGCGCGCGCTCGCATCGTCCAGCGACCCGGCCGCCCGTCGCCGATCGGATGGTCGTTGAACCGGGTCACGGGCAGCACCCCGGCAACGGACGAGCACAGGAACGACTCGCTTGCGGCAGCCAGCTCGTCGGGCGTCAGCCAGCCCTCGACCGGCCGCAGGCCCGCCTCTCCGGCCCAGCGGAGGATCCATGATCTCGTCGTGCCCGCGAGGATCGCGCAGTCGAGGGCCGGGGTGGCGAGCTCCGTCTCGCCGTCGGGTGCCTGACGGACGAGCACGATGTTGGCCGAGGTCGCCTCGGAAAGATAGCCCGAGTCGGTAAGGAACAGGGCGTCATCCGCGCCGGCGCGACGCGCCTCGAGGCGCGCATAGACGTAGTCGATGCGGCTGGTCGTCTTGAGCGACAGGAGCGGGTTCGACGGGTTCCGGCGGATCGACGACGCGACCAGCGCCAGCCCCTGCTCGAGGTGACCGGCCGGGACAGGCGGCACCGGCCACACCTGGATCACGATGGTCGGGGCCACGGCCCGCCCGGATGGCGGCAGCAGACCACGCTCGGGCCACGATCCGCGCGAGACGGTGATCCGGACCGAGGCGTCGCCATGGGGGCCGTCGAGGGCCTCCGCCGCGAGCAGCACGTCAATCCCATCGGCGACCCGATCCCCGATGTCCGACGGCAGCTGGATCGACAGACCATCGGCCGACCGCCGGAGGCGTGCCACGTGCGCCGCCAGCTCGGTCACGCGACCACCCCGGGCGCGAAGGGTCTCGAAGATCCCGTCGCCCTGCTGGAAGCCCCGGTCGAACGACGACACGTGCGGCCCGTCGGCGGGCCGCAGCTGGCCATCGATCCAGACGTTGCGCGGTTCCGGCGTTGTCGCATCGGGCATCGCCGGTTCCGAGGCGGCGGAGCGTCGGGTCATCCCGTGACCTCCACCGCGCCGATCGCCCGCAGCGGGCCGCGTGCCTTGGCGACCGTCTCCTGCCACTCCGCCTCCGCCTCGCTGCGCCACGTGATCCCGCCACCGACGTGCATCGACAGCCGCTCTCCGTCCGCGACCAGCGTTCGGATCAGGATGCTCGAGCCCAGGCGGCGATCGGGACCCATCCACAGCATGGTGCCGCAGTACGGTCCTCGACGCACGGGCTCCAGCGATTCGATCACCTGCATCGCGCTGACCTTGGGGGCCCCCGTGATGCTCCCACCGGGGAACGAGGCCGCCAGCAGGTCGAGCGGGTCCCGGTCCGTGCGGAGGCGGCCGGTGACGGTCGTGACCAGGTGCTGGACGGCGGCCGTTCGCTCGGGCCGCAGCAGCCTGGGCACCCGGACCGAGCCCGGCTCGCAGACGCGGCCGATGTCGTTCCGGAGGACGTCGACGATCATCACGTTCTCGGCCTGGTCCTTGGCGCTCGCACACAGCTCGCGCAGCAGCGCCCGGTCCATCTGGGGTGTGTCGCCCCGCGGCCGGGTGCCCTTGATCGGGTCCGCGGCCACGGTCCCCGCCTCGTCGACCGCGAGGAACGGCTCTGGCGAGGCGGACATGATGGCCCGTGGCGCCCCGGTCGCCGCTGAGGGGCCGAGATCCAGGTAGCCCGCGAACAGCGCCGGATCACCCTCGCGCAGGCGCCGGAACAGCGGCCAGGGATCACCGGCGAATGCCGCCTCGAGCCGGCGTGCCAGGTTTGCCTGGTAGATGGCGCCCGAGGCGATCGACTCGCGGATCGACGCGACCTGGCGCAGCCAGTCGTCGTGGCTGGTCCTCGAGCGAAGCTCCAGGGCCGGGGCCACCGGCGAGGTCCCGACCGGGGCCGACGCCTCAACCGGAGACGACGTCTCGGGCCGGAGGCGACGCCTCGACATCAGGCGACGTCCCGGCGCGAGCGGGGATCCGCGCCCCGGCGCGGCCGCCAGCGACCCGGTCGAGCACATCGCGAACGCGTCGCTCGAGGGCGGTCCCGTTGCGATCCAGCGCGCGGCCGGCCAGCCACGTCGTACCGAGTCTTCGATCCCAGGCCAGCGTCCAGTCGTGGAGCGCAAGCCGCAGCTCGGGCAGGTCCTGGTCCGCGGCCGCGATGCTCGCCAGCCGCTCGAGGCGGCGACCGAGGTCGTAGCCGAGAAAGCCGACCAGCCCGCCCGCGAACGGCGGGTGGGTACGCTGCGTCCCCGCATCCGGAGGGGGCCGCCGCCGGTCGAGCCGGGCCAGCAACGCTCTCGCGTCACAAAATGGATCGTCCCCGGCTGCCGGCGACACGATGACGGCGAGCGGGTCTGCGGTGAGGTAGCTCCAGCGCCCGGTGCGCCCGGGCCGGGAGCTCTCCAGCAGGGCCAGACCCGGGAGGTCGAGGAGCAGCTCCGCGGCGTCCGCCGGAGCCACGCCGTCGAGCTCCGGAACCCGGATCATCAGCGGTCCGTCGCCGGTCCCCCACGAGGGAGCGGCGCGGCTGGCGGCGCGCGGCGCGGATCGGCTCGCCGGAAGTGTCGACACGGGCCGATGATAGGGGCGACGTACGAGCGCGACCCTCGTCTCCGGGTCGCCGGCAGTGGAGGACCGTCGTGCCTGCCCGCGATCTCGACCTTCGCATCGGCCGCCTCGAGCCCGGGCCCAACGACGCGATCACCGACGTGACCGGCGTCCGCGTCGGGCACACGACGCTCATCAGGGGCGATGGCCCGCTCGTGGTCGGCAGCGGGCCGATCCGGACGGGGGTCACGGTGATCATGCCCCACGAAGGCGACGTTTGGACCGAGCCCGTGTTCGCGGGTTCGCATCGGCTCAACGGGAACGGCGAGCTCACCGGGCTGGCGTGGATCCGCGAGGCCGGCATGCTTGGCGGTCCGATCGCGATCACCAACACCCACAGCGTCGGGGTGGTGCGTGACGCGCTGGTCGCCCACGCGATCGCCCACCGTCGGCACGGCGGCGGGCTGTGGTCGCTGCCCGTCGTCGGCGAGACCTGGGACGGGGGGCTGAACGACATCGACGGCCTGCACGTCCGACCCGAGCACGTCGATCAGGCGCTGGCGGCGGCGGCGGACGGGCCGGTCCCGCAGGGCAACGTGGGTGGCGGCACGGGCATGGTGTGCCACGAGTTCAAGGGCGGGATCGGCAGCGGATCGCGAGTCACGCCGCGGCCGGATGCCGGCTGGACGGTGGGCGTCCTGGTCCAGGCAAACTACGGCGAGCGCGAGCAGCTCCGTGTCGATGGCGTCCCGGTTGGGCTGGAGATCCCGGTCTCGGAGGTGCCGACCCCCTATCCGGACGAGCGCTCTGCCGAGGCTCGGCTGCCCGAGCCCGGGGCGGGCTCGATCATCATCGTGGTCGCGACCGACGCCCCCCTGCTCCCGCACCAGTGCCAGCGACTCGCGCAGCGAGCGGCGCTCGGTCTCGCCCGCATGGGCAGCACGGCCAACAACTCGTCGGGCGACCTGGTCCTCGCCTTCGCCACCGGGAACCGCGGCCTCAGCAACGCCGACGAGCCGGGACCCGATGCGCCGCGAACGGCGGACGTCCGGATGGTGCCGGACAACCGCCTCACGCCGCTGTTCAAGGCCACGGTCGAGGCGACGGAGGCGGCGATCGTCAATGCGCTGCTGTCGGCCGAGACCATGGTCGGGCGCGATGGCATCACCGCCCATGCGCTGGATCACGATCGCCTGCTGGACATCCTGGCGAGGTACGGCCGCGGGCCGCGGGCGGGTGCGGCGAACCGTCCGGCCAGCGGCCGATAGGGAGCTCGGGACCCATGACGATGAGCATCCGGCCGGCCACGGACGAGGATGTCCCGGCCATCCGCGCGATCCTCTCGGCACACGACGAGGGTGACCCGGTCCCCGGCAGCGACGTCGTCGGACCGTACGTGCGCCACCTCATCGCCCATCATCTCGCGCTGGTCAGCGTCCACGATGACAAGAGCGTGGTCGGCTACGGCGCCGTGGTGAACGCCGGGACCTCGATGCACCTCGCCGATCTGTTCGTCCGGCCCGACCACCTCGGCCAGGGGATCGGCCGGTCGCTGCTCGGGCCGCTGTTCGGCGAGGCCACCCGCCGCACGACCTTCGCGTCTCGCGGATCCACGCGCGCTCCCGCTCTACGTCCGGGCCGGCATGGCTCCGATGTGGGTCAACCTGTACCTGGCGGGCGAGCCATCCTCCCTGCCCGAGCAGGATCCACGCCTGGACATCGAGGGCGCAGAGCCCGACCGGCTGGCCGAGGTCGAGCGGCGATGGACCGGCGCGGATCGGCGGAACGACCACGGCTTCTGGGCGTCACGAGCCGGCGCCGACACCTTCCTCGTGGCCGACGAGGACGGCCCCCTGGCGGTCGGCGACGCGCACGACATCCCGGGCTCGGGACGGCGCTCGCTGGGCCGGCTGGTGATCCGACCCGGCGCGGATCCCGTGAGCGCGACCATCGCCGCCCTGCATCGGGCCGGTCGCCGTGGCCAGGTACGCGTCACGATGCTGGGGCCCAACCCGGCGCTGCGGCTGCTGCTCGACCATGGCTTCCGGATCGTGGAGCACGACCAGGCGATGGCGAGCGAGCCGGACCTGATGGATCCGCTGCACCTGCTGCCCAACAGCGCGCTGCTGCTGATTGGGCAGCCGCTCACGGGCGCGGGCCGTGGTGGGCACCGAGCGATGCGGGCGCCCACCAGGCCCGGCCGGCAGTCGACGGCCTACCGCTCGATCGGCACCCCGACCATCGAGCCCCATTCGGTCCACGACCCGTCGTAGTTGCGGACGCGGTCGAAGCCGAGCAGCTCGTGGAGCACGAACCACGTGTGCGACGAGCGCTCGCCGATCCGGCAGTACGCGATCACGTCGCGCTCGGCGCGTGATGCCCTTCGAGCCGTAGAGGCGCGGTCAGCTCGTCGGCGATCCTTGAACGTCCCGTCCTCGCGAACCGTCTGTGCCCACGGGATCGACGCGGCACCGGGGATGTGGCCCGCACGCTGCGCGGTCTCGGTCATGCCCGGAGGGGCGATCACCTCGCCGTTGAACTCGGCCGGCGAGCGAACGTCGACCAGGGCGAGCGCACGTCGCCGAGGTGCGGCAGGATGTCGTCCCGGAAGGCCCGGAACGCGAAGTCCGGCTCCGGCAGCTCGACGCCGGTGGGCGCATAGGACGGCACGTCGGTCGAGAGCGGCAGGTTGTGGTCCAGCCAGTACTTCCGTCCGCCGTTGAGCAGCTTGACGGGCTCGAAGCCGTACAGCTTGAGCTGCCAGTACGCCCAGGCGGCGAACCAGTTGTTGTTGTCGCCGTAGAGGACGACCGTGGTCCGGGGACCGATGCCGCTGTGACTGAGCAGCTCGCTGAAGTCGCGGCGTGACGCGATGTCGCGCTGGACGCCATCGGCGAGCTGGCTGGTCCAGTTCCAGGCAACGGCACCGGGGATGTGGCTCTGGTCATAGGCGGTCGTATCGACGTCGACCTCGACGAACCTCACCGACGGATCGTCGAGGTGGGCAGCGGCCCAATCGGCGGAGACGAGGACGTCACGTGCGTAGCCGGAGACAGTCATGGAAGCGATAGCTCCTGTGGGTTTGCGGGGTTGCTGGGACGCGCTCCGGTCGACGGAGACGCATGATCCGTGGGCGATGGACGATGGCTCGCCCGGCGACGGATCGGCGGGAGGGGACGCGGACGCGGCCCTAGCGGGACCGGGTCCGCCCGGGACACGAGCAGCGGCCCAGGAAGCGGGTGGTCGACGTCCGGCGGAGACGCGTGAGGCGCGACACGGGCTGGCGCATGGTCAGCCTCCCCCGGCGATGTGATCGCGGCGCGCAAACGCGTCGAGCGCGCGTCGGCACTCGGCTGCCTCCCGCTGGGCCTGGCCGACGATCCACGGGTCGACGCGGCTCGAATCCTCGAGCGTCAGCGTTGGGCCGGCGGGGCCCTCCTCGAGCACGATGCCCGACGCGTTCCGATAGTCGGCCATCCAGTTCGCCTGGAGGCTGACGAGCGCGTCGACGACGACCGCGCGCGTGAACAGCCAATCGAGGTGGAGCGCGTTGAGGCGATCCACGAGATCGTCCACGCGCACCGGGCGGCCACGATCGATCCGGGCAACGAGGTCGACGATCCGCAGCGCGCTGAACGGGTCTCCAGCCTCCGCGATGGTCGGCGGCTGGATGCAGGCGTCGGGCATCCCGTCCGGGGCGGGACGGTTGCCGATCACACCGGGTTCGGCGGTCAGCGACGTGGCCATGAGGTCATCGGAGCGGGCATCGCATATCCGAGTTGATAGGTCGGGATTGGAAGGCTAGCACACGTCGCCGACCATGGGAACCAACCCCCAGGCCGCCTCGCGCCCGGCGCTCGGCTCAGCCGGGGACGGGCGCGGCCATGCTCCCCTCGAGCGGCGGCAGCTGGCGCTGTGCGACCTCCCTGATCGTCGCCATCCGGAGCTCGGGAAAGCGAGCCTGGCGTTCCGCGGGGTCCACCCGCATGTCCGCCGTGTCCATCAGCAGCCCGGCCCTGATCTGGTCCGCGACGACGGGCTTGACGAAGCGCAACGTGGTGGCCAGGACGCGCATCATGCCGCGGCTCGCGTGGTCGACGCGGCCCGTGACCCCGGTCACCTGCCGGACCGTCTCGACCAGCTCGTTGAGGGACAGGTTCTCCGGGCCCACGGCATCGATCACCGTCCCGCGCAGCGTGCGATCGACCACCGCAAGCTCAGCGAGGGCGGCAACGTCCGATGCCGACACGAAGTTGATCGGGTTGTCGCCCCGACCGAAGACACGCGTCCGTCCGGTCGTGACGAGCGGCCGACCGACCACGTCCAGCCACGTCTCCATGTAGGCCGTCGGCCTGACAATCGTGCCGGCCATGCGCGCCCGACCGAGGTGGGCTTCGGCGCGGTGCTTCTCGCGAAACAGCGACACCGGGGAGTCGGGTGCCGCGCTGCGGACCGATAGCAGCACCAGGTGCTCGGCACCGACTGACTCGGCCGCGTCGATGAGGGCGATGTTCCCGTCACCGTCCACCGCACGGGCTCCGGCGGCCCCGGGACCACCGAATCCGGTGATCGCCGAGACGACGGTGTCGCGCGCCGTCGAGGGCGGGCACGAGCGTTGCAGGCTCGCGCACGTCTGCGCGCACGGCCTCCACCCGGTCACGCAGGGGTTCGGGGATCCGGGAGGGATCCCGGGCCAGAACGCGGACCGGCAGGCCGCGTTCGACGAGGCGGACTGCGAGATCGCGGCCCATGCGGCCGGTACCACCAGCGATGACGATCATCGTGCCGGCGCTCCTGTGCCACCCTGGATCGCCCGGTTGATCTGCGCGTCCACGCCGACCCCGTCACGAATGACCGGCTCCATGTAGAAGCGGGTGTTCGCGATCAGGCCCTGCGAGTCCACCGTCGTGATCGTCGTCCCGCGCATCAGGTGGGGCACGCCGTCGCGGCGCGTCCCGGACCATTCCCATTCGCACCACACGCGGTCGCCGTCGTCTCGGCTCGAGACCAGCGTCGCACGGAGATCGGGCACGCCACCAAGGATCTGCGTCCAGTTGCGCCGCACCTGGTCGGCCCCCGTGAAGCTCCGGTCCGGATGACAGGGGTGCTCGCTGACGCAGTCGTCCGCGAAGCATGCGACCAGCGCCTCGAGGTCATGGGCGTTCATGGCAGAGCGCAACCGCTCGATCGTGATCAGCGGTGCGGCCCGGGACATCGTGGCCATCATCGGTGCTCCTCATATTCATCAGACTGCTAGTCTGATCGTTTGACTGTTACTCTACCGACGATGTCAAGCGCACGCACCTATGACTCCCCGCTGCGTCGAGCGCAGGCCGCGGCGACGCGGCGCGACGTGATCGATGCGGCCACGCGCCTGTTCGTCGAACGGGGATTCGTGTCGACGTCCGTCGACGAGATCGCGCGGGAGGCAGGCGTGAGCCGCGCGACCGTGTTCACCTCCGTCGGCGGCAAGGCGACCCTGCTCAAGACAGCGTATGACGTGGCGCTCGTCGGGGACGACGAGCCGGTGCCGATGCCACAGCGGCCCTGGGCGCAGGCCGTGCCCCGCGCGACGACGGCCGAGACGATGCTCGATGCCTACGCCGATCTCGTGCTCGTCATCGCGAGTCGGGTCGGGGCGATCACCGACGCCATCCGCGGTGCCGCCGGCGCCGATGCCGAAGTTCGCGAGGTGTGGGCGAAGATCCAACAGGAGCGGCGCGTCGGGGCCGGCAACATCGTGCGCTTCGCCATCGAGCGTGGCGGGATCCGCGAGGGCCTGGATCCGGACGCCGCCGCCGATGTCGTGTGGCTGATCAACGATCCGAGCCTCTATGTGCGACTGGTCACCGAGCGTGGGTGGGAGCCGACGGCCTTCCGCGACTGGGTCGCCGAGACCCTCAAGCGGCAGCTGCTGTAGACGGGTCTGGTCGCCCGCATCGCGGGTGGCGGAGGGCCGATGGACCGCGCGGGCGAGGGCGCGCGTGGGGGATTGACCGCGCGACGGGTGGACCGCGCGACGGGCTGCCGCCGTCAAAGCGCGACCGGCAGGGTCGCAATTCGCGACCTCAATGCGGCGCGACCGGAAGGGTCGCGTTTCGGGGCCCAACGCGGCGCGATGGGTACCACCCTTAGCCGGGCCTCAAACCGGGCCGCCTAAGCGTAGAACCCCCCTCATCGGACGTTGCGGTGGTGGTCAGCGCGGCGCGTCTCGCCGACGCTGATGCCTCCAGCGCATCAGATCTGCAAACTCGGCCGCCGATTGACGGTTCCAGCGGCCAGAACGGATGCGACAAGCCCTCGCTAAGGGTGTCACCCATATCGGAGCGCCTTGTGGCCGCAATCCTCGCGGGCCTACCCGGGCAGGATCAGCCCGCGGTGCGCTGGTGGCGCCTCAGAGCAGCTCGTGGTTCGCCGTGCCGGTTGGCTGGCCATCGGCGGGTCGCGGCTCCTCGCCGGGTCCGTACTCGGGCGGCTCCTCGCCGGGTCCGCTCCGAGCGGCCGCGGCGCGGGCACCTTCCTCGAGCACCGGCAGGGCGGCACCGGCCGTCCCCTGCGCGGTCCGGCCCTCGATCGCCCCGACGCCGTACGGCACCCACTTGGACGGGTCCTTGAGCCGGTGCGTCTCGGTCGTGCCCCGGTCGTGGACCTGGGTGAACCCGGCCGGCTCGATCCACATCCGCTTGCCGTCGAGCAGCGCGGTGAGACCCTCCTGGCCCGGCTCCGGGCGCGGGTTCTGGCAGTACGTGCAATGCACGCTGTCGTGGGGCGTGTACTCGGTCGGCTCCTCGTAGGTCGTGATGTAGCCCTCGTAGTTGCGAAGCACGACCTTGTGGTCCGAGTAGGACACGAGGTAGTTGGGCATCACCGGGATCTTCCCGCCGCCACCGGGCGCGTCGATGATGTACTGCGGGACGGCGTAGCCCGAGGTGTGCCCGCGCAGGCCCTCCATGATCTCGAGACCCTTGCCCACCGGGGTGCGGAAGTGGCCGGCGCCCTCGACCAGGTCGCACTGGTAGATGTAGTAGGGCCGCACGCGGATCTCGACCAGCTTCTGGACCAGGTCGCGCTGGATGTGGACGCAATCGTTGATCCCGGCCAGGAGCACCGACTGGTTGCCCAGCGGGATTCCGGCCCGGCTCAGCTTGTCACAGGCACGGGCAAGCTCGGGCGTGATCTCGTTGGGGTGGTTGACGTGGATGTTGAGCCACATCGGGTGGTACCTGGCGAGCATGTCGCACAGCTCGTCATCGATCCGCTGGGGCAGGAACACGGGGACGCGCGACCCGATGCGGATGATCTCGACGTGGGGGATCTCGCGCAGGCCCCGGAGGACCGACTCCAGGAGCTTGGGCGCGAGCGTCAGGCCGTCGCCGCCCGAGATCAGCACGTCCCGGATCTGCGGCGTGCGGCGGATGTAGTCGAGCTGGGCCTCGTGCTCCTTGCGGTTGAAGTTCTGGGAGGGGTCGCCGACGATCCGGCTCCGCGTGCAGTACCGACAGTACGAGGCGCACTGGGTCGTGATCAGCATCAGGACCCGATCGGGGTAGCGATGCACGAGCCCGGGCACCGGGGAGTGTCGGTCCTCGGCGAGGCTGTCCTCCATCATCCCGGTGAAGCTGTGCAGCTCGCGACCGAGCGGGATGATCTGGCGACGGATCGGGTCGTCGGGGTCCTTGGGATCGATCAGGCTGATGAAGTACGGCGTGACGTCCACCCGGAACTTGTCGGGCGCCGACAGGCCCTCGCGCTCCTCGTCGGTGAGCTCGAGGATCTGCTCGATGTCGGCGAGGTCGTTGACGCGGTGCGACAGCTGCCAGCGCCAGTCGTTCCACTTCTCGTCGGGAACGTCCGCCCACATCGGAGCCCGGCGGCTCACCGCCGGCCGGCCGTCGGGACCCAGGCGCTGCGCCGGATCACGGCGGTTCACGAACGGGGCCTCGGTCGTCGTCAACGCGCTGCGCGCCTCGGTCTGCGCCTCCGTCTTCATCGAGCCTCCCTTCGTCGTCACGCCCACCGCAGGCGCGCCAATGCATAGAACCTATTCACAGTGAATGGAGCCCGATCATAGCGAAGGGCGGGTCGGGCGTCCATGGGCCGGCCGCGATCCACGGCCGGCGGCGAACCTTCATCTTCGATCGTGATCCTCGAGTCCCGAACCTCTCGGCAGATCGACGATCAGGCGACCCGCCGCGTGACCGGAAGCGTGCGCGCCACGGGTGGCCGCTCAGCGCAGGAACAGGAGCTCGTCCACGTCCACCACCGGTCGGCCGGAGGTCGCCTGAACCACGATCCGGATCGTGTGTGCCCCGAACGATCGCCAGTGCTTGTGGAACACGATCCGCCGCGGAGAGTCCGTCGAAGACCGCAGGTCGATGGTCTTGAGATAGTGCCCATCGACGTAGACGCTGGCCTTGCCATGCGTGGGGCCGCGCTCGGCGACCCAGGCCACGTCGCGGCCCTTGAACGTGAACGTTGCCCTGGATCCCGCGCTGGCCGATTCGTGCACGGCACCCCCGAACGCCGTCGCGTCAGCCACCTTCGACCACTGGCTCGAATACCGGATCGAGGCTGACGCGTCGCCACGTTTCCTCACCCGGAACGTCGGCCCGTAGTCCCAATACCCCCTGTTGCCCGCCTTGTCGATCGCCCGCACTCGATAGCGGTATCGATGGCCGGGTGCGAGCGACTGGGTGAGCGTCGTCGTCTTCTTCAACAGCACCCGCTTCCATGCGCCGCCATCGATGCTGCGCTCGAGCCGGTACGTCGAGATGCCCCAGCCGACGTCGCTGCCCGACCATGTCAGCTTGACCGGGACCTTGCCGTCGAACGTCCCGGAGGCAATGTGCTGGACCGGCGCGGACGTGTTGGGCCGGGTGGCGTCCGGGTGCCGGACCCGCGGGTCATAGCTCGCCGACCATCGCTTGGCGCGGTACGTGTCCGAGTTCCAGACGACGTTGACGTAGCCTGTCCAGCGTGGCGTGAAGGTGAACGCGGTGCCACCCCACTGGAAGATGAACCGGTCCCTGCCGAAGTTGGCGCTCCAGCTGTCCTTCGAGGTGATCTTGATGTCGCCACCGACCGTGTACAGCCGGTACGTGGTGGGCTTGCCGACCTGGAGCGTGTAGTCGTCGGGCAGGACGTAGGCCATCGGGATGTTCGAGGACGTGATGCGGCGACTGGTCGATCCGACCACCGGGTTGATCTTGGGCTCAGCCGGTCCCTCGGTGCCGATGTCCGCCTCGGCCACCGCCGTCTCGCCGTTGTCCCCCTCCACCTCGGCGCGGTAGCTGACGATCATCTGCCGATATGGCATCCAGGGCAGCGTGAACGACAGCGGCTTGCAGAAACCCTGGGACGCTGGTCCGTAGGTGGTGAAGTGCCCGTACGTCTCGTCGGGGTTGCCGTAGTACAGCGACTGGTTGTCGCCCCACAGCACCTCCCAGTAGCAATGGGCGCCTGCCGGGAGCGTCACCGGGTCCGGATAGTCCGGCGTGAGCGTGATCGTGTGCCCCGTCGTCGGGGTACCAGGGCTGACCGTGAGGCTCGTGCGGACGGTGGCGAAGAACTGAATTGAACCGGGATCGCTCCAGTTGCCCGCGACATCGGCCACCTCCACGTAGAGGGGGCGGTAGCCGAGCTGCGGTCCTCCGCCGTCGGCCGGATCCAGGTAGTGGTACACGATCGAGGACGCCCAGTCGGTGGCGGGTCCCCAGGTGATCCCGTCGGCCGACAGCCTGACCTTCGAGAGCTCGCTGCCGTCCGCGGCACGCACCGAGAGGGTCGAGGTGGAATGTGCGTAGCTGTGGCCTGTGACCCGGATGTCACCCACGACCGGGGCCACCCGGTCGACCGAGACGCGCTCGACGTCCGAGGAGCCCCGGTTGCCGGCCGCGTCGCGCCAAACCACCTGGAGCGTGTACAGCCAGTCGCCCTTGTCGGGGTCGAGCGTGTACGGGATGGTGTCCGCGTAGGGAATGATCGCGCCCGGCACGTTGTCCTGGTAGACCTGCACCGAGACGACGCCGACGTCATCGGTCGCGGGGACGTGGAGCGCCAGGTCCAGGCTGTTCGCGAGGCCGGATCCGTCGTTGATCGTCAGCGTGCCGGTCGGCGGAGTGGTGTCGACGGGATCGGCGGCCAGCGCATGGCCCGCGGCCATCGTCAGGACCAGGAGCGCGCCGAGCGCCATCATCCCCAGGCCCAGCCGACGGACAGCCCCGCTCCGCTGGATCAGCTGCCGTGAGAACCGGCCGACCACGGTCTCCCCCCTTTGCCCCGCCCGCCGGGGCACGCGTTCAGTCGCCGACGACGCTCCAGATGAGGCCCATCACGATGAAGAAGCCGCTGAACAGGGCGATCAGGCCGAGACCGCCATATGGCGAGCTCGCACCCTCGTGGGGCACCATCTGCAGCCCGATGCCGAACACCACCGCCCAGACGACGAACAGCGCCGCGAACAGCAGCTTTCCGTTGGGCCCGGTGATCCGGCGCACCCAGCCTGGACGACCGCCCTCTGCGACCATGGCCGAGCGCAGGAAGGTGAACACGAACGCGCCGGCCACCGTCGAGGCGGCCAGCAGGATGACGAGGTTGTTGGGAAAGTTCTGGAACCAGATCGTGAAGATCGTCACGCGAGGCCCTCGGGCAGATGGGTGCGGGTCGGGTCGCGACGCCAGGGCGCGCTTCGGCTCGGATGCTAACAGAACCGCTCGCCCGATCGGGTGATCAGCCGCAACAGATGTAACATGCTACCTGTGACCCGCATGTTCATGCTTCTGCTCGCTCAGCCACTCGTTCAGCCGCTCGCCCGGTAGGCCGATGTCGTTCGAGCGTCTGGGTCGGTTCACCGTGCGCCGACGATGGTGGATCGTGGCCGCCTGGATCCTGCTGATCCTGGTGGCGATCCCATTTGCCCCGCGCGCACCGGGCGCGCTGTCGCCGGGCGGCTTCATCCTCGACGACCTGGAGTCGGCACGGGCCAAGCAGCTGCTCCAGGACGAGCTCGGTGCCGAGCCCTCGGCATTCGTGCTCGTCTACAGCTCGCCCACGATGACGGCCGGCACGCCGGCCTGGAACGCGGCGATCGCCCAGGCCACCCGGGACGTGCCGACCGCGCCGCATGTCACCCGAATCCTGTCGTACACGATGGCCCCCAGCCAGGTGTCCGCCGACGGCCACACCGCGTACGACATCGTGTTCCTGGACCTGCCACCCGATGACTCGCCCGACGCGATCCCACCGGTCATGGACCGGCTCCACGATGTGCCCGGCCTCACCGTCATGGTCGGCGGCGGCCCCGCGTTCTACGGGGACGTCCAGTCGGTGACCGAGTCGGACCTCCGCCGGAGCGAGCTGATCTCGCTGCCGCTGGCGGCCCTTGCGCTGCTGCTCGTGTTCGGGTCCGTGGTCGCGGCCGCCGTCCCGCTGGCCGTGGGCGGCACGGCCGTGCTCGTCGCGCTGGCAGGAATCTTCGTGGTCGCCTCGGTCACACCGATGAGCATCTTCGTGCTCAACCTGGCCACGCTGCTCGGCCTCGGGCTGGGCGTCGACTACTCGCTGCTCATGACCAGCCGCTTCCGGGAGGAGCTCGCGCGACATGATGGCCCGGATCGGGTCGCCGAGGCCGTGCAGGTCACTGTCGCCACGGCCGGCCGGGCCGTGTTCTTCTCGGGTCTGACGGTCCTGCTGGGGCTGCTCGGGTTGGTGCTGTTCGAGTTCATGATCCTGCGCTCGGTCGGGATCGCGGGCGCCATCGTGGTCGGGCTTGCCGTCTTGTCGGCGATCACGCTGCTGCCGGCGATCCTGGCCATCGTCGGCACCAGGATCGACAGCCTCGCCGTTCGCAGGGTCACCGTCCAGCCCGGTGCCGACGGCCCGTGGGCCAGGCTCGCGCGGCGCGTGATGCGGCACCCGGTGGCGGTGCTCGTCCCCACGCTCACGCTGCTGCTCGTGCTCGGCATCCCGTTCCTGCACGTGCGGTTCAACGCCCCGGACTCCACGATCCTGCCCGCGTCGGTACCGTCACGGGCCGCCTTCGACACCCTGACTCGGGAGTTCGGCGAGGGTCCGTTCGCCCCGATCCAGATCGCCGTTCGCACCCAGGGCGACGCGACGTCGGCGGCCAACGTCGCCGCCCTCTATGACTATGCACGCCGGCTCGAGGCCGATCCGCGCGTGACCCGCGTTGACAGCCTCGTGACCCTCGACCCGCGGCTCACCGTCGCCCAGTACCAGCTGCTGTACCAATCGCCCGCCGGACCACCCGATCAATTCACCGCTACCGCGCTCGCGGCCACGACCCGCGGCGACCTCACCGCGTTCACGGTCTACACGCCGTTCGGACCCAACAACGACGACGGGCGCGCGCTCGTCCGCGACCTCCGCGATGCGACCGGGCCGCTGGCGCCGCCGGCCGGGATGTCGGTGCTGGTCGGTGGCGGGGCGGCAGACGTGGAGGACGTCGTGAGCCGTGTCTGGACCGACTTCCCGCGCACCGCCGCGTTCATCGTGCTGACCACGTTCCTGGTCCTGTTCGTGCTGCTGCGCTCGGTCGTGCTTCCGGTCAAGGCGCTGGTCATGAACACGCTGTCGATCGTCGCCAGCTTCGGCGCCCTGGTCTGGATCTTCCAGGACGGCAACCTCTCAGCGCCGCTGGGGTTCCAGCCCCTGGGCTTCGTCGAGACCACCCAGCCCGTGATCCTGTTCTGCGTCCTGTTCGGGCTGTCGATGGACTACGAGGTGTTCCTCCTGACGCGGATGAAGGAGGTCTGGGACCGCACCCACGACAACACCGAGGCGGTCGCCAGCGGGCTCGAGCGGAGCGGACGCATCGTCTCTTCGGCCGCGCTGGTCGTGGTCGTCGTCGCGTCGTCGTTCGCATTCGCCGACATCGTGCTGATCAAGGCGCTCGGGCTGGGGATCGCGATCGCCGTGGCGCTCGACGCGACGGTGGTCCGGGCGCTGCTCGTGCCGGCCACCATGCGCCTGCTCGGGCGCTGGAACTGGTGGGTTCCGCGCTGGCTCGACCGGGCGGTCGTGCGCTTCCTGCCGCGCACCGAGGCCGAGATCGAGGCGGTTGGCCGATGACGACCGTCCAGGGTCGATCGCGGGTCGCACGGCTGGTGTGGCTGCTGGCCGTGGCCGGGCTCGTCGCCGCCTGCGGCGGACCGATCCTTGCCAACGAGCCGGCCCCCCACCCGGTGGTCACCCCGCGGCCAACGGTGCCGCCTGTGACCGGCGATCCACTGCCGGTCCGGCTGCCGGCGGACGATGGGCCGCACGATCGGCTGACCGAGTGGTGGTACTACACGGGTCACCTGGTCACCGACGACGGGCGGCGGTTCGGCTTCGAGCTCGTCGTGTTCCGTGCCGAGCGAGGTGGCTTCCCGGTGACCTGGGCATCCCACCTGGCGTTGACCGATGCGTCGGGCGACGCCTTCCATTACGCGCAGCGGAGCCAGATCGGCCCCGAGGTCGACGTCCGCTCGATCAACCCGGGGCGTGCGTTCGCGTTCGCGATCCAGGGCTCGCCCGGCGACCCCGGTGGTGGCACCGGCAGGCCATGGTCGATGATCGGCGGTGGTGGCATGGACCAGCTGTCGGCCGCCGCAGCGCAGGCCGAGGTGCAGGGCGACCCCGTGGCCGGGTTCGGGATCCAGCTCGACCTCGCCAGTCGCAAGCCCGCGGTGCTGCATGGCGGTAAGGGTTGGATCGACTTCGGGCCTGCCGGTGGCTCCTACTACGTGTCGCGGACCGACATGGCCGCCGCCGGCACGCTGACGCTGGGCGCGACGCGAATGCACGTCACGGGAACGGCATGGTTCGATCACCAGTGGGGAGACTTCATCTCGGTTGGCGGTGGGGGCTGGGACTGGTTCGCGATCAATCTTGACGACGGCACCGACCTGATGCTCTCGCTTGTCCGGGCAGCCGACGGCAGCCATCCCCTCGCCTACGGAACGCTGGTTGATCCGACGGGCAAGGCGAGCAACCTGACGGCCGGCGACTTCGCCGTCACCGTGCTGGGGACCTGGCAGAGCCCCGCGACGGGCATCACGTATCCGGCCGGCTGGACGATCAGCCTGCCTTCCGACGACCTGCAGATCGACCTGCGACCCGCGGTATCCCAGCAGGAGCTCGACACGCGTGCGACGACCGGGGTCGTGTACTGGGAGGGTTCCCAGGTCGTGGCCGCGTCACGAGCCGGACAGGCCCTCGGCGGCCAGGCCTACGTCGAGCTCACCGGATACGTGCCGCGCTAGGCACGATCACGGCCTCACGCCACGGTGCTGGCACGACCATCGCCTCACGCCACGGCGCTAGGCAGGAGCACCCTCGCCACGGCGTAGCGCGAGGCCCGTGATCACCAGCGAGAGCACGATCGTCGTCGCGTACGTGACGCACCAGGCACAGATGGCGTGGATCACGAACAGCTCGAGGTAGGTCAGGTAGGCGACGGCCAGGGTGGCGAGCAGCAGCAGCCCGTACGCCGCGAGCAGCGGTCGCCGATCGGCCACGCGCCACCACGCGACGGCGCACGCGACGAGGACGAGCGACAGGCCGAATCCCAGGAAGGCGACCGGGATGCCGAGCACCATCGAGTACTCGGACGTGGTAACGGTCTCGCAGCCCTTGACCGGCCCGCACACCGGGGCCTCCCCCATCAGGTGCACGACGACGAGGTAGCCCGAGGCGACCAGGCCGCCAGGGTCACGATCACCAGCGCGAGGCCGTAGACCCCGCGGCGCGGAGCGCCCGGCGGGCGTGATGATCCGGTCATCCGCAGGTCAGGGCGCGGTGCTCGGCGACGCGCTGCCCGGCGACGCGCTGCCCGGGGTGGCCGATCCACCGGCGGGCGACGCACTCGCCGCCGCTGCTTCGATCAGCGCACCGAGCTCCTGCGCGGACTTGAGGCCGACGATCTGCTGGTCGCCGATGTACATCGTCGGCGTCGAGTTGATGCCCAGGCCCACGGCCTGGTTGGTGACGTCGGTGACATCCTGGATCGCGCTCGGTGAGTCGAGACAGGCGTTGAACGCCGTCCCGTCGAGACCGGCGGCCTCGGCAATGGCCGTCAGCCGCTCACGTCGGAAGCCGCCCTGGTTCTCGCCGTCCTGGTTCATGTACACCCAGTGGGCATAGTCCCAGTACTTGCCCTGCTCCACGGCGCACGCGGCACCTGTCGCGGCCAGCTTCGACTCGTCGTCGCTCCCGCCCCGGCCCAGGATCGCGATGTCGTGGTGCACGATCTGCAACGTGCCCGGAGTGACGTACTGGCTGACCAGGAGGGGCTCCTCGGTCAGCGAGTAGCGTGCACAGATCGGGCATTGGAAGTCCTCGTAGACCTCGAGCGTCACCGGCGCGCTCGACGTGCCCAGCGTGCGATCCGGACCGATGACGGCCGCCGGGTAGTTGATGCCCGGGTCCTGGAACGTGCCGCTGACCTTGTTGCCCAGCTGGCCGAATGCCACGACGGCGACGATCACCAGGCCGGCGATCACCGCCAGGATCGTGATGTTGCGGGTCGTCATGAGGGACGCGCCGGATCCGCCCGAGCCGCCGGTTCGTGATCGTCGCTGCTCGCGAGCCAGCTCGAAGCGCTCCCTGCGCTCGGCGGCGCGGCGATCGCGTCGACTGGTCTGGGTGGGTTGCTGCTTGCCGCTCAGGGCGAATCCTCCGTGCGCGTGTGCTGGAATGCGCCGACATTCTGGCGCAGATCGGCCGGCGAGGCGTCAGCGAGCCGCACAACGGGACCTCGTCCGCGCCGCCGCTTGCATCCCGGGCGGATCTAGATGATACTCAGTCTCATATGAGTGACCAGACCAGCACGAGCGACGTCGACCGACCCGCAGTCCCGGAACGACAGCAGCACAGCCCGGAGCACGCCATGGATCCGGCGCATGCCATGGATCCGGCGCACGCGCATGCGCACGCCGACGTGTGGCTGAGCGACGTCTCTGCCGGGTACGGCGACCGGGCCGCACTCGATCACGTGACCGCAGCCGTCGAGCCGGGAAGCCTGCTGGCCGTGGTGGGCCCCAACGGTGCCGGCAAGAGCACGCTGCTCAAGCTGATGGCCGGGCTGCTCCAGCCGTGGTCCGGGCGAATCGAGATCCTGGGCGCCCCGCCAGGCCGCGAGGCCCGTCGGGTCGCCTATGTGCCCCAGGCGGAGCTCGTTGACTGGGCGTTCCCGGTCACGGTCGAGGATGTCGTCACGATGGGTCGCTTTCCGAGGCTCGGCCCCGTGCGGCGACCGGGACGCGACGATCGGAGAGCCGTCAGGAACGCCATCGACCAGGTGGGCATGTCCCATCACCTGGGCACCCAGATCGGCCGCCTTTCGGGCGGCCAGCGACGACGCGTGTTCCTCGCCCGCGCGCTCGCTGCGGAGCCGGACCTGTTCCTGCTCGACGAGCCGGTCACCGGGATCGACACCACGACCCAGGAGCTGCTGATGGACCTGCTCGAGCAGCAGGCGCAACGCGGGAAGACCGTCGTGGCCACGACGCACGATCTGGCCTGCGTGGCTCAGCGCTTCCAGCAGGTCATGGCCATCAACCGCACGGTCGTGGCGTACGGGACCTCGAACCTCGTGCTCGACGCCGGCGTGCTGGCACGCGCCTACGGGGGGCACCTGCTCGTCGTCGATGGCCAGACGATGCTCCTCGACGATGCCCACCACCACGACGCCGCCGCGCCGGGCGAGCGGCACTTCCACGAGGAGGAGGGTCGGCGATGAACCTGCTCCTGGAGCCGCTGGCGTTCGGATTCTTCGTCCGCGCGCTCATTGCCTCGGCGCTGGTAGGCGTCGTGTGCGCCGTGGTCGGTACGTACGTGGTGCTGCGCGGGATCGCGTTCATCGGCGACGCGATCGCCCATGCCGGCTTCCCGGGCGTGGTTGCGGCATACATGCTGTCGATCCCGTTCTACCTTGGCGCCGCGGTCGCCGCGGTGAGCACGGCCCTCGCGATCGGCTACGTCACGAAGCGGGGGGGGCTCCGCCAGGACACGGCGATCGGCGTCCTGTTCGCAGGCACGTTCGCCTTCGGCGTGTTCCTGTTCAGCACGATCCAGGGCTATGTCGCCGACCTGTTCAGCTTCCTGCTCGGCAACGTGCTCGCCATCAGCCCCTCGGATCTCGTCGCGCTGGTCCTGCTCGGGCTGGGCGTGATGCTCATCGTTGCGCTGCTGTGGAAGGAGCTGCTGTACGCCACCTTCGACCCGCTGGGTGCGGCGGCGTCGGGGATGCCCGTCGATCGCCTCGAGTACCTGTTCCTGGCCCTGGTGGCGCTCACGATCGTGGTCAGCCTCCAGGCCGTCGGCATCATCCTCGTGGTCGCGATGCTGATCACGCCGGCCGCCACGGCGCAGATGCTCACCGCTCGGTTCACGCGCCTGATGCTCGTCGCCGCCCTGGTCGGCGTCGCCAGCGCCGTGATCGGCCTGTACCTCTCCTACTGGCTGAGCGTCGCCAGCGGGGCGACGATCGTGCTCGTCGAGACGGCCCTGTTCCTCGTCGCGTTGACCATGGGACCGCGCGGGCTCATCGCCCGCCGTCGCGTCGTGTCGGCCGGACCCGCGGGCGCATCGGACGCGTCATGACCGCGGAGTTCCTGACCACCATGGAGCGGGCGGGCTGCCGGCTCACCGAGCCGCGCCGCGTCGTGGCCGACCTCGTCGCCCGCCACGAGGGCCACTTCACGGCTGCCGAGATCGTGGCCGAGGCCCGACGACGGCAGCCGGGACTCGGACGCGCGACCGTGTTCCGGGCGCTCGATCTGTTCACCTCGCTGGGCCTCGTGGAACGCGTCGACCTGCCCGAAGGCGGCCACGCCTACGTGACCTGCGAGCGGAGCCATCATCATCACGCGATCTGCACCGGCTGCGGTCGGTCGCTCGATCTGCCCGACATGGGCCTGACCCAGGTGCTGCACGACGCCGGCGATCGCCTCGGGTTCCGGATCACCACGCATCGCCTCGAGCTGTTCGGTCTGTGCGACTCGTGCCAGGCCGCCGGCCGCTCCTGATCCTCGACCACCCTCGGAGACCTGCAGAATGTCGCGGAAGTTCATGAGACCTGATCTCAAATACGGCCAACGGCTCATGCTGGGCGCCGTGCTGGCGTCGCTCCTGGTTGCGGCCTGTGGCAACGCCGGCCCTGCCGGATCCCCGACGCCGACACCCGGTCCCGATGCGATCCCGGTGACCGCCACGACGACCGTGTTCGCCGATCTCGTTGCGCAGGTGGGTGGGACGCGGGTCCAGGTCTCGAGCCTGGTCCCCAAGGGCGGCGAGGTGCACACCTTCGACCCCGACCCGCGCGACATCCAGAATGTCGCGAGCGCAAAGCTCATCGTACGCAACGGCCTTGGCCTCGATGATTGGCTCGAGTCCCTGGTTCGGGATTCCGGCAGCACCGCACCCGTCCTCACCCTGGGCGAGAACCTGGACGGCGTGACCTATCTCCAGGGTGACAACGGCGCGGTCAACCCCCACCTGTGGATGAACGTGGCCTACGCGGAGCGCTACGTCGATCGCATCGCCGATGAGCTGGCGTCGATCGACCCGTCGGGAGCCGAGGACTACCGTCAGCGGGCGGCCGCCTACAAGGCGACGCTGGCGGAGCTCGACACGTCGATCCGGGACCGGATCGCGACCATTCCGGCCGCCGACCGCATCGTGGTGTCATTTCACGACGCGTTTCCGTACTTCGCCGCAGCCTACGGGCTGACGATCGCGGGAAACATCGTCAACGTGCCCGGACAGGACCCCAGCGCCGGACAGGTTGCGGCACTGGTCGAGTCAATTCGCGCGTCGGGCGTCAGCGCGATCTTTGCCGAGGCACAGTTCAACGACGCCCTGGCCGTCACCATCGCCGACGAGACCGGCGTGCCGGTGGTCACGGATCTCTACGACGGGACCCTCGGGGATCCGCCGGCGGACACGTACGTCGGCATGATGACCTGGGACGCGGATCGGATCGTGGCGGCGATCAGCGGGTCATGACGGCCGCGCGGGAGAGCTGACCCTGACCGACGTCCCACCGCCACTGGGACGATCGTCGTGGCCCGGGGGCGAAACCTCCGGCCGGGACGCGGCCTCAGAGCGATACCGGATCCAACGGGAGTCGCTCATGCCGTCTGTTTCGATCGCCATGCCCGTGCCCGCCGCTGCCCCGGCCGTCGGGGTCATCCTGCCGGGGGCGCACCCATGCGGATAAGTGGCGTCACGCTCCTCATCCTGGGTGCCGTCGCGGCCCTCGTCGCCCTGGGCATCACCGACCAGGTCCTGCCGGCGGTCGACGATCGCACCGCGCAGCTCCGGCCGTGGGTCGCCGCCCGCGCGATGGGCGTGTCCGCGTACCTGCTGCTTGCGTTCGAGGTCACGCTGGGGCTGGTCCTCAGCCACCCGAGGAACACGGCCGCGTGGCGGAAGACGAAGCAGGTCTTCCCGTGGCACGAGATGGTCTCGGTGTTCACGGGCGCGTTCATCGCGCTCCACGTGGCCCTGCTGGCCATCGATCCCTACGCCGACGTGGGCGTGATCGGCGCGTTCGTGCCCGGGTACTCCGCCTACCGGCCGGTGGCGGTGGCGCTCGGCTCGATCGCGATGTACGCGCTGATCTTCACCGCCGTGACGGCCAAGTGGACGCGCCTGCTCCCGTCCGGCTGGTGGCTCAAGGTTCATCGCCTCTCCGCGCTCGTCTTCCTGATGACCTGGGTCCATGCCGTGCTCGCGGGCACCGATGGCGGCACCCTGCTGCCCCTCTACCTCGCGACCGGCCTGCCGATCCTGGCGGGCGTTGCGCACCGCTGGTGGACGGCCCGCGTCCGACCGCAGCGCGCACCCGGGTCTGCAACACCCATGAGCTCACGTGTCAACCCAACCATCGGGCGGCCGCAGCCGGCCGTTGCCACCGTGGAGGAGTCTTGATGTCCGGGGAACTGATCCAACGCCTGATCCGCAGGGCCATCGTGCTGGGCCTGACCGTCGCCGTGATCGGCGTCGGCGTGGTGACCGTCCAGGCCGCAGCCCAGTGGCGCGCCGACGCAGCGCCGATCGACACCGCGCCGGTGAGCATGGACACCATCGCGGGCGATGCCTCGTATGAGATGGACCGAACGACCCAGCTGTCGAGCCAGCTCGACGACCTGACGTCGCAGCTCACGGACCTGGGCGCTGCGGTGAGCACGGCCAACGACAGCATCGCCGGTGACGCCAGCCACGCGCAGAAGCTCCAGCAGCAGCTGTCCGATACGAAGGCCCGGCTCACGACCCTGCAGAAGCAGCTCAAGGCGGCTCAGAGCCGTCTCGATGCGCTCAACGCGGCGGCTGCCCGCCAGGCGGCCATCAACGCCGCAGCCGCCAGGCCGCCCGCCGCCAGCACGTCCTCCCATGAGAGCGAGCACGAGGGTGGCCACGATGACTGAGCGCATGTTGCCCGCATCCGACCGCGTGCTGCCGGCCATCGCCCTGCCCGTGCCCCGGCGGCGCGCGGTCAGCCCTGGCGACGTGGCGCGGCCCGTGTCGCGCCCGGCGGCTGCGCACCGCGGCCAGCCCTGGTTCACGACCCCGGCCCGGGCCGGCATGCTGATCGGTGCCTCGGCCGCCGTCTATGCCGTCTCACTGGCCGGGGTCAGCGCCCTGCAGTCCTCGAGCGACGCCGCGCTTGACGCGCAGCGCCAGCCGTACGTTGACACCGTGGCGAACGCCAGGACGGCGAACGACCGGCTGGAGGCAGCGATCCTGCAGGTCGACCGTGAGACCAGGTCGCTGGTCGCAGCCTATGCGGCGACCGGTGATGATCTCACCGCCTACCAGGGACGCCTCGACGCGCTCGCGGCGCTGGTTGCCGACGTCCAGGGATCCGCGGCGTCCCTGCCCACCCGCATCAGCCTGCCCCGGGTCAGCGTGCACACCACGGCCGTCAGCGCGGCGCCGCGCACGACGACCAGGACGAGCGCGTCCGGCCGGTGACGTCGGCCGCGAGAGGGGCGGCCGCTCCGGCGCGGCGTCGAGAGCCGGCCGAAGCCGTGGCAGCGGCCGGGTTGCCTGCCGCGATCTCGGCTCCGGCGCCGGTGGCAGCGCCTCTCGACGGCGGCACGCTGCCGCGTGTCGAGCCGGATGGGCTGCTCGCGTTCGAGGGACAGGCCCTCGGATCGCCACTGCGGCTGTTCGTGGATCCCATTGATCCCGGTGGCAGGCAGCTGGACGGGCCGGTTGCCGATCACGCCGCCCGAGCGGCATGGGCCGTGGTGTGCGACGAGATGGCAGCCGTCGACCGAGCGCTGTCCCGGTTCCGGGACGACAGCGAGCTGACCGCGGTCAACCGGCTGGCCGGGAGCGACCGCGTCGTGAACGTCTCCTGGCGAATGCGAACGGCCGTTGCCGCCATGGATCGTGCGCGCCGCATCACCGACGGCCGGTTCGATGCTGCCGTGCTGAGCGACCTCGAGCGGCTCGGCGAGCGTGGGGCGAGCATTGCGGTCGAAGCGAACGGTGCCGTGGACGTTCCTGTCCCTCCCCTGCTGCACCGATCGTCCCGCCTGCATGCGCCGCCCGTGCCGCTCGACTCGGGCGGCATCGGCAAGGGCCTCGCCCTGCGTTGGGCGATGTCGAGGGCGGCGGCCGCTGGGCCTCGCCTGGCCCTGCTGCTCGACGCCGGCGGCGACGTTGTCGCCGGCGGCCGGCGCCGCGAAGGCGGCTGGCGCATCGGGATCGAGGATCCGGCAGACCCGGCGGGAGAGCCGGTCGCGGTGGCGACCATCGATCGCGGCGCGATTGCGACGTCCTCGGTCGGGGTCCGCCACTGGAAGGCGCCCGATGGCCGGCACGTGCACCACCTGGTCGATCCCCGCACCGGAGAGCCGGCACGGACGGGGCTCATCTCCGTGACGGTCGCGGGCCCTGATCCTGCCTGGGCCGAGGTCTGGACCAAGGCACTGTTCCTGACGGGCCGGGCGGGCATCGGCGACGAGGCGCGAGCGCGAGGGCTGGCGGCGTGGTGGGTGGACGAGACAGGCCGGCTCGGGATGACGCCGGCCGCCCGAGTGCAGAGCGAATGGGTCGCCGAGGAGCGCGTGGGCTGAGCCCGGCCGCGCCCCGCCGGCCCCGCGAGTCCCGGTGGTCCTGCTAGCCCGGCCGGTCGGTCTCTGCCGGACCCGAGGCGCTCGGGCCGGTTGCCTCATCGGGCGCTGAATCCGCCGCAGGCACCTCGCCCGGCATCGGCTCGCCGAGCGCGGCCTGCAGCTCGGCCAGCGTCGGCATCCCCTCGCGAGCGCCGGCGCGCGTCACGGACAGGCTGGCCGCCACGACCGCCCGTCGCGCAGCTGTGGTCAGGTCCGCACCTCCCGCGAGCGCAGCGGCCAGGGCGCCGTTGAGCGCGTCACCGGCCCCCGTCGCGTCCACGGCCTTCACCTTCGGCACCTTGATGTCCACCGCGCGGCCCGTCCTCGGAACCAGCACCGCGCCGCTCGACCCCAGGGAGACCAGGATCGCCTGGCCCGCGCCGGGACCCTCGGATGTGTCGGAGAGCAGCGTGCGGGCCGCCCCGATCGGATCCTCAGCGCCGCTCGTCGGCCGGCCGGATCGCCGGGCATCGTCGGCAACCAGTCGCGCGAGCTCACCGCGGTTTGGTGTCAGCACATCGGCCAGCGACAGCAACGACCGGTCCAGGCCATCGGCGGGAGCCGGGTTGAACACGGTCCAGGCGCCGCCGTCATGGCCGATCCGGAGCGCCTCGCGGGCCGCGGCGGTGGGGATCTCGTGGGTGACGATGACGACATCGCCGCGGTGTGGGTTGAGGCGCCCGAATGCCTGGCGCACATGGGCGGCCGTGAGCCCCGCATTGGCGCCGGGTGCCACGGCGATCTGGTTCTCCGCCTTGGCATCGACCAGGATCAGCGCGACGCCGGTGGCGGTGTGATCGAGGGTCACCAGCACGTCGATCCCGACTCCCTCGCGCGCGAGCGCCGCGGTCGCCTCCGAGCCGAACGCATCGTCACCGACCGCTGCCACGAGCATCACCGGTACGTCGAGACGCGCGGCAGCGACCGCCTGGTTGCCACCCTTGCCACCGTGGAACCGGGTGAAGGTGCCGCCCATCACGGTCTCACCGGGGAGCGGCAATCGCTCGCCCTGGACCACGAGATCGACGTTGACCGACCCGACCACCAGCACCCGCCCGCTGGGAGCGGCGTGGGTCCGGGTCTCGGTTGCCTGCGTCTCGGTCGTCATGAGCCGGTGATGAACTCCCCGCCGTCGACGCCGATGATCTCGCCGTTGATGAACCCGGTCCCCTCGCCGGACAGGGCGCGGATGGCGTCGGCCACGTCCTGCGGCTTGGTCATCCGCCCGGTCGGGTTGCGGCGCGTGGCGGCATCGATGATCGCGTCCTTCTCCGGGATCTTGAGCAGGGCTGGAGTGACCGTGACGCCAGCCCGTATGGCATTGACGGTCACGCCCGTGTCAAGCCGGGCAAGCTCCATCGCCAGCTGACGGACGTGCGACTCGAGCGCGGCCTTGGCCGACGATACGACCCCGTAGCTGGGAACGACCCGGCTTGAGCCTTCCGAGGTCATCGCGAACACCTTCGAGCCGCGCTCCAGGAAGCCGGCCCGCCACAGGTCCTGCACCCAGTAGACAAGGCTGTTCGCCATCACGTCCTGGGTCATCTCCATCTTCTTGCGATCGACCGCCCCCTTGGGGTCCTCGGCCAGGAACGGCACCAGCGAGCCGAACGCGAGCGAGTGCATCACGACGCGGACGTACGGGTGGGCTCCGGCGGCACGTGACCGGTCGAACCGATCGCGCAGTGCCCGGAGCACGCTCGCTCGCTTCTCGTCGTCGGCGGCGTTGGTGTTCATGTACAGCGCCTCGGATCCGAGCGCCTCGATCCCCGCCTTGATCTCATCGACGTGGCTCAGCCCGGCCCGGAAGTCGAGATGGACGCCGCAGATCCGGTAGCCCGCGGCGGCCAGGGTCAGCGCAGTGGCCTCGCCCATGCCCGAGGACGCGCCGAGGATCAGGGCCCAGGGCTCGCGGTCGTCGGTCATGGTGCTCCTCCGGGACGTCGATGGGGACCCGCCGGGGACGGCCGGGCGAGGCGAACCGAGTCTACCAGCGTGTTCCGGCGCGCCACCCGGGGACCCGCTATGTTGGATGGTGCTCGTCGCCTGCCGATCGGGGGCAGGATGGCCCTAACGCTTGTCCCGTCGTCCGTGATGCTCATGCCGATGCCGACCGTCGCCATCTGCTCCCGGCACCCATGGCGGCCGGATCGGGATCAAGCCCAGCCGGAGACCCTTCGTGACCATACACACGCCGACGCTCGACCCCACGGTACTGGCCCTGATCATCCCGCTCATCGTGATCCAGCTGGCGATGATGATCCTGGCCGTCGTCGACCTGCTTCGAGATGACCGGGCGGTCCGCGGCGGCAACAAGGCCGTCTGGGCCGTGATCATCGTGTTCGTCAACCTCATCGGCCCGATCCTGTACTTCATCGTCGGACGCGAGGAGGGCCCGGTCGAGCCGAAGGCACCCGGTCCGGGGGCCATGCCCGGCTGGGGCAGCCCGCACGACCCGCCCCTGGTGGGCTCGTCGACACCCACCGCGGCCGCCGCGCCTTCGCTGCTGGACCGCGCCCGGCGCCGCGGCCGTGGCACCGGCCCCATCGGAGCCGCCGGCCGCGGACCATGCGCCCGCCGGCACGATCGCCGACGATGCTCCGGCAGCCATCGCGATCGAGGGCCTGAGCAAGCGCTACCGAACGGGGCTGCTGGCTCTCGACCAGCTGACGATGGTGGTCCCCGAGGGCTCCGTGTTCGGCCTCCTCGGACCGAACGGGGCCGGCAAGACCACGACCCTGCGCCTGATCGCCGGCCTCACCCGCCCGACGACCGGACGGGTCGTGGTGGGCGGCACCACGGTGGCCACCGACCCGCTCCAGGTTCGCAGCCGCCTCGGGTATCTCGAGCAGGACCCCCGCGGGTACGGCTGGATGACCGGACGGGAGCAGGTGCAGATGCTCGGGCGGCTCCACGACCTTGCCGGACCCGAGCTCGACCGCGCGGTCGCCGACGTGCTTGCCCGCGTTGACCTGAGCGAGGCCGCGGATCGTCGGGTCGGCACCTATTCCGGCGGCATGCGGCAACGGCTGGGGATCGCCGGCGTCCTGGTCCACCGACCGCCGATCATCGTGCTCGACGAGCCCGTCAGCGCCCTCGATCCCGAGGGCCGGCGTGACGTCCTCAATCTCATCGCCGCCCTCCGAGGGACCACGACCGTGCTGTTCTCGACCCATGTCCTGGCCGATGTCGAGCGGGTCTGCGACCGCGTGGGCATCCTCGACCAGGGCCACCTCGTGGTGGAGGGGCCGCTGGCGCAGCTCCTGGACCGCTACGCGCTGCCGGTGTACCGGGTCGAGGCCGAGCCCGGCCAGGGAGCCACGCTCGAGCGACTCGCGTCGAGGCTGCGTTCACAGGCATGGGTCACCGAGACGAGCGTCGACCACGGCCTGCTGACGGTCGCGGTCGCGGACCCGGCCGTCGCGGCGCGCGAGCTGCTGCCAGCGATCACGGCCGAGTCCCTGGCCGTGGTGTCAGTCGCGCGGGCGCGACCGACGCTCGAGGACGTGTTCCTGCGACTGACCGGCAACGGGCGGGAGGCGGCGGCATGAACGGCTTCGCGGTGCTCCTGCGCAAGGAGCTGGCCGAGTCATGGAGGACACGCAGGCTCCCAATCGTGGCCCTGCTGTTCGTGAGCGTCGGCATCCTCTCGCCGCTCACGGCCCGCTACCTCAACGAGATCCTCACCGCAGCGCTCGGCGATCAGCTGACGATCCCGCTGCCCGAGCCCACGGCGACGATGGCGCTCGATCAGCTGCTCAAGAACCTGGGGCAGTTCGGTGCGCTGGCCGCGATCGCGCTGGCCATGGGATCCGTGTCGGGCGAGCTGGATCGCGGAACCGCCGCGCTCGTGCTGGCCCAGCCGGCGACCCGGGCCGCGTTCCTGTCCGCGAAGCTGACGGCGATCTCGATCGTGATCGGCATCTGCACTGCGCTTGCAATCGCGGTGGGCTGGGTCTACACCGCCATCCTGTTCGAGCCGCTGCCGATCGCCGGCTGGATCGCGCTCGCGATCCTCGCCTGGCTCGCGCTCGTCGCCTGGGCGGCGCTGACGTTCGCGGCCTCTGCGGCGACGGGCTCGACCACGGCCGCGGCCGGCATCGGCTTTGTGGCCCTCATCGGACTCAGCCTCGTGGCCGTCGTCCCAGCCCTCAACAACATCCTGCCCACGGGCCTGTCGGCGCCCGCGATCCTGATCGCCAGCGGCAACACGTCAACCCTCGACGGCGCGGCGCTCGCGACCTCGCTGGCCGGCACGGTGATCCTGATCGGCGCGTGCGCCATCGGGTCGCTCGCCTCCTTCCGGCGGCGGGAGCTGTAGCGGCAGGAATCAGAAACGGCGCCCGCTCGGGCGCCGTTTCGCCGGGCCGTGGGCGACCTGTCGGTCAGGCCCTGACCTGCCGCTCGAGGCGGCGCTGGAAGCGCTCGACCTGTCCGGCGGTGTCGATGATGTTCTGCTTCCCGGTGAAGAACGGGTGGCAGTTGCTGCACACGTCCACCCGCAGCTCCTCGCGGGTCGAGCCGACCTCGAACTCGGTGCCGCACGAGCCACAGTGGACGCGCGCCTGGTGGTACTTGGGATGAATGTCGCTCTTCACGGGTGCTCCTTCGACGCCGTCCGCACGGTTCCTCGACCGCCGGTGGTCGCCGCTGTGTGGGTGCCTTACGCCTCGGCGGCGGTCGGCGCCGGTTCGGCCGGGATGACCCGGACGCGCTTCTTGGAACGGGTCGCGTGCTCGAAGCGCACCTTCCCGTCGACCGTGGCGAACACGGTGTAGTCCCTGCCCAGGTCGGCACCTTCGCCGGCGGCAAAGGTCATGCCGCGCTGCCGGACGATGATCGAGCCGGCCGAGACCAGCTGGCCGTCGCCGGCCTTGACCCCAAGTCGCTGGCCAACGCTGTCGCGGCCGTTCTTCGAGCTCGAGCCGGCCTTCTTGTGCGCCATGGCTAGCCGTCCTTCTTGGTGCGCGTACGCCGGGGCGCCGCCTTGCTGGGTTCGTCGCTGCCGGCCTCATGATGACCCTCGGCGCCGGCGACGTTCCGGCGCACGACATCGAGCGCCTTGACGACACCGGCCTTGCTCGCGAAGCCCTGTTCCGGGATCGCGAGCAGCTCGCCGTTGGCGGCGCGGAGCCGCCACCGCCACTGACCGGACCTGTCCTCGAAGATCTCGAAGCCCTTGGCCGTCTTGCCCTCGGTCGCGTCATCGGCTGTCAGCTCGAGGTGGTCCTCGGCCGCGGCCACGTTCTTGCGGACGACCCCGAGGGCGCGCACGACGCTGGCCTTGCTCGCGAAGCCTTCCTCGGACATCGCCACCAGCTCGTCGTTGGCCGCGCGGAGCCGCCACCGCCACTGACCGGACTTGTCCTCGAAGATCTCGAAGCCCTTGGTGGACGGCGCCGCCGGCGCCTCTGCCTTCTCGGCCTTCTCGGTCTTCTCGGCCGCCCCTTCGGCGGCGGTCGCCTTGCCCGCGGCCGACCGTGCCCGCGACTTCGGCCTGGGCTTGGCGGGCGCCTCGGCCGAGACATCGTCGGTCGCCTCGGCCTTTGCCGCGCGCGACGTGGGCGCCGCAGCATCGGCCCTGGCGCCCAGGTTGAGCTTCTCGGCCAGGGCGGCGTCCTCCGCGGCCTGACGGGCGGCGGCTTCCTCGATTCGCTTGCGATCTCCGCCCTTCGTGGCGCCGGCGCCCTCGCCTGCCGCGCTGCGCCCCTGGTATCGGATGTCGGCGATGCGCAGCAGCATGAGCTCCTGCCGGTGGCCCTTCTTGACCCGGCGCCGGGCCTTGGGTTGGTACTTGAACGCGATGACCTTCTCACCACGCTCACGACCGACGACCTCGGCCTCGACGGCGGCGTCGCTCACGAGCGGCGTGCCGACGGTGGCGTCGGCGCCGTCGGCAACCAGGAGCACACGGTCGAGGGTGATCGACTGGCCTGCCTCGGCGTCGAGCAGCTCGACCTGGAGCTCGGTCCCGACCTCGACGCGGTACTGCTTCCCGCCGGTCTCGATGACTGCGTACATGGGTCCTCGAACGAGCGTCGCGGTCACGACGGGACCGCGACATGGACATGGAGAGGCACCTGCGGCTCACGCTGGCGCGATCGCAGAGTGTAGGGCGGATCGCAGGATCGCGTCAAAGGCCCGGCGCATCCGGGTCGGGATCGTCGTCGGCCAGCGCGATCCGCTCCCGGACGAGCGCCGAGGCCGCATCCCTGATCGACGGAGACCCGAGACGCTCGGACAGCTCGGCCAGCAGCTCCTCGGGACGGCCGACCCCGCGTTCCGGGTGATGGCGCAGGATCATCACCAGCTCGGCGCGACCGTCGACCTCCTCCAGCCGCACGGTCTCGACGGCCGGCCGCAGATCGTAGGCGATCAGGGTCGCTCCCTTGGCGCGCTCGCGCGGCAGGCGATCGGTCGCCAGCAGCCGGCCCACCTCCTCGGCGATCCGCGCCGAGCCGACGTCCGCAGGCAGCGGGCAGCGGTACACCGACGCGGCCACCTGTCCGGGAAGCGACGGTGCCCGCAACCAGACGTCGTACAGATCCACCACCGTGTGGCCCTCGGGCGCGTGGCGCTCGAGGGCCGTGCGGACCTGCCAGCGCGGCAGGCGAGCGGTCAGCCAGATGTCGAGCAGCTCTCGCCTGCCCTCGACGCCTGCGGCGAGGGGCGCTGCGAGGGCGAGCCTGGGCCGGCCACCGACATCGAGCCCGGCGGCGGGCAGGCCGCTGTCCACCAGCGCCTGGGCCCACGCACCCTTCGCATCGCGGACGACGGCGTCGGGCGGGTTGGCGACGCGCCGAACGACCACCCGCCAGCGCTGGACCGGCTCCGCGGGCTGATGCGGAAGGGGCTCGTCGAGATCAGGCACGGTGTTAGTCTGCCGGGGATGCAGTCGGCCGTCGCGTCCTCAGCAGCCGGGGCCAGCCTCCCGCATCCGGGTGGGCCTCGATGAGCGTGTCTGATCCGTACAAGATCCTGCAGGTCGATCCCGAGGCCGAGGACGAGGTGATCGAGGCGGCCTATCGACGGCTCGCCCGCAAGTATCATCCCGACGTCGCGCCGGGCGACGAGGCGCGCGAGCGCATGGTCCGCATCAACCAGGCGTGGGAGATGCTCAAGGATTCGACCCGGCGGGCCGCCGTGGACCGGGCCCGTGCGCGGCGGGACGCGTCGGCCGCGGCAGCCGCTGCCTCCAACACGCGGGCGCAGGCCATGGGTCGGGATCAGGACGCCACCGGGGGCACCCCGAGCGGCGATCACCTCGCAGGGTCGGGACCGCGTGGCTGGCAGGGAACCACGCCACCACCGGCATGGCCGCCGGGCGTGCGTGACCCGCTGTCGGACGATCCCGCGGCGCGAACCCAGCGGACCTCGCCGGACTGGTCCCCCGGGCGATCGACCGCGGGGGGCGGCTACGACGCCTCGATGCGATCGGCCGAGTCGGCCGGGCCCCCACCCGGCAACCCCTCGGGCACGGTGCTCAACTTCGGCCGCTACGCCGGCTGGTCGCTGGGCGAGATCGGACGAACGGACATCGAGTACCTCGAGTGGCTCGACCGGATGCCGATCGGGCGCGCCTACCAGTCGGAGATCGACTCGCTGCTCCGGGCGCGTGGACGGCGCACCACCGGGACATCGAAGTCCACCAGCCAGCAGGGCCCGTTCCGCCGTCGCTGAGCCGGGGACAGGCGTCAGGTGCCCGGTGATGCCGCCCCGGGTCGGGCCGGGCCTGCCCCCATGCCGCCGGGTGGCGCTCCCTGGGCAGCCTCGCGGATGGCCCTGGGGATCGAGTACGCAAGCAGGTAGGGCGCGACGACCGTTGTCAGCAGCACGGCCACCACGATCGCGGCGAACAGCGGCTCGTCGACCACCCCCGTGATCAGCGCCAGGTTCGCGACCACGATGCCCACCTCGCCGCGCGGCACCATGCCGAAGCCCACCGTCGCGGCCTGCCAGCGCCCGATCTCCCACGCGCCGAGCATCCCGCCGACGGCCTTGGTGATGATGCCCACGACGACGAGAGCGGCGACGAGGAGCGCCAGCTCGGGGTCGAGGATGGCTCCCAGGTTGAGCTCGGCACCGGCGACGGCGAAGAAGAACGGGGTGAACACTGACGCGATGGGTCGGAAGTCGCGCTCGACCTCTTCCGCGGCCTCGGTCTCGGCGATGATCAGGCCGATCACGAATGCCCCGATGATCGCCGCCATCCCGATCCAGATCGCGAGCAGCGCTGTGGCCAGCATCAACAGGAAGGCGGGTACCAGGGGCGTGTCCGCGAACAGGGGCCACGTGAACACGTGGCGTGGGAGGCCTCGGGCACGGCGGGCCGCGGCGAAGCCGAGCAGCACGAGCCCACCGCCCGCCACGCCGATCAGCACCGTGCTCGCGGACAGGTCACCCTCGGCCGCCCCGCTGGCCAGCCCGATCAGGACCAGCGCGAGGATGTCGTCGACGAGCGCGGCACCGATGATGACCCGCGCGAACTTCGTGCTCAGGACACCCATGTCGCGCAGCACCCGGCTGGTGATGCCGATGCTGGTTGCGGCGAGGGCCAGGCCCACGAACACCGACGCCATCGTGTCCTCGCCGGCGACCATGGCCAGGCCGAAGCCGGCGGCGATGGGCAGCACCATCGCGATCAGCGCGGCGAGGATCGCCGGTCGGCCGACGGCGAACAGCTCGTCGGTGCGGACCTCGAGGCCCACGGTGAACAGCAGGACGACCACGCCCAGCTCCGCGAACGCGATCGCGACATCGCCCGGCACCACCAGACCCAGGGCATAGGGACCGACCACGAAGCCGCCGAGCAGCTCCCCGACCACCGCGGGCTGACCGAGCCGGCGCAGGATCTCCTCGCCCACCTTGGCGCCCAGCAGCAGCCAGAACAGCCCGAGGAGCGTCTCGGCCACGCCATCGCTCGCCGCAGCGGGCACGGGACCGACCCCTCCAAGCATCTGGGTCATGACAGCGGTCAGGTGCATCACAGATACCGTACCCAGAGGTAGACCGTCGCCACCAGCAGCGACATCAGCGTCACCGGCACGCCAAAGCGCAGGAAGCCGCGGAAGCTGATGGGATGCCCGGCGCGCGCGGCGAGGCTGACGACGATCACGTTCGCCGACGCGCCGACGATGGTTGCGTTGCCGCCCAGGTCGGCGCCGATCGCGAGCGCCCACCACGCGGGCACCAGCGGGATCCCCTCCGCGCCGAGATCCCGGACCAGCGGGATCATGGTCGCCGTGTACGGGATGTTGTCCACGATCGCGGATGCGATCCCGCTCAGCCACAGGAGGCTGATGATCGTCACCGACGGACTGCCGCCCGTGGCCTTGACCAGGGCGTCCGCCACGCCACCGATGATCCCCACCCGAACCACGCCTTCGACCAGCAGGAACAGGCCGATGAAGAAGAACAGCGTCGGCCACTCGATCTCGCGCAGCACGGGGCCGACCTCGATCCGGCCCACCAGCAGCAGCACCGTGGCACCGAGGAGCGCGATCGTGGCCGGCTCCAGCCCGAGGGCCCGGTGGAACAGGAAGCCGACCACGGTCCCCCCGATCACGACCAGGGCGAGGCGCATCGTCCGTGGATCGTTGATCACCTCGCGCTCGTCGAGCTCGGTGACCGCCTCGCGCACGGCCTCGTTGACGGCCAGGTCGCCATGGAACATCACGCGCAGCATCACCAGCAGCAGGCCGAACACGATCACCGCGAGCGGCCCGAGGTTGGTGAGGAAGGCCCCGAAGTCGAGACCGGATGCCGAGCCGATGAGGATGTTCGGTGGGTCGCCGATCAGGGTTGCCATGCCGCCGACGTTGGACGCGAAGATGAGCGTGATCAGGAACGGGACGGGCGAGACGCGGAGCACGCTGGCGACGTAGAGGGTCACCGGCGCGAGCAGGACGACCGTGGTCACGTTGTCGAGGAATGCGGACAGCACCGCCGTGATCGTCGCCAGGAGGACCATCAGCACGTAGGGTCGGCCACCCGCGAGCTTCGCCGTCCGGATGCCCACCAGCGCGAAGAATCCGGTCCGACCCAGCACGTGGGCGAGCGCCATCATCCCGACCAGCAGGAAGATGACGTTGAGGTCGATCGCCTCGAACGCCTCGTCCTGGGGCACGATGCCCAACGCCACCATGAGCAGCCCGCCGAGCAGCGCGGCGACGGTCTTGTCGACCCGATCGGTGGCGATCAGGGCGTACGTGACCAGGAACAGGATCCCAGCAACCCAGACGTCCATCAGGACGCGGTGCCGGGCGGGTCCTGCACGTCGGAGACGGCCGACGCGGCAGCGCCGCGGGCCTCCTCCAGCGCCTCCACGTAGCGCATCGCGAGCTCCTGCACGTCGAGGTAGCCGGTCGGAAGCCCGGCCTCATCCACCACGTACAGGCCCGACAGATGCTGCTGGTGCATTGACCGGAACGCGTCGCCGAGCGTTGCCTCGGGTGCGATCGTCGCCGGCGGCAGCATGATCTCGCCGATCGTCCGAGCCTCGACCTTGTGCCCGAACTGGCCCACCTCCTCGACGTCCGCGAGCTCCGCGAAGAACGCCTCCGGGACCGCGTGCGCCACGACCGCCTCGGCGATCAGCGCCACCGGAACGACGCCCACGATCCGGCCGGCGTCATCCACCACCCCGATGATCCGCGTGGACGGCTGGCGACAGGAGCGCCGCATGGCGGCCAGCAGGTCGACGTCCCGGGCGATCAGCAGCGGCTCGATCGCGAGCCGGCCTTGCGTGGCGCCGACCGTCGTTCGCCGGGCGAGTCGAAGGCTCTGGTTCACCCGCCCCGCTCGCCGCGGGCCGCCACCACCCGCGACGCGGGGCCATGCCGGCCTGCGTCCATCGTCTCGGTCTGTGCGGGCGTGGAGCCCGCCACCAACGGCGTCTGCGTCACGGCGGCAGTGTACCGGGCGATCCGCGGCTCCTGACCGTGGTGGTGACCGGGTCCGCGCCGGCGCCGGGCAAATTCCCGCCCTGCTACCACTCCGCCCGATGCTGCCTGATGTTGACGCTCTGGAGGATCCCGAGACCGATCGCGATGCTCACCAGCGACGCGCCACCGTGCGCGATGAACGGGAGCGGGATGCCGGTCACGGGCATGATCCCGATCACCATGCCCACGTTCACGAACACCTGGAACAGGAGCGCCGTCGCCAGGCCGGCGCCGAACAGGGTGCCGAACGGGTCTCGCGAGTGCCACGCGTCGGCGACGATCCGCCACAGCAGGGCGACGAACAGAAGGAACACGACGACCGCCCCGATGAAGCCCAGCTCCTGGGCGAGCACGGCGAACACGAAGTCGCTCTCCTGGACGGGCAGGAAGTCACCGCGCGTCTGGGTGCCGTTGGTCAGCCCGGTTCCGAAGAAGCCTCCTGACCCGACCGCGATCTTCGACTGCAGGACCTGCCACCCGGCACCCTGCGTATCGGCGGTCGGATCCAGGAACGAGAGGATGCGCACCTTCTGGTAGTCGCGCAGCACGTAGGTCCACGCGACCGGGATGGCGGCCACGACGCCGATCGCCATCGCGAGCAGCCAGCGCAGGCTCGCGCCCGACATGAACAGCATCCCGGCCAGGATCGACGCCAGGACGAGCGACGTTCCGAGGTCCGGCTGGCGCATGACGAGCACCCACGGCGGCACCATCAGCAGGCACGCGCCCAGGATGGAGGACAGCGAGTCGAGCCGGCCCTCGCGGTTCCCGAGGTACACCGCGAGCACGATGATCATCAGGATCTTGGCCAGCTCCGAGAACTGGAACGTCAGGGGACCGAGCGCAATCCATCGGGCGGAGCCGCCCACGCCATCGCCGATCGCCAGGGTCAGCACAAGCAGACCGACGTTCAGGAAGTAGATCGGCCATGCCAGCGTCTTGAGCCACTGGTAGTCGAACAGCGTCGCCACGACGTAGGCCACCATCGCCAGCGCCGTCCACATCAGCGCCCGCGAGAACACGGTGCCGCTCGCCATCGCGGCCTGTCCTGATTCCACGCTGTTGACGTACGCCATCACCAGGCCGATGGTGGCCAGCAGCGCCGCGTAGGTCGTGAGCTGCAGGTCGTACGCGCGCCACATCGCGCCGACCGAGCGTGCGGCGACATCGGTGAAGCGGCTCGGCTCCGCGCGCATCACGCGCATCGCGTGGGCTCCATCCCGGCCCGGGCGACCCGGCCCCGCTGCCTAGTCGCCATAGTGGTTGCCCCGCTTGAGGAGCACCGGCAGGCGGTAGTCCTTCTTGATGTGGAAGTGACGCTGGAGGAAGTCCTTCGCGATCTCGGTCGCCGCGTTGCCGATGGTCCGCGAGTTGTAGGCGAACGCGAGAAAGACCAGCTGCGAGTCAGGCTTGGCGAAGCTGCCGTGGTAGGGGTCCCTGGGCACGAAGCCCACGAACCACGAGTGGTACGGGAGGCGGCCCTTGCTGTCTCGCACGCCGAACTCTGCGGTTCCCGACTTGCCCGCAACCTTGATCGGCATGTCGACGAGGTTGTAGGTGTGGCGCAGCGTGACCACCGAGCGCGCCGCCAGGCGCATCGTGCGCAGGTTGGCCTGGGACACCTTGAGCTTGCGGATGAGCGTCGGCGCCACCGGCTCCGCCGTGCCGTCGGGGCCCGTGATCTCCTTGACGACCTGGGGTTGGTAGAGCTTGCCGCCGTTCGCCAGCGCCGCGTAGGCGTTGATGAGCTGGATCGGCGTCACGACGTCGTAGCCCTGGCCGATGCCGGCCTGGTAGACCTCACCCTCGAACATCGGCTGCCCGAACGCGTTCATCTTCCACGCGTTCGACGGCACGATGCCCGACACCTCGCCCGGCAGTTCGATGCCGCTCCGCGCGCCGAACCCGAACTGCTTCGAGTAGAACGCAAGGCGGTCCGCCCCCAGCATCCCGGCGACCTGGTAGAAGAAGGTGTCGGAGGAGTGGCCGAAGCCGCAGTTGATGTTGCACAGGCCGAAGCCCGCGTGGTTCCAGTCGTAGAACTTCGTTCCGCCGAGGTTCAGGAAGGATCGGGTCTGGAGCCGGGTCTGGGGCGTGATCTTGCGATCCTGGAGGCCGCCCGCGCCGGTCACCAGCTTGTACGTCGAGCCTGGCGGGAACTGCGCCTGGATCGCCTGGTTGGTCAGCGGATCGTTCTTGTCCTTGGCCAGCTTCTCGAAGTCCGCGTTCGAGATCCCCTTGGCAAACAGGTTGTCGTCGTACGTCGGCAGGCTCACCATCGCCAGCACCGCACCGTTCTGCGGGTTCATGACGATGAACACGCCGCGCTTGAGGCCGGCCTTGCGCATGCCCCACCTGAGGGCCTCCTCGGCCTGCTTCTGGACGGTCTCATCGATGGTCAGGGTGAGCGAGGCACCGGGCACTGCCTGCTGCTGGGTCCGAAGCACCTGGACGTCGCGACCCGTGGCATCGCGTTCCACCAGCTCGCTCCCGTAGGTGCCTCGCAGCGCCGACTCGAACGTGGCCTCGACGCCCGCCTTCCCGATCATGTCGTCCGCGAGGTAGCCGTCTGCCTTGAGCTGGCTGTAGGTCCCCCCATCGATCGGTCCCGTGTAGCCCACGATCTGGGCCATCAGCGGACCCGCCGGGTACTCGCGTCGAGTCTCGACGACCACCGAGACACCGGGAAGTGCGTCGCTCGCCTCCGACACGAGGCGCGCCGTGTTCTCGGGCACGTCCTGGGCGATCCGAACGGGATCGAAACGGGACCCGGGTGCCTTGTCGAGGGTCTCCAGGATCGAGGCCGGATCCAGGCCAAGCAGGTAGCCGAGCTGATCGGCCACCTCGGCGCGGCGCCCGAACGGCAGATCCGACGGTGTGATCTTCACCGAGAACGACGCCACGTTGGTCACCAGCGGCCGGCCCTGGCTGTCATAGATCAGGCCGCGGGGGGCGGGGATCGACTCGGTGACGGTGCGGTTGGACTCGGCCTGGGCGGCCAGCACCGGACCGTTGTTGATCTGGAGGTAGGCCAGGCGCGAGGTCAGCAACCCGAACACGAGGATCGTGATGATGCCGAACGACAGAAACCGCAATGGACGGCGATCGCGCTCGGTTCGACGGCTCAGCAGGTCATCGCTCATCGATCGACCCACTCGGCATCACGGCGCCGGAGCACAACGGCCATCGCCAGGGGCCCGAACACGGCGGCGAGGATCGTGTCGTACACCATCGTGCCCACGATCCCATCCGTGGATGTGGGCGACAGGGTGGCGGGGCTGAGCGCGCTGACGGCGGCGAGAAGGAGCATCGAATAGACCACGCTGGCGATGGCGGTAGCAACGATCGGGGCCAGGATCCGCGCCCGTCCGAACAACCCGCCCACGACGGACGCCACACCGATCGCGATCAACAGCGCGAAGGCTGACGACCCGAGCGGACGCTGCGTCAGGATGTCCAGGGTAAGTCCGCCGACGAAGGCCCAGACGAGCCCGGCCTCGAGACCGCCGGCGATGGTCCAGATGACGCCGAAGACAAGGATGGGCTGCGGGACGGCGTTGCCCACCTTGAGGTATGGCACAACCGTGAACTCGACGAGCGCGGCCACCACGGCGAACGCCGCGGCGATGAGGTACTGCATGTATGCGTTCGGTCCCCGGCTGCATGGCCGACGGTCGGGCCAGTAGCCGATGGCGACGGCGACGAGGTGGCAGCGAATGCCGCCCGAAGTATCCCATGGGTCCTCGGAACGGGCAATCACCGCCGATCGTCAGCGGAACGCGAACGAGGATCGGCTTCGGGGTCGTCGGGTGGTTGCGGACGAAGGTGTCCACTATGTCGGGCACGTCGCATGCTCGCCCGAGGCAGCGCGCGACGGGCGCGGTCCCGACAGGACGCTTGACTCCGGATGTTTCACGTGAAACACCGTGGCTGGCCGGCTTATCCATGTCTCGGACGCCGGCGAGGCTCCGGCTCCAGGGCCATCGCGAAGTCAGCGAGCAGTAAGCGCGGCGCAAGTCGCTTCAGCCATCCTCTCATTCGTCGCGTTCCGTGGCCCCCGCATGCAGCGCCACGGCCGGTCAACGGAACGGCCCGGAGGGCGTCCGATGCTAGAATTTGGGGGTGGCGGACAAGATGGGATCGGGAGGTTGAGTGGGCCAGGCGATCGCCTGCACAAATCAGAAGGGCGGCGTCGGGAAGACCACCACCGTGGTCAATCTGGCTTCCTACCTGGCTCTCCTCGGAGACCGCGTCCTCATCATCGATCTGGATCCGCAGGGCAATGCCACCAGCGGCTTTGGGATCGACCGAGCCGCGGTGACCGGGTCCGCGTATGACGCGCTCGTGGACGAGCGCCCCCTCTCCGAGCTCCACGTGCCGACCCCGATCGAAGGGGTGCGCCTCGTTCCCTCGTCGATCGCGCTCGCGGGCGCCGAGCTCGAGCTCGCGTCGGTCGCAGGTCGCGAGCGGCGACTGCACCGTGTCGTTCGCGCCGAGCAGAGCGGGTGGGATTGGGTGCTCATCGACTGCCCGCCCTCGCTCGGGCTTCTCACCGTCAACGCGCTCACCGGCGCCGACGAGGTGCTGATCCCCATCCAATGCGAGTACTACGCGCTCGAGGGGCTATCGCAGCTGATCGCGACGGTCAACCTGATCCGGGATCACCTCAATCCCGAGCTCACGATCGCGGGCGTCGTCCTGACGATGTTCGACGCGCGGACCAATCTGTCGGCGGAGGTCGCCGCTGAGGTTCGACGCCACCTCCGAGGCGCCGTGTTCGACACGGTCGTGCCACGGAGCGTCCGCCTGTCCGAAGCGCCGAGCCACGGGATGCCGATCGCGCTCTATCGGCCCGACTCCAAGGGCGCCGACGCCTATCGAGCCCTCGCAGCCGAGCTGCGAGCTCGCCGGGACGCGGGCAGGTCGCGTTTGCCAGGGTCCGCGGCGGGTTCCAACCCCGGCCCCGTTGATCCCGCCCGGGCCGCAGCCGAGCTTGCGAGGGCGAGCGCATGAACCCGCGTCAGGACCGCCCCGGGGCTCTCGGTCGGGGCCTGTCTGCGCTGATCCCGCAGCGACCTGGTGACGCCCCGGCGATCGTCGACATCCCGCTGGCGCATCTGGCGTCGAACCCATACCAACCACGCCACCGCATCGACGATGCCTCCCTCGAGGAGCTTGCGTCGAGCGTGCGCGAGCACGGCGTCCTTCAGCCGGTGTTGGTCACGGAGACGCTCGACGGCTACCAGCTCGTGGCCGGGGAACGTCGCGTCCGAGCGGCCCGCCTCGCCGGCCTCGAGCGCGTTCCGGCGATCGTTCGCCAGCTCGCCGATCGTGACCAGCTCGAGGTCGCGTTGGTAGAGAACGTCCAGCGAGCCGATCTCGATCCGATCGACGAGGCGCTGGCCTATCGGCAGCTGATCGACGAGTTCGGGCTGACGCAGGCAACCGTCGCCGATCGTGTCGGCAAGGCACGCGCGACCGTGGCAAACATGCTCCGCCTGCTCGACCTCCACCCGGAGGTCCAGGCTGCGATCGCAGATGGCCGGATCAGCGAGGGCCACGGCCGTGCCCTGGGCGGCCTGTCCACGGACAGCCAGGCGCATGTCGTGACCACCGTCATCGACCAGGGCCTGTCCGTGCGCCAGACCGAGGAGCTCGTCCGACGGCTGCGTGAGCCACGGCCAACGACAACGGCCACCAGCCGGCGCGCGAAGGATCCTGACCTCGAACGGCTCGAAGAGGAGCTCCGGCAACGACTGGGGACGAAGGTCAGCCTGAGCCGCTCACGCAAGGGTGGACGAATCGTGATCGAGTACTACAGCGACGAAGAGCTCGGGCGGCTCTACGAGCGCCTGATCGGAGGAACCGAGTGACGGACGTCGGCAATCGGCAGGAGGCCGCCGCGACCAAGGCCCGGGGAGCCGGGCGCCGGGGAAAGTCGTCCGGAGGCGACTACACGGCGGCCAGCATCCAGGTCCTCGAGGGCCTCGAAGCCGTGCGTCGCCGGCCGGGCATGTACATCGGGTCCACGGACGGCCGCGGCCTGCATCACCTCGTGTGGGAGGTCGTCGACAACTCGATCGACGAGGCGATGGCCGGCGTCGCGACGAAGATCACGGTCACGCTTCACGGTGAGGGACGCGTCAGCGTCGAGGACGACGGTCGTGGCGTCCCGGTCGGCAAGCATCGGTCCGGGAAGGACGCTCTCGAGGTCGTGCATACCGTTCTGCACGCGGGCGGCAAGTTCGGCGGCGGCGGCTACAAGGTCTCGGGCGGCCTGCATGGCGTGGGCGTCTCGGTCGTGAACGCCCTGTCCTCGTGGCTTCGCGTCGAGAGCGCACGCGACGGCGGTGTCTGGGCGCAGGAATACGAGCGCGGCAAGCCAACGGGGCCGGTCAAGCGCATCGGGCCCCAGGGCTCACGTCGCGGCACCCGAACCGAGTTCATCGCAGACTCCGAGATGTTCGAGACGGTGGACTTCGCGTTCGAGACCGTCGCGCAGCGTCTCCGGGAGTCCGCCTACCTGACGAAGGGCGTGTGGATCACGCTCATCGACGAGCGGGTGGATCGGGAGCGCTCGTTCTACTTCGAGGGCGGGCTGATCTCGTTCGTACGGCACCTCAATCGGACAAAGGAGACGCTCCATTCGAGGCCGATCTACTGCGAGCGGGTGGACGGCACCACGACGATCGAGGTCGCGCTCCAGTACAACGACAGCTACGCGGAGAACGTGCTCGCGTTCGCCAACAACATCAACACCGTCGACGGCGGCACCCACATCACCGGCTTTCGGCGGGCGCTGACACGCTCGCTCAACGACTGGGCCAAGCGCGCCGGGGTGCTCAAGGACTCGGACGGCAACCTGTCGGGCGACGACGTCCGCGAGGGATTGACCGCGGTCGTGAGCGTCAAGCTCACCGAGCCCCAGTTCGAGGGTCAGACCAAGGCCAAGCTCGGCAACGCCGAGGTGGCCGGCCAGGTGGAGGGTGCGGTCGCCGATGCGATCAGCCAGCATCTCGAGGAGAACCCGGCCGACGGCCGGCGGATCATCGAGAAGTGTCTGACCGCAGCGCGGGCCAGGGAGGCGGCGCGCAAGGCGCGCGACCTCGTCATCCGGAAGGGCGCGCTCGACGGCCTGTCACTGCCGGGCAAGCTCGCCGACTGCCAGGAGCGGGATCCCGCGAAGAGCGAGCTGTACATCGTCGAGGGTGACTCCGCCGGCGGTTCTGCGAAGCAGGGCCGGGATCGGCGGTTCCAGGCCATCCTGCCGCTTCGGGGGAAGCTGCTCAACGTTGAGAAGGCGCGCCTGGACAAGATCCTCAGCTCGGAGAACGTCAAGCCGCTGATCATCGCGCTCGGCGCCGGCATCGGCGACACCTTCGACCTCGCCAGGCTGCGCTATCACCGGATCATCATCATGACCGACGCGGACGTGGATGGCGCCCACATCCGAACGCTGCTGTTGACCTTCTTCTACCGCCATATGCCCGAGGTCATCGACTCCGGCTTCCTGTTCATCGCGCAGCCGCCGCTGTACCGCATCTCCACCGGCAAGGTCACGCGCTACGCGCAGAGCGATCGGGAGCTGGAGCGCGTCGCGAAGGAGTTCAACACCCGGAACGTGAGCGTCCAGCGCTTCAAGGGCCTGGGTGAGATGAACGCCGACCAGCTGTGGGAAACCACGATGAACCCGGATACGAGGACGCTGCTCAAGGTCGAGGTCGACGACGCCGGCGAGGCCGATGAGATCTTCACGATGCTGATGGGGGAGCGCGTCGAACCGCGCAAGGACTTCATCAAGACCGAGGCGCGGAAGGTGCAGAACCTTGACATCTGATGTCGGGCTGACCAAGCCCGACGTGCGGATCGGCGGGCGACGGATCCTGCTTGCGCCGCACAACTGCTTCGCCTGCGGCACGCTGAACACGCACGGGCTCCAGCTCGAGCTCCACGCCGGCGGCGAGCGCTGCTGGACCGAGCTCAGCCTCGATGGCCAATTCGAGGGCTGGGAGGGGATCGCCCACGGCGGCATCCTGTGCACCATCCTCGACGAGGTGATGGCCTGGGCCCTGGTCGACCACGACCTGTGGGGCGTCACGGCGCGCATGACCGTCGACTTCAAGCGGCCGGTCCGGATCGGGATGCCGATCATCGGCGAGGGGCGGGTGACTGCCGTGCGCCGCCGGCTCGTGGACGCCGAGGGCGTGATCCTCGACGCAGCCGACGGCACGCTCCTGGCGCGCGCGACGGCGACCTATGTTGGCGCACCGGAGGAGCGGAAGCGGGAGCTCAAGGCGCGCTACGCGTTCCGGATCGAGCCCGACGCACCCGATACCACCGGGCCGGGGGATCGCGAGTGACCACTCCCCTGGCGGAGCGTCCCCTCAGTGCCACCACGGCTCGTGCGCGCGAGCTCGTCGCCGCTCGCCGGGAGGATGCGTTCGAGCTTGGGCTGAGGGTCGCCGAGCAAGCGATCGATCCAGCCCAGGCATCACGGATGCTGGGGGACGGCCTCGCTGTGCTCGCCGATCCCGAGTACCGGGCCGGCCAGCAGCATGTGGCCCCCGGGATCGGCACCACCCTCGGGGTCCGCCAGCCGCTGCTGACCGCGGTGAGCCGCGGCCTCCGGCGCGGGATGCGCCGGGACTCGAGCGCGATCCACCTCGATCTCGCGGAGCGCCTGACGCGCGAGGAGCCGCTCGAGCTTCACTGGCTCGCGTACGGGCTGGTGGAGACCGCGATCACGGCCGAGCCCGAACGCTCATGGCAGCTGCTCCGGCGCGAGGCGCGTGACGCGAGCGACTGGATCACGGTCGACTCGCTGGCCCACGTCGCGGGCCGAGGCATCCTGGCCGAGCCGTATCGATGGGCGGAGCTCGAGCAGCTCGTGTACTCGCCCTCGCCATGGGAGCGACGCCTGGTCGGTTCGACGATCGCCACCATCCCGTTCGTCGACCGCTCGCTGGGGCGAGCTCCCGGGGTCGCGACCAGCGGCCTGGGCCTCATCGGCGAGCTGATCGGCGACGACCGCCCGGAGGTCCAGAAGTCGCTGTCCTGGGCATTGCGCTCGCTGACCCTCGTGGACGGCGACGCCGTTGCGGCGTTTCTGCGAGCCGAGGCAGCGACGGCGCGCGCGCGAGACGACGGCCACCGGGCATGGGTCGTTCGAGATGCGCTGGCCAAGCTGGACGCAACCGACGCGGGCGAGCTGCGGGGGACGGTGGCCGGTATCCGGCGGCACCCCGGCTCGCCGCCCACCTCCCGGGCCGCCGGCACCGCGGCGGCGTTCCTGGGTCTCGGGCTGGACGTCCCACCCGCCGAGCGACCCGTCATCGACCGCTCATGACCGCTGATCAGACCGACCGGAGGAGTGCCACCACGTGACCGACGACCTGGGCCAGGTTCGCGCCACCCGTCTCGAGGACGAGATGCGCGTCTCGTATCTCGACTACGCGATGAGCGTGATCGTCGCGCGCGCGCTGCCCGACGTCCGCGACGGCCTCAAGCCGGTGCATCGCCGGATCCTGTACACGATGGGCGAGATGGGGCTGTCCTCGACCAGCTCCTACCGCAAGTGCGCGGCCATCGTCGGCGAGGTGATGGGCAAGTACCACCCGCATGGCGACGTCGCCCTGTACGACGCGCTCGTCCGGCTCGCGCAGGACTTCTCGATGCGCTACCCGCTGGTCGATGGGCAGGGCAACTTCGGCTCGATCGACGGCGACACCGCGGCGGCCATGCGCTACACGGAGGCCCGCCTCACCGCGATCGCGTCCGAGATGCTGGCCGACATCGACAAGGACACCGTCAACTACGTCGACAACTACGACGGCACCCAGAAGCAGCCCTCGGTCCTGCCGGCCAAGCTGCCCAACCTGCTGATCAACGGCTCGTCGGGGATCGCCGTCGGGATGGCGACCAACATCCCGCCCCACAACCTGGGCGAGGTCGCCGACGCGGCGGTCGCGTTCATCGACAACCCGGATATCACGACCGACGAGCTGTGCCAGTTCGTCAAGGGCCCTGACTTCCCCACCGGTGGCTCGATCTTCCGGCTCGAGACGCGGCGCAACTCGCTGACCGGTGAGCAGGAGACCTTCGACGCCATTCGCGAGATGTACGCCCACGGTCGGGGGCGCGTGGTCATGCGCGCCCAGGTCGCGTTCGAGGAGACCCGCAACGACCGAACCGCGATCATCGTGTCGGAGCTCCCGTACCAGGTGAACAAGGCCGCGCTGCTCGAGAAGATCGCCGACCTGGTCAAGGACAAGAAGCTGGACGGCATCGCCGACCTGCGCGACGAGTCCGACCGCGACGGGATGCGGATCTACATCGAGGTCAAGCGGGACTGGAACCCGCACAAGGTGCTGAACAACCTGTTCAAGCACACGGCCCTCCAGTCGGCGTTCAACCTCAACATGCTGGCGCTCGTCGATGGCCAGCCGCAGACGCTGCCGCTCAAGGCCGTCCTGCGCCACTACACCGACCACCGCAGGGAGATCGTCCGCCGCCGAACCGAGTTCGATCTCGAGAAGGCACGGGCCCGGGCGCACATCCTCGAAGGCCTCAAGATCGCGCTCGACAACCTCGACGCGGTGATCTCGACCATCCGCGAGTCGCCCGACGTGGAGACGGCGCGGACGAACCTCATGACGCGCTTCAACCTGTCCGAGGCCCAGGCCCAGGCGATCCTCGACATGCGGCTCGCCCGCCTCGCGGCCCTCGAGCGCAAGAAGATCGAGGACGAGTACCTGTCGGTGATCCAGCTGATCGCCGAGCTGGAGGACATCCTGGCCAACCCGGCCCGGGTCATGGCGATCATCAAGGACGAGCTGGCCGAGCTGAAGCGCAAGTACGCCGGTGAGCGCCGGACGAGGGTCGTCGACGACTCCAACCGCGAGATGACCGACGAGGACCTGATCGCCGACGAGGACGTGGTGGTGACGATCAGCCGCCGCGGCTACATCAAGCGCCAGCCCGTCGCCACCTACCGGCGCCAGCATCGGGGCGGCAAGGGGATCATCGGCCACGTCACCCGCGAGGAGGACGCGGTCGAGCACCTGCTCGCGGCGAACACGCACGACTGGGCGCTGTTCTTCACCAACCGTGGCCGGGTGTTCTCGGCCAAGGTGCACATGATCCCGGATGCGACCCGCCAGGCGAAGGGGATGGCGATCATCAACCTGCCCGGCGTCCAGGTGGAATCCGGCGAGTACCCGATGGCGACCATCTGCCTGCCGAACTTCGAGCCGGGGCATTACCTGGTGATGGCGACCCGCAACGGGATCATCAAGAAGACGCCGCTGGAGCACTTCGAGCGCGTCCGCGCGACGGGGATCCGGGCGATCACCATCAGCGACGGCGACGAGCTCGCCTGGGTGGACGTCTCGGCTGGCCAGGACGACGTGATCATCGCGACCTCGATGGGCATGCTCGCCCGCTTCTCGGAGTCCGAGGTCCGGCCGATGGGCCGGGACGCGGCCGGGGTGATCGGCATCCGGGTCGCCCGCAGGGGCGATGCGGTCATCGCCATGAGCGTCGTCGATCCGGACGCGGACCTGCTCGTCCTGACCGAGACGGGCTACGGCAAGCGCGTCGCGCTGTCCGAGTTCCGGCGCAAGCACCGTGGCGGCCAGGGCGTCCGGCTGATCGCGCTCGAAGGGCGCAAGACGGGCCTCGTGGCGGCCGTCCAGCAGGTGACCGCCGAGGACGAGGAGCTGCTGCTCATCTCCGCCCACGGTCAGGTCATCCGGACCGACACCAACTCGATCAACCGCTACTCATCGAGCGCGCGCGGCGTGATCGTGATGCGGCTCGCCGACGAGGACCGGGTGGTCGCGATCGCCGCCTTCAAGCTGGGGCTGGCGGAGCGCGGTGTCATCGGAGACAATGACGACCCCGACGGCGAACCGGAGGGAGCGGGGTCGGGCAGCTCGTCTTGAACGTCGCCGGCGCACGGGAGGCAGGCGTGTACGCGGACCAGTTCGAGATCTACCACGGAAACGCCAACCCGAACCTCGCGCGCAAGATCGCCCACTGGCTGAACTCCGAGCCGGGCAACGCCGAGGTGTTCCAGTTCGCCAACGAGAACATCTTCGTGCGCATCCTGGACAACGTTCGCGAGAAGGACGTGTTCCTGGTCCAGCCGACCTCACGTCCCGTGAACCAGTCGATCATGGAGCTGCTGATCATGATCGACGCCTTCAAGCGAGCGTCGGCCGGCCGCATCACCGCGGTCGTGCCGTACTACGCGTACGGACGCTCGGACAAGAAGGACCAGCCCCGGGTGCCGATCACGGCGCGCCTGATCGCGGACATGATGTCGGTGGCGGGCGCGGACCGGCTGCTGACCATGGACCTCCACCAGGGACAGATCCAGGGCTTCTTCAACATCCCGGTCGACGAGCTCACCGCGGTCCACATGCTGAGCCGCTACTTCATCGACAAGGGACTGCGGGAGTGCGTCGTGGTCACGGACCTCGGCTTCGCGAAGCGGGCTCGTACGTTCGCAGAGCTGCTGGACGCGCCCCTGGCGATCGTCGAGAAGCGCCGCCACGGCAACCTCGATCGGGCCGAGGTGGTCAACGTCATCGGCGAGGTCAGCGGCCGCACCGCGATCATCGTGGATGACGAGATCGACACCGCCGGAACGCTGATCGAGACGACCCGCGCCCTGGAGCGCGAGGGCGTGGTCGAGATCTTCGCGTGCGCCACGCACGGCGTGCTGTCCGACCCCGCGATCGAGCGGATCGCCGCCTCGGTGCTCCGCGAGGTCGTGATCACCGACACGGTGCCGCTGCCGCCCGCCAAGCACATCCCGAAGCTGCGGGTGCTCTCCGTGGCCCCGCTCATCGGCGAGGCGATCAAGCGGATCCATCGCGGCGAGTCGGTGGGCGCCCTGTTCTCGTCGGAGGTCTCGTTCACCCAGGAGATGCTCCTGTGGGAGGACGGCCTCGCGGGTGGCGACGCCGGGCACGAGGCCGCTGGGGACGCGCCGGACGACGCGGACGACGTACCATCAGCGATGCCGGCCGCGAGCGGAGCCTGACCGCGGCCATCGACGGAGAACCATGAGCCTGCAGCTGCACCGTCCCGACGGCAAGGGGGGCCTCGAGGTCCGGACGGTCACCGACGAGAACTGGCGAAACCAGCTTCGCTCGACGCGCTGGGGCGCGTCGCTCAGGGGCGGGCGCCTGCCCGAGCTCTCGAACCCCGAGATGAACCCCACCTCGGGGCTGCGGTCGACCGCCTTCTGGCTGGTCCTCGGGATCATCACGTTTGCGATCATCGTGATCGGCTACACGGGGATCCCGGCACTCAGCATCGCGGGCCTCTGGGCGTTCTGAGGGACCGCGACGACCCCCGTCGTCGGGCACGCCCGTGATCGACGGCGCGAAGCTGCCGTGCGGGACCGGCAAGCGACTCACCCTATACTCACCCGGCCATGCGCTTACTCTCCCAATTCTTCGACAGCAACGACCGTGAGCTGTCCCGGCTCCAGCCGCTGATCGACCAGATCAACGACCTGGAGCCCGAGTACCAGGCCCTGTCCGACGTCGAGATCCGCGAGCGAATCGACGTCATCCGCGCCGACGTGGTCGAGGCATCCACGCCCGAGGAGCCGTCCGACGACGAGCTCCATCACCACGATCTAGAGCATCGTCGCGATCTCGAGAAGGCCCGTCACAAGCGCGACACGGAGCGACTGCAGGCAGCGCTCGACGACATCCTGCCCGAGGTCTTCGCGGCCTCGCGCGAGGCGATGCAGCGGACGCTCGGCATGCGCCATTTCGACGTCCAGCTGATGGGCGGCATCGTGCTCCACCAGGGCCGGATCGCGGAGATGAAGACAGGCGAGGGCAAGACCCTCGTCCCGACGCTGGCCCTGCTGCTCAACGGGCTCGCCGGGCACGGTGCGCACCTGGTCACGGTGAACGACTACCTGGCGCGGCGCGACGCGCAGTGGATGGGCCCCGTGTACAACTTCCTGGGCCTTTCGGTGGGCGTGATCACGCACGACACGTCGTACCTGTTCGAGCCCGGCTATCCGACCACCGACGAGCGGCTGATCAACCTCAGGCCGGTGTCACGTCGAGACGCATACGCCGCCGACATCACGTACGGCACCAACAACGAGTTCGGGTTCGACTACCTGCGCGACAACATGGTCGACCAGCTCGAGGGACGGGTCCAGCGGGAGCGATCGTTCGCGATCGTCGACGAGGTGGACAACATCCTGATCGACGAGGCCCGGACGCCCCTGATCATCTCCGGTCAGGCCGAGGAGTCGGCGGACCTGTACTTCACGTTCGCGCGACTGGTCCCACGGCTCAACCCGCGGCCCGAGGGCGAGGAGGAGGGCGGCGACTACTTCCTCGATCTCAAGGACAAGGCGGTGTCGCCCACCGAGGAGGGGATCGAGAAGATCGAGCGCCTGCTCGGGATCGACAACCTGTACGACGCGGACCCGCGGCTGGCGCGCCACTTCGACTCCGCGCTCAAGGCCCACGCCCTCTACAAGCGCGATCGCGACTACATCGTCGAGGACGGCGAGATCGTGATCGTCGACGAGTTCACCGGTCGCAAGATGCCCGGCCGTCGCTGGAGCGAGGGCCTGCACCAGGCGATCGAGGCCAAGGAGGGTCTGCGCGTCCAGCGCGAGTCCCGGACGCTGGCAACGATCACGTTCCAGAACTACTTCCGCCTGTACGACAAGCTCGCGGGCATGACCGGCACCGCTCTCACCGAGGCCGAGGAGTTCCACAAGATCTACGAGCTCGAGGTGGTGGCGATCCCCACCCACCGGCCGATGATCCGGGACGACGAGCCCGATCTCGTGTTCAAGAACGAGACGTCCAAGTTCAACGCCGTGGCGGAAGAGATCGAGGAGATGGCGAACGCCGGCCGGCCGGTGCTGGTGGGCACCGTCTCGGTGGAGAAGTCCGAGGTCCTGAGCACGCTGCTCAAGCGACGCGGCGTGAGGCACGAGACGCTGAACGCCAAGTTCCACGAGCGGGAGGCGGGCATCGTCGCCCAGGCCGGGCGCAGCAGCGCGGTGACGATCGCCACCAACATGGCCGGTCGCGGGACCGACATCAAGCTCGGCGGTGACCCGGTCGGCATCGCGTCCGAGATCCTCCACAAGCAGGGCCTCAACCCGGCCGAGGTGGACAAGCCGACGTACGATGCCGCGCTCGCCGAGGCGACGGCGATGACCGATGCCGACCACGAGAAGGTGGTCGAGGCGGGCGGCCTGCACATCATCGGCACCGAGCGTCACGACAGCCGCCGGATCGACAACCAGCTGCGCGGGCGCGCCGGCCGCCAGGGCGACCCGGGCTCGTCGCGCTTCTACCTGTCCCTCGACGACGACCTGATGAAGCGGTTCGCGTCGGAGCGGGTGGCGTCGCTGATGGGCCGCATGGGTCTCGAGGACGACGTCGCGATCGAGTCCGGCCTCGTGTCCAAGACGGTCGAGAGCGCCCAGTCCCGGGTGGAGGGCTACAACTTCGACATCCGGAAGCGGGTGGTCGAGTACGACGACGTCATCAACAAGCAGCGCGAGACGATCTACGCCGAGCGCGACAAGGTGCTCCGCAACGAGGACCTGACCGAGACGGTGCGGGACTTCCTCGACGAGGAGATGGCCGCCCTTGCCGACCAGTTCGCGGGCGATCCATCGCCCAGCGAATGGAACCTCGAAGGTCTCGCTGCCGCGGTGCGTGCCATGGGCCTGGAGGGCCCGGGCACGTCCGAGGCCGACCTCGACGCCGCCGCCGTGACGCGGGACGACCTCGTCGTCCACCTCCGTGAGCTCGCCGACGGCGCCCTCGCGGCGCGCGAGGAGGAGCATGGCGAGGAGGTCTGGTCGCAGGTCGAGCGGTTCGTCCTGCTGCGCACGATCGACAGCCTGTGGGTGGAGCACCTGACAGAGCTGGACGACATGCGCCGCGGCATCGGGCTTCGCGGCTATGCGCAGCAGGACCCGCTCAACGAGTTCCGACGCGAGGCATTCCGGCTGTACGAGGAGCTGCGTGATCTGATCCGCCGCCAGGTGGCCTCCACGATCTTCCGGGTCACGGTCCGGCGCGAGCCGGCGACCGTCCCGCTCAGCGGTCCCGGCCAACGGGCACGGGACACCGCGGGCAGCGCGGCGGCCGCCAGCGAGAACGGCGCAGGTGACGGTGCGTCGAGGCGGACCCGTCGACCCGTGGCTGCGGGGCGCGCCCTCGCGGGTGGCGCCGCCGCGGCACCGGTCAGCGGTCTGCCCGCGGATCCGATGCGCGAGGCGAGAGAGAGCCCGGGCGGGTCGGGCGATGGCTCGGGCACGGTGCGCCAGGGCTACACCCCATCGGGCACCCGGATCGGGCGCAACGACCCCTGCTGGTGCGGGTCCGGCCAGAAGTACAAGAAGTGCCACGGAGCCTGAACCAGCACAGGATCCGCGACCTGGTGGGCGTGCTCATCCTCTCCGGCGTCGCGGTCATCGCGGTCACCGGCCTCGCCACCGTCCGGATCTGGCAGCAGGGCGAGCGTGACGAGCGGCGACCGGCCGATGCGATCGTGGTCCTCGGCGCGGCCCAGTACGATGGCCGGCCGTCGCCCGTGTTCAAGGCCCGCCTCGACCACGCGGTCGAGCTGTGGCACTCGGGGATCGCCGACGCGTTCGTGGTCACCGGTGGCAAGCTCCCGGGAGATCGCACGACCGAGGCGGCCGTGGCCCGCCAGTACGCAATCGACCACGGGGTGCCGGCATCGGCGATCTACGGCGAGCACAAGGCGCACAACACGCTCGACTCCCTGCGCTCGGTGGCGGCGATGATGCGTCAGCGTGGCGACCGCTCCGCCGTGTTCGTGTCGGACCCGACCCACATGCTGCGGGTCCTGCGGATCGCCCAGGACCTGGGCATCGAGGGCTACGGCTCGCCGACCACGACCTCACCGCTGCGGGGTGACGTCCCACGAACGTTGACGGCGACGGCCCACGAGCTGGGGGCGCTGGCGGTCTACTTCCTCACCGGTGAGGCTCCCGCGGTCGAGCAGCCCTGACGCGACCGGGGGGTCGAATTCGTCGCGCCGACCGGCAACTTTCCAACAAATCCGTCGCGAAACCGAGGATCCCCCTTGGCGAGCGTGAATCGCCCGCCTATACTCGGCTGCAGTTCTTCGTCGCCAGGGACCCGGCGTCGCTGCCCCCCGGCTCGTCGCGAGCCACGTCCGAGAGGCGCCCGCGTCCCGCACCGTCCGCCCAACCGACACGCGAAGAGCGAGAGAGAGGGAGCCGTGAAGCAGGCTGAGGAAGCCCAGTTCGTGGATCTGATCGCGTGCGAACGGGATTGCCGAACCTGCAGCTACGCCGCCGCCCTCGACTGTGATGGCAACTGTGGAATCTGCCCCCACAACGGCTACTGTCCCTGCGTGAACCCCGTCGTCGCACGGAGCAAGACGGCCCTGCGGCTGATCGAGCTTCGTCCGATCCTGCTCCAGGATCTCCAGGTGCGCACCTAGTGGACGCTGCGTCCATTCGCGACCTGGCCGAGCGGATCGGGTCGACCTCGGGGCGTCTTTGACCTCGCCACCAAGAGCAAGCACCTGGCCGAGCTCGACGGGCGAGCCAGCGAACCCGGGTTCTGGGACGACCAGCGGACGGCGCAGAAGGTCCTGCGCGAGGCCGAGGGTCTGCGCGAGGAGATCTCCCTGTGGCGATCCCTGGAGAAGCGCGCATCGGATCTGGTCGAGCTGGTCGACCTGCTCGTCGAGACCCCCGACCCCGATACCGAGGCGGACGTCGAGCGCGAGGCAGACGCGCTCGACCGCGAGTTCCGGCGCGAGCGGACGCTGCTCCTGTTCTCGGGCGACTACGACGCGAAGAACGCGGTGGTCTCGATCAGCGCCGGGGCGGGTGGCACCGAGGCCACCGATTGGGCCGAGATGCTGCTCCGGATGTACCTCCGCTGGTCCGAGCGCCATCGGTTCAGGGCCGAGGTGATCGACACCACCCCCGGCGAGCAGGCAGGGATCAAGAGCGCCACGGTGACCGTCGAGCGGACGGTTCGCGTTCGGCTGGCTGCGGGCGGAGCGTGGCGTCCATCGCCTGGTGCGGATCAGCCCGTATGACGCGCAGAAGCGCCGTCAGACGACGTTCGCGTTGATCGAGGTCATGCCCGAGGCGGACGAGGACGTCGAGATCGAGCTGAACTGGGACGAGATCCGGGTCGATACGTTCCGATCCTCGGGAGCCGGCGGCCAGCACGTCCAGAAGACCGAGTCGGCGATCCGGCTCACCCATCTCCCCACCGGCATCGTGGTGACCTGCCAGAACGAGCGATCGGCGACACAGAACCGGGAGGTCGCGATCCGGGTCCTCAAGTCGCGGCTTCTCGAGCTCGAGCTGGAGAAGCGCGAGGAGGAGCTGCGCCAGATCCGCGGCGAGCACGTCTCGGCCGGCTGGGGCAACCAGATCCGGTCCTACGTGCTCCACCCATACCAGATGGTGAAGGACCTCCGGACCGGCTACGAGACGTCCAACACGGGTGCCGTGCTCGACGGCGACCTCGATGCCTTCATGCAGGCGGAGCTGGAGCGGCTGGCCACGGGCCAGCCGCTCGCGGCCGGCACCGACGCGGACGACTGAGCGTGGCGCTGCCGCTGCCCCGGTTGCCAGCGTGCCCGTTCGTACCGCGCGGCCCGCGAGGCCGACCTCGACGCGTGCGCGCAGCTCTCACGGCGGGCGATCGACCACTACCTGGCGCGCCTCAACCAGCCGGCGCAGCCGAGCGACGTCGGCCCACCTGCGACGGCTGCTGTCCCACCTGCTGGCGACGGACCCCGACCGGTTCTGGGTCGCGGAGCGCCCGAACGTCGATGGCGACGGAGAGATACAGGTCGGGTTCTCGTCGGCGTCCGTGCGCGACGGGCTGTGGTTCCTGGCGATGCTGTTCGTCGATCCGTCCGCCCAGGCGGGCGGGATCGGCAAGGCGCTGATGGATCGTGCCCAGGCGGCACGGGACGTCGATCCCGGTGGGCCGACGGTGCCCGGGCCGGACGATCCGCTGGACAGCGGGCTCCACACGCTGGGGGATGTGCACCGACTCCGCACAGCCGATCTCCAACGCGCTCTACGCGGCGCGAGGCATGGTCCCCCGGATCCCGATCTGGCGGCTGTCGGGCGAGGTTCGTCGGTGGGCGGCATTGCCCGACCCGCCGGCCGGCACCGAGGCCATCCCGTTCGAGGTGCTCGAGGCACGCACGGGCGACGGCGGGGCGCGTCTGGCGGCCCTGCTCGACGACTTCGATCGGGAGCTGCTCGGGATCGACCCACGCGGCCGATCACGGCTACCTGCGGCGCGACGGCCGGGCCGGGGTCCTGCTCCGCGAGCGGAGCGGTCGCGTGCTCGGCTACGCGTACGTCTCGAGCGTGGGGCGGCTGGGGCCGGTGGCGGCGGTCGATCCGGCGACTGCATCCGGCCCTGATCGGGCTGGCGCTGCGTGAGACGCCCGGTCCCGGGCCGGTCGGCACGTGGGTGCCCGGCACGGCCGACGTCGCGCTGCGCGCGCTGCTCCGGCGCCGGGTCTTCGCGTGGAGACGTTCCCGGCGGTCATCTGCTGGTCCCGGCCGACGCACCCGTTCGATCGCTACGTGCCCATCTCGCTCGCCATCATCTAGCCGGATCCCGGGCGCAGGCCGGCTCGCCGAACCGCCCGGGCGCGCGTGCGACGGGGCGTTTGCCGGGTCCCACGACGGGTGTTAGCCTCGCCCACGACGTGGCTCCCCCGACCGTGCCCGCGGACCGGAGTCGACGCCTCGCACGGCGCACCGACCCCCTTCGTCCCCTCGTCACCGAGCAGACCGCATGACCCAGCTCCAGAGCCCGTCACCGTCGCTCCTCGCGCGATCTGACCGGGCGATCGCGCCCGCCTCGAACCGATCCCAACGTCGTCGTGATGCGCGATGTCACGATGCGCTACCCCAATGGCAACGAGGCGCTGCGCAACGTCGACCTGGTCGTGCCCGAGGGCGACTTCGTGTTCCTGGTCGGGCCGTCGGGCGCCGGCAAGTCGACGCTCATGCGGCTGCTGATCCGGGACGAGCTGGCCACCCACGGTGACGTGATCGTCGACGGCAACGACCTGGCCCGCATCCGGTCGCCGCCAGGTGCCCAGGGTGCGGCGCAAGGTCGGCATCGTGTTCCAGGACTTCAAGCTCCTGCCGCGCAAGACGGTGTGGGAGAACGTCGCGTTCGCGCTCGAGGTCACCGGCACGCCCGGGCGCACGATCCGCCCGGCCGTCGAGCGCGTGCTCGCGGTCGTCGGCCTGACCGGTCAGGCGAGCCAGCTGCCCACCCAGCTGTCGGGCGGCGAGCAGCAGCGGACCGCGATCGCCCGGGCCCTGGTCCACGACCCGCGGATCATCATCGCCGACGAGCCGACCGGCAACCTCGACCCGGTCATCAGCTGGGAGCTCATCCAGCTCCTGCTGCGCATCAACGAGCTGGGCGTCACGATCCTGATGGCCACCCACGATGCCGAGGTCGTGACCGCGCTGCGCAAGCGCGTCGTCGCGCTCGAGGAGGGTCGGATCATCCGCGACGAGACGCGGCGCCACCTACCACCGCGAGGACTGACGCGTGATCGCGTTCGTCCTGTTCTCGCTCCGCCGGGCCTGGCAGGGGTTCTGGCGCAACGCGCTGATGAGCCTGGCGGCGACGCTCACGATGGTCCTGATGCTGTCGCTGCTGGCGGGCTTCTTCGTGCTCCAGAACGTGCTGCTGGCGAGCCTCGTCGTTCGTCGAGCAGAAGGTCGAGGTGGTCAGGCCTGGATCGAGAACAACCGCGACCCAGGACCAGGTCGACGCGCTGGTGGCGCAGGTGCGGGCGATGCCCGAGGTGGCGTCGGTCGAGTTCGTCTCCCGCGACGCGGCCCTCGAGCAGTTCCGGGAGGTGGAGGCAGGCCCAGGGGCACGACGACCTGACCCAGTATCTCGACTCGAACCCGCTCTACGCCAGCGTCAACGTCAAGCTGCGCAGCCCGTCGGACCTGTCGGTGGTCACGGCCGCGCTCCAGCGAGCGAGCCGATCGTGCGCAACGTGCGTCAACATCGAGGCGCTGGTGGACCGAGTGCTCACGGTGACAACGGTCGTCCGCACCGCCGGCGTGGCCCTGGTCGTGATCGTCGGCCTGATCGTGCTGTTCATCATCGTCAACACGATCCGGCTCGCCGTGGTCGCACGGGCCGAGGAGATCGAGATCATGCGCCTGGTCGGCGCATCGGACGCGTTCATCCGCTGGCCGTTCGTGTTCGAAGGGCGCGTTCGTCGGGCTGCTGGGCGCGCTGATCACGCTGGGTCTGATGGCGGCCGGCGGCCGAGCCGCTGTCGCAGGCGATGGTCGGCTTCTTCAACGTGCTGCCGCTCCAGCTCGGGTCGGTCGGCCGCGACACGGCGCTGCTCGTGCTGGGACCGGGCATCGGGCTGGGCGTGCTCGGGTCCTGGGTGTCGGTGCGGACCTACCTGATCCGCTGAGCACCGCGCCGCGGGACCGGCGGGACGCATTCGGCGCCGCGTTCCTGATGGGCGGGGTACGCTGGCCGCACGGCCATCCCCCGAAGCCTGGACTGCGAACCGCCATCCGTCGATCGAGCAGCGAACCGCCCGACCCGGCCGCCACCCAGCCGCCGACCGACGCTCCCACGGGGTCCGAGCCAGGGCCCGCCCCGCCGGCTGCACCCGCCCCGTCCGCGCCGGCCGGGTCCCGCCTCTCCGGCGCCGCGCCGTCCACGCCGGGTCGCCACGATCAGGCCCTGGTGATCGTGAGCGTCCTCGCCGGCAGTGCGCTGTTCTTCTCGGGCTGGACGCTCGGACAGCAGGCGCTGCTCGACGAGCGGCACCCCGCCGGACGCGGCCGAGGCGTTCCAGCCGTTCTGGGACACCTACTACGCGATCGTCGACCGGTATGCCGGCGGGCCGGTCGATCGGCAGGCGCTGGTCCAGGGCGCGATCAAGTGGATGTTCGACGCGCTCGGCGACCCGTTCTCGCAGTACCTGAGCCCCGACGGAGTTCAAGAGCTCGCTGCAGAGCATCGCCGGCCAGTTCGAGGGGATCGGCGCCACGATCGGGACCGTCGATGCCACGGGGCAACACGACCATCGTGCACGACGCTGGGCACCGACTGCCGTCTGGCGGTCGTCGCAGCCGATGGCCGGGTCTCCCGCCGAGCAGGCGGGCCTCACGGCCGGGCGACATGATCACGGCGGTGGACGGTAGCTCGCTCGACGGCCTGACCGTCAACGCGGCGCGCGACCTGATCCGCGGCCCACGGGACACGACCGTCCGCCTCACGATCGTCGCGCGGGACGGGGCGCCGCATCGAGGTCGTCGATCGTGCGCGCCGTGATCGTCCAGCCCGAGGTCTCGACGCAAGGACCTCGCGGACGGCACCGTCGGCTACATCAAGCTCAGCGGCTTCTCGGACAACGCCGTCGGCAAGTTCGACACGGCGCGTCGCGGCCGCTGTCGAGGGCGGCAAGCGCAAGCTGATCCTCGACCTGCGCGGGCAACCCGGGCGGCTACATCACGGCCGCGCGCGCCATCGCGAGCCAGTTCCTGGCCAACGGGACGATCTTCTGGCAGGAGGACGCTGCGGGAGACCCTGACGGAGACCGCGGCCGAGCCCGGTGGCGCAGCGACCGACCCGTCGATCCGCCTGGTCGTCCTCGTTGACGGGGGATCCGCGTCCGCGTCCGAGATCGTCGCCGGAGCGCTGCATGACCGCGGGCGCGCGACGCTGGTGGGCACCAAGACGTTCGGCAAGGGCACGATCCAGCAATGGACCCAGCTCGAGGGGGACAACGGCGGCTTCCGGCTGACGATCGCGAAGTGGCTGACGCCGGACAAGACCTGGATCAACGGCAAGGGGATCGAACCGGACGTGGTCGTCACGGCAGCGCCCGCCACGCCCGGCGATGACCCTGCCCTCGACGCGGCCCTGAAGGTGCTGGGCACCGGCGCGACCAGCCTCGACCTCCGTGCGGCGGCCTGACCGCCGGACGCCGCATGCACGCTTGCGTCGATCTCGTGGATCGGGTACGGTGCCCTCGAACGAAAGGAGGTGATGTGCAGTGATAGACAGGTAAAAGCTGCACCACCTCGACGGAGATCGTCCTCTAGAGACGATCCCGGCGGGTGGTCGGTAGCAATTCGAACGCCGGTCCGGCAACGGGCCGGCGTTCGTGCGTCTCACCCGGCGACCCCGGCCCGGGGAAGACGCCGCACCGCCCGCGGCCGGCCGCGTGCCCGTGCGGCGCCGGCATGGCACACTTCGGCCCCGCCCGCTGATCGATTCAGGCGGGCCGACGAGAGGAGCAGGCACGATGGGCGACACGATCGCCCAGAACCGACGAGCGCGGCATGAGTACAGCGTCGAGGAGACGTTCGAGGCCGGCATCGTCCTCAGGGGCACCGAGATCAAGAGCATCCGCGCTCACAAGGTGAGCCTTGCGGACGCATACGCGCGCATCGAGAACGGTGAGGCCTGGCTCGTCGGTCTCCACATCGCCCCGTGGGAATCTGCCGACGTCCGCTTCAACCACGAGCCCAAGCGGTCCGCGCAAGCTGCTGCTCCACCGCGATGAGATCGACGAGCTGCTGGGCAAGACCAAGGCGAAGGGGCTCACGCTCGTGCCCCTCAGGCTGTACATCACCGACCAGGGCAGGGCCAAGCTCGAGCTCGGGCTGGCGCGGGGCAAGCAGACCTGGGATCGGCGCCGCGAGATCGCGGAGCGGGACGCGCAACGCGAGACCGAGCGGGCCATCGCCGAGGCCCGCCGCCGCTGACATCGACCAGGATCGGATGGCCGACCCCGTGACGGGCCCGCGGCCGAGGGGAGGCGTGCATGCAGCTTGCGCGGATGATCCAGGCGGTCGACGCGCATGCGGCGGGCGAGCCCGGACGGGTCATCGTCGGTGGCGTGCTGGACGTACCGGGCACGACCATGTTCGAGAAGATGCGCCACCTCGCCGAGCACGGCGACGAGCTCCGTCGCCTCATGCTCCGCGAGCCGCGCGGCTACCCCGCGCTGTGCGCGAACGTGATCCTGCCCCCGACACATCCGGACGCCGATGCGGGGTTCGTGATCATGGAGCAGGTCGAGTACCCGGGCATGTCGGGCACGAACACGATCTGCGTGGCCACGACGCTGCTCGAGACCGGGATGCTGCCGATGGCGGAGCCCGTGACCGAGATCACGCTCGAGGCGCCGGCCGGGCTGATCCGCGTGCGAGCCACCTGCGCGAACGGCAAGGTCACCGGGGTGACGTTCCGCAACGTGCCCGCCTTCGCCACCCACCTGGACACGCCGATCGAGGTCCCGCAGCTGGGCACCGTGACCGTGGACGTGGCGTACGGCGGCATGTTCTACGTGATCGCGGACGCGGAGGCACTGGGGTTCCGGCTCGATTCCCGACGAAGGACGCGACATCGCCCGGGTCACCGAGATGATCAAGGCGGCCGCGGCGAGCAGCTGCCGGTGGTGCACCCGGAGCAGCCGGGGTTTGCCGGGATCACGATCGGACAGCTGTCCGGACCGGCGCACGACCCGCGGAACTCGCGGCGGAACGTGGTCACGGTCTCGACCGGGAAGCTGGACTGGTCGAGGCCGGCGACCTGGACCGGCGTCATCGACCGGTCGCCGTGCGGGACCGGGACCTCGGCGAAGATGGCCGTGCTCCACGCGAAGGGCAGCTGGCGATCGGCGAGGAGTTCCGGCACGAAGGAATCCTCGGGACGGTGTTCACGGGACGGCTCGAGGAGGAGGCACGGATCGGTGACCGCGCCGCGGTCGTGCCGTCGATCACCGGCACGGCATGGATCACCGGGTTCGCCTGCTACGTCGTGGACCCGACGGACCCGTTTCCGGACGGGTTCACCGTCGGCGACCTCTGGTAGCCGCCGACAGCAGGAGTGACCGGCGCCGCGGAGCGAGGAGCCGGCGCCGGTCGGGTTGGATGCTCTGGTGGGCGGGCCGGCGCAGGGCGTCCGCAGGTCAGCCGCGTCCGCAGGTTGGGCGGGCGCCGAGGTCGCTAGCGAACCTCGTCCGGATCGCGGCCCTCGCGACGGTCCTCGATGTTGTGGACGCCTCGCGAAGGTCGTCGCCCGCGTTGCCGAGGTCCTTGCGGATCTCGTCACCGGCGTTGCGCGGCCTTGTCGCCGAGGTCCTCGCCATCGCGCTTGCGCCACGCCTGCCTGGCGTCGGTCTCGACCTCCCGGGCAGCCTTCTTCGCTTCCGTCTTGACGTCGTTCATCGCAGGTCTCCTTGCTGGGTCCGGGTCGCCATCGAGACGCCCGGCTCACGGGGAGGCTGGAGCGTTGGTCAGGCAGCCCTCCGGCCGGCCACCAGCTGGAACACGAACACGATCAGGGCCACGACCAGCAGCAGATGGATCAGCCCGCCGCCGACCGAGCCGATCAGGCCCAGCAGCCACAGGATCAACAGGACGGCAATGAGTGCCCAAAGCACCGCGCACCTCCTTCATTGGCGTCGGATTCGCCGCGCTGTTCAGGCGGCGCAACGGTTGTGCCAGCAGCCTATGGGGCGGGTGATGGCAGCCGGATCAGCGCGCCGCGACCGAGCGTTGCATCGACCTCGCAACCGAGGACGGTGCGGGGCCGCGCGGCGATCGCCACGCTCGGCGGATCCCGCGGATCAGAGGCGGCGGCCAAGCACGCGCACGGCGTCGGGAACGTAGCCCAGCGCCTCGTAAAAGCCGGCGACCTCGGCGTTGTCGTCGCGGACCATCAGCTCGACCTTCGGGCAGCCGCGCTGGCGGAGCCAGTCCTCGGCGGCCCGCACGATCTCCACGCCGTGGCCCTCGCTCCGCCTTGCCGCCGGCACCGCCACGTAGTAGATCCAGCCACGATGCCCGTCATCGCCGACCATCGCCGTCGCCACCAGCTCGCCGTCATCGAGCCCGACCAGGATCGTCGATGACGGACCGGCCAGCGCGCGGGCGAAATCCGCATCCGGCGGGTTCCACGGTCGCGTGAGCCCGGCGGCCGCCCACAGACCCGTCACCGCGGCGCGATCCGCTCCGGTCGCCAGGCGGATCTCCATCGCGCTCGGCGACGTCAGTCGAGGCCGATGAGCCGGCGCACCGGCCCGGCACCCTCGACCTCGATCGCTGGGCCGCGTACGAGGGCGTCAGGCGTCAGCACCAGCATCTGGTTCGCCTGCCATTCACCGGGCCGCCGGACCAGCCGCCGGATGCCGTTCGGGCGATAGCCGACCTTCCGGCTCACCTCGAGCGAGGCCGGGTTGTCGATGAACGCGCTCGAGGTGATCTCCTGGGCATCGAGGTGGTCGAACAGGAACGCGCACATCGCCTGACGCATCCGGGTCCCGATACCGCGCCCCTGGTGCTCGCGACCGAGCCACGAGCCCGTCTCACCGGAGCGGGTCACCAGGAAGTCCGTCGTGGTGAACCCCTGGGTGCCGACCACCGTGCCACGCCATGCGACGACCAGGTTCAGCTGCCAGGCCTCGGGCCGGAAGGAGGCGCGCGTGCCCCAGTGGTACTGCGCGAAGGCGAGCGGCAACCGCTCCGGGGCCTGGTCCGTCCAGGGCGTGCTGAACGGCATCAGGTCGGGCGGGTGGACGCCGCGCCGGGCGAGGTTGAGCAGCGCCACGATGTCCTCGTCGGAGATCCCGCGCAGCTCGAGCTCGCCGGCACGAATCCGGAGGCCGAGCACGGGGAAGACCTCCGCCATCGACAGCATGCCGGCAGTATCGAGCCCGCCGATCCTGCTCGCCAACCTAGGCAGGCGCCTGATCGGGCCCGGCCGCCGGCCGAACGGTCAGCGGAGCAGGTAGCGGCGACTGAGCGGTACCTCGTCCACGGGAGCCGCGGCGAGCGTGCGTCCCTCGAGCGACACGGCACCCGATGCCAGGTCGATGTCGACCGGAGCCGTTGCCTGGTTTGCATGGAGGCTGGAGCGCGTCAGGCCGCGCACCCCGCCCACCTGGACCAGGGTCCGTGCCGTCCCGAGACGGCGGGCCAGCGCGTCGCGCTTGACCACGCCCGACACGAACGTCACCGAGACCATCGGCGCCGCGCCCGCCATCGCGCCCCAGTCGGCCTGGAACCGGGTGGGCTCGGCGCGCTCGAGCGAGGCGTTGCCATCTCCGAGGGCGCCCCACGCCGGGAACCCGCCCTTGAACACCCATTCGGGCTTGACGCCGAAGAAGCCCGGCTTCCAGATCACGAGGTCGGCCAGCCGGCCCGGGCGCAGCGAGCCCACGTGCGCGGCGAGGCCGTGCGTGATCGCCGGATCGATCGTCACCTTGGCCAGGTAGCGCAGCACCCGCGCGGTGTCGTCGCGATCATGCGGGTCGGCCATTCCCGGGTCATCGGGCAGGCCCGGCACGCCATCGGCGGCATCCGATCGGCGCCACGCCTTCATCACGTGCGCGAGCTGGAACGTCCGGCGCACCGTCTCGCCGATCCGGCCCATCCCCTGCGAGTCGGAGTTGACGATCGCGATCGCACCCAGCTCGTGCAGCGGACCCTCGGCCGCCATCCGCGCGGCGAGCACGCGTTCGCGCACCAGGGCCACGTCACCGGGGACGGACCACGACAGCCCATGGTTGAGGATGGTCATGGGCACGGCCTCGATCGCCGCGTGGATGCCGAACGGGATCGTGGGCGTGGTCGAGGAGCAGATGATCGACGGCTCCCGGACCAGGCCCAGCAGGTCAGGGACATGGCCGCCCACCGCTGCCCTCGACGTGGTAGGCGTGCACCGTCCGACCACCGATCGCGGCAACCGTGTCCTCGAGCTCCGCGGACTCGTGAAGTCCGTCCGTGTGGAGGCTGACGGTCAGGTCGCGCTCGTCCGCGTACCGCAGGACGTAGTCGATCAGCTCCGGGTACGCGCCATTGTCCTCGTGGATCTTGAAGCCCAGCGCCCCGAGCTCCACGAGCGCATCGAGATGCCTGGGCTCGGTCGCCCGGGCACCAGCCTGGAGGCCGATGTTGACCGGCCAGCCCTCGAGCCCGGCCAGCGTCCGCTCCATCGCGAACGGCGGCTCCTCGAAGCCCGCGGTGATGAGCGTCGTCACGCCGGCCGACAACGCCGGCGGCAGCAGGTGCGGGCCGATCGTGTGGACGTGGGTGTCCACGGCACCCGGCGTGACGATCAGGCCGTGGGCCATGAACGCCTTCGTGTGCGGCCCGTAGACGAGGTCGATGCCGTCGCTGAGCTCGGGGTTGCCGCCGCGACCGATGCCCGCGATCCGGCCGTCCTTGATCCCGATATCGGCCTTGAGCACGCCCAGCACGGGATCGACGACCAGCGCACCGGCGATCAGGACGTCGAGCTCAGACGGCCCGGCCGCATCGTCCCACTGCGCGATGCCGCTGCGGAGGTTCCTCGCGTAGCCCCAGGTGGGCTCGTCGCCACGGGCCGTCCGGTCCTCGGCCACGCGGACCCACAGGTCCGTGTCCCCCAGGCGAACGCGGTCACCGGTCGTGGGGCCGTAGCGCGTCCGGTACTCGGCGGCGGAGAGCCGGGTCACCGTCCCGAACCCCGGCCGGGCGTTGCGCCACGGTCCGCGCTGCGGGTCATGGCACCGCCGTCCGCGCTGCCGGTCGTGGACCCGCTCTGCCGGCCTCGGTAGCGCACCAGCCTGACCGTCAGCGTCTCGCCCGGCTCCCAGCCGGCATAGGCGCCGGCGGGCAGATCGAGGTGATAGCCGCGCGCGGCGAGCCGGTCGAACTCCAGGCGCGGGTTGACTCGGTGGAACGGAAAGTGGGACGAGACGCGAATGCGGCGCCGTGACCGGCTGGTCACGGCGAGCTCGATCGCCTCGACATCGGCGTTGAGCTCCACGTCCGCCTGGTCGCCGGGGACCAGGGCACCCGGCCCCAGCGGATCCGGCGGCGTGCCTCGGTCCAGCGGGTCGTTGACCACGACCACGCGTGCTCCATCGCCGAACAGGACCTCGAGCCGGACCTCGTCGAGCAGCTCGCGCACGCCCGGCTGCACGTCAGCCGGGTCGACCGCGGCGCGGCCGGCCGCCTCGACCTGCTCATAGCCCGCACCCGCACGGGCGGCCTCGAGCATCGCCTCGCAGATCAGCGCAACGGCCTCGGGATGGCTGAGCGGGAGACCGGCCTCTCGGTGCCGTCGGGCGAGCTCGGCCGCGACGAAGACCTGGAGCCGCTCCTCCTCCCACGGGATCAGACGCATGGCGGCGATGGTAGCCGTCCGGGCGACAACGGGAAGGCCGGCGGCGACGGGCACCCAGGGCCACGGCGAGCGTCCAGGCGATCGCCCGGGCCGCGGCGAGCTCCAGCTCGCGACGAGTGCCTAGGCCCGGCGCTCGAGGACCGCCGCGGTCCACGCCGGCATGTGAAGCCGCCGGCCGTCGAGCACGACACCCTCGCCCGAGGCCAGCGCAACGTGCCAGGCATCGGGATCATCGAGCGGGACGGTACACGCGTCTGAGCCGAGGTTCGCCGTGACCAGAACGTCCCGGCGGACGAGCACGATCCATCGATCTGCCGGCGTCGGCGGTCACCTCGGGCCTCGTTCCATCGCTCAGGTCCGGGTGCGAGGCCCGAAACCGATGAGCGACCGGTACCAGGCGAGCATCGATGCGTACGGTGTACGCGTCCGCTCGCTCCAATCGAGCCTCGATCGTTCGAACGTCGCGCGCTGCCTGGGGATCGGGCACCTCGATCCCGTCCCGATGGAGCTCGGCGAACTCCCGGCGGCGGCCCTCCCGCACTGCGGCGGCCAGATTCTCGTCCCCGTGGTCGGTGAAGTAGAGGAACGGGCTCGATGCCGCCCATTCCTCGCCCGCGAACAGCAGCGGCACGAACGGCCCCAGCAGGACGATCGCCGCGGCCGCTCGAACCGCCTCCGGCGGAACCAGCTGGCTGATGCGCTCGCCGAGGGCACGGTTGCCGACCTGGTCGTGGTTCTGGAGATAGCCGACGAACCGCGTCGCCGGCAGGGCGCCCACCGGGCGGCCATGCGACCGGCCACGGAACGCGGAGTAGCGGCCGTCGTACACGAACACGTTGCGGAGCGCCGTGGCGAGATCCGGGATCCCGTCGTACTGGCCGTGGTAGCCGTCCGACTCGCCCGTCACCGCCACGTGCAGCGCGTGCCGGAAGTCGTCGTTCCACTGTGCGTCGAGGCCGTACCCGCCGAGTGCCACGTCGCGGACCAGCCGTGGATCGTTGAGGTCGCTCTCGGCGATGGCAACCAGCGGCCGCCCCAACCGATCACCGAGCGCGTGGACGGCGGTCGCGACGGTCTCGAGGATGTTGGTCGCCGACTGGTCGAAGATGGCGTGGACGGCATCGATCCGCAGCCCGTCCGCGTGGTAGTCCTCGAGCCACATCCGGGCGTTGTCGAGGACGAACGCCCGCACCTCGTCCGATCCGGCGTCGTCGAAGTTGACCGCGGCACCCCAGGGCGTCCGATAGCGGTCGGTGAAGTAGGGGCCGAAGCGACCGAGGTAGTTGCCGTCCGGCCCGAGATGGTTCCACACGACGTCGATCAGCACGGCCAGGCCGCGCGCGTGGCAGGCGTCGACCAGCCGCTTGAGGCCGTCCGGTCCGCCGTACGCATGATGCGGCGCGAACAGGTCGACCCCGTCGTAGCCCCAGCCACGGTTGCCCGGGAACTCGACGACCGGCATCAGCTCCAGGTGGGTGATGCCAAGGTCGACCAGCTGGTCCAGGTGGCCGATCACGCCGTCGAACGTGCCCGCCGCGCTGAACGTCCCGACGTGGAGCTCGTAGATCACGGCACGGTCGAGCGGTGGCGGCGTCCATCCCGCATCCGACCACGGGAAGGCGGCATGATCGACGGTGCGCGAGAGGCCGTGCACACCGTTCGGCTGCGATGGTGATCGGGGGTCGGGGAACGGGCCTTCGCCGTCGAGCACGAACCCGTAGTCGGCGCCGGGCGCACTGTCTGGGACATCGAGCAGCCACCACCCGTCGTCGCCCTGCCTCATCGGACGTTGCGTGCGCTGAGCCTGCGGCTCGTCGTCGGCGACCCGGCCGGGTGCCGTGGACACCAGGTCGACCCGGGCCGGGCGAGGGGCCCAGACGCGGAACGCCGTCATGGGCAACGGCCTGCCACGAACGATCCGATCCTCACCGGCGCCCGCCACGGACCAGCAGGGCCACGGGGAAGCCGACAGCAATCGCGACACCGGGACTCCGCTCCGCCCGCCGGACCGGACCGTCACCGTCTGCCCCGTGAGCTCGTCGCGCCACCGGCCCGCAGGCAGCGAGACCGCGGTGTCACGCCATCCGTCACCGAGGCTCACCGTGAGCCGGGGCACGATCGTGGCGACCTGGCCGGAGCGTTCGAACGCCACCACGTGCTCGGCTGCCTCCCCGTCGGCCGCGATCGGCTCGTAGGTCGCCCGCTCGCCGAACGCCTCGGGATGCCGCGCTCGAACGCGGAGCGCGGCGCGGATGACGGCCATCTTCGGCGAGCCCGGCTCGTCAGGATCGTCGAGCCGCGCGGAGAGCGTCTCCCCGTCGGGCGCATCGGGGCCGGTGAGCTCGGCCAGCACCCGGCGGCGAAGCGCATGGTCCACCGGCCGGCGATTGTCCGGATCGACGAGGCTCAGGTCCCACAGCTCCGTGCCCTGGTAGAGGTCCGGGACGCCAGGGGCGGTCAGCTTCACGAGCAGCTGGGCGAGGCCGTTGACCCGACCCGGGCGGAGCACCAGCCGCACGAGCGACTCGAGCGAGGCCATGAACTCCGGGTTGCCCAGCATCCGCGTCGCGAATGCGATGACAGCCGCCTCGTATCGCTCGTCCGGGCTGCTCCACGAGGTCCGCAGCTTGGCCTCCCGGAGCGCCTTCACGAGGTACGGCCCGAGCCGGTCCATCGTGATCGGCCATGCGCCCACGAGCGTCTGGTAGAGGAGGTACTCGGCGTGGCCGTCCGGTCCGCTCTCGTCCGGCGCCGGCGGCGCGCCATGTCGGTGCCATCCATCCACGGTCCGCGCCCAGTCATCGGGGATCTCGGTCAGAGCACGTCCAGCCGGGCCCGGACGTCCTCGCTCCGCTTGGTGTCGTGCGTCGAGGTCGTCAGCATGCTCAGCGGCCACCGCTCCTGGGCGAGGCGGCTCTGGGCGTGGAACGCCTCCGGGGACGTGCCGAACCGGCCCGGATCGCCGCCCACCTCGTTGAGCGAGAGCAGGCGGAGGTCGCGGTAGAACGCCGTGTCCTCGACGCCCTTGGCCATGACGGGGCCGGTCAGCTGCTGGAACCGCAGGGCCAGCTCCTCCTCCAGCTCATCGCCCGGCCGGCGAAGCAGCAGCAGGTCGCCCAGGATGTCGAACAGGTCGGCGGGCAGGTCGGGCCGCAGCTCCTTCGCGACCCCGATCGCGTCGGCGACCGACCGCCTCGTCCTCGGGTGCGACCTGGACCGTGCGGCGGCTCGTCGTCGGCGGCCTCGATCCGGACATACGTCCGGTAGACGGGGAAGGCGACGAGGACCGCGCGCAATGCCTCGTGCAGGTCGTGTCGCGTGTGGTCGCGATGGCGGCGCAGGCGCTCCAGCACGTCCAGCATCAGGGCGGTCAGGCGCCCCAGCTCGGAGCCGAGCGCCTCGTCCAGCACGGCCTCCTTGGACGTCCTGGCGATCTCCGGGAACGGCGCGGCTCTCCCCGGTCATCTCGATCCGCAGCGCGGTCAGCGGCGGCCTCGCCCGCCGGATCGACGAACAGCCCGTTCACCCGGTTGAGGAACTCGTAGCCGCTGGTGCCCGCGACGGGCCAGCTCCGGCGCAGCTCCTCGCCATGCTCGAGGATCTTCTCGACCACGATCCAGGCGCGCGGGCTGGCCCAGCGGATGCGGCGCAGGTAGCCCTCCGGGTCGAGCAGGCCGTCGGGGTGGTCGATCCGCAGGCCGTCGAGCACGCCCGCATGCCAGCCACTCGAGGATCAGACCCTGGGTCTCCGCGAACACCCGCGGGTCCTCGATCCGCAGGCCGGCCAGCGTCGTGACATCGAAGAACCGCCGGTAGCCGAGGTCGCGCCGCGCGGATCGCCACCAGGCGAGCCGGTAGTTCTGGTGCTCGAGCAGGCGGTCCAGCGCCTCGACGTCGGCATTGGTCGCCGCGACAGCCGCTTCGATCGCCTCGCTCGACCTGCGCACTCCTCGGCGGCGAGCGCCGCCAGGCGGGCCTCGAGCACCTCCTTGTCGCGGTGCCGGCGCTCGCGCAGATCGCTCGTCAACCACCGTCGATATGGGCAAGCGCCTCGAGCGCGTCGGCGATGAACGCGAGCTCCGCCGATTCCGCCCGCTCGGCCGCCATCGCCAGCAGCTCGTTGAGGCTGCGCGGCGCGACCGGGAATCGGTGCTCGTGGTACCGGATCGTGAAGCGCTGGCCGTCCCAGCCGAGCCGGAGGTCACCCGCCTCGAGGACGCGGCCGTAGTGGTCGCCGAGCACCGGCAGCAGGACCCGCTCCCGGAGATGGGGCTCAGGGTGCGCCCAGTCCACGTCGAACACCATCGCCCAGCGGCTGGCCGGACCGTTCTCGAGCACGTCCCACCACCACGGGTTCTCGGGGCCGATCGCCATGTGGTTGGGGACGACGTCGAGGACCTGGCCCAGGTCGTGGCCACCGAGCGCCGCGCAGAAGCGCGCGTGCGCCTCGTCGCCGCCCAGCTCGGGGTTGACCCGCCGCGGGTCGACGACGTCGTAGCCGTGCTGCGCTGCCGGGCATCGCCATGCAGGTAGGGCGAGGCGTACACGTGGCTGACGCCCAGCGCCTGCAGGTAGTCCGCGAGCGCGGCGGCATCGTCGAACGTGAACGCCGGGGTCAGCTGCAGGCGGTAGGTGGCCCTGGGGTCGACTCGCTGCGGACCTCCAGCATCGCTGGCTCGCGGGCGTCTCGCTGCACCGACACGTGCAGGCCAACCTTCGCAGGACCACGATCGAGCGCGCCTCGGCACGGCACGGTCCCGCCGGGCGCAACCTCGGCACCGTCGTCGGTGAAGGCTCGCTCGCCGGCCGTGTCCAGCACGACCGTCCAGCGATCGGCCCGATCGGCCGGGAGCGTCGCCGGCAATGGCCTCGTCGCGGGCGTTGAACACGAGGATAGAACGTGTCGTCGACGGATCGGCTCGCCGCGCTCGTCGCGCGACGGGATCGCATCGCCCGACAGCAGGACGCCCAGGTCGCGCACGTAGCCCTGGCCCCAGTCCTCCTCGGCCATCTCGACGCCGTCGGTCGTGAACCACTCGATGTCGGCCAGGTCCAGGCCGTGGATCGGCTGGCCCTGGAAGAAGCGGCGGCGGCGGAACACCGGGTGCTCCCGGCGGAACGCGATCAGCCGGGTCGTGAACGTCGAGGAGCTCCTGGTCCGCATGCTCCCAGTCGAACCACGAGACGGGGTTGTCCTGGCAGTAGGCGTTGTTGTTGCCGCCCTGCGTGCGGCCCGATCTCGTCGCCGCCCAGGAGCATCGGCACGCCCTGGGACAGGAACATCGTCGCGAGCATGTTCCGCTGCTGGCGGCGGCGGAGCGCGAGGATCGCGGGGTCGTCCGTCGGGCCCTCGACGCCGCAGTTCCACGACCGATTGTCGTGCTGCGCCGTCGCGGTTGTCCTCGCCGTTGGCCTCGTTGTGCTTCTCGTTGTAGGCGACGAGGTCCGCGAGCGGTGAACCCGTCGTGGGCGGTGACGAAGTTGATGCTGGCGTGCGGGCGGCGGCCCGTGCCCTCGTACAGGTCGGAGCTCCCGGTCAGGCGATAGGCGAAATCGGCCATCGCGCCGGGCTCCCCGCGCCAGAAGTCGCGCACGGTGTCGCGATAGCGCCCGTTCCACTCCGACCACAGGACCGGGAAGTTGCCCGACCTGGTAGCCGCCCTCGCCCACGTCCCACGGCTCGGCGATGAGCTTCACCTGGCTGATCACCGGGTCCTGGTGGATCAGGTCGAAGAATGCCGACAGCCGGTCGACGTCGTGCAGCTCGCGGGCCAGCGTCGAGGCGAGGTCGAAGCGGAACCCGTCGACGTGCATCTCGAGCACCCAGTAGCGCAGGCTGTCCATGATCAGCTGCAGCACCTGCGGGTGCCGGACGTTGAGGAGTTGCCGGTGCCCGTGTAGTCCATGTAGTGCCGGCGATCGTCGTCGATCAGCCGGTAGTAGGCCTCGTTGTCGATGCCCTTGAAGGCCAGCATCGGCCCCAGGTGGTTGCCCTCCGCGGTGTGGTTGTAGACGACGTCGAGGATCACCTCGATGCCCGGCCTGGTGCAGCGAGCGCACCATCGCCTTGAACTCGCCGACCTGCTCGCCGGCCTGGCCCGCTGCTCGCATACCCGTTGTGGGGCGCGAGGAAGCCGATCGAGTTGTAGCCCCAGTAGTTGTGCAGGCCCCGATCGACGAGGTGCTGGTCGTGGATGAACTGGTGGACGGGCATCAGCTCCACGGCCGTGACGCCCAGCGACGTGAGGTGCCGGATCGCCGCGGGATGCGCCAGCCCGCGTACGTGCCGCGCAGCTCCTCCGGGATCTCGGGGTGGGTCATCGTGAACCCGCGGACGTGCGACCTCGTAGATCACCGCTCTCGTGCAGCGGTCTCGCGCGGGGCGACCGGTCCTCGGTCCAGTCGAAGAACGGGTTGATCACGACCGATCGGGGCACGAGCGGCGCGCTGTCGAGGTCGTCGCGCTGATCGGGCTCGCCGGGGCGGTAGGGGTAGACGGCCTCGTGCCAGTCGACCGCGCCCTCGATCGCCTTCGCGTACGGGTCGAGCAGCAGCTTCGCCGGGTTGCACCGCTGGCCGCCGGCCGGGTCCCAGGGTCCGTGGACCCGGTAGCCGTAGCGCTGCCCGGCGTGACCGTCGGCAGGTAGCCGTGCCACACGTGACCGGTGGTCTCGGGCAGGTCCAGGCGGGTCTCGACGCCATCGTCGTCGAACAGGCACAGCTCGACGCGATCGGCGACCTCGGAGAACAGGGCGAAGTTCGTGCCGGCGCCATCGAACGTCGCGCCCAGCGGGTACGGACGACCCGGCCACGGGATGGCGATGGGTGCCGGTGTCGTGTCGCTGGCCACCGGCACCTCCCTTCGCTCACGGCCTCGAACGCCCTCCGAGGATAGCGGCTATGGGCCGCGAGGCCGATCGGCGGTCTAGCGGGCGTCCAGGGGTGCCGTGTCGTCCAGGCCCTCGGCCACGCCCGTTCGCTCCCATGGCGCGTAGCGGGCGACGACCCCGTCGTCATCGACGACGAGGTCCGCCTCGAACGATCCGCTGGTGTATCGGTAGGTGTGCTCGTCGAGCCGCTGGTACGTCTGGCTGGCCTTCTCGACGGTCAGCTCCGGAAAGCGCACCCACGCAGCCCGGATGGTCCGCGAGCGGCCGATACCCAGCTGGAGCCGTCGGATCGGCAGGGTGTTGGTCGACGGCGAGCAGCCGAGATCGACGTCGGTGCAGCTCCTGAGCGATCGGTCCGTGGATCCGTTGACCGTCCAGTTGCCCTTCGTGTCACGCTCGAGCGTGAGCGTCCGCTGGAGGAAGCCCCGCAGGTCTCGCACATGGACGGCGGTGGTGCTGCCTGCCGCATCGGCGAGCACGCGGTACTCGATCCGAGTCGGGATGCCGCCCTCGGCGCCGAGGACCGTACCGACGAGCGACAGCCCGGCGTCGCGAATGGTGATCGCGCAGTGCTCGTCAACCTGGACCTCGTCGCTCCGGCGCCAGGACACCCGCCTCGTGGTCATGCTCCGAGCGTGCTGGAGGTGGCTGGTCGTGTCAACCGGCGCGCTCGCGGACCGTGGGCACCGGTGCTAGGATTTGCCGCCCGAACGACGGTTCGGTCCTGTGGGGATGCGTGGTTTCGACAGGGTCTGGCTGTCAGGGAACGCGAGCCGAGGTGCCGTCAGGCCTCGTAAAACAGGCGGCAAAACGAAGTAACTGCCAACAAGCAGCCTGCTCTCGCCCTCGCCGCTTAGGCGGTAAGGTGAGCGTGGAAGCGGCCTCCCCTCCGCGGGCCGTGGAAGCGTCACTCAGCGGAGGTGCAGCACGGGCAAGGTTGCGTAGCCCGATGTCAAGCCCGATCTAGGGACACGCAAATGGGCCGGACGGAAGCCTGCCGATGGGCGTCCGACCGGCTGACGAAAAGCATCGGACACGCTCGTAGTGGGTCCTGGCGAAGGGTTCTGGACGGGGAGTTCGACTCTCCCCCATCTCCACCAATCACGCTGGCGACGCCGCCGACGCTGTTGTCACTATCGAACAACGTCCGCCGTAAAGGCGGACATTGCGCTGCTTCACCGGACGGCGGAGGTTGCGCTGCACTCCGCTGAAATCACGCTCGGCGGGGCCCGAAATTCACTTTCGACGGAAGTTGCGCTGCAATCCGCGGCCGTGTCCCGCGTCAAGAATTCTGGACACTCCCGGGCGGAAACAGGTTGGATCCCGGGTGAGCCAGGTAGGCCGCGAGCATCGCGAGCCCGCCGAGGGCGGCCGGCGCGCCCTCGCGCAACTGGCTGGTCATCCAGATCATCGTGGCGGAATAGGCGCTGTCTCCCCGCTCGACGGTGAGGCGCCAGCCTCCCGGCGTGTCGGATGGATACAGCATCAGAACCCGGTCGCCAGCGGTGAGGCCAGCGCGCCAGTCGGGGCCGCCAGGGAGCACGTCCAGGACCGGCTCATGCTGCAGGGGCAACATGAAGACTTGCGCCGACACCTCCCAGTGACCTCGGAGCAACCGAACTGGTTCGGGCCCGGCGCGATGATGGCGCTCGCAGGCGACGGCGACCGCTGGCGGATCCGCGACTTGGCGTCGGGCGCGGCGTGGACCGTGGACGGAGCTCCGGCGGTTGGCTGTCCCTCGTGATTGTCCGCAATGGACACTCGGCGACGGGGCATCGTGTTCTTCGATCCGATCGGATCCGATGGTCGCGCTCAACGTGGAGCCCACGGACTGGGCGTACGCCGGGGCGAAACACCGACGCCTCGCAAGGGACCGGGCCACTGGCGGATCCCAGCTGGATGATGATCCGAGTATCTGGTGAGTGAGGAAGTCCGCAGACCGTTCAGTTCACCCAGACCGCGATGACCCACCTGACGTCAGACTCGACCCCGATACGAAGGTCATGGTCGCTCTGGGAACTCGTGAACGCTGCGCCCGCGATCGTTCGCCCATCGCATGCACTCATGCCGAAGATGGGCTTCCCTGAAGCATCTACGATCTGTGCATCGCCCGGGCCGGAGCACATGAACCTGACGTTGATTCCATGCCTTCCGCTGTCGAGCCGGGGAGAGCGACCGTCTGTTCGCCAGTCCCTTGAGTTGAAACCACCAGGCCTCCGACCGGCGGCGACGCGATGATGTCGGGCCATCCCTGAGTCGTCGGGGATCCAACAACGGTCGTCGCGCTCGGACCAGAAGTTGTCTCGGGACTTGGGGTGGTTGCACCTGGGCTGGCCGGGGCACTGGACTGGTGCTAGCGTCCCAACCACAGGCGCCCAAGCTGATCGCGACCACGCAGGCAATGCGACGCGATGCGCGTTCCAGCTGCGCGCGACATTGACGGTCACGGTGTCCCTCATTTGTGGACGACGTGCCAGTACGTCGGGTAGTGGTAGGGCATGTTTGCCGGGGACCATCGGTCGCCGTGGAGATCATCTCCGCCTGAAACGGAAGCGCCAGTGGCATTCGGCCCGTCCGATGGACAATGGCGACGTGCAGCCCAACCCGCTCCCCGTCTCCCGGCAGCGAACAGGAATGTCGCGCCGCCGATCGATGAGCCCCTCGCCGGGCGGCATGCGACCATGACCGGAGCGCGCGCGTGGCTGAACCGGAACGTGGCGGCGATGGGCGCGGCCAGCCTGCTCTCGGACGCCAGCCACGAGGCGGCCACCGCGGTGCTGCCGGGGTTCCTGGTCGCGCTTGGCCTGCCGCCGTCCGCGCTGGGTGCGATCGAGGGCATCTCCGACGCGACCGCAAGCTTCCTCAAGCTGGGCTCTGGCTGGCTGGGCGACCGTACCGGCCACCGGTGGTCGCTGGCGACGGCGGGCTACACGCTGACGGGTCTCATGCCACTGGCCTTCGTCGTTGCCACGGGCTGGATGGCGGTCTTCGCCGGCAAGCTGCTCGGTTGGGTCGGCAAGGGGATCCGCGGACCGCTGCGCGACGCGATGCTCACCGAATCGGTGCCGGCGGAGGCGCGCGGCCGGGCGTTCGGCTTCCACCGCGCCGGCGACACCGTCGGGGCCGTCATCGGGCCGCTGATCGCCGCCGCACTGCTCGGGCTGGGTGGCGCGGCCAACGAGCTCCAGTCGTTCCGACTCGTGTTCGTCGTCTCGCTCGCCTTCGGGCTGCTCGCGGCGGCCACGTTTGCGCTGTTCGTCCGGGACCCCGGCGGGACGACCGGCTCCAAGCTCGGGTTCGTTGCCGCGATCCGGACGTTCACGCCGGCCTTCCGGCGCTTTCTCCTGGGCGTCGGCCTGTTCGGCATCGGCGACTTCGCACCCAGCCTGCTGATCCTGGCGGCCACGACGCTGCTCACCCCGTCGCTGGGCCTGGTGGCGGCGGGCGCGACCGGAGCCCTGCTCTACGTCGCGCGCAACATCGTCTACGCGGCGGCATCCTTCCCGGCCGGGGCGCTCGCTGACCGCGGTCTCAACGTGCTTCGCCTGCTCGCCGGCGGGTACGTCGTGGGCGCCGTCGTCGCGTTGGGGACGGCCGTCGCGTTCGCCCTGTCGGTCGACTCGATCCCGTACTTCGTGGTCCTGTTCATCCTGAGCGGCATCCTGGCCGCGATCCAGGACACGCTCGAGGGCGTCGCCACGGCTGCGATCGGAGGGCGCGAGGCGAGGGCCACCGCATTCGGCGCGCTGGGGGCGGTCAACGGTGCCGGCGACCTGGTCGCCAGCGCGGGCGTCGGGTTCATCTGGACGCTCGTGTCCCCGGTGCTGGCGTTCGCGCTGGCGGCCGGGACCATGCTCGCGGGCTCGATCGTCATCGCAACGGGCAGCAGTGGCGGGGCCGCAGATGGCTGATCCACCGATGGCTGATGCGAGGGCGCTCCCCTGCAACCGCGTCGAGGCCGATGCTGGCTGCGATCGGACATGACGAGGACGTACCTGATCCCCGACGACGCCCCGCTCGTGCTGGAGCACCTGGTGCTCGATCTCAACGGCACGCTCACCGACCGGGGCGAGCTGATCGAGGGCGTGGCCGAGCGCCTCGCGAAGCTCGCGGTCGACCTCGACGTGCACATCGCGACCGCAGACACCCATGGGGTCGGTGGGCGGATCGGCGAGGAGCTCGCGATCCCCGTCGAGATCATCCGGGCCGGACGCGACAAGGAGCGGCTGGTGCGCTCGCTGGGTGCGGAACGCACGGCCGCCATCGGCAACGGTCGCAACGACGTGCCGATGCTGCGTACCGCCCGGCTCGGCATCGCGATCATCGGCCCCGAAGGCGCGTTTGGCGGGGCGCTGGCCGCCGCGGACCTGGTCTGCGGGGGCATCACCGACGCCCTCGACCTGTTGCTCGACGAGCGCACGCTGCGGGCAACGATGCGCGCCTGAGCGACGTCGTCCTCAGCTCGTGCCTTCGGCGGCCCGGGCGGCGAGCGCCGCATAGGCCTCGAACGCCGCGTCCACCCCGGCCCGGTCCCCGGTGCCAACGAGGTCCAGCAGGAGGCCGCGGAACACGGCGAGGCCGACGCGCGCCCGGGCCCGAGCCACCTCGGGCGACACGTCCGGGGTCGGATCGAGGGCGGCCGTCCGCTCCAGCCAGTCGTCCACGACGCCGGGCAGCAGGCGGGCGAACGGCTCCTCGCCCTGGAGCGCGCGCGCGTAGCACTCGAAGAACAGGCGCTCCGCGGGCCACAGGCGCGGATCGCTGAGCCGTTGCCACATCGCGGCGATGATGTCGCCCGTTTCCCCGTCGAGCGACTCCATGGCCTGCTTCTGATCCTCCTCGATGGCCTCGACGACGGCGGTCATGAGCCCGTACCGAGAGCCGAAGTGGTGGATCAGCATCCGGTGGCTGGTCCCCACCGAGGCGCCGATATCGCGCAGCGATCGGTCGCCGAGACCCTCGCGCATGAGGTCGGCGATGACGGCGGCCAACAGGTCTTGACGCTTCATGCGACCTGAGTGTACCGTATGGTACATGTACCAAGTGGTACACCTGCGTCCCAGCACATAGGTAGCACAGCGCCATGAAGAGCAGGTTCGCCGCAGAGCGGCGCATGAACGTCCCGCCCCAGGTCGCCTACCACTGCCTCGCCGACTATCGCGAGCACCACCGGCCCGACGGGTTCCTGCCGCCGGCGTTCTCGGCCTTCGAGATCCACCGGGGCGGCGTCGGCGCCGGCACCGAGGCGAGCTGGACGGTCGACCTGGGCGGTGGCCGAGCCCGCCGGATGTCGGCCGTGATCACCGAGCCCGAGCCGGGCCGGCGGCTGGTTGAGACCGGTGATCGACGTGGTCACCACGTTCACGGTGATGCCCTCCGGGGATGGGTGCGTCGTCCGCTTCGACACCGTGTTCGACGAGCCGGGCTGGAGCGGCCTCCTGCTGCGCCTGGCCATCGCGCGGCTGCTGGGCCCGCTATACGCCGATGAGCTCGACCGGCTCGAGGCCTATGCCCGAGCGCACGGCCCGGTCGCAGCGGCGGCGTGACGTCGTGGCCGCGTGGTATCATTTTGGGCAAATGACCAACTTGGAGGGAGCCAGCGCGGAACCAGGGCGTGGTGGTCGGGGGGACGCGACCCGGGCCAAGATCGCGCAGGCAGCCGTGGAGCTGGTTGCCGAGCGCGGCTGGGATGCCGTCACGACGCGAGCGGTTGCGTCTCGAGCTGGGGTCAACCCGGCCCTCGTCCACTACCACTACGGGTCGATGGACGTCCTGCTGCGGGGCGCCGTCGTGGCCGCGCTCGAACAGGAGATCGGCCAGGCGGTGGTCCCGTTCACGACCGAGCGCTCGTTGACCGATGCGCTGGGAAGCGCGACAGATGTCATCGGACGGTTCGACCCCGAGACACCATCCGCTGCGCTGCTGATCGAGGCGATGGTCCGGGCGGTTCGAGACCCGGCCCTGTCGAACCTGATCGTCGGCAGCCTGGCCGAGTTCCGCGAGCTTGTCGCCCAGTGCGCACGCACCTCGGGGGGCGGCTCTCCCGCGGCCGAGCTGCCGCCCGAGGCCATCGGCGTGTTCGTCGCCGCGGCGTTCGATGGCCTGCTGCTCCACCGGATCGTCGACCCATCGACTGACATCGAAGGCTTCCGCGAAGTCATCGTCCGCCTCTTCGAGCGCGGCGTCCCATCGACCACGACACCACCAACCCCGCCCGCCGCAGGAGGCATGTCATGACCCAGCCCATCGTCTCGGAGCCGCGCAGCGACTCGGACATCGCCCCGCCGCCCGTCGGACATGACGGCGCGGCCATCCGGTTCCGGGACATGACCAAGACGTATGGATCGGGTGAGGTGGCCGTGCACGCGCTGCGGGGCATCAACCTCGACATCGCGGCCGGGCAGTTCGTGGTCGTGCTGGGTCCCAGCGGCTCGGGCAAGACGACGCTGATGAACATCGTCGGTGGGATCGAGTCGCCGACCGGCGGCGCGGTCGAGGTCGGCGACCGGGACCTCGCGGGCCTCGACGACCGGCAGCTGACCGGCTACCGGCGCGACGAGGTCGGGTTCGTGTTCCAGTTCTTCAACCTCGTCCCGACCCTGACGGCGATCGAGAACGTCGCGCTGGTCGCGGAGCTGGTCGGCAGGAACGAGCAGGATGCTCGCGCCGCCCTCGAGTCCGTCGGCCTCGGCGAGCGGTTCGACCACTTCACGAGCTCGCTCTCGGGTGGTGAGCAGCAGCGGGTGGCGATCGCCCGCGCGCTGGTCAAGTCGCCCCAGCTGCTGCTGTGCGACGAGCCCACCGGGTCGCTCGACGCCGACGTGGGTCGCGCCGTGCTGGGCGTGATCCACCGCCTGGCGCGGGAGGGTGGCCGAACGGTCCTGTTCGCGACCCACAACTCGGTCATCGCGACCATGGCCGACCGGGTGCTCCGGCTCCGGTCGGGCGAGATCGTCGACGACGTGATCCAGCCGAACCCGGCCCGACCCGAAGAGGTGACCTGGTGAGGCTCCTGCGACGCTCGATGCTGCGCGAGGTCCGGGCCCGGCGTGGTCCGTTCCTGGCGGTCATCGTGACGGTGGTGCTCGGGGTTGCGCTGTTCGGCGCGTCCTACGACGCATTCCTCAACCTCACCGCCTCATACGAGCAGCTCTACACGGAGACGCACTTTGCCGACGTGACCGCGGTCGGGGGTGATTCGGCGAGCGTGGCGGCGGCGGCCGCGACCGTGTCCGACGTCCAGGCGACGTCGACCCGTTCCGTGGCGGACGTGCCGATCAAGGTGGGGGACCAGCAGCTGCTCGGCCGGGCGATCGGGCTGCCCGACGACGGAAGCCCAGCCCCGGTGAATGACGTCCTCGTGCTCGACGGGAGCCGCCTTGACCCATCGGTGCCCAACGGCGTCCTGGTCGAGCAGCACATGGCCAACAACTTCCATCTCAAGCCGGGTGACACGATCCAGATCCTCGACGGCACCAGCTGGCGCGACCTGAAGGTGCTCGGCACGGTGTTCTCGCCCGAGTACATCTGGCTGGCCAAGAGCCGCCAGGAGGTGTTCGTCCTGCCCGACGACTTTGGCGTCCTGTTCGCGCCCGAGTCGCTCGTCTCAGCGCTTCCGGCCTCCGCCGTCCAGGGCCAGGCGCTGGCCTGGATCGGGCCCGACGCGTCGGATTCCGCCACCCAGGCCACCGCGTCCGCGATGCGATCGGCCGGCGCGCTGGACGTGATGACCAAGGCCGAGCAGCCGTCCAACGCCGCGCTCCAGGAGGATGTCAGCGGCTTCGGTGAGATGTCCCTGGCGTTCCCGATCATGTTCCTGGGTGCCGCGGCGTTCGCCACGTTCGTGCTCCTGGGCCGGATGATCGCCTCGCAGCGGGGCGTCATCGGCACCTTGCGTGCGAACGGCATGGGCAAGCGAACGGTGACCCTGCACTACACCAGCTATGGCGTCGCGGTCGGCGTCATCGGTGCCGTCCTCGGGGCGCTCCTCGGGGCGCTCCTGGCCGGCGTGATCAGCTCCATCTACACGAGCGAGATCGGCATTCCCAGCCGGGTGACCGACGTGCGCGTGACCACGGTTGCGGCAGGTGTCGCGATCGGCCTGCTGGCGTCCATCGCCGCAGCCTGGGTCCCCGCCCGCAGGGCGGCGGCCATGAACCCGGCGCAGGCGATGCGCGGCGTGGCGCCCACGGGATCCGGCGGGGAGAGCCTCCTCGAGCGGCTCCTGCCGCCGCTGCGCCGGCTGCCCGTGCGCTGGCGCGTGGCGCTCCGCGGCATCGGCCGCAACCCGCGGCGAAGCCTGGCGACGATGGGCGGCGTCGTGTTCGCCTGCGTCCTGATCCTCGCGTCCTGGGGCATGATCGACACCGTCGACATCCTGATGCACCGCCAGTTCGTGGACGTGGCACGCGCGGACGCGTCGGTCTATCCCGTCGCGCCCGTGACGGACGCGTCCATGGCGCCGATCCGGGCCATGAGCGGGGTCAGCGTGGTCGAGCCCGGCGCCGAGTGGCCGGTGTCGGTCTCGTCGGGCTCGGACAGCTACCTGACGCAGCTGACCGCGTTCCAGCCGAACACGGTCATGCACGGCTTCTACGACGCCAGCGGGCACGAGCTCTCGCTGCCGGCCCACGGTGTGCTCCTGGGCATCGCGATGCAGAGCCGGCTCCACGTCGAGGTGGGTGACACGGTGACGTTGAGCCTGGCCACGGGCGCGGCCGGTGCTGCCGGCGCGACGACCGGGCCGATCTCGGCCGACGCCGTCGTGGCCGGGTTCGTCAACGAGCCACTGGGCACCCCCGCCTACGTCTCGCTGCCGTATCTCTCGACCATCCTGGGTGGCAGCGCGCCCGGTGGCAGCGCGGCGGGCGGCAGCGCGATCGAGAACGTCGTCTACGTGCGCTATGCACCGGACGCGAACGCCGACGCCGTCACGACGGCGCTGCGGAATCTCGACGGCGTCGCGGCGGTCGTGAACAACCAGGCCCTGTTCGACCTCATGAACCAGTTCCTCGGCCTGTTCTACGCGTTCATCGGGGTGATGGTGGTCCTGGGCGGGATCCTCGCGTTCGCGCTGATCTACAACACCCTCATGGCCAGCATCTCCGAGCGGGCGAGCGAGATCGCCGTCCTGCGGACGCTGGGCATGCCCAGCGCCACCGTGTCGCGGCTGATCACGGGCGAGAACCTGCTGCTGACGGCGATCGGCCTCGTGCCGGGCCTGATCATCGGGTACCTCGTGGCCGCGGCGTTCATGTCGTCGTTCTCGTCCGACATGTTCCAGTTCACGCTCGACATGCGACCCACGACGCTGCTGCTCACCGCGGTGGCGATCGTGATCACGGGGTTGCTGTCCCAGATCCCCGCATTGCGCGCCGTGCGCCACCTCGAGCTGGGCCGGATCGTCCGCGAGCGCGCGTCGTGATCGACCTCGGACCGCGCTGATCGAGCGCCGTCACGCCGACCGCCGGCGGGGTTGCTGACCTGCCGGCGGTCGCGTTCGCCAACCGCTTCAGACCTGCGCCTTGATCTCCCCGGCGACTCGCTCGCCGGTCTCGACGGCGCCGTTGATGTAGCCCTGGTACTCGAGGGAGGTTGCCTCGCCGGCGAAGTGGATGTTGCCCTCCTGGAGGCCCTCGGCCCCGGCGAAGCTCGTGTAGTGCCCGATGCCCCAGTAGGAGTACGCACCGTGGTGCCACGGGTCCGCGGCCCAGAACGACTGGATCGCGCGACCGGTGTACGCATCGGAGGTGCCAGGGAACAGCGCGTCGACCCAGTCCAGGACCTGGCGCACATCGGCCGGGTTCGGGCGCCCGAACGTGTCGTTGCCTCGCAGGCCGGCGCCGTGCGCACCGCCCGGGTAATAGAGCAGGTAGCCCGGGTCGCCGGGCACGACCGGATGAGCGTCCCAGATGCACTGGAAGCCGTCCGGATCGGAGTAGCCGATGCCGCTCGTCGCGTACGGCATGCCGTCGATGAGCCGGTCGTGGCCCGGACCCCAGGTGCGATGCGCGAGCTCGATCTCGATCTTGGCGTTGGTGCCCATCGGGCTGGTGGCGATGGCCCGCTGCTTGGCCGGCCGGAAGCCATCCATGATCCGCCCGTCGATCGCCACCTCGCGCAGCGCCGCAAACGGGATCGTGAGCACCAGGTGGTCGGCAAGCGCGGTGTGCCCGTCGGCAAAGGTGCACGTGTAGGGGCCGCCGGCCTCGCCGTCGATGGCGACCAGCGGCCGGTCGGTCTCGAGCGTGGTCATCGTCAGGTCGGCGACCATTCGATCCACGATCGCCTGGCTGCCCTCCACGGTGTGGTACAGCTCGTCGGTGCCGGGCAACGGGCTGAGCGAGCTCTTGCCGTTCCAGGCCAGGAGGTAGAGCAGGTTGAGCGCCGGCTGCATCTCCGCGTCGGCGCCGTACTCGGTCACGGTGTCGGTCGCCATCAGGCGGGCGAGGCGTGAGCTCGGTCCGAGCGCGGCCAGGACCGGGTTCGCCTGCGGGTTGTGGGCGTCGAACCAGTCGATGACCGAGATCGCTGTCGAGCTCGGCGCCCCGCTGCGTGTAGTCGTCCCAGGTCTGGGGCCACGGGGCGGCCTGGAGCTCGTCCTTGAACGCCTTCCAGACACCGTCCGCCCAGTCGGCGGCGGCCGCCTCTTCGGTGTACAGCGTGCCATCGACGAGGTACAGCTCGTTGCCCTCCGGCAGCGCGCCGCCGTCCACCACCTCCAGGTGGAGACCCAGGGTTCGGATGAGGTTGCGCACCGTCTTGTGCTCGGAGGAGATCAGCTCGCCGCCATGCTCGACCACGACGCCCGGGAAGAACGTCGAGTCGCTGTAGGTCCGTCCGCCGATGCGGCTCGAGGCCTCATAGACGGTCGAGGCGATGCCGAGCTTGCCCAACAGGTGGGCCGCGCGGATCCCGGCCGCGCCGCCGCCGATGACCACGACTCGCGCCGAGCTGCTCGCGGCCGGCGCCGTGTGGCGCGCCAGCGCCTGGGCTGGACCCAGGGCGGCCACGGCCGCCGAGCTCACCCCCGCCGCCGCGGCCGCCCGCAGGAACCGGCGGCGCGACAGGCGACCGCTGGCCAGCCCGTGCTCGAGCTCCGCGAGGTCGTCGCGCCGCCGGGCGGCGGCTCGTCGCTCCAGGCGCTCAGCCTCGCGCACCCGTCCGAGCGACTCGTCGAACGGGAGCCCGGTGCGATCGGCGACCTCCGAGGCGCGCGCCAGGCGCCTGATCAGGCTGGTCGGGGAGGGAGACGGCTGGCGGGACGACATTCGGGCGACCTCCGGGGACGGGCTGTCGGCCAGGGACCGAACTGTCGGCCAACCCTACCCCGGCACATGTCGGCGGGGCGCACCGGTCCCGCCATGCGGCTCGCACCCGGTGCACCGGCGCACCGGTGAGCTGATCTGCCGCTCGCCTGATCCGCAACGGTGCACCGGCGCCTCGGTCATGCCGTCCGCACCGCCGTGACGTACCAGCTGCAGGGCATGTTGGGCATCGTGGCCCGGATCAGCGTCCAGCGGCCGTAGCCTCGCAGGCCTCAGGCGCGCTGCGCGACCGGCCTGGTCGCCGGCGCAGCTCCCTCGCCCAGGGTCACGTACAGCTCCTCCTCCTGCGCCATGTGCAGCCGCAGGATCGCGTCGAGACCGTAGAGGATCCGTCGCAGATCGGGCAGGTCCTCGCTCGCCGGCCCTGCCGGGCCGATCTCATCGACCAGCCGGCCCAGGAATCGGACGAGATGGAAGATCTCGGTGTGCATGCGATGCAGCGCCGCCGTGACGTCGTCGTTGCCCAGCGCCCGGGTGAGGAGCGGGAACACCTCCCGATCCTCGAGCTCCTCGTGCGGCACCAGGGTCTCGTCGAGGAATGCCCGCACGGCCGCCAGCTCCACTGCGGCCTCCGACGGCGGCATCGTGCCGAGCGCATCGGCGAGGGTGCGAACGCGTGTCAGCGGCGTGGCCAGCTCGCGATGCTCCGTGTGCAGGCGCGCGCCGATCTCGGGCCAGCCGGGGACCTCCGGCGTGCGCTCGACCCCACCGCTGAGCGCGCGCAGCGCGTTGAGGATGACCACCACGTCGATCAGCTCCTGGATCACGGCGCCCACCACGGGCGTGAGCACCCCGGTCGTGGCGATCAGCATCGCGACGATCGACATGGCCATCCCGGCCAGCACGCTCTGGAGCGCGATCGTTCGCGAGCGGCCCGCGATGCCGATCGCCTCCGGCAGCCGATCAAGGCGATCGACCGTGATGACCACGTCGGCGGCCTCCGAGCTCGCCGTGGCGCCGCGGGCCCCCATGGCCACGCCGACGTCCGCGGCGGCCAGCGCAGGGGCGTCGTTGATCCCGTCGCCGACCATGACCAGCACGCCATCGGTGTTCTCGCGCTCCTCCGCCACGGCGTCGACCTTGTCGGCCGGCGTTCGCTCGGCGAGGACGGCGTCGGTGCCGATGGCCGCGCCCACCAGGTCGGCGACGCCGTAGTGGTCGCCGGTCACCATCACGATCCGGCGGACGCCGGCCCGTCGCAACGCGCGGATCACGCGCGGGCTCTCGGGACGGACAGGGTCGTCGAGCACGAGCGCACCCACCAGCACGCCGTTCGCCGCCACGTAGACGCCGGTCGCGCCATCGAGCGTCACGCGACGACGCACGTCGCGTGCCCACGCGGGCATCTGGCCGCCGGACGCCGCGAACTCCGCCGTTCCAACCCGGATGTCGACGCCCTCGACCCGTCCGCTGATGCCCGACCCGGGGTCTTCGCTCGCACCTTCGGGCAGCGACAGGCTGATCCCGCGCTCCCGGGCGCCGACCACGATCGATGCCGCGAGGACGTGCGGGGAGACCTGCTCCAGCGACGCAGCCCACCGGAGCACGTTGTCGGCGTCCTGCCCCGGCGCGACGGTGATGCCTGCGACATGCGGTCGCCCGGCGGTGAGCGTGCCGGTCTTGTCGAACAGGACCGCGCGCGCCCGAGCGAGCGTCTCGAGCGCGCCACCGCCCTTGACGATGATGCCCCGCCGCGCCGAGCGGCTGATGCCGGCCACGATCGCGATCGGGGCGGCGAGCAGCAACGGGCAGGGCGTCGCGACCACGAGCACGGCGAGCGCGCGAACCGGGTCGCCCGACACCAGCCAGGCGAGCCCGGAGATCCCGAGCGCCAGCGGCACGAACAGCACGGCATACCGGTCCGCCAGCCGGACGAACGGTGCCTTCGACGACTGGGCCTCCTCGACCAGGCGCACGATCCCAGCGTAGGTGCTCCGTTCGGCGGTTGCCGTGGCCACGAGATCGAACGGCATGCCCGCGTTGACCGCCCCCGAGCTCACGGAATCGTGCTCCTCGCGGGTCACCATGCGCGACTCGCCGGTCAGCGCCGACTCGTCGAGCGCGGCCGCCGATCCCGCGACGGTGCCGTCGACGGGAACGACCTCGCCGGGCTTGACCAGCAGGCGGTCCCCGACCTCGACCGCCGCGATCGGCTGGTCAACGATCGTCCCGTCCTCGTAGCGATGGACGGTCCGTGGCGCCCGCGACACGAGGGCCGACAGCTCGCGATGCGCCCGCTGGTTCGCGAAACGCTCGAGCCAGGCCCCGGTCGCCAGCATCACGCCGATCACGGCCGCCGCGAGCGACTCGCCCAACAGGAGCGCGCCGCCGATGGCCAGCACCGCGATCACGTCCACGCCGGCCTGGCGACGGAGCAGGTCGCGCGCGATGGACGCGGCCAGCCAGGCGCCGACCACGACGGAGGGCAGGGTCCATGCCCACCACGCCAGCTCGTCCTGACCGGCGATCGTGGCGCCGATGCCCAGCAGCAGCCCGCCCAGCGTGAGCGGCAGGAGCAGCAGCTGGAAGCCTCGGTCCAGGTGCGGCAGCCACCCGCTCACCGGGCGCCTCCGCTCGCCTGCTGGCGCGCCAGCAGGTCCTCAGCCCATGGGCCTACGCCCGGCCATACGCGATCGGCGCCCGCGTCGAGGAACGTGCGCTCCATCGTCGTGTCGCCGACCGCGACGAACGGCGAACCTGCCGCCCGCGCCATCTCGAGGTCGGTCAACGTGTCTCCGACGTAGACGGCTTTCGATGGGGCGACCCCGAGCTCGTCCAACGCCGCCAGGAGCGCCTCCGGGTGCGGCTTCCCGTTGACCACGTCCTCCGCGAATCGCATCACGCGGAACAGACCGGCAAGGTTGAGCCGGTCGAGACTGGGCAGCACGACCGAGCGCGTGGAGGCCGTGACGAGGCCCAGCCTCACGCCGCGTCGATCGAGCCGACGGAGCGCCCCGCGCACCCACGGGATGGCCCGCGGACGGCCGCGCCGCATCTCCTCCTCCCAACGGGCTCCGAGCTGCGCCCACCGGGATTTCAGGGATGCCCAGCTCGCGATACGAGCGGCGCCAGTCCGGCGAATGCTGCTCGCGGAACCAGCGCCGGTCGACACGGATGCCGACCTCGCCCAGGACCACCACGTTCGCGCGGTAGATCTGGGTCAGCGAATCGACGATCGTGCCATCCCAGTCGAACAGGGCGGCAGTCGGCAGGACGAAGCCCGGGTCGGCAGTCGAGGTGATGCGATCCACGGGTGAGATCGTAGGCCAGTGCGATCCGCAGCGCGGAGGTCCAACGGCCCTGTTCGGGGGGCGAATCGCCTCGTCAGCCGGCGACGGCGAGCCCGATCGCGACCAGGCCGAAGGCCCCGATGACGAGCGCCGAGGCCACGTTCAGGGCGCGAGCGGTCCGTGCCGTCTACCGGGCCCGCATCCCGGCAGACGAGTCGGCCGGTCAGTTGCTCGAGGTCGAGGTTCCGCCGCTCGAGCCGCCGGTGCCCACCTGAACCACACCGGTGATGGTCGAGTAGTGCGAGTAGTAGGTCGTCTTGTGAATGACCTTGCCGTTCTCCCTGACCGTCACCGTCCGCCACACGTCCATGCCGTCGACGGGGTACTCGACGCGCTTCGAGGTACCCGCCGGGAGACTGCTCGTGCGCACCACCGTGTCGGTCGCGCGGTGGAAGTTCTTCACCGTCGCCTTGGAGATGGAGACCGTGCGATGGTTCGGCACGCTGTAGATCTTGAACGTCACGTAGCCCGTGCCGCCGCTTCGGGTGTTGATGCCGCGGATGAGGATCGGGTACCTGGTGTCGTTGACGAAGCTCATCGTCTGCGTCGAGCCGCCATCGGACTTGAACACGGTCGCGTCCAGGCCGAGCGGATAGCGACTGATGTAGTAGAAGTGGTTGCGGCGGGCCTTCATGTCCATGCCGGCGCGCATCGCCGCGTTGAACAGGGTGGTCGAGCAGGAGCAGATTCCGCCGGCCAGGGCTCCCTGCAGCTCGGTCTTGCCATTGATGATCGCGCCGCCGCGCACGAAGCCCTTCGCGGTCGTCACGGGACCGACGGTCTTCCAGAAGTCGAACTTCTCGCCCGGTCCCACGACCGTGCCGTTGATCAGCGTGGCCGGGATCCAGATGTTCTTGCCGAAGCCGTGCGGGGCATCGATCGGGAACCACGTCGTCCAGCTCGAGATCGACTTCATCCTGGGCGCGTACTGCTTGGCCATGGCCGTCGTGACCACCGGGTCGGTCGACGTCACGACGAGCTCGACCGGCTGATCGGACGCGCCGACCTCGCGCGCCATCAGCGCGTCGTAGACGAGCGCATGGGTGGCCGTGGTATCGAGCTTACGGCCCTCCCTGCTCTTGGAGGTGACCACGATCCTGCCGCCGCTGTACTTGAAGCCCGCATTGGTCGCCTTCTGCCTGACCTCCTTGGCAACAGGCTTGAGCAGTGGATCGATGCCGCCCTCGTCCACGACCGGGGTGATCGTTCCGTCGGGCGCCATCGAGAACGAGATCAGCTTGTGCAGGTCGTCAGCCGAAAGCGTCCAGTGCTTCTTGTCGAGCTTCAGCACCAGGTCCTGTGACATCCGCTCGGCGGCCGCCTGGATCGACGCTGCGGAGGTCGTGTCGACCGTCGGCGGCTGCGTGGTGACCGGCATCTCGACCGCGATCTCGGCCGGGGCGTCGAGCGCGCCGATGCGGTCCTCGATGCTCGACAGCAGCGCCTGCTGATCGACGTCCCGACCAGCCACCGAGTCGGTCAGCACGAACTCGCCGTCGGGCGTGGTGGTCAGCGTCGCGTTGACGGGGTCTCGATCGACCGACTTCGCCGCAGCCGCGACGGCGGCGGCCAGCCGCGACGCGTCGTAGCTGACGCGCGGTGCGATCGTCACGCCGTGCAGCGCGGTCTGGGGGGCGCCGATCAGATCGGCGACCGGCTCGCCCTGCCGGCCCGCGGCCAGGGCCTCGGACACCATGCCGTCCAGGTCAGGACCGCGATCGATCTGCGCGTAGGTAACCGTCACCTGGCCCTCGGGGCCGGAGATCACGACCTGGCCGGTGTCGAGCGACCCGTAGGCGTCGGCGATCGCTGCGCGGGCCGCGGCGGCGTCCATCCCGGACACATCCACGGTCCCAACGTGCACGCCGGGCAGGATCCGGCCCGCGTAGTGCTGGCCATACGCATACAACGCGCCGACACCCAGCACCGCCACCAGCACCAGGCCGAGCACGAACGCGACCGCGAACCGGAGCCCGAGCGAGCGGCCCCGGTGGGTCTCGGGAGCGGCGGCGGGCGAGGGGGTGGAGGGGGTCGTCATCGGCTTGTCTCGAGTCCGGCGGATGGTAGCAGGGCTCGCCGAACCTGACCATCATCGGGCGGCAAACGGCGGGGCCGGCGCGGAAGCCCGCGCTCCAGCGGGCTCATGCGATGCAGCCCCCTGCGGGCCGCCCGAGGGCGGCGCGGCTACCCCTTGGGCAGCACGACCACCCGCCGATTGGGCTCCTCACCGATGGACTGGGTCGCGACGCCCTCCCGATCGCGCAGGGCCAGATGAACCCAGCGGCGCTCGAGGGCCGGCATCGGCTCGAGCTGGAGCATCTTCCCGGACTCGACCACCCGGTCTGCGGCGCGACCGGCGATGTCGGCCAGCTGGCGCTCTCGGCGACCACGGTAGTCCTCGACGTCGACCAGCACGCGCGTCCACTGTCCGGTTCGGCGCGACAGCATGAGGTTCACGAGGTGCTGCAGCGCCGACAGCCGTTCTCCCTTCCTGCCGATCAGCGATCCCAGGCCCTCACGGTCGCCGCCCTCGCCCACGACGTTGAGGCGGCTTGTCTCGCCCTCGCGGATCTCGACGGTCGCATGGTCGAACCCGAGATGGCCCATCAGCGTCTCGAGGATCTCCTTGCCGGCGGCCAGGGCCTCTGGCGTGGCCTCGGCCGCCTCGAGGTCGGCGCGCTCCATGGCCAGCGACCCGCGCGCGGAGGTGACCTGCTCGACCTCCACGGCGGACAGCTCCGATCCACCGCGGGCGGGCTGCTCCTCGCTCCGGTGGCCGCTTCGGCCCCGGTCGGACCGCGGCCGGTCGGCCGCGGGCGCGCGGCGCGGCGGTCGATCGCCCTCGTCGCCGCCAGGACGCTCGCCGCCAGACGCGCCGCCAGCGGCACTCCGCTCGGGCGACTGCCGCGCGAGCGGTCCCGCCCGCGTGAGCGATCGCGGTCCTCGTCCCGTGGCTCTCGTGGACGCGGGGCGGGCAGGGGCGCGGATTCGGCCGCCTCGCGCTTGGGCGCCGCGCCGCCCAGCGCGCTCCGGGGCGCCGCGACGATCCGGGCCGGCTCGGCCCCCATGCCCAGCACGCCGCGGCTGCCGGGCGTGAGGATCTCGAAGTCGAGATCGGACAACCCGACCTCGAACGCCTCGCAGGCGGCCTTGATGGCCTCCTCGACCGACTTGCCGGTGAATTCCTGGTATTCGCTCATGTCAGCGTCGTCTCCCTCGTCGGCCGCTGCGGGATCGGTTGGGTCGGATGGTCGACCGTGCCGCCAGGTCCCGTTCGACCTTTTGGGCGCGCGTGGCCGCGCTCTTCTTTGGTGCGTCAGGTGGCAGGGGCTTCGGCTCCGGCATCGGGACCGGGAAGCGTGGCGTGTGGTTGCGGGCAAACTCCGGGTACCAGCCGAACAACGGGAACATGCCGCCCCAGCCGATGACCAGGTACTGCTGGATGATCTGGATCAGCGTGGATGCGATCCAGTACAGGAACAGGCCTGCCGGCAGGAAGCCCCCGTAGAGGATCGAGATGAGGGGCAGGAAGTAGGCCATCTGGCGCTGGACCTTGGTGTTCTGGTCATCCGCCGTCCGTGGGTCGTGGGGCGGCAGCGTCATCCGCGACGCGACCAGCTGCACCAGCGAGGACATGAGCGCCAGGATGCTGATCCCGAAGCCGGCGATGGCGAGCCCGGTGGTGGCAGGCTCCGGGATGCCCCAGTTGATCCCGAACGCGATCGGCTGGAGGCAGGCGTTGGTGACATGGCCGGCGGCGTCGAACATCGGCGCGCTCGGACAGCTCGCGGTGAGCGCGGGGAACAGGTCGATGCCGAACACCTGCCACATCGCGCTCGGGTTGTAGTTGGTAAGGCCCTGGCTGAACACCGAGTACATCGGGATCAGCAGGCCCATGGTGAGCAGGCTCGGCAGGCAGCCACCAGCCTGGCTGATCCCCCGCTGCTTGTAGAACTCGGAGACGGCCGCCTGCTGCTTCATGCGGTCGCCCTTGTACTTGCGCTGGATCTCCTTGACCTCGGGCTGGACCATCTGCATCCGCCGCGTCGACACGAGCTGGCGCCGATAGAGCGGTACGACGAGGATCCGGAGCGCGACCGTCAGCAGAAGGATCGCGATCACGATGTTCCCGGTCAGCTGGTCGAGAAACACCAACCCGATGAACAGGACCTGGAAGATCGGGTTGAACAGCCAGGCCAGCAGCTCGATGGGGTTGGCGCCGAACTGGGCCGGCGTCAGGGGCGCCTGGCTATGGGTGGGCGAGGCGCCACCCGAGGCACCGGGCGCCGCACCCTGTGGCACGCACGCCGCGAGGAGCACCGCGACCGCGACCAGCAGCAGGATCGGCGTCAGCCGGCGGAGCATGGGCTTGGGGCTGGTCACGGGCGCCTTTCTCGCTGTGGGCTCAGCGAACCGGGTCGTAGCCGCCGGGGTGCCACGGGTGGCAACGCCCGATGCGACGTGCGCCCATCCAGCTGCCGCGGATCAGGCCGTACTTCTCGATCGCCTGCTCGGTGTACCGCGAGCAGGTGGGCTCGTAGCGGCAGCTGTTGGGCATCCATGCGAAGGCAATGCGGTACAGGTGGATCAGTGCGACCCCGATCGCGACCCCGGGACGTTTCACGGCTTCGACTGGCCTCCCAGTACGCCTCCTGCGCGGAGGACCCGACGCAGCGCTGCGACCAATGCCTGGTGGTCGGCTTCGACGATCGCCGGCCGGGCGATGATGAGGACGTCCCAGCCCGGCTGGAACGAGGGCGCCATCGCCCTGAGCACCTCGCGGATCCGGCGCCGGACCCGGTTCCGGATCACGGCTCCACCGAGCCGCTTGCCGGTCGACAGCCCGAACCGGGTCTGGTCAAGGTCCGTCCTGGCGAACCGTCCGACCAACAGGGGGTGCGTCCGCGTGACGCCTTCCTCCGCCAGCCGGGCAAAGTCGCCCTGGCGGGAGAGCATGACGAGCCGCAGCGAGTTGTGACTGCGCTCGCCGGTCAGGCCGTGAGCTGCTTCCGGCCCTTCGCACGCCGAGAGGCGATCACGCGCCGGCCGCCCGCCTTCCTCATGCGGGCGCGGAATCCATGCTCCTTGGCGCGGTGCCGCTTCTTGGGCTGAAACGTCGGTTTGCCCATCGGGACTGTCCGTGATCCTCTCCATCGGCCCTGGACCCGGAAGCTCCGACTCCTAGAGGCACGCAAACGCGCCGAGCGCCACGAAAGCGCGACGGCGCGTGTTCGTCGCGTGGATCATAGGTCGCGCCCGGAAGGGGTGTCAAACGAATGTCGCGCCTCGCCGCGGGCACCCGGCCAGCGTGTCGGCGCGGGGCTCGCCGGTGTGAGCACGATACTCCCCGGGGGTATGCGCGAATCGCCTTGCGACCGCCCCGAAGAGCGGTGTATCGTTCACGGGCCTCGGGCGCCGGGACGCCGCGGGATACCTGGGAAGGGGAGGTCCGTCGGCTCGTCCCACGACCGGCCGAAACCGCTCGTTGCGGGACACCGCGACCGCCTTCCCCGACCAGGGTTCCGTGGACGGCGCTACCCATCGCAGCCCTTACATATCCAGGGACGACGATCGCACGAATGGATGCGAAGCAGGTCTGGCGGGCGGCCCTCGGTGAGCTTCAGGTCTCGCTGTCGCCGGCCAACTACGAGACGTGGTTGCGTGACACGCACCTCGTCGACGTGGACGAGCAGCGGTTTCGCATCTCGGTCCCCAATGGCTTCGCGAAGGACTGGCTCGAGACCCGCTATCGGTCGCTGATCTCCCAGACCCTGGCGCGGGTGGTGGGCTACAGCGTCCAGGTCGAGTTCGTGGTGTCCACGGATTCGGATCCGCAGCCGGCGCCGACCGCGACCACGCAGCCGGTGCGCGTCGAGCCCACGCGCGTGGGCGCGACCGAGGGCGGTGGCGGTGGTGCGACCAACCTCAACCCGCGCTACATGTTCGCGAACTTCATCGTCGGCTCGGCGAATCGACTGGCCCACGCCGCGTCGCTGTCGGTGGCGGAACGGCCCGGACACGCCTACAACCCGCTGTTCCTGTACGGCGGTGTGGGGCTTGGCAAGACCCACCTCATGCACGCCATCGGCAACGCGGTCGTCACCAAGTTCCCGCGCAAGCGGGTGGTCTACGCGACATCCGAGAAGTTCACCAACGAGTTCATCACCTCGATCCAGCAGGGCAAGATCGACGAGTTCCGGTCGCGCTACCGACGGATCGACCTGCTGTTGATCGACGACATCCAGTTCATCGCCGACAAGGAGCGGACGCAGGAGGAGTTCTTCCACACGTTCAATGCCATCCACGAGGACGGCAAGCAGATCGTGCTCTCGTCGGACCGGCCCCCGAAGGCGATCCTGACCCTCGAGGAGCGCCTGCGCAGCCGCTTCGAGTGGGGCCTGATCGCGGACCTCACCGCACCCGATCTCGAGACCCGCATCGCGATCCTGCGCGCCAAGGCCGAGGAGCAGGGCACGCCCATCACGTCCGACGTGATCGAGTTCATCGCCCGCAAGGTGGTGTCCAACATCCGGGAGCTCGAGGGTGCCCTCAACCGGATCGTCGCCTACGCTGCGATGGGCGCCATGCCGATCTCGATCGAGCTGGCCCAGGCCGTGCTCAGCAACGTGCTCTACAACCCCAAGAAGCGCCAGGTCACCCCGGAGCGCATCGCCCAGGCTGTGTCCGACTACTACGGCGTGGGGATGGACGCGCTCAAGGGCCAGAAGCGCGAGAGGAGCATCGTCGTGCCGCGCCAGATCGCGATGTACCTGATGCGTGAGGAGACCGACGTCTCGCTGCTCCGGATCGGCGCCGAGCTGGGTGGTCGCGACCACTCCACCGTGCTTCACGCCTGCGACAAGATCAACCGCGAGATGCAGGCGAACGACGAGATGCGGCGCGAGGTCGCGGCCGTCCGGGAGATGATCTACTCCGAGTGACCGGGGAGCGCGCCATCCCGAGCGTGCACCCGTTGCCCCTTCGAGCCCGCCACGGTGGCCGCGCGCCCGGCCGGCCCGGTGCGCGAGCGCCGGCTCACCACCTGTGCCGTGGACGGTCAGTGGACAACCGGGCTCTGGTCGTGGGCTCGCCCGTGCATGACCGCCCCTGCGGTCGTTGACAGGGCCGTGCCCGGAACCACCCGCACTCGCCCGGATACGCCGATGGCCGAGCTCGTCCACAAGGAACCGACGAGACCATCCCCCGTGTCACCGTTGCTGTCGACGCGGGCGCCATCGCCATCCACGGTGTCCCGGTGCGGGATCGAGCGTCCCCGTCCACCGTATCCACGGCAATATGACGGTGATGACGGAATGAGAAGATAAGGAAAGAACATTCCACTCAAGCGCGACCAGCCTGCCGGGGGCCGGGCACCCGACCGCCAGGCCCAGACCGACGCGAGCGACCCCTGGTCGCCGTGGCAGACCCTTGGAGAAGCATCCACGTGAAACTCTCAGTCATGCAGGAGAACCTCGCCCGCGGTCTGTCCGTCGTGTCGCGGGCTGTCTCCAGCCGCAGCACGTTGCCCGTGCTCGCGAACGTCCTGCTGCGGACCGAGGACGCCGGCCTCAAGCTGACCGCCACCAACCTCGAGATCGGGATCACCTACTGGGTTCCCGGAAAGATCGATACCGACGGCGCAACCACCGTGCCGGCGCGTCTCCTGACCGACCTCGTCGGCTCGCTGCCGTCCGCCGAGCGAGTGGACCTCGAGCTCCAGGGTGCGGACACGCTCCACCTGCGCTGCGGGCGCTTCGCAACCCATGTGAAGGGCATCGATGCAGACGAGTTCCCGGCGATCCAGACGGCCGGCGAGCGCCCGACGACCCGGGTCAGCCAGAAGGTCCTGCGCCGGGCGCTGGACGAGACGACGTTCGCCGCCGCCAGCGACGAGGCGCGCCCGATCCTGACCGGCGTCCTCGCCCGCTTCGAGGGCAGCCGGCTGACGCTGGCAGCTGCCGACAACTACCGGATCGCCGTCCGCACGATCGACATCCTCGACCCGGTCGAGGCAGCCTCGGTCGTCATCCCGGCCCGCGCGCTGGCCGAGCTGGGTCGCGTCCTGGCCGACATCGACGACCCGATCGAGCTCGTTCTCTCGCAGGCCCGGAACCAGGTCCTGTTCCATCTCGACGGGATCGACCTGGTGTCGCGGCTGATCGATGGCCAGTTCCCCAACTACCAGACGGTCATCCCCGCCTCACATGCGACCCGGGTGGAGCTCGATCGCGAGGAGCTGCTGCGCGCCGTTCGCCCGGCGGCCCTGATCGCGAGCTCGTCGGCGAACATCGTCAAGCTCCAGGTGGGGGATGAGGGCGCGGGCGTGACGGTCACCGCCGCGGCCGAGGTGGGTGACTACACCGGCGACGTCGAGGCAACCGTGGAGGGGGACGCTACGACCATCGCGTTCAACGCCCGGTATCTCAACGACGTGCTGGCCAACGTGGATGCCGACCGGTTCTCGGTCGAGCTCAACGGGCCGCTCTCGCCGGGCGTGTTCCGGCCCGTGGGTGATGACGACTACGTGCACGTCGTCATGCCCGTCCGGACCACCTCCTGACGGACCCGTCGACGGCCGACCCTCGGATCCTGCGGGGGTTGTCGATCCGCGACCTGCGCGGCTACGAGGCGCTCGAGACCACCTTCGGGCCTGGACCGCAGATCGTGTGGGGGCCCAACGCGTCGGGCAAGACGAGCCTTCTCGAGGGCATCGTCCTCGCGGCCTGGGGCCGGTCGCATCGGACATCGGCCGAGGGCGAGCTTGTCCGGTGGGGCACCGACCTGGCGCGGGTCGAGGCGCGAATCGGTCGTGTAGATGACCCGCCGGACGCAGGGCAGGCGGTGGAGGTCGCGCTGGTCCGGACCCCGTCGGGTGGTGCCCGCAAACGGATCCGCGTCAACGGCGTGCCCCGCCGCGCCGCGGCATTGGCCGGCGCGCTGCGGACGGTGATGTTCGCACCCGAGGAGATGCTGCTCGTGTCCGGCGCGCCGTCGCTGCGGCGAGAGGCGATGGATCGGCTTGCCGGCCAGCGGACCCCCGCCTATCTGCGGGAGCTGGCGACCTACGGCCGCACGCTCCAGCAGCGCAACGGGCTGCTGCGCCAGATCCGGGAGGAGCAGGCGTCGCGTGACGAGCTGCGCTTCTGGGACGCGACCCTTCTCGAGTCGGGTGCCGCCGTTCGCGAGGAGCGATCCCGGCTGCTCGAGGCACTGGCCGAGCCGCTCGCGGCCGCGCACGCGGAGATCGCGCCCGACGAGGCGGCGCTGGGACGGCTCGGGGTCCGGTATGTGACGAACGCCCCGCAGCTGTCCGGTGAGTCGGCCCTCGCCGCGCTCGCGCGGCGCCTGGCCGAGACGGCCGACAAGGAGGTCTGGAACGGCAGCACGCTCGTCGGGCCACATCGCGACGATCTCGCGTTCGAGCTCGACGATCGCCCGCTTGCGACCTTCGCGTCGCGCGGGCAGCAGCGCACCGCGATCCTCGCCTTCAAGCTGGCCGAGCTCGACCTGCTCACCAAGCTCGACGACCGCGCGCCGCTGCTCCTGCTCGACGACGTGTTCTCGGAGCTGGACCCGGATCGCCGGGCGCATCTCGTGCACCGCATCGCACAGCTGCCACAGGCGTTCGTGACGACGACCACGCTCGACGACCTCGACCCGAGGCTCCGCCTGCTCGGCACCACCTGGGCGGTGACGGTGAGCGAGGCCGGGATCTCGCGGCTCGAGGTATCGGCATGAGCGACCGCGACCGCCGTCGCCGGCCCGACCGACTCGGTGACCTGCTGCCGGAGGCCGCTCGACAGCTCGGGCTCGAGGCGGAGCTGCGGCTGGCGCGGGCGATATCGACCTGGGACGCTCTGGTCGAGGAGCGGGTGCCGCCCGCCGCCGGCAGCTGCCGCCTGGTGCGACTCGAGCCCGACACCATCGTCGTCGAGGTCGACGAGCCGATCGTGGGCGCGGAGCTTCGGATGCGAGCGCTGGAGCTGCTCGAGGCGTTCGCGGCGGCACCCGGCGGGGCGAAGGTCCGGCACCTCCGGATCGTGGTCGGACGGTCGCAGGGATCGCGGCCGGCCGGCGGTCCGCGCGTATAATCCCTGTCCCGCGGAGGCCCCGAGCCCGCTGTCACGCCGGGGCTTCCGAGCCCGTCACCATCGTGACGCCCCCGTCACCCAAGAGGATTGCCGCTTGGCCGCCCGCCTCCAGCTGATGCTCGGTGCCGTCACCGAGCAGGACCAGCTCCCCGACTCGCCCGACACCAGCCTGGTGGTCGAGCCGTCCGTGGGCTCCGTTGGTCGCAGCAAGGGCAATCTGTACCTGCTGGTCACGAGCCGCCTGCCGGGTCACCGGGCGCGCGAGGCCACGCGGATGGTCGCCGACACCATCCGCAACCAGTACTACTACGACGAGTCGGCCGGGATCCGGCAATGCCTGATCAAGGCGATCGACGTGGCCAACCGCAAGCTGGGTCACCAGCGGGACCGGTACGCGCTGGGGCCACCGCAGGACGGCGCGGGCCCGATCGGGGTCGCCGTGGCGGTCGTGCGTGGCCGGGAGCTGTACGTCGCCACCCTCGGCCCGGCCGAGGCGTATCTCATCCGGCAGGCCCGGCTGTCGACCCTCCCCGATCCGAACCGCGATCGGGGGCTGCCCACCGATGACCTGGCGCCCGACGTGTGGCGCGGCGAGCTGTCGGTCGGCGATTGCCTGAGCCTGGTCTCGGCCAACGTCGTGGCCCGCGTCGGCACGGATGCGCTCAAGGACGCCCTGGTCACCCTGCACCCACAGTCGGCGATCGAGCACCTCCACGCCCTGTTCGCCGCGGCGGAGGGCAGCGGCAGCGACGGCGCGGTCGCGTTCGAGGCGACCGAGGTGTCCGCGATCCACCGCTCCCGGACGCTGGTGCCGGTTCGCCCCGCCACGCCGCTCGCCGGCGCACCGGACCGTTCGCCCATCCCGCTGGCCGACTCGGTGACCGCCGGCGCCGCGGCCATCGGGGCCTCGGCGCAGCGAGCGAGGTCCGCGGCCGGCAACGGCTTCGAACGGGCGATCTGGCGGATCCAGGACCTCCTGCCTCGCCGCGCACCCGGATCGCGGCGCGTCACCACGACCTCGTCGCGGATGGAGACGCAGCGCCGGACGGCCGTTGCGCTGCTGGCGCTGATCGTCGTGGGCGGCGCGCTGGCCATCGGTGTCTACGCCGTTGGCGGCCCGCGACCGCCGACGGCGGCGATCCCCTCGTTCACCGCCGCCGAGCAGGCGTTCCGGGCAGCCCAGGATGCCGTGGACCAGGTTTCCGCTCCCGGGATCAACCTCCTGCAGGACGACCCCAGGCGAGCGCTGGACCTCCTGAACGAGGCGTACCGGCAGCTGGACGCTGCGGCCAGCCACGGCTACCCGGCGGCGCAGATCGCGCCGTTGCGCAACGAGGTGCTCGCCGGCCTCGACCAGCTCTACGGCATGGTCAAGGTCGCGTCGTCGCCCCTGTTCACGTTCCCCGACGACCAGAAGGTCCAGCTGACCGCGCTCGTTCGCGGTGCGGACGGAGCCCCCTACGTCCTTGACACCGCGAACCAGACCGTGTGGCGCATCGACATCGCGGACAAGACCGCCAAGGCGGTGCTCAAGGCGGGCGAGAAGACGAATGACGGCAAGGTGAGCGACCCCCGATTGCTGGCGACCGGCGGGCCGGACGTCCTCGTCCTCGACAGCAAGAACAACCTGTGGCGCTGGCGCCCGAGCAACGCCACCGGCAAGGGGACGCTGGTCAAGATCACGGTCAAGTCCTCGGCGTCGTTCGGTGACGACATTCTCGACATCGCCACCTTCGTGGCGAACTACGGTGCCGCCCTGTACAAGCTGTACCTCGTCGACCCATCGGAGCAGAACATCATGGTGCTCGACCCCTCGGCCGACGGGTCCGGCTACTACAGCAAGCCCAAGGGGCGCCTGCCAACCGACCGCCCGGTGGACGGGATCACCGACCTCATGATCGACGGCGACATCTACGTGGCGGAGAACGGCGACGTGGCGCGCCTGATCCCGGCCTCCGGCTGGGAGCCCCAGCTGCCCGCGGACACGAGCCTCCGACCCAGCTCCCGCTACACGATCATCGCGTCGCCCCCGCAGGCCAACGGGAACCCGAGCCGAGGCCTCGGCGCCCTGTACGCGTTCGACGCGATCAACCACCGGGTCGTCGCCTTCAGCAAGTCGGACGGCAAGTACATCGCCCAGTACACGCTCGCGGGCAGCGAGGATCTGAGCGGGCTGCGCGACATGGTGGTGGTCCCGTCCGCGGATCCCGACGTGCCCGACACGCTGTGGTGGATCAGCGACCAGGGCGTCAACAGCGCGCTGCTCCAGGCGGCTCCCGGCACCGAGGCCGGGGCGTCGCCCACGCCCAGCCCCACGGCGACGCCGGAGCCGACGAAGAAGCCCAAGGCAACGCCCAAGCCGAGCAAGAAGCCCAAGGGCTGAGCCGGCCGTCGCAGGCGCGTCGGACGGGTCACGTGCGGGCCCGGTCCGGGGGCCCGTGGGATAATCGGTCCATGAGCGGAGACGCACCGGCCGAGATCGAGGTCACCGTCGAGAGCGTCCGCGTGCACATGCCCACCGGTCGGCACGTGCTCGTGCTTCGCGAGGCCGACCAGGGACGGCTGCTCATGATCTGGGTCGGCCCGTGGGAGGCGAGCGCCATCGCGATGAAGCTCCAGGGGCTCACGCCGGAGCGGCCGCTGACCCACGACCTGCTGGTCACGGTCCTCCGGGAGCTGGACGCGACGGTCGCCAGGATCGTCATCTCCGACCTCGCCGACGAGACGTTCCATGCCCGGCTCGTCATCGACCGCGGGGCCGGCCCGATCGACATCGACGCCCGTCCGTCCGACGCGATCGCCCTGGCCGTTCGGCTGGGCGCGCCGATCTACGCCACCCAGGACGTCCTGGACCGCGCGGCAACGCTGCCCGGGGTGGGCGACGATGCGGCCCCGGACGACGATTCGTCCGAGGGAGGTCCCTCGCGGCGCGGCGGAGCGTCGTCGCTCGAGTCGACCGGCGAGAAGATCGACACGACCCGGCTGGACATCTTCCGGGAGTTCGTCAACTCGCTCGACGAGGGCGAGAGCCGGGGCGGCGGCGGATCCTCCGGCCCGGCGTCCGGCTAGCCTCTCGCGAGCGGCCGGCGGACGCTGATCAGGCGCCGCCCGGCGGGTGACGGTCCGGCGCGGCTCCGAGGATCGGTCGACCACGGCGCATGGCCCGGTCGCGGTTCGCCCACAGGCGCAGCCGAAGGCTCCAGAAGTCCTTGACGGCGCGCCAGATCACCGATGGACGGGCCCCGGTCGGGGAGCCGGCCGTGCGCGGATAGTGCGGCACGCCCACCTCGACCACCGTGCTGCCGGCGGCCTGGACCTTGATCAGCAGCTCGGCCGAGAAGAACGCCCCGCCGGACTCGACGCGGACGCCCTCGAGCGCCTCGCGCCGGAACAGCTTGCAGGCGCAGTCGACGTCACGCACCCGGAGCCCGAACAGGAGGCGGTTGGCAAGCTTGTAGGTGCGCGCGTACAGGATCCGCACGATCGGATCGGCGCGCCGGATCCGATAGCCGGCCACCGCGTCCGGCTGATCGGTGGCCACGATCCTCGAGGTCAGCCGCCCAACGTCCTCGACCCGAAACTGGCGGTCGCCGTCGGTGAACGCGATGAGCTCGTATCGGGCAGCGGCAAAGCCGGAGCGAAGGGCCTCGCCGTAGCCGCGATTGACCGGGTGGTGGACCGCGCGGACGACGTCAGGGTGCGCGGCTGCCAGGCGATCGGCGATCTCCGCCGTTCGATCCTTCGAGCCGTCGTTGACGGCGATGATCTCGAACGCGTCGGCCAGGGATGGCAGCGTCTCGAGCGCCTCGTCGACCAGGCCCTCGAGGTTGGCCTCCTCGTTGTGGGCCGGGAAGAAGTAGGACAGACGTGGGACGCGGCTCGGTGAGCCGGCAGCCGGCTGCACGGGATCGCGAGGGGCCGCGCCCCCGGTCGGCGGCGAGGCTGAGGTCATGAGCTGGTCTCCTGGCGTCCGATCACCCGGTACAGGTTAGCCGGGCTACCGACGCTCTCGATCACGAATCGGTCACGCACAGCCTGCAGGTCGGAACCTTGCGCGCGGATGACATAGACGGGGTTCGTACCGAGGTAGCTGTCGATCACGTCGTCCACGCTGCCGAGGTGGTCGTCGAGACGCGTCCGATCGTCGATGATCGTGAGGTCCTCGGTTCGACGCCCCTCGACCAGCTGGCCGTACCACATGGGGGTCGAGTACGACCACCACGAGACGACGACCGCGTTGGGGGCCATGGCCGCGAACGCATCGTCGAGCCAGGTTGCGGCGGCCCTGTCGCCCGACCGATCGACGGCGTGCCATCTCGTCCCGACGTCGAGCGCGGTCGGCGCCAGCAGCGCCACGACGACCACCAGCGTGGCCGCGACCCGCCCGGCCATCGCGCCCTCGCGGCCGCCCCCGCCGGGGGCCGGGTCGCCGGTCAGCCAGTCGACGACGACGCTGCCCAGCACCGCGAGCCAGGTCCAGGCGAAGAACAGCGGTCCAAGGTAATAGCGACCGATGTCGGCGTTGTCATAGGACAGCGCGAAGATCGAGATCAGCACCGTTGCGAGCCCGGACAGGAGGGCATAGTGGGGGCGTCGCGCGGCCGTGACGACCAGGCCCACGGGGACCAGCACCGCGAGCGGGCCGAGCTGCTCCAGCGCGATGGTGAACGGCGAGCCGAGCGCGCCGAGCGGATCGGCGAGCAGGGTCGAGGCGCTGCCGCCGAACTGGCTGCCCAGCACGACGCTCCAGAAGCCTGCCCACGTCTCGGGGTGGTCGTACACGAGGGGCGCACGCAGCAGACCGGCCCGAAGCGGCAGCTCCAGGTACAGCAGCGCCGCGATGCCGGCCGATACGCCGAACGCGGCGAGGACGGTCCGTGGCCGCCGGAAGACGCTGGCATCCACCGCCAGCACGTACGCTCCGACGGCGGGCAGCAGGAGCAGCGTCAGGCCGTGGCTGGCGGCCGCCAGCCCGAACCCTGCAGCAGCCACGACCAGGGCCCGATCGGCTCGACGCTGGCCGTCAGGCATTCCCCGGGCCCATGCATCGACTCGATCCTCCCAGCGCAGCAGGAGCAGCACGAGCACGGGCAGCAGGGCGATCTGCAGCGCGTGAACATCGGCGGCGACGGCGATGGCCCAGGCGATCGGCGTGAACGCGAAGCCGGCTGCCGCCGCCAGGGCGATCGGCAGGCGCGACCCGATCCGCCGGGCAACCAGCACCAGGCCGAGCACGGCGGCGCCGACCAGCATCGCCGACAGCAGGTTCATGCGCAGCGCGGGCGCCCCGAGCGGCTGGAGGACCACCGATGCCAGCCAGCCCAGCAGCACGTACGCGGGGAATCCCGTCGGGTGCATGGTGCCCAGCAGGGGCGGCACCGTCTGCGCCTCGGCCGTATCCCACAACCCGACCCCCGGGAGCATCGTGGCCCGGTAGGTGAGCAGCGAGACCACGGCCACCAGCCCGCCGCCGACGAGCCAGGGGCGGATCGAACCGGCCGCAGCCACGCCCTGCCTACCAGCCAAGCAGCTGACCCCAGGCGACGCCCCACAGGTTGACCGCCGCGCCGGCGACGACGAGGACGATCGCGATCGTGCGTGGCCGGCCGTCGGCGCGCGCCGCGCCGACGGCGACCAGCGGCAGCAGGAACGGGATGAAGTCCAGCGAGAAGCGATAGCCCCACTGGACCCAGCCCTGGCTGAAGTGGGCGAGGTTGAACAGGGCGATCGCCAACGTCGCCAGGCCGGCGCCCAGGGTCAGGCGGGCCAGCGGGCGGCGCGCGATGGCCAGCAGGGCGAGGAGCAGCCCGGGCGCGCTGAGCACGATGCTGGTCCCGATGTCGATCGGGATCGCGATCGGGCAGTCGGGGTCGAAGGGGCCACGGATGGCGCCGGGCGCGGTGCACAGCGGTTGCACCGGATCCAGCCCCAGGGTGTCGGGCTTGACGTCGGGCAGGATCGCGGGCAGCGAGCCCAGCATGATGGCCAGGTTCTGCGGGATGTACCGGACGTCCTCGACCGACCAGTCTGCGTGGTAGCCCAGCGTCGGGTAGCCCTTCGCCTCGAGCTGGTACTGGTACTCGTAGCCCGGGTGGAGGGGCGAGCCGGTCGTGAGGAATGTGTACAGGACGAGCAGCGCGACCGGTCCCACACCCCCCACGCCGGCCGACACGGTACGCCGGAGAATCGACCCACCCCCGCCCACGAACATCAGGAATGGCGCCGCGAACACGAGCGGGAGCCGGGCGGTGGCCGCGATGCCGAGCAGCAGGCCGGCAAGCACCTGGGAGCGGTCGAGGGGCAGGATCGCCCGCCACAAGCCACGGCCGTGGTCGGCCGCGCCGGCGCGAAGCCGGTCGGTCGTGCCCGCGTGAAGCCGGTCGGCGTGCCGGCGCCCATGGCCACGACCGCTTCTCCGTCGGACGCCTGGTCGTCGGGCAGCCCATCCTCGCGCTCCGCGCGTCGGTCATGGCGCAGCGCGACGCCCACCGCGAGCATGGCCGGCAGCACCGCGACCAGGTGTGCCAGGTACCAGGTGCTGCCCACGGCAGCGGCCCACCACCAGACCGTTCCCGTGGCGAACAGGATCGTGACCAGCACCCGGGTGCCGAGCGAGATCCGAAGGCCGCCCAGCATCCACCATGCGGCGGCGACGCCGATCGCACCCAGCCCGATCGCCACGGCGTCCTGGTCGGTGAACAGCCCGAATACGGCCACGAACGGCAGCAGCACGATCGCCGGCAGCGGTGGGAACGGGATCAGCACCTGCCCGGTGGGGATCCCTGACGCATCGAGCAGCGGGTAGACGTCCTGGAAGTACCAGTTCGCCGGATTGTCCGGCCCCGCCTCGACCGGATACGGGAACGAGACGCGGCCGTGGAGGAACGCGTCCGCCTGCCAGACGAAGTGGGTATACAGGTTGTCATGGAGGGGGTTCGAGGCGGCGTAGAGCAGCAGCGCCCCAAGGGCGAGCGCGAGCCCCACGATCCCGATCATGGGGCGGCTGGCTGGCTGGATCTCGGACACGGCCCTCGCCCGGCCCTCGGCTATACTCCGGTCCACCTTCACCGCTGCGTAGGAGGCTCCCCGTGACCGCTTCCGGTACGGGCGCGCCCGGCCGGGACACCACGACGGACGACGCCTCCCGGCGTGGCTTCGGCCGCGAGATTCTGGCCGTCATCGCGATCGGCCTCGTGCTCCGGCTGATCATGGCATATGGCGTCGAAGGACTCCGCGGGTCCGGGTTCGGCGCCGATCTCGGGCTGTTCCGCTACTGGGCCGATCTGCTGGCGCAATACGGTCCGCCGGGCTTCTACGCCAACGCCTCGTACGCCGACTACACGCCGGGCTACCTGTACGCCCTGTGGCCGGTCGGGATCGTCGGTCAGTGGATCGGTGGCGTGGGCGACCTGATCAAGCTGCCGGCGATCATCACCGACGCCGTCCTGGCCCTGGTGGTCTACCGGATGGTGCTCGACCTGGGGGTGACCGAGCGCCGGGCGACGCTGGCGGCGCTGGTCGTGATCGCCAACCCGATCACCTGGTTCGACTCGGTGATCTGGGGCCAGGTGGACAGCTTCGGCACGGTGTTCCTGCTGCTCGCCATCCGGGAGCTCTGGAAGAACCGGACCGAGCGAGCGGCCATCCTCGCGGTGGTCGCCGCGCTGGTCAAGCCCCAGCTGGGCATCCTGGTGCCGATCATCGCGGTGGTCACCATCCGGCGCGCGCTATGGCCCTCGGGCGGTTTCGGAAACGAGGCACCACCGAGACCATCGGGCCTTGGCTGGGAGCGCCGGGCAGCAGGCCCGATCCGGATCCTGACCACCGGCGTCGCCGGGCTTCCTGACCGCGGTGCTGATGGCGGCCCCGTTCGGGCTGTCGGTGGTGGTGCCCACCGCAACGGCGCCGTTCGTGGACTCGTCCCTGCTCCGGCTGGTGTTCAGCACGGCCGCCACGTATCCCTACGTGACGGTGAACGCCTACAACCTGTGGGCGCTGTTCCCCGTGAACGGCCAGAGCATGGCGACGATGGGCGGCTGGCTGTACGACGCGCCGGTGGATCCGGCGTCACCATGGGCCGCCATCGGGCCTATCCCGGCAGGGCTGATCGGGGCAGCGCTGCTGCTCGGGCTCGCCACGGTGATCTCGGTGCTGGTCGCGCGACGACCCGACCGGCTGACGATCCTGGTCGGGGTCTCGGCGCTTGCGATCGCCTTCTTCGCCGTCCCGACGCGCGTCCACGAGCGCTACCTGTTCCCCCTGTTCGCGCTCGCCGCGATCCTGATCGCCTTCTCCTGGCGCTGGCGGATCGCCTACCTGATCGCCGCCGTCGCGACATTCCTCAACATGTACGTCGTCCTGACCACGATCTACCCGGACAACCCGTCGGTCTCGGACTGGCTCGGCATCGGCGAGGCGATCCGGTCGTTCTGGGGGGTGGCGATCATCGCCATCGCCCACACGGCGGTCCTGGTCTGGATCCTCGCGCAGCTGAGACCGGGCGCGCTGCGGGCGCTCGAGGCGGAGGCGGCCAACGGCCGGCTGGGTCCGGAGGCGCTCCCGGCCGCCGGGGCACGCGGCGCGGCCCGGCTGAGCGGCGCTCCCGGCCCCAGCTCCACGGCGGCTGACCCCGCCCGTCCGGCCCAGACCGAGGCGGCCGGTGCGACGATCGGCGGTGCCATGGCAGGTGCGACGACAGCGGGTGCGACAACCATGGTCTCCGCGGGCGCCCTCGACGGCGAGGCGGCGCCCGGGTCGCTGGTGCCCGCCTGGTACGACCGACCGTCGTGGGTCGAGCTCGGGTCCGATCGCCTGGGTGCGGAACCGGATCGCGGAGACGCCCATTCGCCCCGACCGGGCACGCTCGCTGCTGGCCGAGGGCCGCGGCCACCTCGACCGGCTCGACATGTGGCTGCTGATCGTGCTCGTGGTGGCCGCTCTGGTTCTGCGCACCTACCGCCTGGCCGAGCCCGCCCGGATGCATTTCGACGAGGTCTACCACGCCCGGACCGCCATGGAGTTCCTCCAGGACTGGCGGTACGGGATCCAGCACGACATCTACGAGTGGACACACCCGCACCTGGCCAAGTACGGGATCGCGGCCGGGATCGTCGCGTTCGCCGGCCACGACGTGGCGGCCAGCAGCGAGCTCGGCGTTCCGGTGGCCGACGCGGTCATCGAGCCGAGGCGGTCGGACCCTGTCTCGACCGACACCCGCGACGGCGAGCGCGTGTGGGTGGCCACCGGCTCGGAGGTCGTGGCGTTCGACCTCGCCACCCGCCAGCGCGTGGTGAACCTCCCGATCGATGGAGCCGAGGCGCTGGCCTACGACGCGACCCTGGACCAGCTCTACGTGGGCACGAGCGACGGCGGCCTGTGGGTGGTGGACGTGAACGGCCTCGACGGCGTCGGAGGCTTCGCTCCCGGACCAGGCGCCGATCACACCGCTCCAGATCGCGACGCTCGACGGACCGATCTCGCAGCCTCGCGCCGTTCGACGACGGCCAGCACGTGGGGGCGATCCTGCCCGACGACAGGGTCGCGGTCGTGGACACGGGCACGGGCGAGGTCGTCGGCACCGTCCAGGTCGCGGGCGCGGTCGACCTCGCGTCCGCCGGGAGCGGGGATGCGATCGTCGCGACGCTCGTGGACGTGAGCGATCCGGCTGCCGTCGCCGACGAGCTGGCGGCCGTTCTCGGTGGCGACAGCGCGGCCTACGAGCAGATGCTTCAGCCCAACGAGTCGGGCACGGTGGTGATCGACGCCCCGCTCACGCCCGACCTTCGGACCGCGCTCCAGGCGGAGATCGACGACGGGCGGCTGCCCGGCATCTCGATCGGCCAGGTGCCGATGCTCGCGGTGGCCGGATCGGGCGGCGTGGACATGGTCACCAGCTCCGGCACGATCGCCTCCAGCGTGGTGCTGACCGGTGGCGCGCACGGCGTGGCGCTGGTCAGCGGGATCGACGAGGGAACGCAGATCTACGCGACCACCGGGGACGCGGCGAGCGGCGGTCCGGCCGTCGCCATCATCGCCGTCTCGGGCTCGGCGGCGGACAACGGCCCCACCGTGTCCTCGACGATGCCGATGCCCGCTCCGGCGACGCGCGTCGTGTTCGATGACGCCGCGGGACTGGTCGAGGTCATGGGCGATGCGCCCGACGGCAGCGGCCACGTCGTGTACGTCATCGAGCCGCATGGCAAGACCGTGTTCGCCGACCATCGGCTCGGGTTCCAGCCCGTCGCCTGGGCGCTGGATCACAACCCCGACTACCCCACGGCGAACCGCGGCCAGCTGCTGGTGTTCGACGCCGCCGGCGAGGCGGCCTCGCTCGACGTCGGGCACTACGCGTTCTCCTGGCGGCTGCCGGGCGTGATCCTGGGCGCGCTCACGGTGGGCGTGCTGTTCCTGCTGACCCGGATCCTGTTCCGACGGCGAGCCGTGGGCGTGCTGGTGGGCCTGTTCGCGCTCGCCGACGGCATGTTCTTCGTCCAGAGCCGGATCGCGATGAACGACGTCTACACCGGCTTCTTCATCATCGCCGCGTACGTGGTCTTTGCCTGGCTCTGGATCGACACCCGTCGGCCCCGCTGGGCGTTCTGGGTGCTGATGCCCCTGGTCGGCGTCCTGCTCGGGCTCGGCCTTGCCTCGAAGTGGGTGGCGGCCTACGCGATCGGTGCGCTGGGCATCCTGGTCCTGGCGCGAACCGCCCTCGGCCGCCTGCTCCTGATCGCGAGCATGGTGGGGCTGACCGCCGTCCTGGGCTGGATGGCGATGGAGGTTCCCGAGGGCAGCGGCGGCACGGGCAACCTCACGTTCGTCCTGATCATGGTCGCGCTCACCCTCGCGACCGTCGTCATCACCGTCTACCGCCCGATCGCCTGGTCCGACGAGGAGATGTGGCTGGCGATCGGCGGGCCGCCCGTGCTGGGGCTGCTCGATCGCGCTCGGCTCGATCGCGCTGGGTCGCGCCGACCGGTCGGTCACGCTGGGCCCCATCCTGCTCGACCCGCTGAGCCTGGGCTTCGCGCTCGTCCTGGTGGGCCTGGCTGCCTACGCCGGCTTCGCGCTCGGCGCGCGGATCGGGATCGGGCCGCTGGCCCGCCGCCCGGCGTGGTTCGATGCGTCCTGGGGCGACCTTGCGCCTGCCCGCCCGCCCGAGGGCTGGCTCCGGCTCGGTCTGGGCGTTCGGGCTGCCCATCGTGTGGATGATCGGCTCGCTGCTCGTGATCCCGCTGGTCGTCTACGTGATCACGTACGTGCCCTGGGCGCTGATCAACAACAACCAGCTGTGGCCGGGCTGGCCACCGGGACACACCGGTCAGACGCTGCTCGCGCTGACGGGCCAGATGTACAACTACCACAACGACCTGGCGGTGGCGCACGCGGCCAACTCGCCGTGGTGGGCGTGGCCGCTCAACCTCAAGCCGGTCTGGTTCTACCAGGGTGGCTTTGCCGATGCGACCTCGGCGTCGATCTACGACGCGGGCAACATGGTCATCTGGTGGCTGGGGATCCCGGCGATGGTGTTCGTCGCCTACCAGGCGTTCCGACGACGAAGCCTCGCCCTGGCCATGATCCTGATCGCCTTCCTGGCCCAGTGGGTGTCCTGGGCGCGGATCGATCGACCGGCCTTCCAGTACCACTACTACACGAGCCTTCCGTTCGTGGTCATGGCGCTCGCCTACTTCGTCGCCGAGCTGTGGCACGGGGCGTCGCGGCGCACCTGGCTGCTCGCTCGAGTGGCGGCAGCGGTCGCGGTGATGGGGCCGGTCATCCTGTGGCTGCTCCGTCAGCCGCTGTGCGCGCTCGCGAACGTGGAGGCGGTCAATCCGGGGTCACAGGCGTGCACCGGGAGCTCGGGGAGCCTGGGCCCGACGCTCGCCGCCGCGATCGTCGGCGTCTCGCTCGTGGTCGCCGTGGTCCTGGTCGTGTTCGGGCTGGTCGACCTGATGCGCCGCCGCAGCGGCGGCCGGCCGATCGGCTGGGCCACGGTCATGCCGCTGGCCGGCGCCGGCGGGCTGGTGGTGCTGGCGCTGCTGGCGACCCGCCTGATCCCGACTGGCGACCCGCTGTCGGTGATCCAGGAGATGGTGCCCGAGCTGTTCTTCGCCCTCCTCGCGCCACCGCTCCTGCTGGTCGCGTTCGCCGTCGTCTCGTCCCGGGATTCACGTCGGTTCGCGATCGGGATCGTCGCGGTCGCCGTGGCCTGGTTCGTGATGCTCTATCCGAACATCGCGGCGTTGCCGCTGCCATCGTGGTTCACGAACTCGTACCAGCTCCTGCTGCCGACCTATCCGTATCCGTTCCAGTTCTCGGTCAACACGACACCCAGGACCGGGACGACCTCGTTTGCGGATCCCCGGTTCGCGATCCTGATCGTGTTCCTGGTGATCGCGTGTGCCGTGGTCGCCTACGCGGCCTGGGTCTGGCGCGCGGCCCTGCTCGAGGAGCGCCAACCGGCAGTCGAGGCAGGCGGAGACGCTGCCGGCCCGGGTCCCGACGGAGGCGACAGCGGCGGGGGTGGCACGGGCGCTGATGGCTCGGCCGCTGGTGGCGCGGCCGCTGACGGCGCGGCCGCTGACGGCGGTGCCGACAGCAGCGACCGGGGCGGTATCCGCGATCCTGCTCGCAGCGAGGGGAAACGCGCAGCGAGGGGAATACGCGCGGCGAGGGGAATACGCGCGGCGAGGGGAATACGCGCGGCGAGGGTGGTGCGGCTGGGCCCGGGAGCATCGGCGCGGTGGGGGACGGTCCCTGACCCGGCGCTCTCGCGCCGGTGGCCACCGGAGCTCGCGTCAGGCGACGCCGTCCTCGTCCGTGGCGGAGCTGCCGGTCTCGCCGGGCGAACGAACCGAGGACGGGACCTCGGCTCGATAGCCGGGTGGCAGCTGGTTGGCGGCGGCGAGCCGGCGGATCACGAACCGGTAGTACTCCTCGACCTTGATGGTGACTCGTGGCCAGCTGAACTCCTCGGCCCGCGCCTGGCCGGCTTCGGCCATCTGCGCGGCCAGCGCCTGGTCGCCAAGCACGCGCGCGATGGATCCGGCCACGGCCTTCGGGTCGCGCGGCGGCACCAGCAGGCCCTCACGTCCCCGACGGACGACGCCCTTGTAGCCATGGATGTCGCTGGCCACGATCGGCGTGCCCGCCGACATCGCCTCGAGCAGCACGATCCCGAACGACTCGCGACCCGTCGCGGGTGACACGTAGACGTCGGCGGTTCGGAACAGCTGGTCGCGCTCGTCGTCCGAGACCCGGCCCAGGAACTCCACGCCGCGCAGGCGACGCGTCGCCACGTATCGGCGGGCCTCACGCTCCTGGGGGCCGCCGCCCACCATCAGCAACCGGCAGTTGCAGCCCGTCTTGCGCAGGATCCGGTACGCCTTGAGCATGTCCAGGGTGCCCTTGCGGGGCTCGAAGCGGCCGACGAACAGGATGTTGCGAGTGCCGTCCTGCCAGCGGGCGACCGGCACGGCGCGCTGGAAGCGATCGATGTCCACGCCGTTGGGGATCACCTTGTAGTCGCCCGGGAAGAAGCGGTCGATGAAGTGGCGCGCGGCCGCGGACACGGCGATCCGGCCGTGCAGCCGGGCGGCATAGCCACCCAGCGTCCGGCTCCCGAACTCGTAGGCGGGCGACCAGCCGCCGTAGGCATGGAACGTGGCCACGTTGACGCTCTTCGACTGGTGGAGCAGCACGAGCGAGAGGAAGGGCACGAACGGCTCGTGGAAATGGAGCACGTCGAACTGCTCGCGCTCCAGGACCTCGGACACCTGCGAGTTGTAGCGAGGCGAGAGCGTGATCGTGCCCACCGACCCGTTGGCGGGCACCGAGAACCCCTTGCCCAGCCGGATCACGTCGCCCTCGGAGGCACGCTGCAGACCATGGGACGAGGTCAGGATGCGGACGTCATGGCCCAGCAGCCGGAGGTTCTCGTACAGATAGCGCACGTGCTGGGTCACGCCACCCGGCAGCGGGTAGACGTATGGCGATGACCAGCCCGATCTTCATGCCAGCGCCTCCGGATCGTCGGGGACCGGGCGAGGGGGCCGCAGGGTGCCGCCAGGGTAGCCGAGGTCGCGACCCGTGCCGTCACGCCGCACGCGCCCGAGCAGCTCCGCCCGGGCGTCACGAGAGTACTTCCGGAGCTGACGCCCGAACACGCCGAGCTGGCCGATCGAGCCGTGGAACTGCCCGTGATGACGCGACGTGCCGTGCTCGATCGCCAGCCGCAGGTCCGCCGCAGAGCGGCCGGGGTAGGAGGTCCAGGCCGACCCGACCGCGTCGGCCGCGTGGGCATCGCTGGCGCCGAACTCGGACAGGCCGTGCTCGGCAGCGAAGCGCGACGGCAGCGCGGTGTCCGTAGCGCCCGAAGGCGGTGGGGTTGAAGGTCTCGATCGTGTCGGGGTGCACGGCCGGGTCATCGTCGTCGAGCAGCCGGCGGAGCACGAACCCCTGGGCGCACAGCGGATAGGGCACCAGCGGATGGGCCACGATCGCCAGCCCGCCCTGATCGTGCACGGCCTCGATCGACCAGCGCAGGCTGCGCATCGCCGGCACGGCCTGCTCCAGGAACAGGCCCACCAGGTGGCCGCCCAGGGTGCTGATCTCCTGGCCCACGACGACCTCGAACGTCGACCCCCGGTCCACGGCCATCGCCCGCGCCGCCAGCGCGGCATCGATCCGCTCGTGGTCGGCGATCCCGATCACGTCGAGGACGCCGTCCCGCTCGACCAGGTCGAGGATCTCGGCCACCGAGGATGTCCCGTCCGAGGCCATGGTGTGGATGTGGACGTCGGCCCGTCCTCGACGGACCAGCGGGTCAATCGCCATGGCCCGTGCCCCCGTTGGCCGATGGTGCCGCATCCTCGGCGGCCCGGTCGCGAGCTCCGGCCAGTACGGATGGAAGGCGCCCCACCATTGCTCCGGGGCGCCCGCGAGGATCGTCTCGAACGCCGCTGCGATCCCGGCCGTCATCGTGGTGACGCGCTCGCGCAGCGTTCCCCCGCCGGTATCGGAACGCGGATCAGGCTCCCCTCGTACCGACCGCCGGACGAGCGCCGGGCACAGCCCACGTAGAGCGGTAGCCCCGTCTCGATCGCGACCAGCGCGGGTCCCGTCGGGATCGGCGCGTCGTGGCCGAAGAACGGCACCATGACTCCGCCGCCGGTCAGGTCACGATCGGCGACGAGGCCCACCGAGCGGCCCTCCGCGATCGCGTCCAGCAGCCGCCGTCGGGCGTTGGCGATCGGGATGATGTCGATGCCGGTGCTTCCGCGCGTTGCGCAGGAACCATTCGCGCAGCATCGGGTTGGCGACGAGCTCCATGGGCGCGGTGACCGGCTGTCCCAGCAGGTGGACGACCAGGATCGCCGGCAGCTCGATCGCGCCGAAGTGCATCCCGACCACCACGACCGGCCGTCGTGCCTCGACGATCTCGCGCACCTCGTCCGGGGTCACCACGTCGATCCGGGCCACAGCCTCGTCCACGCTGTAGCTGCCTGCACGCGCCACCTCGAGGTAGTAGCGCACGGCGTGGCGGAAGGTCGGCCCGGACCAGCCGCTCCAGGGCGTCGGGGTCGGACGCGGCGCGACGGACCCGGCCGGACCCTCGCCCGGTCGAGGCAAGCCCGGCGCACGCCCGGCCGAGGTTGGCCCGAGCCTGCGCGCGGCGCGGCGGGCGCGGTGCGGTACCAGAGCTCGCCGATCGCGTCGGCCGCGGCCACCAGCGGACGCTCGGGCAGACGCCCCAGCAGCCCGAGGAGCGCCACCAGGAGGCGACCCGGCAGGCGCCGCAGACCGCTCGGTGGGGTGGCGATCGATGACGTGGCTCGGTGGCTCACGCGGTCTCCAGCCTGGATCACGCGGTCTCCAGCTCGTGCCCGTCCTCGAGCATGACGCGCCGCGCGCTGCTCGAGGGCCTGCATCTCCGCGGCGTCGGCGGGCCACATCGGCTTGAAGCTGTACCACTGGTGCGGGCGCCGCCCGATGGTTGCGCCGATGGCGTCCGCGACCCGCTGCGTCGCCCGCTGCAGGTCGGCCGGCGACGAGGACGGCACCTGGAACGGGTCGGTGGGCCTCGATCCGGAACCGGTCGTCCGTGCGGCCCGTCGGATGGCCACCGGGGCGATGATCGCCCCGGTCTTGGCCGCCAGGCTGGCCGGGCCGGCCGGCAGCGTCGTCCAGGAGCCGAGCAGGCGGACCGGGATCCCATCGGGCCGATAGCCCCAGTCGACGAGCAGGGCCAGGATCTCGCCGCTGGCGGAGCACCCCGAAGAGGCCACGGAGGTTGCGCCACGGGATGAGCTTGACGCCCCACGACTCGCGCTGGCGGCGGAGCAGCTCGAACAGCTCCGGGAAGCGACGAGTCGTCGGCGATGACGTTGATCGGGTAGCCGTGGCCGGCGATCGCGGCGGCGACCGCCTCGTTGTTGCCGACGTGATCGGCGACCACGATCATCGGCCGGCCGGACGTGCGCCAGAGCGTCCGCGACGCGCTCCACGTCGCCTGCCCTCGACCTGGTCGGCGAGCTCGTCGGCTGGGCGCGACGGGCAGGCGCATCAGCTCGACCATGTAGCGCGCGTACTCGCGATACGCGCGCAGGGCGAGCCTGCCGGACGCGGGGATCGTCCGGGGGCAGGCCGAGGACGTGACCGAAGTTGGCGTTGGAGAAGCGCCGCTTCGACGGCCACGCGAGGTAGCTCGCCTGCGAGGCGGTGCGCGATCACGTTGCGCGACAGGCACGCGGCGGCACGTGGGCGAGCACTGCCGCCGCCGCCCGATAGCCGAACACCGCCGCGTGCTCGACGAGCCGCGGCGGCGTGGACTCAAGGCGCCGGTGCGGCGCCTCGAGCCGGCGTTCGGAGCTGGTCATCCGGGCCCCGCCCCGGAGACCCGGATGCGCCGGGAGCGATGATCACTGGCCGCGGCGGCCGCCTTCTCCTTGGCCTGGCCGGCGAGCGCCTTGGCGTGCTTCTTGGACTCCTCGCGTGCCCACCAGGGTCTCGTTGTCCTCGCCGCGGATGAACGCCTCGACGCGCTCGCGCGCGATGTCATCGTGGATCTGGATGCGGCGGCGCTCTTCATGAAGTAGCTGGACGGGCGCGACGAGCGTGCCCTTGAGGCCGCGGTCAAGGCCGATCTTCAGGCAGCGGATGGCGTCGATGATGACGCCCGCGCTGTTGGGGCTGTCCCAGACCTCGAGCTTGAGCTCGGCGTTGAGCGGCACGTCGCCGAACGTCGTGCCCTCCATCCGGATGTGGCACCACTTGCGGTCCTTGAGCCACGGCACGTAGTCCGACGGGCCGACGTGGATGTCGCCCGGGGTCGAGCTCGTAGTCGATCATCGAGGTGACGGCGTTGGTCTTGCTGATCTTCTTGGACTCGAGGCGCTCGCGCTCGAGCATGTTCAGGAAGTCGGTGTTGCCGCCGAAGTTCAGCTGGTAGGTGCGGTCGATGCGCACGCCGCGGTCCATGAACAGGCGCGTCAGCACGCGATGGGTGATCGTCGCGCCGACCTGGCTCTTGATGTCGTCGCCGATGACCGGCAGGCCCTTCTCGGCGAACCGGCGCTGCCAGTAGGGCTCGCGACCGATGAACACCGGGATGGCGTTGATGAAGCCGACGCCGGCCTGGAGCGCCTGCTCCACGTACCACTTGGTCGCCTCCTCGCTGCCCACGGGCAGGTAGGAGACCATGACGTCGACCTCGCGCTCCTTGAGGATGCCGACCACGTCGGCCGTGGGGCCGGGGGCCTTCTCGATCACCTGGGACAGGTACTTGCCCAGGCCGTCGTGGGTCATGCCGCGGTCGACCTTGACGCCGAGGTGCGGCACGTCCATGAACTTGTAGGTGTTGTTCTGGCCCGAGAAGATCGCCTCGGACAGGTCCTTGCCGACCTTCTCCTTGTCGATGTCGAACGCGGCCACGAACTCCACGTCGCTGATGTGGTAGTCGCCCAGCTGGACGTGCATCAGCCCCGGCACGAAGTCGCCGGGCTTGGCGTTCTCGTAGTAGTAGCGACCCTGGACGAGGCTGCTCGCGCAGTTGCCGACGCCCACGATCGCGACGCGGATCTTCTTGCCCCGCTGCCTGGGGGTCTTGTCGTTGCTGGTCACCTGCTGCTCCATTGGTGCGTGACTACTCCTGCTCCTGGTTGGCTGCCTGGCTGATGGTATGGACGATGCGCTGGATGGTGGTGATGGTGGCGAGGACGGCGATGAGCGCCGAGCGCGGCCTCGAGGGCCAGCGCGGACAGCGGATAGGCCATCGCCCCGGGCTGATCCATATCCGCCGGGAAGCCCGGCAACAGCCCGGCCGCGATCAGTCCGATGGTAAGGATGGCGATCCGGACCTCGCGGGGAGCGAGGCCGACGTTGGCCATGCCGGTGCCGGGCGTGAACCCCAGGCTCTCGGCCTTGGCGCGCGTGTAGCTGACCATGAACGCGGATCCCATGGCGGCGGCCGCGAGGACCACGGGGCGCCAGAGGCCCATGTCCAGGGTGCCCCACACGATGCCCACGTAGACGACCGCCTCTCCCCAGCGGTCGAAGGTGGAATCCATGAACGCCCCGAGCTTGCTGACCTTGCCCGTCGCGCGCGCCAGCGCGCCGTCGAACAGGTCGAACACGCCGCCGCCGACGACCAGGATCCCGGCGATGAGCCAGGCCTGGGCAGCGGCCGCGATCGCCGCAACCACGGCGATCAGGAAGCCGATGACGGTGAGCGCATTGGGGGTGAGGCCGGCCCGCCCGAACCCGACCGCGATGGGCGTCATCAGGCCGCGGACACGCGACCGGAGCTCGGGCGAGACGAGCGAGCCGCTCATGACCGGGCACCGTTCCGCTGGCCGAGCTCGTCCAGGCCCAGCACCCGGGCCTCGCGGTCGGCGAACCGGGCAAAGGCCTCGGGGGCGATGGTGTGGATGGTCTCGCGACCGTGCCGCCTCGCCGTCACGAGGCCGACCTCGCGCAGCTTGCCCAGGTGCCACGAGACGAGCGGCTGCGACAGCCCGACGTGGCCGATCAGCTCGGTCACGGTCGCCGGGCCGTCGGCCAGGCAGCGCACGATGCGCAGCCGGTTGACGTCCGCCAGCGTCTTGTGGAACCGACGCAGCTCGCGCAGGTCCTCGGGTTGATCGACGACCGAGGCGATCGTGCCTCGGATGTGCGCCGGGGTGGGGGACACGAGGAGAAGGATCCTCAGGGGGGTCTGCCGCGCGATGGATCAACGGCAGTTTATATCAACGAACATTGATGTTATGGACCCGGTGGCGGCATGTCAACCCCGTGCCGACCTGGGCATCCACGGGTCGGGCGAGCACGGCGGGCAGCCGCGTCACGGGCCCATGCCCTGACGCACCCTACACTCCCACCGATGGATCGGCTGCCTCGACGAGATGCGATCGTCCTGCTCATCGTGCTCGGCGCCGGCGTGTTCCTGGCCGGGCTGGAGCTGATGATCACGGCGGTCGCCCTGCCGGCGATCGTCTCGGACGTTGGCGGCTGGACCAATCTCCGGGAAGCGTCGTGGATCATCAACGGCTATCTGCTCGTGTACGTGGTCACGATGCCGCTCGCCGGCCGGCTCGCCGACCTGTGGGGCAACCGCCGGCTGTTCCTGGTCGCGCTGATGATCTTCGCCCTGGGCAGCCTGCTGGCCGGGCTTGCGCCCACGCTCGAGCTGCTGATCGCAGCGAGGCTCGTGCAGGCCGTCGGCGGCGGTGCGCTGATCCCGGTCGCGACGTCCGCCGCCTCGCACCTGTTCGACGGCGCCGACCGACCCCGAGCTCTGGGGGTCATCGGTGCGCTCACCTTCCTGGGCATGGCGGCGGGTCCATTCCTGGGGGCCGCGATCCTGGGAGCGGTCTATCCCGACCTGGCCCTGTCACGGCTGGGCGTGGCGCACGGCTCGATGCTGTACGAGGCGCTCACGCCGGCCTGGCGCTACGTGTTCTACGTCAACGTACCGATCGCGATCGTGGCCCTGGTCATCGCCTGGGCGGCCAGCAGCGGCTGGGAGACGCCTCGGCGGCCGGGCCGGGTGGACCTGGTCGGGGCGGCGCTGTTCAGCGTGTTCCTGGTCGGCGTGCTCGGCGCGCTGACGCTCCTGGGCAGCCGCGAGTCCTCGGGCGCCGGCGGGATCGACCCGCTCGTGCTCGGCGGCGTGCTGGTCATCGCCGCGCTGCTCGCCGGGCCGGTTGCGATCGTGCGCGGCCTCCGCGTCCACGATCCGTTCATCGATCCCCGGCTGTTCAGGCACCCGGCGTTCTGGTCCGCCGCGCTCGTCTCGGCCCTGACCGGCTATGGCTTCGCGACGGCCATCGTGGGCGGCGCCGTGTTCGTCGACCGTGTCCTGTACGGCGGGCCGGACGAGCAGCGGCTCGCGCTCGGCGCGCTCGCCGCGGCGACCGCGATCGGAGCCATGGTCTCGGGTCTGGCGGCACGCCTGCTGACGCTGCGGCTCGTCACGCTGGTCGGGCTCGGGGCGTCGATCGTCGCTCTCGTCGTCATGTCGGGCTGGACGCCGTCGACCCCGATCGAGGGTGTCGCGCTGGCGCTGGCCGTGTTCGGGGCCGGCTTCGGGCTCACCGTCACGCCGCGGTCGACCGCCGCCATCGAGTCGGTTGCCCGCGAGGCGTATGGGATCGCCTCGTCGACCGTGACCGTGGCCCGGATGATCGGCATGGCCGTGGGCCTCGCGATCCTGACGGCCTATGGCTCGACCACGATCGACCGCCTCTATGACCAGGTCTATGCGACCAGCGACTCGTACAAGGCCTACATCCCCCCGAGCCTGCGCGACCGTCCGCTCCACGACGGGCTCGTGGTCCAGGCACTCGAGACCTGGGCCGCCGGCGAGGCCGCCCAGATCATGGTCGGCATCTTCCTGGTCGCCGCGGGCGTGACGGTGATCGCCGTGCCGCCGTCGATGCTCCTCGATCGAAAGCGTATCCTCGCCTCGGCCGGGTCGGACCCGGCCGGTGCCGGGCCGGCCGAGCCGGGGACACCGGCCTGACGTGGACCAGCCGGGCGGCATGGCTGGAGGCACGCATGTGACCGAGACAAGGGGCGACGGGACGGCGCCCGACGGGACCACGGACGACGGGACCACTGCCGCGATACGCGGCCTGGCCTGGGCCTCCGGTGCGGCCAGGCGGTTCGACTCGGTCGACGGTCTGATCGAGATCCTGCGCGATCCCGAGGCCTGCGTATGGATCGACGCGAGCGCGCCAGACCGCGATCAGGTTGCCACCATCGCTCCGCTCCTCAAGCTCCACCCACTGGTCGCGGAGGACATCCTCGAGCGCGATCAGCGAGCGAAGATCGAGGAGACCGACGGCATGCTCCACATCGTCATGTACGCCCTGGCCTGGGCGGGCCGGGTCGTGACGACGGAGGTGGACATCGTGCTCGGGCCCCGGAGCCTGCTCACGATCCACGATGCCGGCTGGGACCCGATGACGCTGCCGCAGCTTCGGTCCGACCCCGCGACCCTGCTCCATCGGGGCGCCGACTTTCTCCTGTACGGGATCGCCGACGGCGTCGTGGACGGCTACTTCCCGGTCCTCGACGCGATCGAGGACGAGATCGACGACCTTCAGGACGACGTCATCGACAGGCCGACGCGGGAGACGCTGGAGCGACTGTTCGCGCTCAAGCGCGAGCTCATCGGCCTGCGTCGTGTGCTGTCGCCGGCGCGCGAGGTCTTCAGCCAGCTCACCAATCGGGCGCAGGAGCTGATCGCCCCCGCCCACGTCCCGTACTTCCGCGACGTCTACGACCACCTGATCCGGGCCACCGACGAGCTGGACAACGATCGCGAGCTCGTGGCCGGCACGCTCGAGGTCTACCTCTCGACCGTGAACAACAACCTGTCGCTGATCATGAAGCGACTGACGGGCGTGACCGTGATCCTGGCCGGCGTCGCGGCGATCACCGGCCTGTTCGGCATGAGCGAGGCCGGGATCGTGTTCGCGAACGGCGAGCGGACCGGATTCTGGATCGTCACCCTCGGGATCGTGCTGCTGGCCGGCGTGACCGCGATGGTGCTGCGCCGGATCGACTGGATCTGATCACGCGGACGGTCGCGCTCCGCGATCACGGTCCGGAGGCGACACAGGCCCCCTAGCCGCAGGCGACGGGCTTCGCCCTGGGATGGGCGTCCTTGTGGTCGGCGGCGCCGACGGACAGCAGCTGCGCGATGAGCTGCGTCTTGCCGGGGGTGCCCTTGGGTCCCTCCGACGTCTGGAGCCAGAGCTGCTCGGTCGTGGCGTTGAGGGCATCCTCGAGCGCTGCCGTGCCGACCGCGTGGAGCCGGTACTCGGTGATCTCGTACAGGTAGAGCTTGTCGTCGCTCGTGTACACCTGCACGATCATGCCGAGCATCTTCCTTGGCGTGTGGCGCTGGATTGCGAGCTCGTAGATCGGGCCGAACATGCCGTCGCGCGCATGCGCATAGAGGTAGGTCGCTCGCCCCTCGCCCGGCTGACCCGAGCTCCTTGAGGTACATCGCGACGTTGCACAGCGGGTACCCGTCGGGACCCTGGACGATGGGCAGGTCGATCCCGAGCGCCGGAACGACCACGCGGGTGGCAACGGCCGGATCACCCGAGGTGGTCGGGTCCGGGGAGACGCCGGCCGATGGCTCGGCGCTGGTGCCGGCGGAGGGTTCGCCGCTGGGCAGCGCGGACGGCGCGAAAGACGGTGCCTCGCTGGGGACGATCGCCTCGGCCGTGGGCGACTCGACGACCTCGGCGCCAACGGTGCTGGGATCCGAGTACGCGAGCAGGCCGGCCGTCACGAGGACCACACCCAGGGCCGTGACGATGGCCGGGAGAAGGCGCGTTCGGAGCGCGAGCAACAGGTCCGCCATGCCGGCAGAATGGTAGTCGAGGCTCGAGACGGCCGCCCCACGGCCCGAGGTACTGGTACGCTCGCACCAATGGGTGGGAAGACGGCGATCGCTCTGGGTCTGGTGTTAGGCGTGCGTCGCCGGTGCCGGCCTGCTCGTGGCCGCGCTGCTCCTCGCGCCCGCGCCCAGCGCCCCCCAGGCGACCCTTCCGCCGCCGGCAACGTTGCCTCCGCCGTCTGCCGGCCCGGTCGGCTCCGTGGCTCCCAGCCAGCCGGGAGGAGGCTCCCAATCCCCGGGCCCATCCGCCCGACGGCCCGCCCGCCCCATCGATCACCCGGCAGCCCGGGCACGTCGGGCGGCGCTGCCGGGGAGCCCAGCCCGGTCCCGCCTGTTCGGCGTCGGCGGCGCCGCGCCCGGCGCTGTCGGTCCCCGATCTCGCTGGCGGTACCCTGGACCTCGCCTCGTACCGGGGCAAGCCCGTGTGGGTCAACTTCATGGCGACCTGGTGCCTGCCGTGCCGCGACGAGCTGCCGCTGATGGCCGGCTTCCAGGCGCGCTACGAGTCCGATGGGCTGGTGGTGCTGCTCGTGGACGAGCGCGAGGACGCAGCTGCCGTCGGCGACTTCCTCGCCGGGCTCGACGTGTCATTCCCCACCGGGCTGGACCAGGACGGCGCCACGCTCGCGGACTGGGGAGCGCTCGCGCTGCCGGTGCACTTCTGGGTGGACACGGAGGGCGTGATCCGGGACGCGGCGCTGGGCGGCATCGGTCCCGACCTGATGGCGCGCGGGCTGTCCCGAATCCTGCCCGGCGTGACGGTCACACCGTGAGGCGCTCGCCCGGTCGCCGCGCGTGATGACCTCCGACGACGTGGGTCCGGATGTCCTCGCCCGCCTGGCAGCCGCGCCGAGGCTGCTCGTGGTCAGCGACTTCGACGGAACGCTGGCCCCCATCGTCCCGGATCCACCAGCGGCCACGATCCTGCCCCTGGCTCGCGCCGCCCTCGAGCGACTCGTCGCCGCCGGGGGAGAGGAAGGGGCCTGCGCGACCGACCTGGTGGTCGCGGTTCTCTCGGGTCGCGACGCTCCCGACGTCGCGCGGCGGATCGGCGTCGCCGGGATCCGCTACCTGGGCCAGCACGGGATCGAGCATGCTTCGCTGACACCGGACGAGGGCGGTTCGAATGCGCCCTCGGCTGCGCTCGCTGACGAGCTCGTCGCCGGTGGCGAGGACGTCCAGCGCCTCGCCGACGAGGTCGCCGACGGGCTCGGCCATCCAGCCTGGCTGGTCGTCGAGCGCAAGGGCGCCTCGGTGGGTCTCCACTACCGACGGGCCGCCGATCCGGAGCAGGCGCGGCTCGCCGTCCTGGCCGCACTCGACGTGGCCCTCGCGCACGGAGCTCCGGCCGGCCACGAGGCACCGCTGGTGATGGAGAGCCGTCGCGTGGTGGAGCTGCGGCCCGCGGGCGCGTTCGGCAAGGGCGAGGCGACGCGCCGCCTCATCGCGGACATCCGGCCGGAGGCCCTGGTCGTCCTGGGCGACGACCGGACCGATGCCGAGGCGTTCGACGTCGTTGATGCGTGGCGGCGCGAGACAGGTCACCCCGCGCTCATCGTCGGGGTCAGCGGCGCCAGCGAGACGCCGGCAGAGGTCCGTCGTCACGCCGACCTGATCGTCTCCGGACCTGAGGCTGCCGCCGGCGTGCTGGCGCGGCTGGCGGACGAGCTCGAGCGGCTAAGCGCGAGCGCCTGAAGGACGGGCGGCTGGGCCTGAGCGCCTGAAGGACGGGCGGCTGGAGGACGAGCTCGAGCGGCCAAGCCCGAGCGCCTGAAGGACGAGCGGCTGGAGGACGAGCTCGAGCGACTCGGCCCGGGCGGCGGACGTCAGCGGACGGCCCACCGGGGTCGGACTGACCCGAGCGGGCTCAGCTCGCGTCCAGCGGCTCCACCTCGAGCCGGCGGCGCGTGTCGCGAAGGCGCCGGGACGGGGGCTGTTCGCCACGTCGGATGGCGGTCAGGTCTCGCAGCTGGCGGTCGAGCCACCAGCGGACGTCCTCGTGGCGCACCGACTGGCGCAGGCGCCGCAGATGGTGACGGCGCTCCTCCTCGGGCATCTCGAGCGCCCGCTCGAGCTGGCGTGCCGTGCCCACGATGTCGGCCGGCGCGACCACGAGCGCGTCGGCGGCCAGCTGCTCGGCCGCACCTGCGGTTGCCGACAGCACCAGCGCGGGGTCGTGCTCGCCCACGAGGACCGCCTCCTTCGCCACCAGGTTCATGCCGTCCACGAGCGGGTTGACCAGCACCACGTCCGCCACCCGCATGGCCGCGATGGCCATCGCGTAGTCGGAGCCGTCGGAGATCCAGATCGGGGCATCGTCGGGGTCGCTCAGGCCGTTGATGCGCGCCACCACCTCGCGCACCGCGGCAGCGTACTCGGCGTACTCGGGCACCTCGGTTCGGGTCGAGGCCATCACCGCCAGGAACCGCACCCGCTCCCGGAGCGACGGGCGCCGGTTGAGCAGCTCCTCGAAGGCAAGGAAGCCGCGCAGCGCGTTCTTGGAGGGCTCGATCCGGTCAGCCCGCACGATGAGCCGCGGGTTGCCCGCGCGCTCGAGCCGCTCGCGAAGGCGGGCGACCCGCTCCTCGACCGCGCTGGATCGCGCAAACCGGGTGAGCCCATCGGGATCGACCGAGATCGGGTAGGTGCGGACCGGGATCCGGCGATCGTGCCAGCGGATCGTCCGGCTGTCCGGGTCGACCCTGGCCTCGGGCACCGAGCTCGCGACGGTGTCCAGGAAGTCGGACGCATACCGGTCGGTCTGCAGACCGATCAGGTCGCACTCGAGCAGGCCCTCGCAGATCGCGCGGCGCATCCTCGTCGGCAGCATCAGCCACTCGCCGGCGGCTGGCCACGGGATGTGGTTGAAGTGGAGGATCGTCGCCCCGGGGATCGCGCGCCTGATCGGCGCCGCCGCCAGGTACAGGTGGTAGTCCTGGAGCAGGATGATCGGCCGCTTCTCGTCGCCCACCGCCTGCACGACCGCCGCCGCCAGCGCCTCGTTGGCCGGCCGATAGCCGCCCGTCCATGCCGCCAGCAGCGTGGAGTCGACGTTCGGCCCGTAGGCGGGGGCATACATGCGGTGCTGGATGAACCACAGGAACGGGTTCGAGACCACGTGATAGAAGGGCTCGAACACGGCCCGGTCGAGCGAGACGAGCTGGAGCCGCAGGTCCTGGCCGGGCAGCACCTCGTCGACCAGCCGCCTGACGTGGGCAGCCTCGATGGTCGGCAGATCAGGGTCCACGCTGGCAGGCACGATCCTGGCGCGCCGCCGGCCGATCCGGCTGGATCGCAGGGCGGGGCTGGCCGCACGGTCACCGTCGCTGATCGCGGCGGCGATCCAGGTTACCGGGGCATGACGACCCAGCTCGGCGAGTGCGGTGACCAGGCCTCCGGCGCCACGCGAGGCGACGAGCCCACCCGGTGCGGAGGCGTCCAGGTCAAAACTAACGGGGCCGCGGTTGGAGACGACGAACAGGCGCCCATCTGGCCCGAGCAGGTCCTGCAACACCCGCGGCCGGTCGCCGGCCACGCCCTCATGATACCCGGCCCTCCCGACCGACCCCGACCGGGGAGGCTCAGCCGGTGACGGCCCCCGCGGCCTGGCTGACGATGTCGAGCATCAGGTTGGGCAGCAGCCCGAGCCCGATCGTGAGCACGGTCGCCACGGCCAGACCGGCCCACAGCAGTCGTCCGTGCGCCATCGCCGGCATCTCGGCTCCCGGCTCGCGCATCCACATGTAGACCACGACCCGCAGGTAATAGAAGGCGGCCATCGCGGCGTTGACCATGGCCAGGACGGCCAGGAACGACAGCCAGCCGCCCGCCTGGACCGCGGCCAGGATCACGTAGAACTTGCCGAAGAACCCGGCGGTGGGCGGGATGCCCGTGAGCGACAGCATGAACAGGGTCATCAGCAGGGCCATCGCGGGCTCGCGCCGGACCAGGCCGGCGAAGGTCGACAGGTTGCTGCTCGTGCCCAGGCGCCGCTGCAGGGCCGCCACGACCGCGAACGCGCCGAGGTTCATGAACGAGTAGGCGGCGCCGTAGTACAGCAGTCCCTCGAGCCCTCGGATCTGACCCGCCCCGTAGGCCGCGAACCCGACCAGCATGTAGCCGGTGTGCGCGATCGACGAGTACGCGAGCATCCGCTTGACGTTGTCCTGGGTCAGCGCCACCAGGTTGCCCAGCGTCATGGTCACGGCGGCGAGGACGATGATCATGATGTTCCAGTCCGCGGCCAGCGGCGCGAGGGCGCCCGCGAACAGCCGGATGATCAGCGCGAAGGCCCCGATCTTGGGTCCGACCGAGAGGTAGCCGGTGACCGGCGTGGGCGAGCCCTGGTACGCGTCCGGCGTCCAGTAGTGGAACGGCACGGCTGCGATCTTGAACGCGACCCCCGTGGTCAGGAACGCGAGCCCCAGCCCGAGGCCCGGTGACAGCGTGCCGCCCGCGACGGTCTGGGTGAGCGCATTGGCCACGCCCGCGATGTTGGTCGTGCCCGTCCAGCCCCACACGAACACGAGGCCGAACAGGAAGATGGCGCTCGAGAACGAGCCCAGCAGGAAGTACTTGATCGCGCCCTCGGTCGAGTAGCCGTCCGACTTGTGGTAGCCGGCCAGCACGTAGCCCGGCAGGACCATCAGCTCGAGCCCCAGGAACAGAACCAGCAGATCGCCCGAGCCGGAGATCAGCATCGCGCCCGAGAGCGCGAACACCAGGATGGCCGCGAACTCGGCGACCGGCAGATCTCGCTCGCCGAGATAGTCGGGCGCAAACGCCAGCGCGAGCGCGACGATCGAGATGAACAGCAGGTCCAGGAACGAGGTGAGCGGATCGACGATGTAGGCGCCGCCGAAGGCCTCGGTCTGGCTCTGGTTCGCCAGGCCGACCAGGAGCGAGACGATCGCGAGCCCCGCGTAGGCGACCACCAGGGCCGGTCCCTTTCGGCCCGGGTAGACGAAGTCGATCACGAGGATGGCCGTTGCCACCAGGATCGCGCCCGCAAACGGCGCGATGGTCGCGAGGTCGTGGGAGGAGATGTTCACCGGCCCCTCCCTACTGGCCCAGCCCGAGCGCCAGCGGCGCGACGTGGGACACGGCCGACAGGGTGGTGCCCACCGTGCCGTTGATCAGGTCGAGCACGAGCCCCGGGTACAGGCCCAGGATCACGACCAGGGCGCCCAGCGGCACGAGCGTCACCACCTCCACCGGTCGCATGTCGGTGAGATGGTCGCCCAGCCCCCTGAGGAAGTCCGACAGCTCGCCGAACGCGACGCGCTGCAGCATCCACAGCAGGTAGCCGGCAGCGAAGATCATCACGAACGTGGCGACCACCGCGGCACCCTGGTTGACCTGGTACGTGCCCAGGAGCGTCAGGAACTCGCCCACGAAACCCGAGAGGCCCGGCAGGCCGACCGACGCGAACACGAAGAACCCGAGCGCGGCCGCGTAGACCGGGACCGTCGACCCCAGCCCGCCCATCTTGGCGATCGTCCGGTCGTGCGTGCGCTCGTAGATCACGCCCACCAGCAGGAACAGGGCACCGGTGATCAGGCCGTGGTTGACCATCTGCAGGATCGCGCCCTGGAGCGCCTGCTCCTGGAACACGAAGATGCCCAGCGTCACGAACCCCATGTGGCTGACCGACGAGTACGCGACCAGCTTCTTGAGATCCGGCTGCACGAGGGCCACGATCGCGCCGTAGATGATCGCGATCAGGCTGAGCACGATGATCGCGGGCGCCCATGTCTGCGCGGCCTCGGGGAACAGCGGCACCGCGAACCGGATGAGGCCGTACCCGCCCAGCTTGAGCAGGACGCCGGCCAGGATGACCGAGCCGGCCGTCGGCGCCTCGACGTGCGCGTCGGGCAGCCAGGTGTGGAACGGGAACATGGGCACCTTGATCGCGAACGCGAGGAAGAACGCGCCGAAGGCCAGGAACCCGAACGTGCCGTTGAACATGCCGCCCGCGGCCGCCTGGGTCAGCGTGGCCACGTCGAACGCGTTGGTCCAGGTGCCGTTCGCGGCCTGGTAGGTGAACGCGGTGGCCAGGATCGCGACCAGCATCAGCAGCGAGCCGACCAGGGTGTACAGGACGAACTTGATCGTGGCGTAGATCCGGTTCGCGCCACCCCAGATGCCGATGATCAGGTACATCGGCACCAGCACCAGCTCCCAGAACACGTAGAACAGGAACAGGTCCTGGGCCACGAACACGCCGGTCATGCCGACCTCGAGGACGAGGAAGTTGACCATGTACTCCTTGACCCGGTTCTGGATCGGGCGGAAGGAGGCCAGGATGCTGATCCAGGTCAGGGTCGTGGTCAGCACCACGAGCACCATCGACAGCCCGTCGACGCCGACCTTGTACTGGATGCCGAACATCGGGATCCAGTCGACCTGGTCCACGAGCTGGGTCCCGCCCGCGGGATCGAACGCGGTCAGCATCCCGAGCGAGACCAGCCAGGCCAGGAGCGCGAAGCCCAGGGCCAGGCGGCGGGCGAGGTCCGCCCGGTCGGACGGCACGAACGCGACCACGATCGCGCCCAGCAGCGGCAGGAACGTGACGATCGAGACCATCGGGAGCCCTGCGAGCCCGGTCATCGCGGCTGCCCCACGATCACCAGGAACGAGCCCGCCATGAGCAGCAGCCCGATCGCGATCCCGAGCGCGTAGTTCTGCACCCGGCCGGTCTGGATCCGGCGCAGGCCCATGCCCGCGTCACGCGTGACCGCCCCGACGCCGTTGACCGCGCCATCCACGATCGTGCGGTCGAACCACCACAGGAACGCGGCCACGCGGCCGCCGATGCGGATGAACAGCAGGTCGTTGAGGTCGTCGAACCACCACTTGTTGAGCGTCGCCCGGTACAGGAACCGGGTCGCGGCGTTGGCCGCGGTCAGCCGCTCGACCAGCGCCTGGCGCCCACGGGCGTTGAACAGCCCGAACAGGTACATCCCGACCACGAGGCCGAGGGCGGCGACCGCGACGCTGATCAGGATCAGGACGCCGTCGATACCGCCCAGCTGGAACGCCTCGGGCGCGCCGTGGATGTAGGCCTCCGACTCCTCGAACACGGGTGCGAGCCAGGTGGACAGCAGGCCCTCCTGGCCATCGATCCCGAACAGCGGACCCAACGGCGGCCCGGGCCACGTGAGCACGATGCCGAGCAGGGCCGCGGGGATGGCCAGCAGCACCAGCGGCAGCGTCATCTGCCAGGCGGACTCGTGGATCTTCGGCTCCACCTCGGGATCGACACGGCTCTCGCCGTAGAACGTCTTGCCCATCAGGCGCCACATGTAGAAGGCCGTCATCGCGGCCACGATCACGCCGATCAGCCACACCCACGTGAAGCCGGCCTTGAACGCCTCGCCCAGGATCTCGTCCTTGGAGAAGAAGCCCGCCGCGGGCGGGATGCCGGCGATCGCGATCGCGGCGACGAGCATCGTCCAGTGGGTGATCGGGATCTTGCGCCACAGGCCGCCCATCCGGTTCATGTCCTGCTCCTCGTGGACGGCATGGATGACCGAGCCGGAGCCCAGGAACAGCAGCCCCTTGAAGAAGCCGTGGGTCATGAGGTGGAAGATCGCGGCGGTGAACGCGCCGACACCGAGGGCGGCGAACATGTAGCCCAGCTGGCTCAGCGTGGAGTACGCGAGCACCCGCTTGATGTCGGTCTGGGTGAACGCGATCGAGGCCGCAAGGATGGCCGTGAAGATGCCGATCGCCGCCACCACGACCATCGTGTCCTGCGCGTGCGCGAACAGCGGGTTGGCGCGCGCGACCAGATAGACGCCGGCGTTGACCATGGTGGCCGCGTGGATCAGGGCAGAGACGGGGGTCGGGCCCTCCATCGCGTCCGGCAGCCACACGTGGAGCGGGAACTGGGCGCTCTTGCCGACGGCGCCGGCGAACACCAGCAGCGCGACGATCCCGAGCGGGATCGCGAGCGTGCCTGCCGGGGCCTCGATCAGCTTCGACAGCGACTCCTGGATGTTGAGCGTGCCGGTGTCGAGGAAGATCGCCATGATCCCGAGGGCGAACCCGACGTCGCCCACGCGGTTGACGATGAACGCCTTCTTGGCGGCCAGCGCGGCCGACCGCTTGTGGTACCAGAACCCGATCAACAGGTACGAGCACAGCCCGACCAGCTCCCAGCCCGCGAACACCAGCAGCCAGGTGTTGGCGAGCACCAGCAGGAGCATCGAGAACATGAACAGGTTGAGGTAGGCGAAGAAGCGCCAGGTGGCGTCGTCGTGGGCCATGTACCCGACCGAGTACACGTGCACGAGCATGCCGATGGTGGTGACCACGATCAGCAGCGTCGCCGTGAGCGCGTCGACGTGGAAGCCCATGTCGACCGTCAGGCCGCCGGCCGGGATCCATGTCCACAGGTTCACGTCGAGACCCTGGTCACCGAACGGCGCCTGGTGCTGCAGCGCGGGCACGACCACGGCCATCGCCATGACCCACACGATGATCACGCCGAACACGGGCACGAGCTCGGCCGCCCAGCGGCCGAACCTGAACTGGAGCCGTCGCCCGAACAGGGACGTGAACGCGAAGCCCAGGATCGGGACGAGCACGATCAGCGGGATCAGGGTCTCGTACATGGCCGCGCCCTACTGCCGCATCGCGTCGTACTCGTCGACGAGCGGCGTCTTGCGGTTGCGGTAGATCGCGATCACGATCGCCAGCCCGATTGTCGCCTCGGCCGCCGCCGCGGCGATCACGATCAGCGCGATGACCGAGGCGTTGGTGTTGAGCACCGGGTTGAAGGCGCCGAACGCGATGATCGCGAGGTTGACGGCGTTGAGCATCAGCTCGACCGACATCAGCATGCTGATCGCGTTGCGCCGGGCGAGGAAGCCGAAGGTTCCGATCGAGAACAGGATCCCGGACAGCACCAGGTAGGCGTCGAGCGACTGCGCGATCCCGTCGAGGAAGGACAGCATCAGTCCTCGTCCCTTCGCTCGCGCTTGGCGATGAACACGCCGCCGATGACGGCCGCCAGGAGCAGCACGCTCACGACCTCGAACGGCAGCACGTAGCTCTTGAACATGGTCAGGGCCAGGGTCCGGGTGTCGGTCTCCTGGAGGCCGACCACGGACGGCCAGGTGGTCGCCACCACCGACAGCGACAGCACGATCGCGAGGATGACCGCCGCCAGGGCTGCCCATCGGGCCTGGGTCTGGAACACGAGAGCCGTCGTGCCCACCTTGGACTGGGTGAGCATGATCGCGAACAGGATCAGCACGCTGATGGCGCCGATGTAGACCAGGACCTGGGCGGCCGCCACCACGGGAGCGCCGGCGAGGACGTACAGCCCGGCCAGCGCCCCGAACGCGGCGATCATGGCCAGGCCGCAGCGGATGATGTCGCGCATCGACACCACCATCAGGGCGAACAGGATCAGCGCCCCGGCCAGGCCGAGGAACAGGGCATCATCCCAGCCCAGCCCGAGCAGCGGGATCGTAGCCGGTAGCGTCACTCCCTCTCCGTGATCGTTGCTTGGCTCAGTGGTCGTGGGCGTGGCTCGGCGCGGCGGCGACCGCGTGGCCGTTGCCGCTGCCCTGACCGTTCCCGTGGCCATCTCCGTGGCGCAACGAGGCCGGCAGGACGGGGAGCAGGCGCGTCGGGTCGACGAAGCGACCCTCGGCGCGCGCCCGTTCGGCCCAGTCGCGCTCGCGACGGATGTAGGTCATCTCGGTCTCGCGCTCGACCGCGGCCAGCGCCAGGAGGTCGAGCATCGGCTCGTCGCGCGAGGTGTGAGCGAGCTCGAACTGGTCGCTGTCGCGGACGGCGTCGTAGGGGCAGGCGTCGACGCAGATGCCGCACAGGATGCAGCGGCTCTCGTCGACGTCGTACTTCTGGAGCACCCGGGGCTTGGGCATCAGGGCGCCCGTGGGGCAGGTCTCGGCGCACCGGCCGCAGCTCACGCACGGCGTGTCGTTGAGGCTCATGTCGAGCGGCGTGGTGACCAGCGTGTCGAACCCGATCCGCATGAAGTCGTAGCACGCCGCGCCGACGACCTCGGCACACACGTTGGCGCACCGGCCGCAGTCGATGCAGCGCGACGGCTCGCGCAGGATGAACGCGTGGCTGTCGTCCCGCAGGTAGTCGTGGTTGACGCCGGTGAACCGGTTCTCGGTCACGGATCGATAGCCGGCACCCTGGTGGAAGCCGGGCTCGAGCGTCTTGAGCGTCGTCCCGTACTCGATCCCGAGCCGCCGCAGGTCGCAGTAGCCGATCGCCTCGCAGGTGCACTGCAGGCAGCGCGTGGACTCCGCGACCGCCTCGTCCGGCGTGTACGGGATCTCGTACTCGACGTAGCTGTGGTTGCGGTCATCGGCCTCCATGGCCTTGAGCCGGTAGCGCGGCTCCTTGACCTCGCCCGTGAACGGCACGATCGAGAGGAACTGGGGCTGCGGCTCGGCCAGCGTCTGGCGCGTCCGGATCCCGGACAGGTCGTTGCCCTTGAGGTAGGCGTCGACCGCGTAGGCCGCGCGCCGCCCCTCGGCGATCGCCTGGACCACGGTCGCGGCGCCGATCCGGACGTCCCCGGTGCCGAACACGCCCGGCCGGCCGGTCTCGAACGTGACCGCGTCGGCGGCCAGCCGGCGGTTGCGGGTCGAGGTCACGCCCTCGGAGCCGGGGCCGATCCAGTCGAGCTCGGGGCCCTGCCCGATGGCGAGCAGCACGCGGTCGCAGTCGATCGTGAACTCCGTTCCCGGCGCCGGCTCGGGGCGACGACGGCCCGACGCGTCGGGCTCGCCCAGCTTCATCCGAATGAACTCGACGCCGGTCACCTTGCCCGTCTTCTCGTCGGTGATCACGCGCGTCGGCCCGGCCTGGAAGATGGCGGTGACGCCCTCCTCCATCGCCTCGTGGACCTCGCTCGCCGCCGGCATGTCCTTCATGTCGCGGCGGTAGACGAGGGTCACGTCGCTGGCGCCCTGGCGAACCGAGGTCCGGCTGCAGTCCATGGCCGTGAACCCGCCCCCGACGACCACGACCCGGCTGCCGGCGTGACCGGGGTATTCGAGCCCCAGCGTCGCCGTGCGCAGGTAGTCGAGGCCGTCGATGACGCCATCGGCATCCTCGTCGGGGATGCCCAGCTTGTTGGTGTTGTAGCAGCCGATCGCGACCACGATCGCGTCGTAGCCCTGGTTCTGGAGATCGTCGAGGTTGAAGTCCTTGCCCAGCTCCTTGTTGCACTCGAGCTTCGCGCCCAGGCGCCACACGGACTCGTACTCGGCTTCCAGCACCTCGACCTTGGGCAGGCGGTACTGGGGGATCCCGTAGCGGAGCATGCCGCCCGGCGCCGGGTCCCGCTCGAACACCGTGACCTCGTGCCCGGACAGCAGCAGGTAGTAGGCGGCCGCCATGCCCGCCGGCCCGGAGCCGATCACCGCGGCGCGGCGACCGGACGGCGCCTGGCGCTCGAACGGCAGCGGCGGATCGAGGTCCTCGTCGAGCATCGCCCGCAGGACCTGGTCGCCCGCGTAGCGATGGCTGTCCCGGATGGCGATCGCCTCGTCGACCTCGTCGCGCCGGCAGTGCTCCTCGCACGGCGCCGGGCAGACGCGGCCAAGCACCGACGGGAACGGGATCGTGCGCTTGAAGATCCGCGTGCTCTCGCGCCAGTTGGCCTCGGCATTGGCCTTGAGGAAGCCAGGGATGTCGATGTGGCTCGGGCACTTGTTCTGGCACGGCGGCAGGCAGTAGGCGTTGTGATCGCTGAAGATCAGCTCGAGGTTGGTCCGCCGCAGCCGCCGCAGCTCGTCGGTCTGGGTCTGGACCTTCATGTCGACCTCGGCCAGCCGCGAGCACGAGATCGGCGGCGTCTCCTCGCCCTCGACCTCCACCACGCACATCCGGCACGCGCCGAAGCCTGGCAGCTTGGGCTCGTAGCACAGGGTCGGGATCTCGATGCCGTTGTCGCGGCAGACCTCGAGGATCGTCTGGCCCTCGAACCCCTCGACGACCCGGCCGTCGACCTCGATCCGGATCCGTGGCGTGCTCTGGGGTCGCTGGGGTGCCTGGGTCGTGATCAGCCGCTCGGCGAGCGAGTCGTCGCGGGGCGTGATCGTGTCCAGGCGTGCGGGCAGGTCGGGTCGCGCATCGCGGCGCGGCTCGATCGGGGTCTCGGGGCGCGTGATCAGGTCAGCCATGGGCAGGTTCCCGGTTCGCCGACCCCGCGGCCACCGCGATCGGGTGACAGACGCCGGCGGGGCAGGTGCTGCGAAGGATGTGAGCGTCGAGCTCGTCACGGAAGTATCGCATCGCGCTCGTGAACGGCAGGGTCGCCAGGCGCTCGTGGTCGCACAGACCGCTGGCCGCCACGTCGTGGGCGAGGTCCTCGAGCAGCGTGAGGTCGGTCGGCTTGGGCCGTCCGCCGGCCACCCGGTCGCCGATCTCGTACAGGCGCCGCAGCCCGATCCGGCACGGGATCGACTTGCCACACGCCTCGTCGGCGGAGAAGCGGGTCAGCAGCCGTGCGAGGTCGACCACGCATGCCCGATCGTCCGCGATCACGATGGAGCCGGAGCCCACGTGCGCGCCCGCGGCTCGCAGGGCGTCGAACGTGTACGGCGTGTCGAGCGCGTCCGGCGGCAGCAGCCCGCCCGTCGGACCGCCGACCAGGACCGCCTTGAGGGCGCGGCTGCCGGTCCCGCCCACGAGCCCGACCAGCTCGCGGAGCGCGGTGCCGAGCGGAACCTCCGCGATCCCCGCGCCCGCCGGCCCACGCAGCTGGACCAGCGCCGTGCCGGGTGCCTCGGGTGCGCCGACGGCCGTGAACGCGTCCACGCCCTGGCGCACGATCCAGGGCGCGGTCGCGAGCGTCTGGACGTTGTTGACCACCGTCGGCCGGCCGAACAGGCCGCGCTCGGTCGGATAGGGTGGCCGCTGCTCGGGCTGGCCGCGCTTGCCCTCGAGCGCCTTGAGCAGCACGGTCTCCTCGCCCAGCATGTAGGCACCCTGGACGGGTCGCACCGTGATGGTCACCCGATGCCCGGAGCCCAGCACGTCGTCGCCCAGGTAGCCGGCCTCCTCGGCCGCGCCAACCGCCCCTTCCAGGAGGGTGACCAGGGCCGGATCGTCGGCGCGAACCGCGAGCACGGCCTCGGTGGCGCCGATCGCGAATGCGGCGATCGCGATCCCCTCGATCACGGACCACGGGTCGGCGGCCATCAGCGCCGCGTCGGTGCGCACGGCGGGATCCGCGCCATAGCCGTTGGCGACGACATACCGCTGATCGGCGGCGAACGATGCGGCAGTGCGCCACTTGTCACCGGTGGGGAAGCCCGCCCCACCGCGGCCGCGCAGGCCCGACGAGGCGATCGTGGCGATGGTGCCCGTCGCGCCGAGGTCGCGAACGGCGGCATGGAGCCCCTCGAACGCGCCCGCGGCGACGGCCGCGTCGAGGTCGGCGGGGTTCGCGGCCAGGGCGGCGACCCGCGAGGTCAGGATCCGGGTCCACGCGCCGGGGGTCTCCAGGAAGGTCGCCATCAGCCGGCCGCTCCCGCGCCTTCGCCCGCATACCCGAGCGACGTGGCGAGCGCGTCCCGATAGGCCGTCTCGGCGACTCGATGGCCCTCGCCCGCGGGGGCGGCGCCGGCGATCGTCGGGGGCTCGAACCGCAGGTGTCGGTAGTAGGTGGCGGTGCCGTAGATCATCGCGTACCAGGCGCCGGTGACACGCGAGATGTGCTTGAGCGCGCCGACCGGCAGGTAGCCGTACTCGGCCTGCGTCTCCTCGAGGATCGCCAGCATCGCCTTGGGGTCGAAGTCGTACCGCTCGAGGATCGCATCGAGCGCCGCCGTGTCGAGCGGGTCGAAGCGGGTGTACGCGGGATCCGCGACGGGCCGGCCGGATCGGCGCATCGCCGACTCCTCGCGTCGCTCGCCGTACGTCTCCGCCGGGCCCCAGTGGACGTGGAACCGGCCCTTGGTGTCGATGCCGCCCATGTCGATGCACTCGACGGGGCACGCCTGGGCACACTGGAAGCAGGTCTCGCACTTGAGCGTGCCGTACTCGTCGTACAGCAGCTGCAGGCGGCCGCGGTACTTGGGCGCGATGTCCGCCGGCTCCTCGGGCCACTGGATGGTCGCCTTGGGCTCGAAGAACCGTCGCAGGGTGAGGCCCATGCCGCGGACGATGCCGATGCCGGGGATGGTGCTCATCGGGTGCTCACAGCGACTGCACGACGACGATGGCCGTCGCGGTGACGAACAGGTTGAGCAGCGCAGCCGGCAGCAGCCACTTCCAGGCGAAGCCCATCAGCTGGTCGATCCGGACGCGGGGCAGCGTTCCGCGCATCCAGACGAACAGGAACACGAACGCGAACGCCTTGGCCATGAACCAGAACAGGCCGGCGACCCAGTCGAGGCCGATGTAGGCGATCGCCACCAGCGCGCCGACCGCGACGACGTTGAACAGGATGAAGCCGAGCAGCAGCGCCAGCCAGCCGGGCCACGAGCTGCGCAGCAGGTAGAACGGGATGGCGAACAGCAGGGTAAGGACCACCGGGGTCACCGCCAGCACGATCAGCAGGCCGTTGCCCAGCGAGCCGGGATCGAGCGCGACGGTGATCGGCTGGAGGTTGGTGACGAACGACGTTCCAAACGTGCCGTTGGCCCACGCGAGCACGCCGTTGAGCCAGACCAGGAAGCCGTTGAAGTCGACCGGCGCGTTCCAGGCGCCGAAGTAGAAGGTGGTCATCAGCGCCGACACGATGAACACGTTCACGTACTCGGCGAAGAACAGGAAGCCGAAGCGCATGCCCGAGTACTCGGTCGCGAACCCGGCGACGATCTCCGAGTCAGCCTCGGTCAGGTCGAACGGCGTCCGGTTGGCCTCGGCGGTCGCGGCGATCAGGAAGATCAGCGCGCCCAGCGGCTGCCGGAACACGAACCAGTTCCAGAGCCAGCCGGACTGGTCCTCGCCCAGCTGGTAGACGCTCATCGTGCCCGCCAGCAGGATCAGGCCCACCACCGAGAGCGTGAGCGGGATCTCGTAGCTCACGACCTGCGCGGCTGAGCGCAGCCCGCCCAGCAACGAGTACTTGTTGAAGCTCGACCAACCGGCCGCCAGCAGACCGACCACGGTCATGCCGCCCACCGCGAACAGGTACAGCAGGCCGACGTTGAGGTCCTGGCCCACCAGGCCGGGGCCGAACGGGATGACCATGAACGTCATCACCGCCGTCAGGAACACGACCACCGGGGCCCACGTGAACACGAGCCGGTCCGCGCCGGTCGGCGTGAAGTCCTCCTTGGTCAGCACCTTGAGCCCGTGGATCACCGACATCGCCGCACCCGCCGGGAGGATCCGGTTGGGGCCGCGGCGCAGGTTCATGAACGCGATGACCTTGAGCTCCATGTAGATGATGATGAACGCGGCCGGGATGCTGAACAGGAGCACGCCGGTCACGGCCACCACGAAGCGCACGATCTCGATGTTGTCGGCCAGCAGGTTCACCAGCCACGGCCCGATGAACACGCCCAGCAGCACGATGGCGATCGGCGCCACGACGAGCAGCACGAACAGCAGCGGGACGATGACACGTCCCAGCAGCGTCATGTTGCCCCACGCGCGGCCGATGGCGGTCACTTGTCGACGCCCCCCATGATCGGGTCGAGCGATGCCATCACGGCCATCGTGTCGGCGATCAGGTTGTTCTTCATCAGCATGCCCACCAGCTGGAGGTGGACGAACGACGGATCGTGGATCTTCATCCGGAACGGCTGGTCCGTGCCGTCCGAGATCGCGTACGTGCCGTACAGGCCGCGCGGGCCCTCGATCGCCGCCCAGGCGCGACCGGGGCGCGGACGCAGCAGGCGCGGCAGCTTCGCCATCACCGGGCCGTCGGGCATGTTGTGGAGGCACTGGTCGATGATCCGCAGGCTCTGCTTGATCTCGTCGACGCGCAGCAGGTAGCGATCGAGCGAATCACCGCCATGGGCGTGACCGCGGGTCGGGATGTCGAACTCGAGCTCCGGGTAGACCGAGTACGGGTGGGCGCGACGCACGTCGAACGCCACGCCCGATGCCCGCAGGTTGGGTCCCGTGACCGCCATCCGCATGGCGGTGTCACGGTCCAGGACGCCGATCCCCCGCATCCGGCGCACGAAGATCTCGTTCTCGTTGAGCAGCTTGGTGTTCGCCTCGTGCTGGGCGAGCGCGCGGCTCATCCAGTCACCCAGCCGTGACATGAACTCGTGGTTGAGATCGCCGTTCACGCCGCCGATCCGGAAGTAGTTGAACAGCAGCTTCTGGCCGGTCACGGCGGCCAGCATGTCCACGATCTCGTCGCGCTCGATGAAGCTGTACAGGATCGGGGTGAGGCCGCCCAGGTCGAGCGCCATCCAGCCCATGAACAGGGCATGGCTGGCGATCCTGTTGAGCTCGCCGGTGAGGACCCGGATGTACTCGGCCCGGCGCGGCACCTGGACGTCGAGCAGCTTCTCGAACGCCATGACCGGTGACCACTCGCAGAACAGCGAGCTCACGTACTCGAGCGGGTCGACGTTGCTGATGATCTGATGGAAGTCGCAGTTCTCGCACATCTTCTCGACGCCGCGGTGCAGGTAGCCCAGCACGGGGTCGAGGTCGACGACCTGCTCGCCGTTGATCTTGAGCACGACCCGGAGCACGCCATGGGTCGAGGGGTGCTGCGGTCCGAGGTTGATGAACATCTCGCCGTCGCCGAGCGAGTAGAACTCGGCCTCGCGCTCGGTTCGCGGCGGATACGGCGGGACGGCCTCGAACTGCCCGATCTGGTCGTCGAGCATGATCCGCGGGTCGTCGGCGGATGGATGCTGATGCGGAGGGGTGGTCGTGGTCATGGGTCAGGCTTTGGTGGTTCGATGCACGACGGACGGGGTGGCCTGGCTGGGCGGCCCCGTCTGCTCCATGTGGCGGACCCCGCCACCCGGCGACCGAGCGGCGTCGTCGGCCAGATAGAAGTCCTTGCGCAGCGGGAAGCTGGTGTAGTCGGGCGGCATGTAGATGCGTCGCAGATCGCGATTGCCCTCGAAGATGATCCCGAACATGTCGTACGTCTCGCGCTCCATCCACTCCGCGCCCGGCCACAGGCCCGTGAGGGTGGGGGCGCGGGGGTCGTCCCGCGGCAGGTCGTGGGCGATGACACGCAGCCAGTCGGGCGTGGTCGCCGACCAGAGGTGGTAGACGACCTGCATCTGGTCGCCGGTGTCGACGCCGGCGAGGTCGACGAGGATCTCGAACCCGAGCTCGGGGTCATCGTGGAGCGTGCGCATGACCTCGGGCATGTCGGCCGGCCGGATCCGAATCTCGGTCTGGTCGTGCCGCTGTCGGATCGGGCCGGTGAGGCGATCGGCGAACCGGGCCTCGAGGCGCTTGCGCAGCTCGCGATCCACCCTACACGTCCTCCGGCACGCTGGGCCCGATCGGTCGCTCGTGGAACTCGCCGCGCCGCTCCTTGACCAGCTGCCCCAGCTTCATCATCCCGTAGATCAGGCCCTCGGGCCGTGGCGGGCAGCCGGGCACGTAGACGTCGACGGGCATCACGCGGTCGATGCCCTGGATGGTCGAGTAGCTCCGCTTGTAGCGACCACCCGAGCAGGTGCAGTCGCCCATGGCCACGCACCACTTCGGCTCCGGCATCTGCTCCCAGAGGCGGACCAGCGGTCCCGCCATCTTGGTCGTCAGGGTGCCGGCCACGATGAGCACGTCGGCCTGGCGGGGCGAGGCCCGGAACGGGAACATGCCCCAGCGGTCCATGTCGTTCTTGGACGTCGCAGCCGACATCATCTCGATCGCGCAGCAGGCGAGCCCTGACAGCAGTGGCCACAGGCTGTTCATGCGGATCAGGTCGACGACCAGGTCTGCCTTGGTGGGGATGACCTCCAGCTGACCCCAGCGGGCGGTATCCGAGATCGCGAGCTCCGAGCCCTCCAGGTGGCGCAGATGGGTGTACGGGGACTCGTCCTCACCGCCGTAGGCATCCGGCCGAATGGACTTCCAGAGCGTGTTGGGGACCACGATCGGCTGCGACACGTCGCGGCCGTCCGCGGTGACGAGCGACGAGCCGCCTCCGGACGCCCCGCCCGCGTCACCGGCCGGCGTGGCGTCCGGTACCTGAACCTCGTCGGGGCCGTCCGGCCTCACTTCCACGTGAGCACCCCCTTCCGCCAGGCGTACGCGAGCCCGACCAGGAGCACGCCCACGAACACGAGCATGCTCACCAGCCCGCCCACCAGCAGATCCCGGAAGACCAGCGCCCAGAGATAGATGAACACCACCTCGATGTCGAAGGCAACGAACATCAGGGCGTAGATGTAGTACGAGATCCCGAACCGGGCGTGCGTGTCACCGTAGGTGTCGATCCCCGACTCGTACGGGTAGCCCTTGTGCTGATCGCCGCGGACCCGGTGCGAGATGAGCCAGGCCAGCCCGATCGTCAGGAACACGAACGAGACGCCGGCGAACGCGAACCCGACGACGTACCAGATCTCGGTCACATGACCCTCGGTGCCGAGCAGGCCCCCCGGCGTCGTGGCGGCGCCCGCTCGAGTTGCATGGCAATGAGCGCCGGCCGCAGGGCGGCCGGTGCTCGCATTCTAGCAGCGGGACCCCTTCCGGCGGCCCGCCCCGGGACCCCCGGCGACGGGGCCCGCGGCCGGCCGGCTTGGCCGCGTCAGGCTTGTCCCGGCGGGGTGCCCGGCCCGGGTCGCTTGAGCCGGTCGAGGCCGGCGAGCCGCAACCCCGGCGGCAGGCTCCGCCCGAACGCGAGGACCCGGAAGCCTCCCATGCCGCGCGGGTCCAGCAGCCGGGCCAGGGCCGAGCGGAGCAGGAGCGCGTCCTGGAGCCCGGCACCGGGCCGCCGGAGGTACGAGACGGTGAGGTCGCCGGTGCCCAGGGCGGCGATCAGCTCCGCCTGTGTCGTCTCGCCCACCGGTGCGAGACCCGCCCGCGCGGCCGCCGTCCGCACCGCGGCCGCGTCCACGGTGGCGGTCAGGTCCTGGCGGCCGACGTGTCGATACGGGTCACCGCCGACCGCGTGCCCGGCAAACGCCCGGAGCGTCCCGCCGGCCCGGTGCGGCGCGTAGAGGTCGGCCGGCTCCTCCGCGTAGTCGATGAGGACGACGACCCCGCTCGAGAGGGAGGTGGTCGCGCCGGCCAGCCAGCGGTCCAGCTCGAGGCAGACCTCGGCCACCTGGCCGTCCGCGAGCGTGACCCCGTCCGCCGCCAGGCGTCCGGCCAGGGCAGGCGTCGTCGGCGGCCCCTCGACCTCGACGAAGCCGCCCCCGGCGCCCGAGCCGACGAGCAGCTCGCGGATCTCGCCTCGTCGCCCGATCACCCGGTGCACGGGCAGCGCGTCGAGGACCTCGTTGGCGATGACGGCGCCCGTCTCCGCACCGGCGGCCCGCGGCTCGTCATGAGCGTCCGTGGCCGCATCATCGGCCACCAGGTATCGATCCAGATCCGCTGCGGCCAGGCGTGCCGCGAGCGCCTCCACCCGGTCGGGGTCGAGCTCCACGGGCCGATAGCGCAGGATGTCGGCAAGCGGCGAGCCAGCGGCACGCAACCCGGTCAGCATCCCCTCGGCCAGCGCCCCCGTGCCGGCCCCGGGCTCGGAGACCACGAACTCGTCGGGCCGCCCCATCGCCGACCACGCCTGCTCCAGCAGGCGGCCCACGACGGCACCGAAGATCGGGTGGGTCTCGGGGGCCGTCAGGAAATCGCCCGCGATGCCGGGTGCCGGTCGCGCCCGGCGGTAATAGCCATGACCGGGCTCGTACAGCGCGCGCTCCATGAACCGCGCGAACGTGATCGGGCCGCCCGCGTCGATCTCGGCGTGCAGGCGACGGACCAGCTCCTCGTCCTCGCCCACGGCCTCGGGGTCCGGCAGCGCGGTCCGGCGAAGCCCGGGTTGAACCGAGTCGAGGACGTGGGGATCGCGTGCGTCACGCGTCGACCCGTCGTCCGGGGTGGGCGCGGCGTCGCCGGGGGCCTGGCCCTCGCGCGGCCCGCCGGGCTCGCGCGGCTCGCGGGGATCCGACGGGTCCATCCCCTGATGCTACGGCGCGCCCCGGGGCTCGCGCCGGACAGGTCGGGCGGCGCCGGCCGGATGGGGGCGGAGCGCCAGTCGGAGACCGGGTCCGACGAGGCTGTGCCCGCCAAGCATGATCGGGATGGGCGCAGCCGTCGCCGCGCTGGTCAGCTCGCGCAGCCATGGGTCGACGATCCGGTCAGGCAGCAGCAGATCGCTCGCGTAGCGGTCCTCGGGCGACGGCCAGCCACGCTGGTCGGCGCCCAGCCGATGGGCCAGCAGAACCCGGGTGTCGATGAGCGCCGCGTCCGACAGGCTCGCGGCAAGCTCGCCCAGAGCCGCCGCGCCTGCCCGGTCGAGGAGAAGCCCCAGCGCCGTCCGCGGTGGCCGTCGGTTGGGACGTCCCAGCAGCCTCCCTGCCGAGGCTGCCCGGAGACCACGCTCCTCCACCAGCGCTCGCGTGCGCGAGCGGGTTCGGGACTCCAGCCAGCGAAGATCCGCGGCGGAGGTGCGACCCGCGACCAGCAGCTCGGCACCCGGATCGGCAGCCACCCGCTCCAGGGCACGAAGCCGGTCGCGGACCGCGGCGCCGAGGTGGTCCGGGATCGGGGCCAGGGGCGGCCGGCGCCGCGCATGCTCGAGCAGGACCAGGTCGAGCGGCGAGTCGATGTCCATGGCCAGCCGGCGGCGCCCTGACAGGTCGCCGACCGGAACGCCTGTCTCCGCCAGCCATCGTGGGAGCGCGTTGTCGGTCTCCAGGTCCGGCAGGTCCCGGAGCGCGGCCGCGGCGCAGGCGATGGCCAGGACGTCTGCTGAATGACGCTGGTTGACCAGTGCCGCCGGCGTCTGGCCGCGGGCCGCGGTCACGAGGGCAAGCCGGTCGGCCGGCGTGGCGAGCGGGATGGCCGTCGCGCCGAGCACGATCAGGCCGCCGGCCATCGCGTCCGTACCCAGGTCCCCGAGCAGGCGTCGAAGGCGAGCGCCGAACGGAGTATCGTCTGGCGGCTCGCGATGGGTGATGATCCGATCCGCACCGGCTGCCTTGAAGGCGGCGCCGTGATACCCGGCCAGGGCGGTTCGCGCGGCGTCGAGGGCGAGCGCGAGGGGGCCGGCCGCACCGCCGGCCATCGGGGCGAGCACGAGCACGGTGACCGAGGGCATCAGCGTCGAGTCTAGAGGGCGGCCGAGCACCGAACGCACCGCCGAGCGCGGCGCGCGGCTTCGCCGCAGGGAGGTCGCAGGACGATGGGTCGATCAGGCGGCACGATCCGCGCCTACGTCGGGCTGGGGTCGAACCTGGGCGACGCCGAGAGCACGCTCCGGGCCGCCGTCCATGCGCTGTCTGCGCTTCCCGGGGCGCGCCTTCAGGGTGTCTCCCGCCTGTACGCGACGGCACCCGTCGGGGTCACCGATCAGCCGGAGTTCCGCAACGCGGCGGTCGCCCTGGACGTCGCGAGCGGGCCAGACCCCGTCGCCTCCGCAACCGGGCTCCTGGCCGCGCTCAAGAGCGTCGAGCGTGCGTTCGGCCGGCAGGAGCGCCATCGCTGGGGACCGCGCGAGCTCGACCTCGACCTCCTGCTGTACGGCCGTCACCGGATCCACGTCGAGCGGCCGGCCGAGGCGCGCAGCGCCGACCCCGCCAAGGCAGACCTGCCCCTGATCGTGCCCCACGCGGAGGCTCGCCGGCGGCTGTTCGTGCTCGCGCCGCTCGCTGACCTGGCTCCGCGGCTGGTCCCGCCCGGATGGGGCGAGACCGTGGCCACGGCCGCGACCCGTCAGCGAGCCCGGGAGGCGCCGGACGCGGTGCGCGCGATCGCCACCTGGGCCGACGGCTCATGGTCCCCGATCGCGGCCGGAGGCGGTTCCCGCCTGGGCGTCAGGTCGGGCCGAGGAGCCGGGCCGGGAGCCTGACCTCCTCGAGGTCGGATCCCGACGAGGTCGAGGCGGTAGGCTGCCGCGTCCCTGCGCGCCGTCACGGCCTCACGCAGCTCGGTGCCCTCGAACACCAGCGCGGCGCCGTTGTCGCACGCCCAGCCGCCAGGCAGCCGGGCGCTCTCCGGTTGCCCGTCGCCGACCAGCTCGTGGAATCGAGGGCGTCGCAGCACCTCGCCGTCGTAGTGGGGGCAGAAGGTGCCCGCGATCAGACCGAGCCCGTTGTCGAGCCCGGCCAGCCCGGCCCCGAACGAGTCGGTCACCCCGTGGCTGAACCAGCAGATCGCGCCGGCCGAGATGCCAGCCAGCACGATCCCCGTCTGCCATGCCTCCCGCAGCACGTCGTCCAGCCCGTGCGCCCGCCAGACGGCCAGCAGGTTAGCGGTGCTGCCGCCACCAACGTAGATCAGGTCCTGCTCCAGGACCTTCCGGCGCAGGTCCGGGTCGCGCCGCTGGAACAGCGGCAGCCAGGTCGCCTCGGCGATCGCGACGCGAAGGCGTCGAAGAAGCGGGTCACGTAGACCTCGAATCGCCCGACGCGGTCGGGACGAAGCAGACGCGCGGACGCGCCCGACCGGTCAGGTCGAGCACCAGCTCGTCGAGCTGCGCGTCGGTGCCGTCGCTGAACCCCCCGCCGCCGAGGGCGACGATGCGCGGTGGTCGGCTTGCCATCGCCCTACAGGCGGACGGCCGGCGGCCGCTCGCGGTCGAACATGTGGACCGTGTCCACGAACCGGACCTGCTTGGTCTGGTAGGCCATCACCAGCGAGTGGGTCCGGGCGCCGCCGCCGAAGAAGCGGACGCCCTGGAGCAGCTCGCCGTCGGTGACGCCCGGTCGCCGCGAAGACGAGTTCGTCGCCGGCGGCCAGGTCCTCGGTCCGGTAGACGCGGTCCTCGTCGCGCGTGGCCCAGCATCGTCTCGGCCCGCTCCCGGTCCTCGTCGTTGCGGAACCGGAAGCGAGCCTGGATCTCGCCGCCCAGGCAGCGCAGCGCCGCCGCCGTGATGCACGCCTTCGGGCGCGCCGCCGATGCCCATCACGGCATGGACGCCCGTGCCCTGGACGGCGCACGAGATCGCGGCCGAGACGTCGCCGTCGGAGATGAGCTTGATCCGGGCGCCGGTCGCGCGGACCTCGGCGATGAGCTGCTCGTGCCGCGGCCGGTCGAGGATGATGACGGTGATGTCCGACGGCTTGCGGCGCAGGGCCTCGGCGATCCGGTCGGATGTTCTCGGCGGGCGGCTGGCGTGATGTCGACGTGGCCGGCCGCGACGGGCCCGACGCCAGCTTCTCGAGGTACGTGTCGGGCGCGTGGATGAGGCCGCCGCGTCTCGGACGCGGCCAGGACGGTGATCGCGCTCGGCGCCGCCCGTGGCGACGAGGTTGGTGCCCTCCAGCGGGTCGACGGCGATGTCGACCCGGCGCGCCATCGCGCCCTCGCCGCGCGAGGCCGACCTGCTCGCCGATGTAGAGCATCGGCGCCTCGTCCCGCTCGCCCTCGCCGATGACGATCGTGCCCGCGAGCTCGATCTCGTCCATCGTCGGCCGCATCGCCTCGGTCGCCGCGTGGTCGGCCTCGTCCCGGTCGCCCCGGCCCATGAAGCGCGCCGAGGCGACGGCGGCGGCCTCGGTGACGCGGACCATCTCGAGCGCGAGGAGCTTTTCCATGGCGGCCTCCGTCTCGGCGTCGATCCGGTGATGCGGGCCGACGGCGACGGGCATCCGGCACCGGCGGTGGCGCACCGCGGCCGGCGGCAGCAGGCTCAGTGGCGGAAGTGGCGTCGGCCGGTGAAGACCATCGCGAGGTGGTGCCGATCCGCGACCTCGATCGCCATCTCGTCGCGGATCGAGCCACCCGGCTGGATGATCGCGGTGACGCCGGCCTGGGCGGCGATCTGGATCCCGTCCGGGAACGGGAAGTAGGCGTCGCTGGCCATGACCGCGAGCCGGGCGCGATCGCCGGCCCGGCGGAGCGCGATCTCGACCGAGACCTGGCGGCTGGCCTGCGCCGCGCCGATGCCGACGGTCGCGCCGTTCCGGGCGAGGACGATCGCGTTCGACCGGACGTGGCGGACGGCGCGCCAGGCGAACAGCAGGTCGGTCAGCTCCTCAAGCGTCGGGCGGCGGCGCGTGACGACCTGGAGCTGGCTGCGATCGAGGTCCACGGCGTCGAGCGTCTCGACGAGCAGCCCGCCGCCGACGCGCTTGAAGTCGAGGTTGGCGATGCCGTAGTCGCGCATCCCGTCGGTCGGGGACGCGGGCACCGCGAGCAGCTCGAGGCCGGGCTTGGCCGCGAGCAGGCCGAGCGCCGCCTCGCTGTAGCCGGGGGCGATCGACGGCCTCGTAGGAGTTGGCCGCGATCTCGCGGGCGGTCGCGCCGTCGAGCTCGCGGTTGACGCCCACGATGCCGCCGAACGAGGCGACCGGGTCGGTCTCGAGCGCCTGGCGGTAGGCCTCCACGAGCTCGTCGTCGGACGCCAGGCCGACCGGATCGGTGTGCTTGGCGATGGCCACCGTCGGCGCCGTGTAGTCGCGCGGCGATCCGGTAGGCGGCGTCGAGGTCGAGCAGGTTGTTGAACGTCGGCTGATCGCCCTGGAGCTGCGTCGCGTCGGCGAGCGAGCCCGACCGATGGGTGGTCTCGCGGTAGAAGGCGGCGCGCTGGTGCGGGTTCTCGCCGTAGCCGCAGGTCCGCGACCTTCTCGAGGACCACCGCGAGCCGCTTCGGGAACGCCGTGCCGGAGATCTGGTTGAGGTAGGCGGCGATCTCCGCGTGGTAGGCGGCCACGACCCCGAACGCGTCCGCGGCGAGGTGGTAGCGGAGCTCGACCGACGACCTGGCCCATCGACGCGCAGCTCGGCGAGCACCGTCGGGTAGTGCGCGGGATCGCACGACCGCGGCGACGCCGGCGGCGTTGCGGGCCGCCGCGCCGAGCAGGGCGGCGCCGCCGACGTCGATCATCTCGATCGCCTCGTCGATCCCGATGTGGCTGCGGCCGACCTCGGGCGCGAACGGCTTGACGTTGACCACGACCAGGTCGATGAGCCCGATCCCATGCTCGGCGAGCTCGGCCAGCTGCTCCTCGCGGTCGCGGCGGGCCAGGATGCCGGCGTAGACGGCCGGGTGGAACGTCTTGACCTGCCCGCCGACGAGCGGCGGGACCGACGTCAGGTCCGAGACCGGGGCGACCTCGATCCCGTCCGAGGCGAGGTGCTCGCGCGTGCCCGTCGGTCGCATACAGCTCGACGTCGAGCTGCTGGAGCTCGCGGGCAAAGGCGCGAGATGCCGTCGCGGTTGGCGACCGACAGCAGGGCTCGCACCTGCGCGGTACCTCCCTCCGACGTTCGGGCCCGGCGGCGTTCGATCCGGGTCCGGGACGGGTCGAGCCGGCAGGCCCGGACGGGCTCGATCAGGCGCCGAGTATATCGTGGGCCCGTGGCATACTCGGGCGACGACCGCTCGGGCGCGCCCACGGCTCGCGCCCTCGACGCCCACGACCACGGAGGCGGCAACGTGACCCTCTGGCCCGCCCTGGGAATACCTGTTCAAGCCGTTCAACCAGCTCAACTTCCCGGACCTGTGGCTGCCCGCTGCTGGTCGCGTCGGTGCTGGGGCTGATCGCCACCGTGGTCGTCTACAACGTCCGCACCCGGCAGCTCCACCGCCACGCCGTGTACCTCCAGATGTACGAGTGGCTGCTGTGGACGGGCATCGTCACGTTCGGTCTGATGCTCGTGTACTTCGTGTTCAGCTTCGACTGGATCATCGTGCTGTCGACGATCGTGATCGGCCTCGGGGCGATGGTCTGGATCCGGTTCATCCGCTTCCCGCCGGAGTTCAAGGTGTACGAGCGGCAGCTGGCCAAGCAGCGCTACTTCTCGCGCCAGCGCTACACGCGACCCGAGTCCACGATCCGGTCTCGCTCCGTCCCGGCGCCGCCGGCGGCGCTGAGGGCGGCACCCCGATGCCGGTCGAGCTGCGGCGGTTCGGGGTCGGCCATCGCCGCCCGGACGGGCCACCCGGGACCAGGGGCATCGAGGCCCAGGTCATCGAGGGCGGCCAGCTCGGCGTCATCGCGGAGCTGGCCTTCGACCGCCACGCCCGGATCACGCCCCACTCGAACCCGAACTGGACCTGCTTCCTGGTCATCGAGGGCGGCGGCTGGGTTGGCGTCGGCGAGGAGCGGACGCGCGTCCAGGCGGGCGAGGCGGCAGTCTGGCCGCCGGACGTCATCCACGCGGCGTGGACGGACGGCACGCCGATGCGGGCGATCGTGGTGGAGCTGTTCGCGCGCCGGGTCGCGCCCGCCGCCGGTGCTCGAGGGGATCGCGGCCGGGCCGGGATGCCGATCCGGTCGAGCGGGGCGAGGGCAGCTGGCGCCGCGGCCCGATCGACCCGGAGCTGGACGACCCGGCGGCCGAGGAAGGCGAGCCCCGCTGACGGGGCCCGTTCGGGCGGCGCCGTGACAGGCTGCGACCGCGCGCCGGTCGAGCCGACGCAGCACGGCGCGACCCCGGCGATCAGTCCCGGGCCGAGCCACGCCCCGAGGCCGCCCGAGGACGCGCGCGGTCATGCCCCAGACGGCCAGGCCCTCGATCGGGTAGGCGGCGTAGCGCACGCGGACGCCGCGGATGTCGCGCTCGACGATCTCGAGCGGCGACCCGGGCAGGAACGATGACACGTCGGGCTCGAGGATCGCGGCCACCTCGCTCGGCTGCGGCGACCAGCACGGGACGCCGCCCGGCGACGGCGATCACCGGCGTCACCGCGAAGTTGCTGACCGGGATCCAGTGCACCGGCAGCTCGCCCAGCACGCGCACCCCCGCGGCGGCGACATCGAGCCCGACCTCCTCGTGTTGCCTCGCGCAGCGCCGTCGCGGCGGCATCGACGTCATCCGGCTCCGACCGGCCGCCCGGGAACGACACCTCGCCGGAATGATGCCCGCCGCGATCGGCTCGCTCGGTGAGCAGGATGCGGGTCGAGCCCGTCGGCGTCCGGGTACAGCAGCACCAGCACCGCGGCCGGCCGCGACGACGCCGCGGCCGCCGCGTCCCACGGCGGGCGGACGCGCGGCTCGCCGGTGTCGACGAGCGACCGGCATCAGCTCCGGCGGGCCGCTCGGGCAGGACTCGGGCAGCGTCTCGAGGCGTCGGACGGCCGCGTCGAACCGCATCGCGCGCGTCCGGCCCGCGCCTAGTTGACGAGCTCGTCGCCGTCGTCGCGCTTCTTCGGCTCGTCGAGCGACGGCAGGTCGAACGCGGAGCCGCCGCTTGCGCCGCCGGCACCCGGCCGCGGCCGCCCTCGCGGCTCGGGCGCGCCCGGCGTGCATCGCGGCGGTCCGCGGCATCGGTGACCACGGTCGACGTCTCGGTCGAGAAGACGAGCGTGCCCGACACGGGGTCCGCGTCGGCGGCGACGCGGTCGCCCGGCTTGAACGAGCCCGCCAGCAGCGCCCGGGCGAACGGGTTCTCGACCAGGCGCTGGATCGTCCGCTTGAGCGGCCGAGCGCCGAACGCGGGATCGGTTCCCTCGCGCACGATCAGCTGCCGGGCGGCAGGCGTGAGCTCCAGGGTCAGATCGGTGCTCGGCGATCCGGCGCTGGAGATCGGCCAGCTGGAGGTCCGCGATGGCGGTCAGCTCCGCGTCGGTCAGGGCGTGGAACACGATGACCTCGTCGATCCGGTTGAGGAACTCGGGCCGGAAGGCATCCCGCAGCTGGCTCGGTGACCTGGCGCTTCATGCGCCTCGTAGGCGTCGCCGTCCGGCCGGCCGGCGAACGCCTGGATCTGCTGCGAGCCGACGTTGCTGGTCATGATCACGACCGTGTTCTTGAAGTCGACCGTTCGCCCCTGGCGAATCGGTCAGCCGGCCGTCGTCGAGCACCTGGAGCAGGACGTTGAACACGTCCGGGTGCGCCTTCTCGATCTCGTCCAGCAGGATCACCTGGTACGGGCGGCGCCGGACGGCCTCGGTCAGCTGGCCGCCCTCCTCGTAGCCCACGTAGCCGGGCGGTGCGCCGACCAGCCGCGACACCGCGAACTTCTCCATGTACTCGCTCATGTCGATGCGGACCATCGCCTGCTCGTCGTCGAACAGGAACGCGGCCAGCGCCCGGGCGAGCTCGGTCTTGCCCACCCCGGTGGGGCCGAGGAACAGGAACGAGCCGATCGGTCGGCGCGGGTCCTTGAGGCCGGCGCGAGCGCGACGCACGGCATCGGAGACGGCGGAGATCGCCTCCTCCTGGCCGATCACCCGCTCGTGGAGGCGGTCTTCCATGTGCACCAGCTTCTCGAGCTCGCCTTCCATCAGGCGGGTGACCGGGATCCCGGTCCAGGAGGCCACGATGCCGGCGATGTCGTCGGCCGTGACCTCCTCCTTGAGCAGGGCGCCCGGGTCCCTGGAGGGCGGCGATGGCCGCCTCCTGCTCGGTCAGCCGGTCGGCGAGCTCGCGGGCCTGACCGTACTTGAGCTCGGCGGCGCGGCCGTAGTCCGCCTCGCGCTCCGCCTGCTCGATCCGGACCTGGAGCTGCTCCTGCTCCGACTTGGTGGCGCGCAGCGCGGCGATGGCCGTCTTCTCGGCCTCCCAGCGCTGCTTCATCGCGCCGCCCTCCTCGGCGATCTCGGCCAGCTCCTTCTCGAGCGCCTCGAGGCGCGCCTTCGACGCGTCGTCGGTCTCCTTGCGCAGGGCCTCGCGCTCGATCTCGAGCTGCACCCGGCGCCGCTCGAGCTCGTCCAGCTCGACCGGCATCGAGTCGATCTCCATCCGAAGCCGGGAGGCGGCCTCGTCCACGAGGTCGATGGCCTTGTCGGGCAGGAAGCGCTCGGTGATGTAGCGGTTGGACAGCGTGGCGGCGGCGACCAGCGCGGAGTCCGTGATCCGGACGCCGTGATGGACCTCGTAGCGGTCGCGCAGGCCGCGCAGGATCGAGATCGTCTCCTCGACCGTCGGCTGGTCCACGACGACCGGCTGGAAGCGCCGCTCGAGGGCCGCGTCCTTCTCGATGTGCTTGCGGTACTCGTCGAGGGTGGTGGCGCCGATCGTGTGCAGCTCGCCGCGCGCCAGCATCGGCTTGAGCAGGTTGGACGCGTCCATCGCGCCCTCGGCCGCCCCGGCGCCGACGACGGTGTGGAGCTCGTCGATGAACAGGACGATCCGGCCCTCGGACTCCTTGATCTCCTTGAGCACGGCCTTGAGGCGCTCCTCGAACTCGCCGCGGAACTTGGCGCCGGCGATCAGCGCGCCCAGGTCGAGCGCGATCACACGCTTGTCCTTGAGCGTCTCTGGCACATCCCCGCGGACGATCCGCTGCGCCAGCCCCTCGACGATCGCGGTCTTGCCCACGCCGGGCTCGCCGATCAGCACCGGGTTGTTCTTGGTCCGGCGGCTGAGAACCTGGATCACGCGCCGGATCTCCTCGTCGCGACCCACGACCGGGTCGAGCGTGCCCGCCCGGGCCTCGGTGGTCAGGTCGCGCCCGTACTTCTCGAGCGCCTGGTAGGTGGTCTCGGGGTTCGGGCTCGTGACCCGCTGGCCACCGCGCACGGTCTGGAGCGCGCCCAGGATGGCCTCGCGGCCCGCGCCGTGCTGCTCGAGCCGCTGCTGCCCCTCGCCCCCCGACTCCGCCACGGCCAGCAGCAGGTGCTCGGTCGAGACGTACTCGTCGCCCAGCCGGCGCGCCTCGTCCTGCGCGCGCTCGACGATCTTCCTGGCACGCGGATCGAGCGACAGCTGGCCGCCCTGGATCCGCGCGCGCTTGGCCAGGTCTCCGGCGACCTCGCCACGGAACGCGGCCAGGTCCACGCCCAGGCGTCGGAGCGTCTCGGCGGGGACACCGTCGTCGGGCTCGACCAGCGCGGCGAGCAGGTGCTCGGCATCGAGCACGGGGCTCTGGAGCCGCTCGGCGAGCTGCTGGGCGGCGAGGACGGCCTCCTGGGCCTTTTCGGTGAAACGATCAAGCTGCATGTCGGGTATCTCGTGCGTGGCGTCGGCGGGATCGCGAGATCGGGTCGAGCGGGTGGATCAGCTGGTCGCCCGGGGGTCGGGCTGGTCGACGAGGTCGAGGAACCTGGTCGCGGCGTTCCTGGCCTTGTCGTCGAGCGAGGCGGGTAGCACCACCTTGACCTTGACGTACAGGTCGCCGGGCTCGCCGCCCTTCATACGTGGCATGCCCCGGCCCGTGAGCCGGAACGTCCGGCCGCTCTGGGTGCCGGCCGGGATGGTCAGCAGGATGTTGCCCTTGAGGGTTGCGACACGAACCTCGCCACCGAGCAGCGCCTCGCGCAGCGTCACCGGGAGCTCACGCTCCAGGTCGGCACCGCGACGCGTGTAGACGGCATGGGGCTGCATCCTGATCACGACCACGACGTCGCGCCCGCCAGGGCCCTTGCCCGACAGCCGCACGCGGCTCCCGGTGTCGACGCCGCGGGGGATGGTCACCTCGTAGCGCTTGCCCTCGACCTCGACCACGCGCGTGGTGCCGTGGAACGCCTCCTCGAGCGTGAGCTCGGTGGGAGCCTCGAGCGTGGCGCGTGGCTGCGGCGGCTGCGCCGAGGACCGCGTCGTCGCCCGCCCTCCCGCGGCGGCTGCATCGAAGCCCATGCCGGCCAGGATGTCCTCCAGCGACGGGTTTCCGTTCGCCTGACCGGCCCCGGCGCGCGAACGACCCGCGCGGCCGCCCGCGCCCGCCGATGCGCCGGCCGCGGCGCCCGAGAAGAACATACGGAAGAAGTCGGAGAACCCCTCGCCGCCGCCGCTGGTACGAAACTCGTAGCGGACGTTGCCGGCCTGGCCCCGACCGCCACCCGCGGATGCGAAGTCGAAGCCCGCGAACGGCCCGCCGGGCCCGAACGGATCGCCGCCGCCCTGGGCCCCGCCCGACCGCTGGAACTGGTCCCAGTTGGCGCCCAGCAGGTCGTACTGCTTGCGCTTCTCCGGATCCGACAGCACGGCGTGCGCCTCGTTGACGTCCTTGAACCGCTTCTCGGCCGACTCGTCGCCCGGGTTGCGGTCCGGGTGGTGCTCACGCGCGAGCTTGCGGAACGCCTTCTTGATCTCGGCCTGGGTGGCCGTACGGGGCACGCCCAGGATCTTGTAGTAGTCGCGGTACTCCACGGGTCATGCCCTCCGCCGGGCAGCCCGAAGCCGGGCGATCGTCGCCGATCGCCCGGGGCCGATCACGATGGATCGCGCCGGGTTGCGGGGCCGTCGCGCGCGACACATGGTCAGCCCGTCGCCGGCCCCGGGACTCGAGCCCGCCGGCGACTGGCGCGGTCAGCGCTCTCGTGGTCGCCGGGGCCCTGCACGATGACCGGCGGCTGATCGGACGGTGGGAACGAGGTGCGTCGGACCTTCGATTCCGCCTCGGGCCGCGAGCGATCGCCGCCGGCTCGATGACCGTGGTCGGGCCGGCGGCCAGGGCCTTGGGCGGCGCCGGAGCGCCGCCTCGAGCACCTGGTCCATGGTGTCCACGGGGACGAGCTTGAGCTGCTTGCGGACATCCTCGGGGATGTCCTGCAGGTCCTTCTCGTTCTTGCGCGGCAGGATCACGATCCCGGCGCCCGCGAGGTGCGCGGCGAGGATCTTGCTCTTGAGGCCACCGATCGGCAGCACGCGGCCGCGGAGCGTGATCTCGCCCGTCATCGCCACGTCCTTGCGGACCGGGATCCCGGTCAGCGCCGACACCATCGCGGTGGCCATCGTCACGCCGGCCGACGGTCCGTCCTTGGGGATGGCTCCGGCGGGCACGTGGATATGGAGCGTGTTCTTCTCGAACACCTCGCGCTCGATGCCCAGCTCCCGGGCGTGGGTCCGGATCCAGGACAGCGCCGCTCGCGCGGACTCGCGCATGACGTCGCCCAGCTGGCCGGTGAGGATGAACTCCTCCTTGCCCTCCATCCGGGTGACCTCGACCGCGACCACGTCGCCACCAACCTCGGTGACCACGAGCCCGGTCGCGCTGCCGGTCTGATCCTCGGCCTCGAGCTCGCCGTACTCGAACCGCGGCGGCCCGAGGTACGACTCGAGACGCTTCATGTCGACCACGGTCTTGCGCTTGCGACCCTCGGCCACCTGCCGCGCCACCTTGCGCATGATGTTGGCCAGCTCGCGCTCGAGGTTCCGGACGCCGGCCTCCTTGGTGTAGGCCTGGACGAGCGCCACCAGGACCTCGTCGGTGATCTCCACCCGCTTGGCCGTCAGGCCGTGGTTCTCCATCTGCTTGGGCACCAGGAAGCGGCGCGCGATCTCGGCCTTCTCCTGCTGCGTGTAGCCCGGCAGCTGGATGACCTCCATCCGGTCGCGGAGCGCGGGCGGGATCGGGTCGAGCAGGTTCGCGGTCGCGATGAACAGCACCTTGCGGAGGTCGAACGGGACCTCCAGGTAGTTGTCCTGGAAGCTGAAGTTCTGCTCCGGATCCAGGACCTCGAGCAACGCGGACGACGGGTCGCCCCGGAAGTCCATGCCGATCTTGTCGACCTCGTCGAGCATGAACACGGGGTTGTTGGTGCCCGCCGTCTTGATGCTCTGGATGATCCGGCCGGGCAGCGCTCCGATGTAGGTGCGCCGATGGCCACGGATCTCGGCCTCGTCGTGAATGCCGCCCAGGCTCATGCGCGTGAACTTGCGGCCCATGGCCTTGGCGATGCTCTTGCCCAGGCTGGTCTTGCCCACGCCGGGTGGACCCACGAACAGCAGGATCGGGCTGCGGATGGTCTCGGCCAGGCTGCGCACCGCGAGGTACTCGAGGATGCGCTCCTTGACCTTGTCCAGGCCGTAGTGGTCCTCCTCCAGGATCTGCGCCGCCTCCTTGATGTCGAGGCGGTCATCGGTGGACTCGTTCCAGGGCAGCGACACGAGCCAGTCGACATAGGTCCGGATCACGCCGACCTCGGGCGAGGCGGACGGGATCCGGCTCATCCGGTCGATCTCCTTGATCGCGCGGGCTTCGGACCTCCTCCGGCATGCCTGACTGCTCGACCTTCTCGCGCAGCTCGTTGATCTCGGCCTGCTGCGGGTCGTCCTCGCCCAGCTCGCGCTGGATCGCCTTCAGCTGCTCGCGGAGGATGTACTCCCGCTGGGTCTTGTCCATCTCGGACTTGACCTCGTTCTGGATCTTCCCCTTGAGCTCGAGGATCTCGATCTGGCGGGCGAGGAACGCGGACACCAGCTTGAGCCGTTGCTCGACGTCGATCGTCTCGAGCAGCTCCTGGCGCTGGTCGGTGGTCATGTCGGGGCTGTACGCGACCATGTCGGCCAGCAGCCCGGGCTCGGTGATGTTGCGCGCGGCGACGGCAGCCTCGGGCGGGACCGGAGCGCCGTTGGCGACGTACTGCTCCATCTGCGCCTGGACGCTGCGCATCAGGGCCTGGACCTCGACGCCGGTCGGCGCCTGGTCGGACAGCTCCTCGACGTGGACCGCGAGGTGCGGCGTGGTGCGCGCGAAGTCCAGCACGCGGATCCGCGTCTGGCCCTGGATGATGGCCCGGACCGTGCCGTCCTGCAGCTGGACGACCTGGGCGATCTTGGCCAGCGTGCCCACCTCGTGCAGCTCGGAGATGTCGTTGATCTCCTCCTGCTCGGGCTGCCGCTGGGTGACGAGCGCGATCGGCCCACCGCCCTCGACGGCGGCGTTGAGCGCGGCGACGCTCTTCTCGCGTCCCACCTGGAGGGGCACGATCATCTCCGGGAAGATCACCGTCTCCCGGAGCGCGACGAGCGGCAGCTCCCGCGGGCCTCCGGCCGCGGGCTGGCGCTCCTGCTCCTCCCTGGGGTTCTTGGTCATCAGGTTCTCCTTGGGGTGTCGGACGCCGGGACGCGCCGACGGCTTTGGTTCTGCTTCATGAGCGGTCGGGTCATGGTCATGGGTCGGGTCAGGCATCGTCGCCCGCCTGCTCGCGCCCGGTCGCGCCGTGCCGCCGTCCGTCCGAGTCATCCTGGCCGCGGGTCCCCTCGTCGTACAGCGCCTCCAGGATCCTCGTTCCGAGTCGCTCCTCAAGCTCGAACAACGTCCGCACCCCGGCGAGGTTGACCCCGCGATCCCGGGTCAGGTGCCTGATCCACAGGATGCGTCGGATGTCCTCCTCCGAGTACAGCCGGATGTTGGTTGGCGTGCGCGCCGGGCACACGAGACCCTCGTCCTCGTAGATGCGCAACGTCCTCGGGTGTGCCGAGACGAGCGTCGCAGCGACGCTGATCACATAGACGGGTTGGGTGGGGTCCCGGTCGGGCCGGCGCGCAGCCGCCATCGTCAGGCCTCCGCAGGCTCGCCTGCGGGCTTCGCCTCACCGGCCGTGACCGGTCGGATCTGGATCTGGCGCGGCTTGACCTGCTCGGCCTTGGGGATCCGCAGGCGGAGCACGCCATGCTCGAACGTCGCCTCGGCCCTGTCGGCCTCGAGACCCGTCGGCAGGGTCACCGTGCGCATCACGGTTCCATGCGAGATCTCGCGAACCAGCCAGTCACCTTCCTCGGTGCTGCGCTCGAGGCGATCCTCGGCGCGGATGGTCAGGGTGCCGTTCTCGACGGTGATCTCGACGTCCTCGGGCCGCATGCCCGGGAGCTCGGCCTCGACCAGCAGCGCATCCGGGGTGGACCGGACATCGAGGGGTAGGCGTGAGACATCGGTGCCATAGCCGTTGACCGGCCGGAACACGGTGTCATCAAACAGACGATCCATCGCCTGGCGAAGCGTCATCAGCTCGCTGAAGGGCGACGGGCGGCGCACCAGCGTCATCAGTCGTACCTCCTGCCGAATCCCGGCCGGCGACCTGCCGGCGGTTCGGTGGTATGTCAGTCCCGCGATCGTCCTTCGACCCGGGCATGGCGCATGCTAGAACCATGACAACGGCATTGTCAAGATAACTAACCGCAACGTTGTCTTAAGGTCCGGGCATGACGCTGTCGTCATTGTTGGGCGCCTGAACCGGGACGGCGCATCGCGCGACCGCGCGCCGGGCAGCGGCGATGAGGCGGATCGGCGGATGAGCGGGGTGGATCCTGGCCGAGACGCCCCGATGCGCGCGAAGGCTCCTGGCCCGGCGGGCAGCCCGCTCAGGCCTCGGTTGGCTCCTCGACCGGGTTCCCGATCAGCTGCTCCCGGAGCTCCGCCTCGCAGTCGGGGCGGCCGATCGCGATGACCTTGTCGCCCTCCGCGAGCACGGTGTCGGAGTTCAGCACGCGGGGCGCTCCCTCGCGGATGAGGCCGAACAGCGAGCAGCCGCTGGGGACCGAGACGTCGAGCGCGAGCTTCCCGATCGCGGGTGAGCCGTGCTGGAGATGGGCCTCGATGATCTCGAGCTCGCCGACACCCAGGGCCGCCAGGTGCAGCAGCTCGTGCATCGGGATGTCCTGCTCGATCGAGCCCAGGATCATCCGGGTGGGGCTGATGATCTCGTCGACGCCCAGGTGCCGGAACAGGCTCTCGTTCTTGGGGTTGTTGACGCGTGCGATCGTCCGCGGCACGTCGAAATGGTGCTTTGCCATCTGGCAGATGACGAGGTTGTCCTCATCGTCGCCCGTGACCGCGGCCACGATGTCGGCGCGGTTCGCCCCCGCCTCGCGGAGATACTTGCCCTCGCAACCGTCGTGCGGGATGACCACGGAACCGATCTCGCCGGCGATCTGCTCCGCGCGCGCGCGGTCCTTCTCGAGCAGCACGACCTCGTGGCCCGACTCGATCAGCTCCTTGGTCAGGTAGTAGCCCACCTTGCCCCCACCGACCGCCATGACGAACATCGATCAGGCCTCCGGAACGTCGCTCGCCGTGGGCAGGTCAGCGGGCACGCTCGGCTGGCCCGGGATCGCTGCCACGTTCTCATCCCCGATCGAGGCCTCGGCCTCCTCGTCGACCGGACCCGGATGCGGGTGCCCGCCCGCCGGTGCGTAGATGCCCGGCAGCTCCGGCAATGCCTGGCCGACGAACTCGAGCACGGACGTCAGCATCAGGTTGGTCCGGCACAGGGAGGCGATCCCGAGGTGGGCATACGCCTCTGCGCGGACCGGGTCGTTGATCTTGGCCACGCATCGCCGGGCGCCAAGCGACTCCAGGCCGAGCTGGGCGGCCATGACGTTCCGGTTGTCGCCCTCGGTCAGGGCCAGGAACAGGTCGGCACCCTCCGCCCCGGCCTGGCGCAGCGTGTCCTCGTCGGTGCCGTCGCCGCGCCGGGCGTGGCCGCCGAACGTCGCCGGCAACCGGTCGAACGCGGTCGAGGTGATGTCGATGATCAGGACGTGCCAGCCGGCGCGGTCCAGCTCGTCGGCGAGGCCCGCGCCCACGCGGCCACAGCCCACGATCACGACCTTCATGCTTGCTCCTCGGGCATCGCCTCGCGGACGACCCACACGGCGCACGGGGCGTTTCTCAGGATGTATGGGATCGTGCTGCCGATCGCAAACTCGCCACCGAACCGGCGACGGAACGGCAGGCCGGTGATGATCAGGTCGGCGTCACGCTCGGACGCCTCGTCGACGATCGCGGCCCCGACGTCACGGGCCTGGAGCAGGACCGGCTCGAGCGAGTGCCCGCCGGCCTCGGCCGTCGCCTCCGCGATGTCCAGCACGCGCTGCGCATCCTCCGAGCTCCCGGCGACGTCGGCGTCGAGCGGGAGCGTCCAGTCGATCTCCACCACGTGGACCCCGATCAGCTCCGCCTTCGAGGCACGCGCGAGATCGGCAGCCAGGGCCACGATCGGGCGGTCGGTGCGGACGCCGGAGAGCGCGATCACCGCGCGCCGGAACTGTGGAGCCGGGCTGTCGGCCAAGATGTCAGGCGCCTCCCGCGTCATGGACGACCACGGGCGCTGTGTGGGCCACGCTCCGAGCGGTCGTCACGCCGCGCCAAGATACCACCGGTCCGCGAGCCGTCGGGAGGGGTGCCGGGGTCGTCCAGATCCGATGCCCGAGCCGCCCGGGGGCTACGGGTGCACCTGCTCCGACCCGCGGTACGGGACATCCGCGATGACCGTGTGCTCGCGACCCACCAGGGCGGTCTTGAGTCGCTTCGCGGCCTGGTTGTAGAGCAGCCGGTCCCACCAGTGGCGCGCCACGTACTCGGGCAGGACCACGATCGTGACCGGGGCCTCGCGGTCCGGTGGCCAGGCGCGATCGAGCACGTCGAGATAGGTGATCAGCGGACCGACCAGGGCTCGATACGGGGACTCGACGATGACCAGCGGGACGCCCGGCAGCTGCCGCTCCCAGCGTTCACGCAGCGCATCACCCTCGGCCGCCTCGGTGGTCACGAACACCGCCTGGAGCAGCGACGGATCGCTCGCCAGCGGCCGGCCGAACATCACGGCCTGGACGACGGATCGATTGAGGCCGTTGACGGGGATCACGACCCGTTGCGAGCGATGCGGCCTGTCGAACACGAGGTCGGGCCGCACGGCGAGCTCCCTCGCCTGCCCGTCGTACTGGCGCCGGATGAACAGCATCGCGCTGACCAGGATGGGGATCAGCACGATCACGAACCAGGCACCCGCTTCGAACTTGATGTAGACGACGACGCACAGGATCACGAACGTCAGCACGGCGCCGAAGGCGTTGACCGAGAGCCGGTAGCGCCAGCCCTGCGGGCGGGTCGCGAGCCAGTGACGGACCATGCCGCTCTGGGAGATCGTGAAGTCGATGAACACCCCGATCGCGTACAAGGGGATCAGGGCGTGGGTCGATCCGCCGCCCCCGACCACGACCAGCGCAGCCACCCCGCCCAGCAGCAGGATCCCGGTCGAGTAGGCGAGCCGGTCGCCGCGGAATGCGAACTGGCGGGGCACGAAGCCATCCTCGGCCAGCACGGCGGCCAGCCGCGGGAAGGCGGCGAACGAGGTGTTGGCGGCAAGGAACAGCAGCAGCGCGGTGAACCCCTGGAACAGGTAGAAGCCCACGTTGTCGCCGTACACGTGCCGGGCGATCTGGGCGATGACGGTGGTCCTTGGGTTCTCGATGGGCAGGATGTGGAAGTTGGTGGCCAGGAACGTGATCCCGATGAACAGCGTGGCCAGAATGATGGCCATCGCCATCAGGGTCGCGGCGGCGTTCTTGGGCTCGGGCGGCTTGAACGCAGGAACGCCCGTGGCGATCGCCTCGGTGCCGGTGAGGGCGACCGCACCAGAGGCAAAGGCGCGCAGCAGGACCAGGATGGTGACGGTCTCGGTCGTCTGCTGGAGGGCTGCGGTGACCTCGGGCGTCGGCGGCGGGCCCGTGTCGCCCTGGAACATGATCCTGAACACCCCGATCGCGATCATCAGGAATGCGCTGCCCAGGAACAGGTAGGTGGGGATGGCGAAGATGTTCCCGGCCTCGCGGATGCCGCGCAGGTTGCCCAGCGTGATGAGCCCGATCGCGACCACGCCGATCTCCACCCGCCACGGGTCGAGCGCCGGGACGGCGGACCCGATCTGCTCCACGGCGGACGAGGTCGAGACGGCGACCGTGAGCGTGTAGTCGATGAGCAGGGCCGAGGCAGCGATGAGCGACGCCAGGCGGCCGAAGTTGGCCTTGGACACCGAGTAGGAGCCACCGCCGTTGGGGTAGGCGATGCACACCTGGCGGTAGCTGAACGCCACCACGCCGAGCAGGACGGCAATGGCGATGCTGACCTCGATCGAGTAGACGAAGGCAGCGGCGGTCACGCCTGCGATCCCGAACGCGAGGATGATCTCCTCGGTGGCGTACGCGGACGAGGAGATGGCGTCGGAGCTGAAGATCGCGAGCGCCTTCTTCTTGGACAGCCGCTCGCCGATCTCCTCCTCGTTCGCCAGCGGCCGCCCGATGAGGACCTGCTTCACACGGGCGGTCAGCCGGCCCATGCTCGTGGTGGGAGCGCTGGCGGCCGCCTTGGCGGTCAGCTGCCCCGGTCCCGTGTACCGGAAGAACGGTGCGTGGTGGCGCTCGACCCGGACCCGCCGATCGCCCGGCTTGCGACCGGTGATCGGGCGACGCCCCGCCATCAGGTACCGCCCCGGCTACTGGCCATATGACAGCCGCTCGACGAGGCGCGCGGGGAGGCCGGCCTCGAGCATGGCTCGCTGCACCGACTCGACCTCATAGGCAGTCCGGTGCCAGGTGATGGCGGCCGCATCCGTGTCGAGAACCAGCCAGCACGACGTGGGGATCCCGTCGCGCGGCTGGCCGACGCTACCCGGGTTCGCCAGGACGCGCCGCCCGTCGATCGTGAGCGTCGATCCGTCGCCCGGGCCAATCGCGTCCAGCCGGCCGTCCTCGAGCAGGAACGCGATCGGCACGTGGGTGTGGCCATGGAGGCCGCAGGCCGTGGCCATCGCCTCGATCCCGGCCCGGGCGACCGGCGTCGAGGTCACGTACTCCCAGGTCGGATCGCGTGGGCTGCCGTGGACGAGCGTGAACCCCTCCAGCTCGGCTCGCTCGGGCAGCGAGCGGAGCCAGGCCTGCGTGTCGTCCGTGATCACCGACCGTGTCCATTCGATCGCGCGTCGGGCATCGGCATTGAAGTCTGCGGTATCGAGCTCACCCAGCGCGGCTGCGTCGTGGTTCCCACGAACGCCCGTGGCCCCGGCCTCGCGGAGGCGAGCCACGACCTCGTTCGGGTTCGGTCCATAGCCAACGATGTCGCCCAGCTGCCAGATAGCGTCCACCGACGGCATCGCCGCCAGGACGGCTTCGAGTGCCGGGAGGTTGGCGTGGATGTCCGACAGGACGCCGATCCGCACGCTGCGAGGGTAGCGCAGCCGGATGGCGCCGAGGCGCCATTCCACGCACGAATCGGCTAGTCGAGACCGGCCGTCAGCGGTCGCCGCCGACGCTCTCCGGGGTCGCGTGGGTATCGGGCGTCGATCGCTCCGCCGCGCTGCACCACCACCAGCCGATGTGTCTCGAGCCCCGGGACGCCGGCGGGCAGCACGTCGACCGGCCCCGCACGAAGGGCATCAAGGGCCGGGCCCGCAGCGTCGAGCTCCGGGCCCAGGGGCTCACGCTTCCACGCAACGAGGATCCCGTTCGGGGCAACCAGCGGCAGCGCCAGCTCGATCAGGTCGGCCAGGCCGGCGACGGCGCGCGCCGTGACCACCGGCCACGAGCCGCGGTGAGCGTCGTCGCGGGCCAGCGCCTCGCTGCGTGCCTGGGCGGCCTCCACGCGTCCCTCGAGGCCCGTGGCCCGGATCGCGGTCTCGAGGAAGCGCACCTTCTTGCCCACCGAGTCGACGAGCAACGCTCGCTCGGCGGGCAGCGCGGTCGCCAGCGGCAGACCCGGGAAGCCGCCTCCCGAGCCGATGTCGAGCAGCCTCGCGACACCCCGGTCCCGGAGCAGCGGGATGGCTGCCAGGCTGTCGAGCACGTGCAGCCGCGCAACCTCGCCGGGGTCGCGGATCGCGGTCAGGTTGATCGAGGCCGTCCACGCGAGCAGCAGCCGGACGTGCGCGTCGATGGCAGCCCGCTGCGACGCGCCCAGCCGCAGCTCCAGGGCCTCGAGACCGTCATCGACGATCCGCGCAAACCCCGGGGGCAGCGGGGCAAGGTCCCGAACGCGCGTCGGGAGCGGATCTCTCGGCCGGTCCAGGGCGCCCTCCTGTGGGTTGCGCACCGGTCCGTCCGGGAGCCGCTCCCGGCGTGATCGTTCGCTGCGGCCGGCGTCAGATCCCGGTCTCGCGCCGCCCGGTCGGTTCCGGCCCGGGTCTCCCCGTGCCCCATGTCCGAGCGGCGTTCCCCGTTGCGCACGTGCCGCGTGCGGAGTGCGGACGTTAGGCGCCACGGCGGACAGGGTCAAGACCCTTATCCACGAACTGGGCGTCAACCGGCACCGTTTGTGGATAACCGGGCACCGGGATCAGCCTCCGGGTCCCGTTGCCAGGCCCATCGACCCGTCAACGGTCGTCCGTGTGGCCCGTCAGCCGGGGCGCGTCTCCGCGGACCGTGCGGACGAGCGGACCGGTCGTCCGAGCGTCCGGCGCACCACGTCGACGACCTCCTCGACGTAGCGATCAGCCTCACCGCGCTCGGCCGCCGTCCGCACGCAGCCCTGGACGTGGTCCTCGAGGACCAGCACCGAGACCGCGTCGACGGCCGCTCGCAGGGCCGCCGTCTGCTGGAGGATGTCGATGCAGTACTCCTCGCGCTCGATCATGCGAGCGATGCCACGCACCTGCCCCTCGATCCGGCTCAACCGCCGGACGAGCTGCGCCTTGTCCTTGCTGTAGCTGTGCCGGAACGTGGCCGGTTCGGCATCGCGCGATGAGCGTCTCGAGGTCCCGGTTGTCGCCATGCCGGCATGATACCCCATGGGAGTATCGGCCGAACGATCCGACGGCCCGGCAGCCGGGTCGGCCGAGCTTCGCTAGACTGACCGCTGATGGACCATCGCGGACTCCGGGCGCGCCTCGCCGGGGCCGGCTGCACGTCGTGCGGAACGGCCATCCCCGGCGACCGGATCGACGTCCTCGCCGATCGCGGTGATCTGGCGTTCGTCGAGCTCCGCTGTCCGCGCTGCGCGAGCCGCACGATGGCGCTCGTCACCCATCCCGAGGGTACGGGCGAGCCGGCCGTGCTGGACACCGCCGTTCACCCCGAGATGGATCCGGTCGCCGACGCCCGGCGCGCAGGCCGGCCGGCCATGACCTGGGACGATGTCGCTGCCATGCATCAGCTCCTCGACACCTGGAGCGGTGATCTGCGATCGCTGGTTCGCGGGGCAGCCGATGGCATCGGCGGCGGGCCCGACCGGTGAGCACGACGCGGACGCGAGCGTCGTTCGCCCATGCCAGCGAGGCGGAGCTGGCGCGGATCCTCGACTTCTACGACGTGCGTTGGTCGTACGAGCCCGACACCTACCCCATCGGCTGGAACCTCGACGGCGAGGTCGTCGAGAGCTTCTCGCCCGACTTCTACCTCCCGGACCTTGACCTCTACATCGAGCTGACGACGCTCCGGCAGAAGCTCGTGCGCAAGAAGAACCGCAAGCTTCGCCGCCTGCGCGAGCTCTACCCCGACATCCGGATCAAGCTGTTCTACGCGCGCGACTTCCGGATGCTGATGCTCAAGTTCGGCCGGATGGCGCTGATCGACGAGCTGACCGGGACCAGCGGCCAGGCGACGCCCCCGCGGGCAAACGAGCCACGGCCCGACCCCGTCGAGGCTCCCGCGCCAAGCTCGCCGGACCCGCCGGGGACCACCGACGACCAGCCGGTCGTTCCGGCCCCGTCGCCGCCGCGCGGCCGCCGCCGTGGGCGCCGACGCCACCCCGCGACGGTGACGGCCGTCGAAGGGGCCGCGACGTCCCTGGAGTCGCCGGACGGCTCCTGACCCGCGAGACCACATGCGCGCCCGACGCCGAGGCGCCATCATCGACCCATCGCCCGCAGCCTGACCAGGAGGCATCGCCAACCCATCCATGACCCGCTCTGCTGATCTAGAGGCCGACATCGGCGACATCCTGCTGACCGAGGACGACATCGCCGCCAAGGTGCGCGAGCTCGGCCAGCGGATCTCCGCCGACTACGCCGGAGGCACCATCACGCTGGTGAGCGTGCTCAAGGGCTCGTTGCCGTTCATGGCCGATCTGATGCGGGAGATCTCGCTGCCGCTGCGGATCGACCTGATGGAGGTCAGCTCATACGGGGGTTCGACCACCGAGTCGTCGGGCCTGGTCCGGATCATGAAGGACCTGTCGGCCAGCATCGCCGGCGAGGACGTGCTGCTGGTCGAGGACATCATCGACACCGGCCTCACGCTCAACTACCTGCTGCGCTACCTGCGCGGCAAGAACCCGGCCTCGCTCCGCATCTGCACCCTGCTCGACAAGCCAGCACGCCGCCTGGTGGACATCCCCGTCGACTATGTCGGCTTCGAGATCCCGGATCAGTTCGTGGTCGGCTACGGCCTCGACTACGGCGAGCAGTACCGCAACCTTCGCTTCGTGGGCGTGCTGCGTCCCGAGGTGTACGGCGCGGCCGACTGATGCATCGGCGCTCGCTCAGCAGCGGCCGGCGGCTGGCGGCGCTGGGCGCGATCGTGATCCTCGTCGGCTGCCTGCTGCCGTGGTACGTGCTGGGCGGCAATGGTGGTCTGCCCGAGCTGGTCTATCGCGCGTTCGACGGGACCGGCATGCTGACGTTCGTCGCCGCGCTCGCGACCCTCGCCCTGGTCACGCTCCCATATGCGGCCGGCGAGCGGCCGATCGGCATCGACCATCCGATGGTGTTCGCGCTGCTGGCGGTGGTCGCGCTGGTCGGCGTCGTCCTGTGGATCCCCAACATCCACGCCCTCGACGCGCCCGGACGGGCTGTTTCCCCAACCGTGCCTACGGCTACTGGATCTCGGTGGTCGGGACGATCATCCTGGCGCGGGCGGCGTACGACATCGTTCTCGAGTCACCGGCCCGCGAGCTGATGCCCGGTGTCGCGCCCGGGGTCGGGTGCCGGGCTGGGCCGCGGTGGCTGGCTGGGCGCTGGACCGGCTCGCTGCCCGAGGTCGAGGATCTCCAGCCCCAGCCACCGGTCGAACGTGCGACCCGGATCCGCGATCTCGATCACGTAGCTGCCCGGGTGGCCAGGCCGCAGGGCTGCCGTCGCGCGGCACGTCCGCCAGCTCCGGCGCGGGCCGCCACAGGACACCCTGGCGGAACAGGCTCACGGGATCCACGCCGGGCGGGGTCAGCCGCAGGGGCGCGGTCGCGGTCAGGGTCCACAGCGTCGCAGTGGAGCCGGCCGGTGGCTGGAGCCGGGCCTCGAGTCGGCGCGCAGTAGCCGATCGCCGTCACGACGCTCGCCGCGACCGGGGCGAGCGGGATCGCCGGATCGGTGGGTCCCGTGGCCCCGACCGGGTCGATCGCGATCCAGGACCGCACGGGCAGCACGCGATCCGGCCACTGCTGGACGGTCGTCGCCCGCCAGCCATCGGGCGACCCGCAGCTGACCTGGCGGGCCACCGGGGACGCCGTCGGCGACGGCGGCATGGTGGAGGGCTCGCCAACCGGGGTCGCAGCGCCTGGGCTGATCGGGCCGCCAGGGCTTCCGGCGGAGGTGGGACCAGGCCTCGCGATGGGTGGCGTGCCGCCCTCGCCCCAGGGCCGAACGATCAGCACCACGATCACGGCGACCAGGACGACGATCACGACCTGCAGGCGACGAGGATCGTCGCCTGTCCGGATCGGCCGCGGCGCCTCCTCGTGGGCTGCCTGCCGGTTGTCATCCACGGCGCACCACCGGGACGGACTAGTCCTCCCCGAGGTACGCCTTGCGGACCATCTCGTTGGAGCTGAGCTCGCTGGAGCTGCCGGTGAGCACGACCCGGCCCGTCTGGAGCACGTACCCGCGATGCGCGACGGCAAGCGCCTGCAACGCGTTCTGCTCGACCAGCAGGATGGTCGTGCCCTGGGCGTTGATCTCGCGGATGATCGAGAAGATCTGCTGTACGAGGATCGGTGCCAGCCCAAGCGACGGCTCGTCGAGCAGCAGCACGCGCGGCCGGGACATGAGCGCGCGACCGATCGCGAGCATCTGCTGCTCGCCACCCGACAGCGTCCCGCCCTTCTGGGCGACCCGCTCGCGGAGCAGCGGGAACAGGGACATGACCCGCTCGAGATCGTCCTTGATCTCGGCAGGCTTCCGCGTATAGCCGCCCATCTGGAGGTTCTCGAGCACGGTCAGCCGCGAGAAGATGCGCCGGCCCTCGGGGGCGTGGCCGATCCCCTTCCGGACCAGCAGGTGGGCTGCCGTGCGCGAGATGTCGGTGCCCTCGAAGGTCACGGTGCCGGCCTTCGGATGCAGCAGGCCGCTGATCGTCTTGAGGGTGGTCGTCTTGCCTGCCCCGTTGGCCCCGATGAGGGTCACGATCTCGCCCTGCTGCACCGACATCGAGATGCCGGACAGCGCGTGGATGTGGCCGTAGTAGGTGTTGACGCCGTCGAGGGTCAGCATCGCCTCGTTCGTCGCGGTGGCCGTCGTCTGCTCGCTCATGCCGCCGGCGACCCCAGGTAGGCCTCGATGACCCTCGGGTTGGACCGGACCTCCGCGGGCGTGCCCTCGGCGATCCGCTCACCGTGATCGAGGACCGTGATCCGATCGCTGATGCCCATGACCACGCGCATGTCATGCTCGATGAGCAGGACCGCCAGGCCGAGATCGCGGCGCAGTCGGTCGATCAGCTCGGTCAGCTCCGCGGTCTCGCGCGGGTTCATGCCGGCGGTCGGCTCGTCGAGCAGCAGCAGCGCCGGCTTGCTGGCCAGCGCACGGGCGACCTCCAGGCGACGCTGGTCGCCATAGGGCAGGTTGCGCGCAACCTCGTCGTCGCGACCGGCCAGGCCGACGACCTCGAGCAGCCGGCGCGCCTCCACGCGGGCGCTCGCCTCCTCGCGCCGCTGGCGCGGGGTGCTGAAGAACGCGTCGACCGGTGTGCTGCGGAGGTTGATGTGCATCCCCACCAGCACGTTCTCGATCGCGGTCATGTTCTGGAACAGGCGGATGTTCTGGAACGTGCGTCCGATGCCCGCGTGGACCATGTCGCTCGGGCGCGCCGAGCGGAAGATGCCGAACCGGTCGAGCAGTCGGTAGTACCAGCGTGGCCGGATCACCGCCGCCAGCAGGGTCGTGACCAGGAGGCCGACCGTCGCGAGCATGGCGATGGCCAGCACCGCCTCCGACTGCGCGATCTGGACCGCGATGAACCCGAGGATGCCCAGGACCGCGGCCGGACCGACCCAGATGACGGGTTCCAGGTACGAGCGCGCCGCGGGTGCCACCATCCGGCGACCGCCCAGCTCGACCGATCCGGAGGTCGGCTCGAGGATGCCTGCGATCACGTTGAACATCGTGGTCTTGCCCGCGCCGTTGGGCCCGATCAGGCTGATGATCGAGCCGGCCGGGATCTCGAGATCGACGTGGTTGACGGCAACCAGACCGCCGAAGCGCATCGTGACCTGCTGTGCGTGGAGGACGGCGGTGGGGTTCTCGACGGTGGTCACGATGACAGGCCCTCGGGAGTCTCGGTGTCGGTGCCTCCCTCACCGGCCATCTCGAACTCGGTCTCATGGAGCTCCTGCCGGCGTCTGCCACTTGGGAACAGGCCCTCGGGTCTGACGAGCATCATCAGGACCAGGGCCAGGCCGTAGAGCAGGAACTGGTACTGCACGAAGTCGATGTTCTGCAGGATCGGCGCGTTGATCGTGGCGAAGAACTGGTTCAGCTGCTTGAGCAGGACGCTCTGGATCGTGTACAGCACGAACGCGCCGACGGCGACGCCCCAGATGTTGCCCATGCCGCCCAGGACGACCATCGCGAGGACCGTGAACGACACCGTGAACAGGAACTGGTCGGGGCTGACCAGGGTCAGCTTGGCCGCCGTGAACACGCCCGCGAACCCGGCCGTCGAGGCACCCAGCGCGAACGCGAGCAGCTTCGTGGTCACGGTGTTGATGCCGTTGCTGTCGGCCGCCAGCTCATCCTCGCGGATCGCCTGCCAGGCGCGGCCGAGGCGCGAGTCCTGGAGCCGGTAGACGAAGATCATGACCAGGGTCACGATCACCGCCATCGTGAGGTAGAACGGCCACGGGTCGGTCAGCGGGAACACGAAGCCGAAGATCTCGGGCTTGTAGACGCCGCCGATGCCGTTGGTGCCGTTGGTGTACGTGTCGCTGTTCTTGAACACGATCGGCACGATCTCGCCGAAGCCGAGGGTCACGATCGCCAGATAGTCGCCGCGGAGGCGCAGCGTCGGTGCGCCGAGCAGCACGCCGAACACGGCGGCGACCATGGCACCCACGAACAGCATCGGCCAGAACGGGATGTGCAGGCCGCTGAACGGCGAGGCGCCATACGCGTAGGCATAGGCGCCGATCGCATAGAACGCCGCGTACCCCAGGTCGAGCAGGCCGGCCAGTCCGACCACGATGTTGAGACCCAGGGCGAGCAGCACGAACACGCCCGAGATCGCGAACCCGTCGACCCAGACCTGCTGGTTGCTGAAGCTGCTGAACGGCGGCATCAGGACGATCAGCGGCAACAGCGTCGTCACCAGCGCCATGCCGACGATGATCGAGATCGAGCGGTGCCGTCCGGCGAACAGGCTGACGCCCTCGGGGACCCAGCCGCGGCGGTCGCGAGAGGCGGATGCCATGCCGCTCATGCTCGCTCTCCCAGCTGCTGGCCGAGGAGGCCGGTCGGGCGGAACACCAGCACGATCACCAGCACGGCAAAGATCAGCGCCTCCGACCAGCGCGCGTAGCCGAGGGCCGCAGCGCCAACCTCAACGAAGCCGATCAGGTAGCCGCCGAGCGCGGCGCCGGTGGTGTTGCCGATGCCGCCCAGGACGGCGGCCGTGAACGCCTTGAGACCGGCGAAGAAGCCGAGGTTGAAGATGATGCTGCCGAAGTACAGCCCGTGCACCATGCCCGCCGCGCCCGCCAGCGCCGAGCCGATGAAGAAGGTTGCCGCGATCGTGCGGTTGATGTCCACGCCCATCAGCGCCGCGGCCTCGCGGTCCTGTGCGGTGGACCGCATCGCACGGCCGAGCGAGGTGCGGTTGATGAACAGCTGCAGCCCGACGATCAGCAGGACGGTGAGCACCATGATGATGATCGACAGGTAGCGCACCTGGGCGCCGAAGATGTCGATCCGGTTGTCAAAGCTGATGAGCTGCGGGTAGTTCCGCGGCGACGGCCCGAACAGGATCTGGATGATGTTCTGGAGGATGAACGACACGCCGATCGCGGTGATCAGGGGCGCCAGCCGCGGCGCCGACCGCAACGGCCGGTAGGCGAATCGCTCGATCGTGATCCCGACCACGCCCATGAACACCATCGTGATCAGCAGCACCGGCAGCAGGATCGCGCCCACCGCGATCCAGTTGTCGTTCGGCCCGGTGACGCCCAGCGGCACGGTGAGGATCCACAGCGACACGAACGCGCCGACCATGAACACGTCGCCGTGGGCGAAGTTGATCAGCTCGATGATCCCGTAGACCATCGTGTAGCCGAGCGCGATCAGCGCGTAGATCGACCCCAGGGTCAGGGCATTGACGACCTGCTGGGTGAAGACTGCTAGGTCCATCGCTCGCTGGGGCTCCTCCAGGCGTTCGTTCCGCGGGACCCGGGTGCGTGCCGGAAGGCCGGGGAGGTGAGCCCTCCCCGGCCTTCGTCGAGGTTCGGCTAGTTGCCGAAGTCCTGCTGCTTCTTGAACACCCAGTCACCCTTGCCGTCGGCGGCCGTCATGTCGGTCGCGTAGAACGAGATGATGTGCTGGGTGGTGTCGCCGTTCTCGTCGAAGCCGACGGTGCCGAGAACGGTGTCGAACGTGTTGCCGCCGGTGACGTACGCGCGGACCGCCTCGCGGAGGGCCGCCATGTCGTCGGTCGCCGTCACGTTCTTGAGCGCGTCGAGGATGATCTGCGTGCAGGCGTAGGCCGGCGCGCTGTAGGCACCCGGATCCTTGTTGTACGCCGCCTTGTAGGCGTCGCTGAACGCGGTCGGATCGGGGATGTCGTGGATGGCGGCGATGGTGCCGTACGAGTTGGCGGCTGCATCACCGGCGATGTTGATGAACGAGCCGTCCGTCGAGCCGGAGCCGTCGACGATGCCGTCGGGGCCGACGTACGGGAGGCTGCCCATGTTGGCCTGGGCCATCTGCTTGCGCAGCACGCCGCCGCCGGTCGTGGTCACGCCGCCGAAGTAGACGACGTCGGGGTTCTTGGCCGCTGCCGCGGTCAGGGCCGGCGTGTAGTCGGTGGTGGAGCCTGGCAGGCCGACGTGGTCGGCGATGGTGCCGCCAAGCTTGACGAACTCCTTCTCGAACTGATCGGCGACGCCCTTGCCGAAGGTCTCGGTGTCGTCAACGATCAGGGCGTTGCGCGCGCCAAGGTCGTTGTACGCGTACTGGGCGCCGGCCGGGCCCTGGATGTCGTCGGTGGTGGCGACGCGGACGTAGTTGATGCGGTCCGGGTACGCCTTGCGAACGTCGAGGGCGCCGAAGTCGGGCTTGGTGATGCCCGGGTTGGTGTTGGCCGGGCTGCACTGCAGCAGGCCGGCCTCGTTGGTCACCGGAACCTCGGCGATGCCGACGTTCGAGTTGTACGGCCCGACCATGCCGATGACGCTCGCGTCCGCCGCCAGGGCGGTCACGTTCTTCGCGCCCTGCTGGGGGTCGTGGACGCCGTTGACGGCATCGTCCTGGACGCTGAGATCGATGTTGTAGCCGTTGACGCCGCCGTTGTCGTTGGCCTGCTTGACGGCCAGCTTGATCCCGTTGAGGGTCGGCTCGCCGTTGGGAGCCTCGCCGCCGGAGAGCGGGAGGTCAACGCCGATCTTCACCGTCTTGCCGCCCGAGTTGCCGTTGGTGCCCGGGCTGGAACCTGAGTTGCTGCAGCCGGCCGCGGCGACGACGACGGCCGCCAGTGCCAATGCGCCGAACGCGCGTACCTTCATGGACGCCTCCTCCATTCTCCTCGCACGTTCCGGGAAGCCACCCAAGCTTCACGGCCATGCCAACGTCCCTGGGTGGCCGAGCTGGCTCGGCGCGGCGGTGACGGAGGCACGGGGCGAGGACCCAAGCGATCCGCGGCGGAACACCGCGGAGCGATGCCGTATCATAGGCACCGGAAGCGGGGATGCAAGGTAGTGCACCCATACCGCGCTTCCGAAACACCTCGGGACGGCTGTTCGAGCGTCAGGTCGCTCGCCTCCCGAAACCCTCAAACCGCGGCCGTGGCGCGGACCGCCCGCCGACCGTGTCGGCACCAGGTCCGGCTGCACGATCGTGCAATCGACGAGGATCTGCTAACCGCGTGGAGTATCAGGTCAGGCCCGCGCGCATCACCGACATCAGCCGGCTTGCCGCGCTCGGCTGGGACGCCATCGGCGAACCCGGCCGTGGCGCGCTCGACGCTGCCGATCTGTTGCGCCAGCTGGTCAACCTTCCCAACGCCAGCGTGCTGATCGCCGAATCCCGCCGGGAGCTCGCCGGCAGCGCGTTGCTCGTGCTGCGACCCTCGGTCACGGCCGGCGGCTACATCGGCACCATCGACTTCATCCTGGTCGCCGCAGATCACGATGCCGACCGCGTCACCGAGGCGCTGATCGATGAGCTCCTGCGGTCGGCCGGCAACAAGGGCTGCTCCACCGTCGAGGTGGCGGCGCCGACCGATCCCGAGAGCCACGCGCGCCTCGAGCGCGCCGGGTTCTCCCCCGCCGGGCCCACGCTCCGGCGACCCGTCGCGGCGGCCGGCTCGACCGCTCGCCGCATCTAGCGCACCCGGACGGCCGGGGGACCCGCGCCCGTCCAACCACATTAGGAGTCAACGTGGGCAAGAACGTCGCCGTCTTCGTGGACGTGGCGAACATCTTCTACGCGGCCAAGGCGGCCGGCGTGGACATCGACTACGTCACGCTGCTGAAGTCGGCCACCGCCGGACGCGACTTCGTGCGGGCGTACGCCTACACCGGGCTCGACCCGGACAACGAGAACCAGCGCAACTTCCACCAGTTCCTCGCTCGCCACAGCTACAAGGTGGTGAGCAAGGACATTCGCAAGTACGGCGACGGCAAGGTCAAGGCCAACCTCGACATCGAGCTGGTCGTCGACATGATGAAGACGGCCCGGAACCTCGACATCGCGGTGGTCGTGTCAGGTGATGGGGACTTCGCCTCGGCGATCCGCGCCGTGCAGGAGATGGGCGTTCGCGTCGAGGTGATCAGCTTCCGCGGCAACACGTCCTCGGATCTCATGGACGTGGCCGACCTGTTCACCGACATCACACAGATCGCCAAGGTGGACAAGGGATCGACCCGTTCGGGCCGCCGCGTGGCCGGCGACGAGGAGGACCTGTCGATGACGGAGGTCCCCGAGAAGCAGTCCGAGGGCACCGGGCGCGGACGGGGACGTGGACGTGGACGCACCCGCTCGGATCGCGACGAGGCGGCAACGACCTCGACCACGCGAACCGTGCGCTCGCGGGGAACCGCGGCCGCCTCCGGCGCTGCCGCGGGCGGCGCGGGCGCTGCCGCGGGCGGCGCGCTGGTTGCCCTGCCCGGCGAAAAGCTGTCCAGGGCCGCCAGGACCGCCGACGAGTCTCCGACCAGCGAGCCGGAGGACGAGGAGGCGGCGATCGCAGCCGCCGAGGGTGCCACGAGCGCCGAGGGCGAGGCAGCGGAGACGGCCGGGGAGAGCGAGGGGGATGGCCGCCGTCGTCGTCGCCGCCGCGGTGGTCGCGGCCGCGGTCGTGGCCGCAGGGACACCGCCGAGGGCGAGAGCGAGAGCGAGGGCGACGAGGCCGCCGCGGCCGCCGCGCCCGATGCCGCTGCGGAGCACGCTCCGTCGGAGGCCGCGCCACGTGAGACCGGTCGTCGTGGTCGGTCCGGCGAGCTGCCGACCCCGTTCGACGACTTCGGCGCGGAATTCGGGCGTCCGGACCCCGCGCCCGACGCCGTTCGGCTCCGTCTGGGACCGACAGCTCGGGACATCGACCGCTCGCCCGTCGTCGGCGGACCTCCCGCCGCTGCCCGACGACGAGGAGGACCTCGAGGAGCCGGAGATCCCCGAGTACCTGATCGCCGAGCAGCGGCGCGGACAGCGACGCGGTGGTCGTGGCGGCCGCGGGTCTCGCGGCGCGTACAACGCGGCGATCGAGCGGGAGCGATACGGTGGTGGCCGCGGCAGCAGCGGTCGCTATGCGGAGCCCGCCCGGGGCGGGAGCGGCCGATCCGCCGCGCCCAGGTCGTCGCGTCCCGACCGTCCGCCTCGGTCCGAGGGCGGCGAGCCGTGGAGCGAGGTCCCCCCCGAGCTCGAGGAGATGCTCCGCGCGCAGATGGCGCAGAGCCAGCCAGCCGGAGGGTCCACCGCCGACGCCGGGAAGGCCGAGACGGCCACGGGCGACGCCGAGGCCAAGCCCAAGCGCCGCACCACCCGCCGGACGACGTCCAAGGCCGCCACGGCCGAGGACACCGCCGACGCCGGGAAGGCCGAGACGGCCACGGGCGACGCCGAGGCCAAGCCCAAGCGCCGCACCACCCGCCGGACGACGTCCAAGGCCGCCACGGCCGAGGACACCGCCGACGCCGGGAAGGCCGAGACGGCCACGGGCGACGCCGAGGCCAAGCCCAAGCGCCGCACCACCCGCCGGACGACGTCCAAGGCCGCCACGGCCGAGGACACCGCCGACGCCGGGAAGGCCGAGACGGCCACGGGCGACGCCGAGGCCAAGCCCAAGCGCCGCACCACCCGCCGGACGACGTCCAAGGCCGCCACGGCCGAGGACACCGCCGAGGGCTGACGTTCGAGCGGGCGCATTCCCGTGCCGACGTTCCGCACCATCGGCCAGCCTGCGGCCGTCGCGGCGGTGCGCGCGATGCTTGCTGGCCACCCGCCGCATGCCGTCCTGCTGACCGGGCCGTCATCGGTCGGGAAGGCGTCGCTGGCAGGCGACCTGGCGGCGGCGCTGCTGTGCGTCGGCGCCACCGGCGACGACCGCCCGTGCCGCGAGTGCCGTGGCTGTCGCATGACGGACCACGGCAATCACCCGGACCTGCACGGTCTGGAGCCCGAGGGCCCTGGCGTCATGGTTGGCATCGGTGGCCCCGGTCGGGCTCGGGGCGTCCGCGACCTCGTCGGCGAGCTCGCGCTGATGCCGGTCGAGGGCGGCCATCGTGTCGCCGTCGTCCGTGATGCGCACCGGATGAGCGAGGACGCCCAGTCCGCGCTGCTCAAGACGCTCGAGGAGCCGCCATCGGACACGACCCTGATCCTGGTCGCGGACGATGAGGAGCGGCTGCTGCCCACGGTGCGCTCCCGGTGCGCGCGGGTTCGGCTGGGCACCGTCGGGCCGCGCGACATCGAGGACCTGCTCGAGCAGCGCGGTCTGGCCGACCCCCCGACCGCCGCGCGCCTGGCGCGTCTCACCGGCGGACGGCCGGGGCTGGCCGTCACCTTCGCGAGCGTGCCCGAGGCCGTCGCGCTCCGCGGCGAGATAGCCCGGACCGTGCTGGACCTCATCGACCGGGGCGCGGGAGAGCGCCTCAGGGCCGGGCGCGACCTGATGGCCCGAGGCTCGACGCTCGCCGCATTGCTTGCCCGGTCGCGGGACGAGGTACCGGCTGCTCCGCCGGCGTGGGCGGCGCGGCTCGGCAGGCGGCGAGTCGCCCGAAGCCGGGGGACCGGATGGCGGCGAGGCACGGGCAGCCAGCGATGAGCCCGGGCCTGAGGCCGCGTCCGGGTCCGGCCGCAAGGCATCAGCCTCGGATCGGCGGCGAGCGCTCGGGCTGGTCCTCGACATCTGGCTCGACACCGCGCGTGACCTCGCCGTCGTCGTTCGGGGTGCATCCGGCTCGGTACGCGACATGGCGCTGCTCGAGGACCTCGTCTCAGTTGCCCCTCGATTGGAGCCGGGCGCGGTCGACGCATCGCTGGTACGCCTGGCGCGAGCTCGCGAGCTGCTGGATGCCAACGTCAGCCCCGAGCTGGTGCTCGACGTGGCGCTGCTCCGGTGGCCGCAGGCAAGGCGAGCGGCGTGATGACCGGGGACGATCCGGGCGGGCAGGCGCGCCGACAGCGCGCGCGGCTGGTGGCCGAGATCCGGGGTCGCGTGCAGGGCGTCGGCTACCGGGCGTTCGCGCTCCGTGAGGCGATGCGGCTCGATCTCCATGGATCGGTCTCGAACGAGCGGAACGGCACCGTCAGCGTGATCGCGGAAGGGCCGCGAGACGACCTGGAGCAGCTCCTGGAACGTCTCGAGGAGGGTCCACCCGCGGCCCTCGTCGAGCGTGTCGACGCGCGCTGGGAACCGGCGCGTGGTCTCCAGGCCGGGTTCTGGATCGCCAGCGGAGGCCACCCGGGCGACTGACGGGTCGATGCCCGGGTCCCGTCCCGCGCCGGCTCGTGGTGCCGGCCGCTCCCCGGTCGCCCCGGTCGGCGGTGGTGTGCCGGCGCACCGCCCCCGGACTGATGGGCAGCGGCGCTCGGGACATCCCACCCATACCCGCCGATGGGCCCGGCGAGCAGGCTGTTGCTCGATGGATGACCAGATCCCGGCCGAGCTGCTGCCGAGCCTGTACCGAGAGGTGCTGGACGTGGTCGCACGGCTCGAACGCGTCGGTGGTCGAGCGGAGGCGTTCGAGATCCGGCGCAAGGCGTTGCGCGTGTACTCGACCCGCTGGGACGAGCACGGCCGGCAGTCGCTGGTCCGGCTCGCCGCGGAAGGTCGTGCGCGGCTGGAGCGACGGCCGGCCTCGCGGGTCACCGTCTTCAACGAGAGCACCGGCTCCGCCTGACCCGCCCGGGCAATGGACGGGGCGACGCCGTTGCGTGCCCAGCGGACGACGCTCGCCCGACGTACGCTGGCCGGGTGGAGTCCACCGTTGCCCAGCTGATCGAGCGCGCGCTTGCCGGCCTTGCAGCCCTCGATGCCACGGCAGCGCCTGTCGAGGACGAGCTCCAGTACGTCGCTGACCTGGGCACCGTATGGGGTGCGCGACTGCGCGCCGTGGCGGAGGCACGAGGCGACGAGCCTGCTCCCCCGGGCGCCGGCGCGGCGATCGATGCGCTCGTCGCGGAGGTGGCGCGGATCACCGACCCGCACCGCGCGATCGACTGGCTGTCAACCCTGCCCCAGGTAGCGCTGGCAGCTCTCGGAGAGCCGGCCTGATGCGGTTCGCGGATGCGCGTCCCGATGGCCGCGCGGTCGTCTACGCACACATCCAGGCGGAACCCCTCGTGGCCCGCGCGGCGACGCTGCTGGCCGAGGCCACGACGACCCAGCGCGTGCTGGCGCGCGCGGTGATGAACGGGATGACCACCGAGCCCGACCCGTGGCGGGTGATGTTCCCGACCCTGTTCGGGCCATCGGCCCCGCCCGTCGGCGAATCGGAGAGAGACCGGTCCGAGGCGATCCTCGGCGTGTCGCTGGAGGTCGCCGGCCGGGGCGAGCAGGCGAGGAGCCAGTTCCGGGGCGCCATCGTCGAGTCGCTCGCCGAGCGCCTGCTCGAGGCTCGCACGGGTCCGGTGCGCCGCGAGCGACGGATCCTGTTCGATGGCCGGCCGGCCGAGATCCACCCCTACGACGTCACGGTCGAGCACGACGGACGGCCCGAGGCGTGGGACTGCAAGTGGGGTGCCCGGGGCATCAAGGCCGACGTCGTGCACCAGCTTGACGACGCCCGACGCGGTGCCGCCGAGGAGGGCGTGCGGCTGCTGGCCGGTCTGGTGGTGTTCGACGCGCGTCGCTCGTGCGAGGTGCGCCTGGTCCGCGAGCGGGGCCCGGTCCCGCTCGAGGGCCTGCGGCTGATCGCGCTCGAAGGCCTCGATCGCCTGGCGGGACGAGGCACCCGGTGACGGCGGACCGGGAGCCGGGCATCGCGCGGGCGGCCGAGCTGACCGTCCCCTACCGGGTACGGTTCGACGAGTGCGGGCCGGACGCCATCGTGCGGACGTCGGCGCTGCTCCGCTACGCGCAGGATGCGGCCTGGATCCACTCGGAGTCGCTCGGCTTCGATCGTGCCTGGTACGACCGCCGGGGCATCAACTGGGTCGTCAGGGCTGCCGAGCTGTCGGTCGAGCTGCCGATCCCGCTGGGCAGCCTCCTGTCGGTGACCACCCGGGTGATCGGCTTCCGCAAGGTGTGGGCCCGACGACGAACCGAGGCCCTGCTGCCCGATGGCCGTCTCGCGATGTGGGGCCACACCGACTGGGTGACGATCGACGTCCGCGGACGACCGACCCGCGTGCCCGACGAGTTCTCGATCAGCTTCGCCGCTCCGGAGCGGTCGTTCGTTCCGGGCCGGGTGCCCCTCCCGCCCGTGCCATCGACGGCGCATCGGCACCCGGGCGTCGTCCGGCCCCAGGACCTGGACCCGATGGGCCACGTCAACAACGCGGCCTACATCGACTATCTCGAGGAGGCGTTGCTGGCGGTTCCCGACGGCGCACCGATGGTGGCTGCCCTGCCGCGCCGCCTTCGGATCGAGTACCTCGCCTCGGCGGCACCGGGTGACGAGCTGGCGGGAGCGGTGTGGCGGCTGCCCGACGACGAGTGGGACGACGGATGGGCCTGGAACCTCGAGGCGGGCGGATCACGGGAGCTCGCTCGAGCCCGGATCCTGGACCAGGCCGGGCCCCGGACGGATGGGAGGATGGCATGACACGCACGCTGTTCAGCGGTGGCCAGGTGTTCGATGGGACCGGCGCCGATCCGAGCCCGGCCGACGTCGCGGTCGAGGACGGGAGGATCGTCGACGTCGGCAGCGGCCTCGACGGCGACCAGGTGGTGGACATGGCCGGTCGGACGCTGCTGCCGGGCCTGTTCGACTGTCACGTGCACCTGACCGTGACCCGCTTCGACCCGTGGCGAAGCGCGAACCAGCCCTTCTCCTACCGCTTCTACGAAGCTGCTCGCAACCTGCGCCTGACGCTCGACGCGGGAGTCACCTCGGTGCGCGACGCCGGCGGCGCCGACCTCGGCATGCAACAGGCGCTCGACGACGGCCTGATCGACGGCCCCCGGATGCAGATCAGTCTCACGATGATCAGCCAGACCGGCGGTCACGGCGACGCCTGGCTGCCGTCCGGCGTCGTGGTTCCCGTGCTCCCGGGCCACCCCGGTGTGCCATCCGCGATCGTCGACGGGCCGGACGAGATGCGGCGCAAGGTTCGCGAGCTGCACCGGATGGGCGCCAACGTGGTCAAGGTCGCGACATCGGGCGGGGTGCTCTCCCCGCGTGACGATCCATCGCAGGCGCAGTTCCGGCCTGCAGAGCTCGAGGTCCTGGTCGAGGAGGCGTCGGCAGCCGGCATGTTCGTGATGGCCCACGCGCAGGCGGCCGACGGCATCAAGAACGCCGTGCGCGCCGGGATCCGATCGATCGAGCACGGGATCCTGCTCGACGACGAGGGAATCGAGCTGATGGTCAGCCGCGGGACGTGGCTGGTGCCGACGCTGGTCGCGCCGCTGGGCGTGCTCGATGCGGCCGATGCCGGCGTGACCTTCTCGCCCGGTGTGCTCGAGAAGGCGCGCGGCGTGATCGAGACCCACCGGGCTGCCGTCCGACGCGCGGTGGAGGCGGGAGTCCGGATCGCCATGGGCACCGATTCCGGCGTCACGCCGCACGGAGCCAACCTCCGCGAGCTGGGGCTGATGGCCGGGGTCGGCATGTCGCCCGCTGCCGTGCTGGAGGCCACCACCAGGAGCGCGGCGCAGCTCCTCGGCGTGGACCGGGACCTGGGCACGATCGAGCCGGGCAAGCTCGCGGACCTCGTTGCCGTCGAGGGCGATCCCTACCAGCTCGAGACGCTCGGCGAGCGGATCCGGGGTGTCTGGCTCGGCGGTCGCCGGGCCGCCTGACCGCCGCACCGGGACTTTCGGCGACCGGCGAATAGGCCCCTCGGTGTGCCTGCGGGCACCACGCGGCGTGGTGCGTCCACGCCTCGGGACCATCGCGTCATGGCATCGCCCGTCCGCATCTCTAGGCTGAGCACAAGCACCGCAAGCGGTCCCGGGGGACGGCACTCCGGGCTTGCATCGTGAGGTCACGTGGACGTTCGGATCGCCACGGCAATCGTCCTGCTGACGGCCCTGCTCATCGGCGCGCTGGCCGGGACGGCGGGGTTCGCCCTGTTCATCGTTCGGCGCCAGAACCACCGCGTTGCCTCGATGGCCACCCGTCTCGCGCGCGCCGGGGACGAGGGCGAGCTCCTGGCCGTCGAGGCCGGCAGGATCGCCGACCCGCAGCTGCGCGAGGCATTCCGCGACCTCGCGGATCGCGTCGCCGACACCTGGCGGCTCGCCACCGTCGACCCGCTCACGGGGATCGCCAACCGCCAGGCCGTGATGGCGCGGCTTTCGGGCGAGCTGGCTCGCGCCGGACGCTACCGGCATCCGCTGTCGGTGATCATCCTCGACCTCGATCACTTCAAGCGCCTCAACGACGCCCACGGTCATGTGGCCGGCGACGTCGTGCTCCGACACGTCGGGCAGCTGCTTGGATCGAGCGTCCGGAACGTGGACTTCGCCGGGCGGTATGGCGGCGAGGAGTTCCTGATCGTGGTGCCGGAGACGGACGTCGACGCGGCCGCGGCACTCGCGGAGAAGCTGCGGCGGATCGTGAGCAGCAGCTCGGTCCGGCTGCCGGAAGGTGAGCTGGCATCGGTCACGATGTCCGCCGGCGTCGCGGGGGGCCAGGTGGACGCGGTTGCGCTTGACCGCCTGGTCCGGGACGCCGACGCGGCGCTGTACTCGGCCAAGGCGCTCGGCCGGAACCAGGTGTACGTGTTCCGGGAGACCGGCGACGATGGCAACGTCCGCCGCGCGCCGATCAGCTCCGAGGCCCGGTCACGCGCGATGAACGTCGGTCGCGAGGCCATGGCGGCGGCCCGGGAGGCGCTGATCCGCACGCTCGCCGACCGCCCGGGCTGGGCCGGTGGGCCGTCGACCATGATCGCCGAGACATCGGTGGCCCTGGCGCGCGCGATCGACCTGCCCGAGGGCGAGCTCGACCGCATCCGTACCGCGAGCCTCCTGCATGACCTGGGCAAGCTCGCGATCGCGGACGAGATCCTTGATCGTCCGACCGCGCTCGGCATCTCCGAATGGCGCGTCGTCACCGAGCACCCGAAGATCGGCCAGGTCGTGCTCGAGCAGGCGGGCGCCCTGCGAGACGCCGCGACCATCGTTCTCCACCACCACGAGTGGTATGACGGTCGCGGCTACCCGCACGGCCTGTCCGGATCCGAGATCCCGATCGGCGCGCGGATCGTGTCCATCGTGGACGCCTACGAGGCGATGATCTCAGGTCGTCCGTATCGCGAGGCGATCAGCCACGAGGCGGCCCTCGCGGAGCTACGGCGTCAGGCGGGCGTCCAGTTCGATCCGGAGCTGGTGGAGGTGTTCGCCGCGCTCTACGGCGCCGGCATGCCCCCGGGCCCCGAGCCCGCCGGCCCGGGCCTCGTGGGCCACGAGCCCGGCGCCCGACGGCGCGGTGGGTCTGTTCGAAGGGCCGCGTCGGGTGCTGCTGCGACGCACACCGGATCGGACGGCCGGCAAGCCTCGATCCGAGGGTCGCGCCAGACGACCGCGGAGCTCCACGACGCCGTCCATGACCGGCGTCGTCGCGCCATCTCCTGACCCCCGTCACGGTCCGGCCGCGACCGTGCTCGCGCGGGTGCGGGGCCCGGGCCGACCCGATCGAGCTGGAGCCGATCCCTGATCCCGGTGGCGCCAGGCAGGGCTGGCACGCCACGAATCCGGGGATGACCCCAATGCGCACCGGTCCGTGATGCCTCAGGCTGGGCACCAATGACCTCAGGCAACCCGCAGCATGGCCCTCGCCACGTGACCACCCTGCTCATCGTCGACGACCACCAGGAGTTCCGCCGCGAGGCGCGAGCGTTGCTCGAGGCCGAGGGCCTGCGGGTGATCGGCGAGGCGGAAGATGGCCGCTCGGCGCTGCACGAGACGGCAACGCTCGAGCCGGACGTCGTCCTCCTCGACATCGGGCTGCCCGACCTCGACGGCTTCGAGATCGCCACCCGGCTGTCGAGCCGGCGGCCGGCCCCCGGGATCGTGCTCATCTCGAGCCGCGATGCGGCCACGTACGGAGCGCGGATCGCGGGCAGCCCGGTTGCGGGCTTTCTGCGCAAGGACGACCTCTCGGCGGCGGCCATCGAGGCGTTGCTCCCGATCACCAGGTCCGGGCCGGGCGCAGGTGATCCTGCTGGATGAGGCACGGACCGGGAGCTCCCGTGCCCGGGCCATCCGGGTCGCGACCGCTACGCGGGCTCGGACTCGAGGCCGAGGTAGGCGAGCACGGCCAGCACGCGCCGGTGGTCGTCCGGGGCCGGGAGCAGGTCCAGCTTGGAGAAGATCGAGGCGATGTGGGCCTCGACGGTCTTGGGCGTGACGAACAGGCGGTCGGCGATGGCCTGGTTCGAGCGGCCCTCGGCCATCAGCCCCAGCACCTCCCGCTCCCGCTCGGTGAGCTCGGCAAGCCGGTCCTGCGACTGCGGCTGATCGACCAGCCGGGACACGACGGCCGGGTCGACCACGGATCCGCCCCTGGCCACCCGACGGATCGCATCGGAGAAGTCCTCGAGGTCGGCCATGCGGTCCTTGAGCAGGTAGCCCGTCCCGCGCGCGCCCTCGCGCAGCAGACGCAGCGCGAACGCCGCCTCGACGTGGTGTGAGAGGACCAGGATGCCGATCGTGTCGCCCCACCGATCCCGGATCGACGTCACGGCCTGCAGGCCCTCGTCGCTGTACCCGGGCGGCATTCGAATGTCGACGATCGCGACATCGGGGCTCTCCGCCTCGACCAATGCCAGCAGCTGGCCGGCGTCGGCCGCCTGGCCGACGACCTCGAACCCCGCCTCGCCGAGCAGGCGGGCGGTCCCTTCGCGGACGAGCAGGGAGTCGTCGGCGATCACGAGTCGCAGCGCGCCGGGCGCTGGTTGGGCGCTCATGGTTGGCGCATCGTCGCACGGGGAGCGGCCGATGACCAGCCCCGTCGCAGACCCATCCGCCCGAGACCGGGCCGCCGGCGCCGGGTCGCCACCGTGACCGACGGGGCGGGCCGGGGACCGACGACCAGGCCGGTCGCCTGGTGGGCGAGCCCGCGGGTCCCGGTCCTGCTGCTGCCGGCCGGGATCGCGGTCGGCCTCCTGGCCGAGCTGGCGCTCCTCAACGCCGGGGTCGGCCTCGACGGCATCGTCACCGACGCCGCCTCGGGCTTCTCGTTCCTGCTGGCTGGCCTGGTCGCATGGCATCGCCGGCCATACAACCGCTCGGGACCGCTGCTGACCGGGATCGGGCTCGCCTGGTTCGGCGGCGACTTCCTGTACGCCCCGGTGCCCCTGCTGGGGCCAGCCTCGTTCGCGGCCCAGGCCATCGCCCGCGTGCTGTTCGCCTGGCTCCTGCTGGCCTTCCCGTCGGGCCGGCTCGAATCAACCCCTCACCGGTTCGCCGTGGGGATCATCGGCGCGATGGCGTCAGCGCTGGCACTCGTGCAGCTGCTGACCATCGATCCGGCCGACATCTGCCCCTGTCCGTCGAGCCCGTTCGCCGTCGCGACCGGCTCGCAGCTGGCCGAGCAGGTCGGGAACCTGTCGTCAGTGTTTGGCATCGCGATGACCGTGATCCTCGTCCCGCTCGTGATCAGGCGCGCGGTGCTGGCCTCGGGTCCGCTGCGCCGGACGCTGCTGCCCGTGCTGGCCGGCGGCCTGTTCTCGCTGCTGTCGGTCCTGCCCGACATCCTCGTCCGGCTGGGCGACACGGAGGCACAGCCGATCAGCTGGCTGCCGATCGTCTACGTCGGGCTGCCGCTCGGGTTCCTCGTCGCGTTGCTGCGCGAGCGGATGGCCAGGGGCGCCGTTGCGGATCTGGTCATCCGGATGGGGTCCACGCCGCAGCCTCGACACCTGCGGGATGCGCTCGCCCAGGCGCTGGGCGATCCGAGCCTCGAGCTGCTGTCGTGGGCACCCGAGGACGGGACGTTCGTGGCCGCGGACGGCGTGCCCACTGCGCTGCCTGCGAGCACGGCGGACCGCGCCGTCTCGCTGCTCGTGAGTGACCGCGGCACGATCGGCGCGATCGTCCACGATCCACACCTGCTCGACGATCCGGGCCTGGTCGCGTCCGTCATCGCGGCCGCGCGGCTCGCCGTCGAGAACGAGCAGCTCCACGCGGAGATCGAGGCGCAGCTGGCGGAGGTCCAGGCGTCCCGCGCGCGGATCGTCCATGTCGGCGATGCCGAGCGTCGCCGCCTGGAGCGCGACCTCCACGACGGTGCCCAGCAGCGCCTGGTGGCGCTGTCGCTGGCGCTCCGGCGGATGCGGACCGGTCATCGGGACACCGATGACCCCACGCTCGCCGCCAGCCTCGACGAGGCGAGCGCGATGGTCCGGGACGCGCTGGCCGAGCTGCGCGAGCTGGCGCGGGGCATCCATCCGGCGGTGCTCACCGAGGCCGGGCTGGCTGGCGCGATCGCATCGCTGGCGGCCGGCTCACCGGCCCAGGTCACGGTCGAGCGGACGCCCGACCGACGGCTGGACGGGGACGTCGAGGCGGCCGCGTACTTCTTCGTGTCGGAGGCGCTCGCCAACGCCGCCAAGCATGCGCCCGGCGCTCATGTGCGGATCCGCGCCGAGCTCACCAGCGGGCTGCTCGTGCTGGAGGTTGCCGACGATGGCCCGGGCGGTGCTGTGCCGGACGGCGGGACCGGCCTGCTCGGTCTGCGCGACCGGGTCGGCGCCGTGGGCGGCTCGCTCGAGCTGGACAGCCCACCGGGCGGCGGCACCCGGGTGCGCGCCCGGATCCCCGTGGTCACGCACGACGCCGACGCGATCCACAGCTGATCCTCGGTGCGTCCCTCGGGAGGCGGCCGCGGGCGGCGCCCGATTGATGGACACTGGGTGCTGCCGGCACATCGCGGGCCCGGTCACCCGGTCACACGAGCTCTCGGTCAGCCTCGCGGGGCACGCGCCCCGCCTCATGCTCCACGAAAGGGGTTCCCGAATGTCGGACGACAAGGTGATCGATCCGGACGTGCCGCCCAGCGGCGCCGGCTGCGTGGAGTGCGAGGCGTCGGGCGGCTGGTGGTTCCACCTGCGCCGGTGCGCCACCTGCGGCCACGTCGGCTGCTGCGACAGCTCCCCCTCACAGCATGCGCTGCGGCATGCGAACGAGAACCGCCACCCGATCGTTCGCTCCTTCGAACCTGGCGAGGACTGGTTCTGGGACTACGCGCAGAACGACTACCTTGAGGGCCCGGCCCTGGCGCCGCCGGATGCCCACCCCGTCGATCAGCCGGTGCCCGGTCCGGCGGGTCGCGTTCCAGCCGGCTGGCGACGCCAGCTCCACTGAGACGCCAGCCCCGCTGAGGGGGACGCAACGTGCCCCCGCCGCACCCGGTCGGGTGCGGCGGGGGCGTCGAGCTCCGGGTTCAGGCGGCGGCGGCCGCCTGGGTGGCGTCGCTGATGACGACGCCGTCCTGCATCCGGATCACCCGGTCGCAGGCCTCGCCGACGCGCGGATCGTGGGTCACGATCACGAACGTCCGATCCGCCTCGCGGTTGAGCCGTCGGAGGAGGCTCAGCACCTCGTTCGTCCGCTGACTGTCGAGGTTGCCCGTGGGCTCGTCGCCCAGCACCAGTCGCGGGCGGTTGACGAGCGCCCGCGCGATGGCCACCCGCTGCTGCTCACCGCCGGACAGCTCCGACGGGCGATGCTTCGCCCGGTCGGCGAGGCCGACCAGGTCGAGCGCTTCCAGCGCGGCGGGACGGGACACCGAACGGCTGGTGCCCGCGTAGTCGGCCGCGAGCAGCACGTTCTCGACCGCGCTCAGCGTGGGGATCAGGTTGAACGACTGGAACACGAACCCCATCTCGGTGGCCCGGATCCGGGTTCGATCCCGGTCCGAGAGGTCGGTCATCGACCGGCCATCGAACGTGAGCTGGGGATCCGCGACCCCGTTGCTATCCGGCTGGTGGAGCAGACCCAGGATGTGCATCAGGGTCGACTTGCCGGAGCCGGACGGGCCCATGATCGCGACCATCTCGCCCTCGTCGATGGCCACGTTCACGCCACGCAGGGCTGCCACGTGGTTGGTCTTCGACAGCCGATAGGTCTTGCGCAGATCGCGTGCTTCGAGGATCGCCATGGCTGGGCTCCTTACTCGTAGCGGAGGGCGCTGACCGGATCCAGCCGGGCGGCGCTCCAGGCGGGGACGATCCCGGCGATCACGCCCAGGATCGTGGAGAACGCGAAGGCGAACGCGGCGGTGCCGAGCGTCATCTGGAACAGGACGGTGCCCGACGGACGCATCACCTCGTTGACCAGGACCACGACGAGCGCGCCGAGCGTGACGCCCAGCAACCCGCCGACGGCGCCGATCAGACCGGCCTCGACCATCAGCTCGCGGATGATCCTCGGCCGGCTGGCGCCGATCGCCCGCTTGATGCCGATCTCCCGGGTTCGCTCCGCGACCGACATCGCCATCGTGTTGATGACCGACAGGCCGCCGACGATCAGGCTCACGAGCCCGATGCCGACGATGATCGCGTTGAAGATCGAGACCGAGCTGCTGACCGATGCGCTGTAGGCGGTGCCCGTGAGCGCGGTCGTGTCGGGCAGGCGGGCCTCGATGGCGTCCGCGATGGCCTGGTCGTCGGCCCCGGGCGCGGGATAGACGATGAGCTCGGACGCCAGGTCCTCGGCCCGGACCTTGTCACGCAGGACCTGGGGCAGGTCTTCGTACGCGAGCTGCTGACCGGTGCTGAACGGCACGTAGATGGTGACGTCCGGGGTGGTCAGCGTGGACTCGAGGATGCCGACCACCTCGAACGGGCGGTCGTGGACGGTGATGGAGTCGCCGACCGTCAGGTCTCGCTTGTCGGCGATCGAGGCTCCGACCACGGCCACGTCGCGCCCTTCGTCGGCGGTGGTCAGGCGGCGCCCGGCCACGAGCGCCGGGATTGAACGTCTCGCGACCCTGGTCCGCGCCCGCAGGCGCGGCGAACACCTGGTCGGGCGGGCCGAACTGGACGGCACCCACCTGGGCAGCAAGCAGCGTGCTTGCGGGCACGACCACGTCGACGCCCTCGATCGAGCTGACCTCGTCGACCGAAGTCAACGGCAGCGGCTGGCCACCGAGGCCGCCGAAGCCGCCGACCGTGACCACGATCTTGCCCGCGTAGTACTCCTTCCCGCCACCGACCAGCGCGTCGACCTTGTTGGCCATCGAGCTGAACACCACGAGGGCCCAGATGCCGATCGTGATGCCGGTCACAGTGAGGCCGGTGCGCAGCTTGCGCCGCGTCAGGTTTCGAATCATCTGCATGGGACGCTCCCTCGGGCTTCTCCGGTTGGTCGGAACACGTCGCCAAGGTTGGTCGTGGCACGCCGTACGGGCATCGGGGCCGGCCAGCCTCGAGGGTTCGGGCTAGCCCCGATTTCCTGCCACGAGCCCGCAACCCGCTGCGCGGTGGCCCGGCCCGGTGGAGGGACAACCCCAACGCCCGATCGCGGGCCTGCTCCGATGAGGCGCCCGGGAAGCAGGGATCAGGCTCTCGGACAGGCCGCTGCCCGCCACCTGGCGGACCGGCGCACAGGGAGCACCGACCGTGAGCACGATCACCCCCCAGGACGTCCGGGCCGCCATCGCGGTTGGCGCGCTCGTCCTCGCCTGTGTCGCCTGTGCGGGGACGTCCTCGTCACCCACCGCCCGGATCCCGGGGCCGCTACCCGATGTGTCAACGCCAGAGCCCAGCCCCGTAGCCACCGGCTCGCCCGGGTTGGCCCTGGTGGCCCTTGCCAACGCGACCGGCAACGACGTCAGGGTCGAGATAGTCGCGCCCAGTGGGCTGGTTCGGTCCGCCGAGTCCGGCAGCCCCGGTGACGGCGCAACGGTGGAGCCCTACCGGCTCGTCGCGACCAACGACGATGACACGACCCTGCGCCTGACGTGGACCGGTGGACCGTGCGACGCACTGGACCGCCTGATCATCGATCCGGAGCTCGGTCGGCTGGTCCTGATCCAGCCCGAATGCCCGGGTGACGCCGTCGCCTTCGACCGGGTGCTGATCGTCCACCTGGCCGCACCGCTCGACGCCACCACGCTCGACGCGGTCGTCCAGGACGGGCTCGACACCTCGGACTGAGGCCGATGAAGGAGGTCAGCATGGCCCCGATCCGCGATCGCGACCTCGTCGCCTACTACGCGCTTGCGTCCGGCATCTCCCTGGGCCTGGCGCTGCTGCTCAACGTCTCGTTGCTCTTCGGTCTCCTCGCCCTGTTCGGGCCGGCCACCGCTGCCTTCCTCGTGGCGCGCCGATGGGGAGGTCCGGCGGGGGTAGCGGCGCTGCGGGCCGCCACGACCCGGTGGCGGGTCCATCCTGGGTGGTACGCGGCCGCGGTCGCGCTCCCGCTGACGGGGTTCGCGCTGGGGCACGCGCTGTACGTCATCACCGGCCACCCCGTGCTGTCGATCCCGGGCGACATCCAGCCGATCATGCTGGTCCTGTTCGTGCTCGTCATCGGCGAGGAGGTCGGTTGGCGCGGGTTCCTGCTGCGCGGCCTGCTCGAGCGTCGGTCCCCGCTCGAGGCGACGCTGACCGTCGGCATCGCCTGGGCGTTGTGGCACGCGCCGTTGTACTTCCTCCCGGGCATGCCCTCGTACGGCTCGCCGTTCCTCGCGTTCGTCGCCTGGGTCGTGCCCCTCTCGTTTCTGCTGACGTGGCTCTGGCTGGGCACGAGGAGCGCGTGGCTGACCACCGTGATGCACGGGACGGCGAACCTGGGCTCGGTCATCGCCTTTCCGCTGGCGGAGGCCGGCGTCCTGTACCTCTACGCCGGTGTCGGGACCGCCATCGTCGCGCTGCTCCTGGTGGCCACGCTGGGTCACGGCTTCGTCTCAGCGCCCGCCGTGACCGCGGCGGGGTCGGGCGAGCGGTCATCCGTCGAGCGATCGGGCCTGCAGTCACCGGCGCCTGGCGAAGGCTGACGGGGCCTGCCCGCGTCCCTGTCGGCGTGGCTCGACCCCGCGCCATGCAGACGGGGTCAGCGCAACTCGGCGCTGGACGTGCCGGCCGGGCGGAAATGCCCAGGTTGGACAAGCGGCAGGGTGGCGACCACCCGGGTGCCCCCACCCACCGGGCTCCTGACCCGCAACCGGCCGCCCAGCGCGGCCACCCGGTCGTCGAGCCCTCGCAGACCCGACCCGGCGCCGGGATCCGCGCCACCACGCCCATCGTCGGCGACCTCGACCCGCAGCTCGTCCCCCGCGCGGCCGGCGGCGATCGAGACACGGCCGGCCTCGGCGTACTTGGCGACGTTGGTCAGCGCCTCGGCGACGACGAAGTAGGCGGCCGCCTCGACGTGGCTCGAGAGGCCGTCGGGCAGGTCGAGCTCGAGCGTCACCGGGACCGGCGACTCGGCCGCCAGGGACCGCAGCGCGGGGCCCAGGCCCGCCTCGGTCAGGATCGCGGGATGGATGCCGCGCGCCAGCTCGCGCAGCTCGGCCAGCGCATCGCGGAGCTGGTCGCTCGCCTCGCGCAGCGTGGCCGCCGCCGGGTCATCGGGATCATCCGCGAGCTGCGCCTGCGCGCGGCGGAGCGCGAGCGACAGCGCCACCAGCCGCTGCTGGGCGCCATCGTGGAGGTTGCGCTCCACCCGACGCCGCTCGGCATCGGCCGCCTCGACGATCCGGGCGCGCGAGGCGCGGACCTCGGCCTCGGCCCGGCGCTCGTCGGTGAAGTCGCGCACGATCGCCGTTACCTCGCCGTGCCCGCTCGGCGCCAGGCGAACCTCGAGCTCACGCTGGCCATCCGGCAGCTCCAGCATGACATCCAGTGACCGGAGGCCATCCTGGTCGAGGGTGGCCGCGGCTGCCGGCACCGACCCGGCCACCTCCGAACAGCAGATCTCGAAGCTGCCACCTCCAAGGTGCGGCGGTCGAGGCCCGTCAGGGGGGCCTGGACGCGGCCGTCACCTCCAGGACCGTCCCATCCCGGTCGACGCGGAACAGGGGGTCGGGGATGGCGTCGACCAGCGCCTGGAGCCGCCGCTCGCTCTGTCGGAAGAAGCCGACGAGGAGCGCGACCGGGACCGCGGCCGGTGCCAGGTGCACGATCGCGACGAGGATCTGCGCCGTGGGGTCGGGGACCTCGGCGATGCGGCGGACGAGGTTGACCACGATCGTCACGATGAACACGCCGCCGGCAACGAGCACCGGGGCGAGGTCGCGTCGCACGCCTGGAGCGGCGAGCAACCAGCGGCGGAGGACGAGCCCGCTGGCCATGATCCCGAGCGCCAGGCCGCCGTAGAGCCCGTTGTTGCCCTGGTTGAGAACGAGGGGCACGCGGACCATGTTGACAACCACCTCGAGCCCGATGGTTCCGACCAGCATCACCCCGACGCCCACTTGTCGACCGTCGTCTCCATCCGGCCGCCGGGGAAGGCGAGCAGCAGCGCCAGCAGGAGCGCCTGCGACGCGGAGTCGGCCAGGTTCGCGATCAGCCAGACGCGCAGGACGCGAGATCGGTGCCGGCCGGCGATCCAAACGCCAGCATGAACCAGCACCGGCCCGATGGCGCATTCGCCCGGTCGGTTCCAGACGGCCATGCCGCAGATCGCGAGGCCACGTCGACGCTGATCGCCGCCAGGCGGGTGATGGGCGGAAAGGCATAGAGATTGCTGGGTACGACCCAGGCCGCGATCGGCGAGCATGCGAGGGCGATCACAACGCGCAAGCCCGACTGGTGGGACGCATCAGACCATCCGGGACGCCTGGCCATAGCTCGCGCCTCCTTCGCGCGACGACGAGGGGGCGGATGGTGCCACGTTCCCGTGCCGATGACCAGAGGTGATCTGTCGCAACGTCGCTAGGGACAGCCCCATGCCCGAGTGTCGGGCGGGCTCCGATGCCAGCGGCCCCGGGTCGGCCCAACCTGACGCCACAGCGCCCCAGCCTCCCTCGAGGCACGGCGTCCCGACCACGGAGGCATCGGCATGACCGCAGCCATCACCATCGCCGGCCTGACGCGACACTACGGCAGCGTCACGGCCCTCGAGGACCTGACCCTGGACGTGCCCTCGGGTTCGATCTTCGGGTTCCTCGGGCCCAACGGTGCCGGCAAGACGACAACCCTCAAGATCCTGGCCGGGCTGGCCCGCGCGTCGAGCGGCGCGGCATCCGTCAACGGCGTCGCCGTCGGCCTCCAGGGTGCGCATCGCTCGCAGCTCGGCTACCTCGCCCAGGACCCACGGTTCTATGGCTGGATGACCGGGCGCCAGACGATCGAGTACGTGATGCGCTTCTTCCCGGGCTCGCTGGACCGCCGCCGGGTGGACGAGCTGCTCGACCTCGTTGGTCTGACCGACGCGGCCGACCGGCTCACCAGCGCCTACTCGGGTGGCATGCGCCAGCGGCTCGGGATCGCCCAGGCGCTTGCCGGTGACCCGTCCGTGGTGCTGCTCGACGAGCCGGCCGCCGCGCTCGATCCGCTGGGTCGCCACGACGTCCTGGCCCTGCTCCAGCGTCTTCGGGGCACGAAGACGGTGTTCTACTCGACCCACATCCTGGACGACGTCCAGCGCGTGAGCGACCACGTCGCGATCCTGGATCGCGGCCGCCTGGTCGTGAGCGCCCCCACCAGCGACCTGATGGAGCGCGGCGCCAGCGGCACCGTGCGCGTCGCGCTGCTGGGCGAGGCGAACGACACGGCCACGGCCCTGGCCGCCCTGCCCGGTGTCGAGACCGTGATCCCGGCCGGTCGCGAGGGGGACGAGTGGCGCTTCGATCTCCGTCTCGCCGACGTCGCGCCCGAGCTCGTGCAGCAGAGCGTGATGCGCTTCGCCGTCGAGCATGACCTGATCGTCACCACCAACCACCAGGAGTCCGCGGATCTCGAGTCCGTGTTCCTGAAGATCGTCAACGAGGAGCGTGCGGCATGACTGCGACCCGCCTGACAGCGACCCCGCTCGGGGCGTCGCGGCCCCGGCTGCCGGGGTTCGTCCCCTTCCTGCGCAAGGAGCTCGCCGAGTGGTGGCACCGACGCGCCGCCGCCGTCACCTTTCTCGTCGTCGCGGCGCTGGGCACGATGGGCACCCTGGCCGCCCGCATCGACGAGGCTGCCGGCGGCACGACGATGGCCGGGATGCTCGACGCCACGGTCAGCATCTTCGGCGCCAAGCTCGACCAATGGGTGATGCTGGCCGCCATCTTCGCCAGCATCGGGATGCTGACCCAGGAGCGGGCGACCGGCACGCTTGCCTGGACGCTGTCCAAGCCGGTCTCACGAGCATCCGTGTTGCTGGCCAAGTGGACCGCCGGCGTGATCATGCTCTCGGTCTTCGCCATCGCCCTGCCGATGACGTGGATGGTCGTGGTCTCGACCCTCGCCTACGGCGGCCCGCCCGACATCCTTGCGGTGACGCGGCTGGGGCTGGTGCTGGTCACTTTGCCCGCCCTGTTCGTCGCCCTCAACCTCGCCCTCGCCACCCGGATCGACAGCCAGGCCGGGATCGCCGCTATCGCCTTCGGCGTGGCCTTCGCCCCGTACCTGATCGTCGCCTTCCTGCCATCGCTCGCCGAGCTGTGGCCGAGCGCGATCGCCGCGGTGGCCGAGGCGGCCGGCATGGGCGAGCCGATCAACGTCGGCACGGTCGCGAGCTGGGCCCTCACGATCCTCGTCGCGGGCGGTGCCGGGCTGTGGTCCTTCAACCGGGAGGACATGTAGTCATGGCAGGGTTCGCCCGAGGCCGCGGGCTCACGCTCGCGGCCTGCATCCTCGGTGGCCTGGCGCTCGGCGGCTGCGTCCAGGGCAACGGACCGGTCGTTTCGGAGCTGCGCGACGTCCGTCCGTTCTCGAGGCTCGAGGTCGGCTCGGGCATCCGGGTCGAGGCCACCATCGACGACACGACCGGGCTCGCCGTGCGTGCCCAGCAGAACATCATGCCGCTGGTCACGACCGAGGTGTCGGGGACAACCCTGACCGTCGAGGCTCGCGATGACTTCACGAGCGCGGAGCCTGTGACCGTGGTGGTCTCGACGCCGTCGCTCGAGGCCGTCTCCATGTCCGGTGGCGCGATGCTCCGGGTCGACCAGCTCGACGGGGACGCGATCGAGCTCGACGCGCGTGGCGGCTCGGTGCTGACCATCAGCGGCAACGCCGGACACGTGTCGCTGGTGGCCGATGGCGGCTCGGTGGTGGATCTCGGGGATCTGGCGGCACGGTGGCTCGAGGTCCGGCTTGGGGGCGGGGCAAACGCGTCGGTCATGGCGTCCGACCGGGTCACCGGTTCGGCCTCGGGCGGGGCGATCCTGTCGGTTGCCGGGGGCGGCTCGGTCGAGGTCAATGCGACGGGTGGGGCCAGCGTGGCGGAGACGTCGATCCGCTGACACCGGTCATCGGTGTCGCGGCACAGCCATCGGGGACGATCGTCAGCCGAGGCGTACCGATCGGGGGATCGACGGGGGCCCTCGCGACCTCGACGATGTCGGGGACCGGAGACCCGGCACGGCGCCGGGGAGGTCATCGGTCAGGATGGAGGACCGGATGGCCGGAAACCGCGAGGGCACGGCGGACAGCTCGGGTCAGACGTTCGCCGTCGACGACCTGCAGCAGCGGGTGCGGCGCCTGGAGCGGCGCCTGGCGAAGGCCCGTGAGATCGAGGCCAGGCGTGCCCGCAAGCTCGAGCGTGCGCGTCGGCAGGGCTCATCCGAGGCCGTGCGTGCAGCGCGTCGCCGCAAGCTGCGCAAGGCGCGTGAACGGGGCAGAGCGATCGAGCGCAAGCTCGCTCGCGTCAGGTCCGTGCCGCTCTCCGTCCCCGCTCCCGATCCGGTTGCCGTCCCGGATGCGGCCGGCACCTTGCCTGGCCCTCGCGCCTACTGCCTGCGCGAGCGACAGACGGTCGTCATGGTCGATGCGGAGGCGACCCTGATGCGCAACGGGCGGCCGGCCCTGGCCGGTCGATGCCCGAGCTGCGGGATGCGCGTGGTCCGACCGGTTCGGGCGAGCCCGGCCTGACGCGGCAAACGGGCGGGTGAACCGATCCGGGGGAGGCAGGCTCCGCCAGCCGTCTGATCCTGCGCTCGGTCAGACCTTGCGACCCGTCACGATCCGGACGCCATCGAACTCGACCGTCACCGGCTCGGCGAAACGACGGCCGTTGGCATGGTCGTGGCGACCGAACGCCGGCGGCTCGATCGTGACCTGCAGCCGATAGCGTCCATCGCCGGGCACGGCCCAGTTGCGGCCGTAGTGATACAGCCACGGGTGCCACAGGAACGGCTGGCGGTGGGTGCCCACCTTGCTCCCGTCCTGAGCGATCAGGGTGGCCATCACGTCGAGGCCGGGGATGAACCGTCCATCCGCGGCATCCCGGACCACGACCTCGAGGTGGCAGTTCTCCTGCTCCGGCTCCTGCCAGACCAGGTCCGATCCCGCCAGCTCGTACATGCCCTCGGCCTCCTCGACGGCCCAGCTCACCACGTAGTCACCGGCGGCGGTCGAGCCGCCGTCGCTCGCCACGTGCGAGACCATGGTCTCGGCGGCGGCGCCGTACGCGTCGCCCTGGCTGCGGGCAAGGTCCAGCTGGGCCCCGTCGGCCTCGTCGCTGCTGGCCATCGGTGGTCGACGTGGTGTGGTGGCGTCACGAACAGTCATCTGGCATTGACCTCTGTCTCGGCATGGTGCGGGGCGGCGTCACACGACCGCCCTGGCGGGCACGCTGATCGCGGCTCTCGCGGACAACGCCCGGAGCGCGCCGACGGGCGTCGACGCGGCCATGGCCTCACGTTAGGAGCCCCGACGCTGCTCGCGCTCGCCCCGGGCGCCGGTTCGCATTGCATCGGTGTCTCAATGCCTCACCCGGGGCCGGGCGTCCGGCCGCGATCGTGGCCCCGGGTCAGGGATCGACGACGTCGGGGAAGCAGCGCAGGCTGAAGCCGAACTCGCTGCCACCCCCCTTGCGCGGTTGGGCCCAGATCCGACCGCCCATGGCATCGATCAGGCGGCGCGAGACATACAGCCCGATCCCCGTGCCGGTGGCGATCGATGACGTGTTCGGCGACCGGTAGAAGGGATCGAACAGGTGCGACGTCTCGTCGGGATCGACGCCCGGCCCGCGGTCCAGGATGCGCACGATGACCTCATCGTCGCCGGGCTCCACCGAAACCTCGACCGAGCCCTCGCCTTCGCTGTACTTCGCCGCGTTGGACAGCAGGTTGCGCAGCACCTGCTCAACGGCCGTCTCGTCGCCTCGAACCACGGGCAGGCTGGCCGGCACCGCGGCGTCGAAGGTCACGGTCGGCCACCGGCTGCGCTCCTGGTCGACGACGACGGGAATGACGTGCTGCAGCAGCGTGGGCTCGTCAGCGATCTCGAGACCCTCGTCGAAACGGGCAAGCACCATCAGGTCCTCGACGAGGCGGTACAGCCGGTCGGCCTCGGCGGCGATGTCCTGCAGCAGCTCGATCCGGGCTTCGAGGCCGAGCGTTGCTCCCCCGCGCGTCAGCACGGCCGCACCGCCGTAGATGGTGGTCACCGGCGTCCGAAGCTCATGGGACAGAAGGCCCGAGGAACGCTTCGCGCAATGCCTGTCCCTGGCGGAAGGCCGTGACGTCACGGCACACGATGACCGACGAGGTGAGCGACGCGTCCCGGGCGCCCGGGATCGGGTAGGCCGTGACCTCCACCCAGCGATCAGGGTGGCCGACGAGCTGGTACTCGAGCGACTCGCCCTCGAGTGAGACGGGGTGGCCATCGTCGGCGGACACCAGGCGGTCGCGAACCTCGCTGACGGTGATGACCCGGCCGCCCAGCAGGCGGACGGCGGCAGCGTTCGAGGAGCGGATGACGCCGTTCGCGTCGGCCACCAGGATGCCCTCGCCGATGGCGGCCAGGACCGCCTCGAGCTCGGCCGCGTGGCCGATCTCGCGGTCGGCCAGCCGGGCCACCTCCGCGTGCAGACGCGCATTCTCCAGCGCGCGTCCTGCCCGGCTGCCGAGCTCCTGGGCGACGGAGATCTCGGCCGTATCGAAGCGTCGATCCTCCTGGCGCAGGAGGGACAGGGTGCCGATCGTCCGGTCCAGGACGCGGATGGGAACCACCAGCGCCCAGAACGGGTTGATCGCGTCAAGGGCCTTTGCCTGGCTGGCGGTCCGCCGCGACGCGCGGATCGCCGCCCGATCGAGCACCAGCGGCTCGGCATCGGCGTTGCGCAGGACCTCGGCGACCGGAGAGGGCTCGTCGAGGTCGACCTCGCTCGCCTCGAGGGCAGCCGCGGCGTCGGCGAGGTCCTCGCGTGTCGTCGCCACCAGCCGGCGGATCGAGCCGCCCTCGAGGATGTCGACGATGCCGACCGCCCCGAGCAGGGGCAGCGCGATGCTCGACAGCCGATGCAGCGTCGTCTCGTAGTCGAGGGTCATGCCCAGCACCCGTCCGACCTTCGCGAGCAGATCCAGCCGCCGTTGGCCGTCCTCCGAGACTCGGCGCGCGGCAGACTCCGCATCGAACAGCCGGCCCCGGTCGATGGCCGCCGCCGCGAGCCTGCCGAGGGCGCCGATGAACAGCTGGCGATCGTGCGCGAGCTGGTGAGGTCCATCCCAGACGAACGCGAGCGAACCGAACCGGAACGCCCCCGCCGACAGCGGCACGACCGCGACCGAGATGGGTCGCGCCGTCAGCCCCTGCTCCGTGAGCGTGGCGCCATACCGTTCCAGGTATCGCTCGGGCAGCTCGATGAACACCGGTTCCCCGGTGTTCGCGACCTCGGCGGCCGGCAGCGCGACCTCGATCGACAGCCGCCCTCCGGCCCGGGTGGCGTCGGGAACGGTCCCATGCGACCGGAGCGGCACGATGGACCGACCATCGGGCTCGATCATGAACACGGCCGCCCCATCGGCCTGCAGCGCCGCCATCCCGTGCTCCAGGACCAGGGCCGTGATCTGGTTGGTGTCGATGGCGCCGACCAGCTCGGTCGAGAGCGTCTGCAGCGCACGCAGCCGTCGGACGATGACCTCGGCGCGGTCCCGCTCCGCGAGCGCCGATGCCCTGGCAGCCTGCGCGTTCGTCTCGGCGCTCACCCGGAGCCATGCCAGCCAGCTGATCAGGACCCCGACGCCACCGAACACGACCAGGCGGAACAGGTCGCCCGGATCACCGACGCGCACCTGGCCGATCGGCTCCAGGAAGAACATCGCCTGCAGCACCGCACCGAGGGTCGTCGCGAGGAGGCCGGCCACGAGCCCGCCGAGGCTGGCCGCGGCGACGATGACCGCGATGCTGACCATGAAGCCGATGCTGTGGCCGGACATCTCGTCGAGCCGCATCTGGATCGGCACGACGAAGAGCATCGCGATCGCGGTCATGACCAGCGCGACGACGCGGCGACCACGCGGGCCGAGCCGGATCAGATCCGATCCCATCATGTGCTCGCTCCGCGAGCGGACGCCGGCAACGACCGGGGCCATGGCGCTCCTGCTGCCGGCCACGACCCGCTTCTCGCCAATCCGATCACGTGGGAGGCATCTCCTCGCTTCGCTGGGTCACGATCCGGGCGCGAGGGCCGTTTCGGGACGCGACGTGCACGACGAACCCCCCGCTCGCGCCAGTCCAGTATGCGGGCGTCGTCCCGCAGGCCGGCATGCCCGGACGGCCGCAGACATCACAATCGCATGTCAGCACGGCCGGTCCGGCCGCACACGGCCGTAACGTGCCTGCAACATCCCGGGGGGTTTCGATTGGGCGACCGTGATGCGTCGGTGCGGATCCTTGTTCCTGGCTCGTATGGTGGGGTCCGGAGCACACGCCTTGCCCCGCGCCGCCAACCCGGTGCTGTCCTGCGGGCCGCCGGACACCGAGGCGGTCGCGAGACATGTCCGCCCCGGTGTCCAATTCCGGGCCGCACCGAATGGAGGTAGTCGTTGGGATCACAACCCCTCGTGCTGGTGGCGGACGACGAGCCACGGATCACGAAGCTGGTCACGATCGCGCTCGGATCGGAGGGCTTCCGCGTGATCACGGCCGCCAGCGGAGAGGAAGCCGTCGTCAAGGCCGAGGAGTACCGACCCGACGTCGTCCTGCTGGACATCGTGATGCCCGACGTCGACGGGATCGAGGTCATGCGCCGGCTGCGCGAATCCGGTCGGGCCGTGCCGGTGATCCTGCTGACCGCCAAGGGGTCAACCGCCGACAAGGCGATGGGCCTGGATCTCGGCGCCGACGACTACGTTGCCAAGCCATTCCACCCGGACGAGCTGGCGGCGCGCGTCCGCGCCGTGCTTCGCCGCAGCACGGGTGTTGCCGAGGCTGCCGGCGTGATCCGCTTCGACGACGTCGAGATCGACCTCGAGCGACGGCTGGTGATGCGCAACGGCGAGCTCGTCCAGTTCTCACGGACGGAGTGGCTGCTGCTGCAGCATCTGGCCGCCAATGCCGGCAAGGTCGTGCTCCACACCGAGCTGCTGACCAAGGTCTGGGGACCGGAGTACCGCGACGACCTGCAGTACCTGCGGGTCTGGGTGTCCCGGGTGCGACGCAAGCTGGGCGCCCAGCCGGGCGAGGCCGGCCGCATCAAGACGTTCCAGGGGATCGGCTACCTGCTCGACGTGGACGAGGTCGCTGCGCAGGCATGAGCGGCCCAGGCATGACGAGGCGGCCGCCCAGGTCCAGGGTCGGCCGCCCGGTCATTCAGATGGGAGATCGGGCGACCAGGTCGTGAGCTCACGACCTGATCCGACCGATCGCGAGCCTCAGACGGCGCCGCGTCCGGCACGCTGGCCACCCGTGATGAAGCTCACCACGAGCACGGTCAGGACCGCGCCGATCGTCGCGACCACGATGGTCGAGATGTTGAGGCCGGTGATGTAGTCACCGCCGGTGACCACGCCGGCCAGGAAGCCGCCGACGATCGCTCCGACGATGCCAAGCACGACGTGCCCGATGATCCCGAGCCCCTCGTCGCCACGCACGAGCAGGCCGGCAAGCCAGCCGGCAATCGCGCCCACGATCAGCCAAGAGATGATTCCCATGTGGTCCCTCCGGATCTGCTGTTTGAGGCGTCCCCCCGGAAGCGTTGGCTCCCACGCCCGATCCAGCATCGCGGCACACGGCGCCCAGACGGACATCAAGCCGGATCGATCTCGTTGCGGGCGTGTTGCAAGTTCGCCGCTCCTGTCATGGCTGCCTCCCCGGCCGCCCCACTCCCGGCGATGCGATGCGTCGCACCCGGCGCGACCGCCCCGCCGCCACCACCCGGGCGTGACCGGCCGGTCCTGACCGCCAAGGCCGTCCTGACCGCCCAGGCCGGGCCCAGCCGGGACCGGGCTCAGCCCAGGATGCGGTCGAGGTCGGCGGTTCCCAGGCGGCCGTCGTCGAGGGCCGCGCGGTAGCGCTCGATCGTCTGGCGCACCCCGTCCTCGAGCGGCGTCTCGGCGATCGTCCCGATCCTCGTCTGCAAGGCGCTGCCGTCGAAGCCCACGGGAAACGGCATCGTCGCGTCGTCGGCGGTGATCGTGCCAGCCGACGCGGGCGAGACCCGCTCGATGGTGGCGATGATCTCGTCGATCCCGAACAGCGATCCCCCGATGTTGTAGACGGCGGCGCCATCGGCGGGCAGTCGCGCCGCGCGCACGAACGCCTGCGCCACGTCATCTGCGAACTGGAGCTGGTAGCGACCGCTGAACCCGATCCGGTACGGGCGCCCGGCTGCGGCCGCGATCATGGCCACGGTCGGCTTCGACGTCACGCCCTGGTCACGACCGGGGCCGTACGCCGAGTGGGGTCGGAGCCCGATGCTCGCCACGCGCTCGTTCGCCCACCACACGCGAGCAGCCTGCTCGTTCGCGACCTTGTAGACCCCGTAGTGGGAGGTCGGCTCGAGGGGGTCGTCGTCGGTCACGATCGGCTGCGGGTAGTGCGAGGCCGGGCCATAGACGGCGGCGCTGCTCGCGTAGACGACGGGACCGATGCCCAGCCGATGGGCCGCCTCGAACACCGCTGTCGTGCCCGTGACGTTGACCCGCGCGCCCTCGAGCGGATCGGCCGCGCACAGCGGCAGCTGCATGCCGGCGAGATGGATGATCCGGTTCGCGCGGGCCTCTCGTGCCGCCGTCTCGAGCGCGTCCAGATCGGTGATGTCGGCCTCGACCAGCGAGACGCGCGCGAGCTCGTCGTCGGCCAGGATCAGGCGCAGCCTGTCGAGGCGTCGATGGGCGGTGATGACCGTGACGGGAACCGCTTCGCGGACGAGCGTGCGCACCACCCAGGCACCGATGCACCCCGTGCCGCCGGTGACGAGAAACGACTCGCTGGAATGTTCGCGCGGGGTGGTCACGGCCGCCTCCTGTGTGTCCGCCGTTCCGGGCGCGTGGCCTGCCCGGGACGGGCATCGCGTCCCGGGCGCGTCGCTCGCTCAGGCGCGGCGGACCGCGTCACGCGATGACGTCGTAGCTGGTGCCCTCCATGCCCTCGTGAAGCGCGTTGAGCTCCGGCTGCAGCCCCTGGTGAACGGGCGACGTTCGCCAGCCGGCGGCCGCATCCGCATCGGCCCAGCCGAGCGTCATCCGGTAGCGCGTCGGATCGTCGAGCTCGCGCAGCAGCTCCGCCCGGATGTAGCCCGGCGCCTGGGTCATGGCGGGCCGGTAGGACTTCTCGAAGTAGCGTTCGAAGGCGTCGGCATGCTCGGCCGTGACCTTGAACGTGAGGTGTCGCTGGATCATCGGGCTCTCCGGCGCGGTTGCGGCCCGGCAGGGCGCCATTCGGCCCACGTGCCGCTGTGGTATGGTGGTCTGACCAGCGTACCACAGCGAGGTGGTGGTCCCCTGACCCCACCTGAACGCGACGATGACGGGAGCGCCGTGGGCGAGGTCGGATCGGGTCCCCTGCGAGACGCCAGCTCGACGATCGATGGCTTCCGTGCGCTGCCGCCCCGCAGCACGCTGCCCGAGGAGATCGCCGAGCGGCTGCTCACCCTGATCCGCGACCAGGAGCTTCGTCCCGGCGATCGGCTGCCGGCCGAACGCGAGCTCGCGCGACGCCTCGGTGTGAGCCGGCCGGTCCTGCGCGAGGCGCTTCGCGCGCTGGCGCTCATGAAGGTCGTCGATATCCGGCAGGGCACCGGTACCTACGTCACGTCGCTCGAGCCGCGCCAGCTCATCTCGCACCTCGATTTCGCCTTCTCGAGCGACACCGTTGCGCTGGCCAAGGTGTTCGAGGCGCGACGAGTGGTGGAGTCCGGAAACGTGCGCTTCGCCGCCCAGCGTCTGTCGTCGGACGACCTCGACCGCCTCGCCGTGCTGCTCGGCCAGCTGTCGGGCTCGCTCGATGATCCGGATCGGTTCAGCGAGCTGGACATCGCCTTCCACGACGCGATCTGTGCCGCGGCCGACAACTTCATGCTTGCCCAGTTCATGACGATCGTGGACACGCTGGGCCGGGTCAGCCGGCAGCGAACCGGTGGCCGGCGCGAGGTCCGGGAGGTTGCCGTGGAGGATCACAGGCGCATCCTGGAGGCGCTCCGCGGTCGAGACGCGGATGCGGCCGAGCGCGCCATGCGCGCACATCTCGATCACATCGAGGCCGCGCTGCGAGCGCTCGACGATGGCCTGCTCGCGTCAGGCACAGGCGCCCCGGCGCCCGACGGCACAACGGTGGAGCCGGGCGAGCCCCGCGCATCGGCGGAGCCCCGGCGATGAGGCTCACGGGAGACCGTCGGTTCGTCGCGCCCCGGACCGCGGTGTTCGAGGCGATCCACGATCCGGCGGTGCTGCTCGCCTGCATCCCGGGCTGCGAGGCGGTGGAGCAGACGGCGCCGGACGAATACCGGGCACGGATCGTGATCCGGCTGCCGGGGATCGCCGGCAGCTGGAACCTCCAGGTTCGCGTGGCCGACTCGGTTCCACCCGCCAGGTGTCGTCTCGAAGGGCGCATCGAGGGCGGGCCGGGTGCGGTTGCCGGACAGGCGAGGCTCGAGCTCGAGGACGAGCTCGACGGTGGCTCGCGCCTGGACTACCTCGCGGAGGCACGCATCGAGGGACCGCTGGCGTTCCTCGACTCGGCGCTCGTCGAGCGCCTCGCTCGCACCATCCTCGACCAGGGGCTTGCCCGCCTCGACCAGGAGGTCGGGCGACGGACCGACGACGACAGCACGAGGACACACGGCGATGAGGTGGGGGTGGCAACGTGAGGTCGAGCATGGAGGCGATCGCATGGGCGTGATCGAATACCTGCGACCGGCGTCCGTGACGGAGGCGATCGAGCTCCTGGGCAGGCACGGACCCGAGCTGCTGGTGATGGCCGGCGGCACCATCACCATGCCCCTGGTCAACGACGGGATCTCGGCACCCGAGCGGGTGATGAGCCTGCGAGCGGCGGGCCTGGACGGCCTCGAGCGAGCGCAGGGCGAGATCCGCATCGGGGCGACCTGTCCGCTGCAGCGGCTCCTGGAGCTGGACGAGGTCCCCCTGCTTGTCGAGGCGGCGCGCCAGACCGGGAGCTGGGCGATCCGGAACATGGGAACCGTGGGCGGCAACCTGTTCGCGCCGCCGCCGGCCGGCGATGTCGCGGTGGCGCTCCTCGCGCTCGACGCCTGGCTGCTGCTCGCCGGGCCCGATGTCGTGCGAGACGTCCCGATCGCGTCGTTCCACACCGGGTTCATGACCACGGCGCTGGGTGCCGAGGAGCTGGTGACCGGGATCCGGGTGCCGCTGCCCCGGGGCGAGACGGCGTTTCGCAAGCTCGGTCGCCGGCAGGCGAGCACGCCGGCGGTGGTCACGGTCGCCGCCCGCCTGGAGCTCGACGGCACGACGATCAGCGATGCGCGACTGGCGCTCGGGGCCGCTGGGCCTCACCCCTACCGCTCGACCGCGGCGGAGGAAGCGCTCACCGGTGCCCGGCTCGATGCGGCGACCATCGCACGCGCCGCGGAGGTCGCGGCCGCGACCGCAGACCCGGCCACCGACGGCATCGCCACCGACTGGTACCGGCGGCGGATGACCCGCGTGGTGGTCGCGCAGACGCTGACCGACATCGCCGCGCGTACGGGAGACCAGGCATGACCTCGAGCATCGTGGCCTTCACGCTGGGCACCCGGCAGGTCGAGGTCATGGCAGCGCCCATGACCACCCTGCAGCTGGTGCTCCGCGAGCAGCTGGGCCAGACCGGGACCAAGGATGGCTGCCGGCAGGGCGGCTGCGGCAGCTGCACGGTGCTGCTCGACGGCGAGCCGGTGCTGTCGTGCCTGCTCCCGGTCGAGGAGGTCGCCGGCCGGCGGGTGGACGTCGTCGAGACGATCACGCCGGCCCAGGGTCTGCATCCGCTGCAGCAGGCATTCCTCGACGAGCACGCCACCCAGTGCGGCTACTGCACCCCGGGCATGCTGATGCTGGGCGTCGGCCTGCTCGACCACAACACCCACCCGACCCGCGACGAGATCGTCGAGGCGATGGGCGGCAACATCTGCCGCTGTACCGGCTATCAGCCGATCATCCGCGCCATCGAGGTCGCGTCGGCGACCGGGGGCACGGCGGGCCCGGATCCCGCGCACCCGGGTGCGACCGGCGCGGCTGCGGGCGCGCCGGAGGCGATCCGATGACCGCCCTGCGCAGCGTCGGCCGGTCGATCGCCCGCACCGACGGCGTGGGGCACGTGACCGGGCGTACGCAGTACGCGACGGACCTGACCTTCCCCGGGATGCTCCATCTCAAGATGGTTCGCAGCCCGGTCCATCATGCGCGGCTCAAGGGGGTCGACCTGGGTGAGGCGGAGAAGGTGCCCGGCTACGTCCGTGCGCTCACCCACGAGGACGTGCCGCACAACGTGTACACGATCCTGACCCTCATCGGCGTCGAGCCCGAGGAGGAGCACGTGCTCGCCGTCGACCGGGTCCGGTATCTCGGCGAACCGATCGTCGCCATCCTCGCCGAGACCGAGCGCGCGGCAATGGAGGCGGCATCGAAGGTCCGCCTCGACCTCGAGGAGCTGCCGGCGGTGTTCGACGTCGAGGAGGCGCTCAAGCCGGATGCGCCGATCGTGACCCACTGGGGCGACAACACCTTCAAGTACGAGGGCAACGACTGCCGGCGGGTTCGCTTCGGGGACGTCGAGCAGGGCTTCGCCCAGGCCGACCTGATCGTCGAGGGCCGCTACGACTCCAGGCCGATCGAGCATGCTCCGACCGAGACCACGGGCTGCGTCGCGCAGGCCCGAGCCGGACGGGCGGATCACGGTCTACACCAACACGCAGGCGCTCTACTTCAGCCTCGACAACACCTCGATCATCCTCGATATGCCGGCCAACCGCCTCCACTTCGTGGGCGGCACCGTCGGCGGCGGCTTCGGCGGCAAGGTGGACGTGATCGTGGAGCCGCTGGCGACGCTGGGGGCGCTGCTGACCAACCGCCCGGTCAGGTACCACTACAGCCGGGCCGAGGAGATGCGCGTCTCGTCCACGCGCAGCGCGTGGCGGATCTACGTCAGGGACGGCGTGATGCGTGACGGCCGGATCGTCGCCCGCAAGGTCACCAGCTACGCGGACTCCGGCGCCTACAGCCGGCAGACGCCGTATGCGATGACCAAGCACGCGGCGAACGCCGGCGGTCCGTACGCGATCCCCAACGTCTCGATCGACGTCTACTGCGTGTTCACCAACCGCCAGCCGACGAGCGCCATGCGGGGCTTCGGCGTGACCATGGCCAGCTACGCGATCGAGGTCCAGATGGACCGCATCGCCGAAGCGACCGGGCTGGACCCATGGACGGTCCGCTTCCGCAATGCCTACCACAACGGCGACCTGCGGCCGCATCGCAAACCGGCCGAGGACGCCACGCTGATCGAGACCATGCAGGCGGCGGCCCGGCTGGTGGGCCACGAGCTGACCCCGGACCAGGCCGCGATGACCTCGGCCTCGCGGGCACCCGAGGAGGCGTGACGATGGCCAGGCTGCGCGGCCGCGGCATCGCCGCGGTCAACTATCCGACCGGCATGAACCTGGGCGGCGACCCGTCCCAGGCGCTGATCCACGCCACGACGATGGGCTCGTTCGTGGTCTCGCTCTCGGCCGTGGACCTCGGCCAGGGCCTCAAGACGGTCATCGGCCAGATCGCTGCGGAGACGCTCGGCGTCCCGGTGGACACGATCATCATCGACACCGCAGACACGGACACCGGGCCCCACGACATGGGCACCTTCGCGAGCCGCGCCACGCACCGCGTCGGCAACGCGGTGATCGCGGCAGCCACCGAGGCCCGCGAGGCGATGCTCTCGATCGCCGCCGACGAGCTGGAGGCGGCGCCCGGCGACCTCGAGCTCGATGGCGCCGGCTCGATCCGGGTCAAGGGCAGCCCGCATCGCTCGATCAGCGTGTCCGATCTCGCGCTTGCCGCGCACTTCAAGCACGGTCGCGGGATCGCGGGTCGGGGGATGTGGATGAAGCCCAGGAGCGAGGTCGACCCGGAGACCGGGGCGATGGACCCGGATTCGACCGAGGCGCACGCGTGCACGATCGCCGATGTCGAGGTTGACACCGAGACCGGACGGGTGACGGTGCTCGCGATCCGCAGCGCGTACGAGGTCGGCCGCGCGGTCAACCCGGCCCTGGTCGAGGGCCAGATCGTGGGCGGCGCCTGGATGGGCATGTCGCACGCGCTGTACGAGACCACGCAGCCCTACTACCCGAGCCCCGACCACGCCGCGAAGGACTTCAGCACGTACCTGATGCCCGGCCCGGCCGACCTGCCGGTCATCGAGAGCGTGGTGCTCGAGATGCCGTCGTCCAACGGGCCGTACGGCGTGAAGGGCGTGGGCGAGATGACGGCGAACTCCCCGATCCCGGCCATCGTCAACGCCGTCCATGACGCCATCGGGGTCCGGATCGACGAGCTGCCGATCACGCCCGAGGCCGTCCTGCGGGCGCTCAATTCGAAGCGAGCCGGCGCGAGTGACGCAGCGCCGGCGCCACAGCCGGAGGGCTAGCCGTGCGCCAGATCACCACCTGGGACGAGTTCCCGACGGTCGAGTACGTGCCCGGCGTGCTGCGCCAGGCGGTCTCGGGCGAGAAGGTCATGATGACCCGCATCGTGTATCGCGACGGCGCGGTCATCCCCGAGCACCGGCACGAGGCCGAGCAGATCATGCTGGTCGTGGCCGGCCGCCTGTGGGCGAAGGTCGGCGACGAGGAGGCCGAGGTCGGGCCCGGGGCCCTGATGGTCATCGGGTCGAACGTGGTCCACGCGTTCCGTCAGCTGGGCGACGAGGACGTCGTGTTCTACGAGTGCTTCGCGCCCATCCGGCTCGAGTACCTCGTCGGCTTCAAGGGCCCCGATCCGTCGCTGTCGATGATCAGCGAGGGGCTCTCGGGAGAGCGCGAGCGCGGTTGATGCCGCGCCGCCCGCGCGGCTAGTCTGGACGGCATCGGCCACCAGGTCCCAGGCTGGCCGCCCGTCCTGGGTCGCACCACGGATGCCAGCGAAGGAGCCATGCCGCCGATGACCGAGGAGTCGCCGCTGGTCGGCATCGTTGCCGTCTCCCATTCCCGTCGGATCGCCGAAGGCGTGGTTGAGCTCGCCCGCCAGATGGCGGGCGACGAGGTCAGGCTCGAGGGTGTCGGCGGTCAGCCCGACGGCTCCATCGGCACGGACGCCGACGGCATCGCCGAGGCGATCAGGCGCGCCCAGGCCGGCTCCGGCGTGGTGGTCGTGGCCGACCTTGGCAGCGCGATCCTCGCCACCGAGAGCGCGCTCGAGCTGCTCGGACCGGAGGGGGCCGGACCGGTCATCATGTCGGCGGGCCCGTTGGTGGAGGGCGCCGTCGTCGCGGCGGTGCAGGCCAGCATCGGGCAGTCGATGGAGGAGGTGGTCGCCGCCGCCGACGCGGCGCGCGACCTCGACAAGGGTGTGAGCCGATGAGCGTCGTTCGCCTGACCGTCCGCAACCCGTCCGGGATCCACGCCCGACCCGCGGCGGCGTTCGTGAAGACCGCGGGCCGCTTTCGGTCGAAGATCACCGTCCACAACATCACCAGCGGCCGCGGGCCTGCGGATGCCAAGAGCATCCTGGCGGTGATGCCGCTGGGTATCGCGCAGGGCCACGAGATCGAGGTCGTGGCCGACGGCGAGGATGCAGACGACGCGATCGCGGCCCTCACCCGGGCAGTGAACGAGGGCCTTGGCGAGGCAGTCCCGCCGGCCGGCTGACGATGACGGGCGACCGACCCCACCGGGCTCCCTCGCCGCCTGACTTCATCGCGCGCCTCGCGGATGCGCCGTGCTGCGCGGCCATCGTCTCGGACCGCCACCTCGAGGCCGCGCTCAACAGTCGCGCTCCGATCCTGTTCGTCCTGCGCGGCAACGGCCTGGATCTGGGGCCGATCGTCAATCGTGCCCATGACGCGGGGAAGATGGTCGCCGTCCACCTCGACCTGGTGGCCGGTGTGCGCGACGATCCGGTCGGCGTCGAATGGCTGGCCCGCTACGGCGTTGACGCCATCATCACCTCGCGCGGCCGCCTGATCCCGCTCATCCGCCAGGCGGGCGTGGTCGCCATCGAGCGGCTGCTGCTGTCCCGGCGCAGCCATCTCGATGCCGCCGTGGCAGCGCTCTCCCGGTCCACCCCCGACATCGTCGAGGTGCTGCCGGGCGTCATCCTGCCCTCGATCGCGCCGATGATCCCGCGCTTCGCGGTCCCCGTGCTGGCCGGCGGGTTCGTCCGGACCCCGGCCGACGTTCGTGCGATCCTCGCGGCGGGCGCCGTGGGCGTGACGACCAGCTCGCGTGCCCTGTGGGACTTCGATGCCCTCTAGACCGCCCGACGTCCGTCTGCCCCGGGTGCTGGTCGCCACCAGCGCCCACGAGCCGCTGCGGCTGCCGCCGATCGACGACGTCGGCGTTCTCTATCGCGACATCGAGCTGCCGGTGCTGCTCGGCGCGGCGCTCTCCGCCACCGTGCCCAGGGCCGTCGACCTGGACACTGTCCGGGGCCTGCTCCCCGACGACGACGGGGTCGGGTTCGTGATGGAGCGGCTCGCGATCCGGATCATGATCACCCGCCGGCCCCAGACCGCCCAGCGGGTCGCGGAGCTCGGCGGGCTGGCGCTGCTGCACATGCTCGCCTTCGACTCGACCGGCGTCTCACGGGCCCTGGACAGCCTGCCTCGCAGCCTCGGGATCGGGGCGGTCGTGTCGCCCGGGCTGGTGCTCCCCCACATGCTCCCGTCGGAGGTCCGGCGCCTGCCCAGACCGCTGCTCGCCTACGGGCTGATCACCTCCGCCGGCGACGCCGTCGCGTGTCTGTCGCTCGCCGATGGAGTGGTGCTTGGCCTGGATGTCGCAAGCGCTGTGGCGCCCATCCTGAGGCAATTGACGGCCGACGGCGCGGATCCGTCCCGCAACCATCCGACAAGATCTTGACAACCGTGTGAGCGAGGGAGTAGAACCGAAGGCACCCTACCTCGGGACGATGAATTGACAAGTCCCGTCTCGGCAGAGATGTCGAGGCGCGGACTTTTTCTTTGCCTCCGTGGTCAGGTGGCTCTGCGAGTAGGCCATCAAGGCGTACTGCCTGGAGGAGGGGTGCATGTAGCGTGCGACGGAGATCCTCCTGTCCGGGGTCTTCATGCCGGATATCCGTGCGCAGGCCAGCAACTGGCGCGCATCGCCCGTGTCGCAGACGTGCCCGCGGGTGCCCGCTTCCGCCACGAGGATCCGAGCGACACACCGACCCCCGACGCCAAGTCTCGGCGTCTCCGTGTCATGGCAGATGCCACGAATAGCCAGCCTCGCATAGAGGGAGAGGGAGCATGACAGGCGAAAAGTTCATAGCCGAGCTGCTCGGCACGATGGTACTGATCCTCCTTGGAGACGGTGTCGTGGCCGGCGTCCTGCTGGCCAAGTCCAAGACGAACCAGCTGACCGGCGTCGGTAACTCGAACGGCTGGATCGTGATCACCATGGGGTGGGGCTTCGCCGTCTTCGCAGGCATCGCGGTCGCGGGCCTGACGAGCGGCGCGCATATCAACCCGGCGGTCACCCTCGCCGTGTTCCTCGACAGCCAGATCGCCGGCAACGGCAGCTTTGGTGTCGACCAGCTGGCGGGCTACTGGATCGCCCAGATGATCGGCGCGATGATCGGCGCACTGATCGTCTTCTACCACTACTTCCCGCACTGGGCAGAGACGGACAACCCGGATCTCAAGCTGTCGGTGTTCTCCACCATGCCGGCCATCCGGAACACCTGGTGGAACCTGTTCTCTGAGATCGTCGGCACGTTCGCCCTCGTGTTCATCGGCTTCAGCCTGGCCAAGGGCACCACGCCGGCCATCGGCGGCGCGCTCTCCTGGGGCCTCCTGGTCCTGGTCATCGGCCTGAGCCTCGGCGGCACCACGGGTTACGCGATCAACCCCGCCCGTGACCTCGGGCCTCGGATCATGCACGCCATCCTGCCCATCCCGGGCAAGAGGGACAGCGACTGGGGCTACTCCTGGATCCCGGTGGTCGGTCCGCTCATTGGCGGCGCGATCGGCTGGGCTGTCTTCAACTATCTCGGCACGCAGTACATGCTCGTGGGCCTGTAGATCGGGTACGACCGGAGTCGCTAGGCCCGCTCTGGCCGCCGGACGGACGCGTCCCGGCGGCCAGCAGCCGGGGGGATCGACTCAGCCAACGCGCACATTCACGCCCACGGACAGGGGAGATCGATGAAGAAGCTCATCAACACCCCGGATTCCCTGGTTGAGGAGGAGCTCGCCGGCATGGCGGCTGCTCACGGGGACCTGATCCGGATCGAGGAACCCAACATCGTCGTCCGCAAGGACGCCCCGCGCCAGGGCAAGGTCGGCGTGATCTCCGGCGGAGGCTCGGGCCACGAGCCGATGCACGGTGGCTTCGTGGGCATGGGCATGCTCGACGCTGCCTGCCCGGGCGCCGTGTTCACGTCGCCCGTGCCGGATCAGATGCTCGCAGCCACCAAGGCCGTGAACGGCGGCGCCGGTGTCCTGCACATCGTCAAGAACTACACCGGCGACATCATGAACTTCGAGATCGCGGCCGAGATGGCCCAGGCCGAGGGGATCGATGTCGAGGCGGTCGTCATCGCCGATGACGTGGCCGTCCAGGACTCGCTGTACACGGCCGGCCGCCGTGGCGTCGGCGGCACCGTCCTGGCCGAGAAGATCGTCGGCGCTGCCGCCGAGGCGGGTGCCGACCTGGCAACCGTCAAGGCCCTGTGCCAGAGGGTGCAGGACAACGTCCGATCCATGGGCATGGCGCTCACCTCGTGCACCGTGCCGGCGGCCGGCAAGCCGACGTTCGACATCGGCGACGACGAGATGGAGATCGGCATCGGCATCCACGGTGAGCCGGGTCGTGAGCGGCGCAAGCTGGCCACGGCCGACGAGATCACCGAGGCGCTCGCCAACCCCGATCTTCGACGACCTGCCGTTCCAGAAGGGCGACCGCGTTCTCGCGTTCGTCAACGGCATGGGCGGCACTCCGCTGATCGAGCTGTACGTCGTCTATCGCAAGCTCGCCGAGATGGCCGCGGCGCGCGGCGTCACGATCGAGCGCAACCTGGTCGGCAACTACATCACCTCGCTCGAGATGGCGGGTTGCTCGATCACGCTGCTCAAGCTCGACGACGAGCTCATTCGCTACTGGGACGCGCCGGTCCACACGCCGGCCCTGCGCTGGGGGGTCTGACCGGTGGGCATCACGACCGCCGAGCTGGCCTCGGTGCTCGAGACGTTCGCGGATCGGATCCACGACGCGCGTGAGGAGCTGACGGCGCTCGACTCGGCGATCGGCGATGCCGATCACGGGATCAACATGGACCGCGGCATGACCGCCGTCAGGGGGCTCCTCCCGGGACTCTCCGCCGGCGATGCCGGATCGCTGTTCAAGCAGTCCGGCATGAAGCTGATCTCGACGGTCGGCGGTGCCAGTGGCCCCCTGTACGGGACGTTGTTCCTCCGCATGGGGACCACGCTCGGCGACGCGACCGAGATCACCGACCGCCAGCTCGCGGAAGCCCTGCGGGCCGGCCTGGAGGGCGTGGTCCAGCGAGGCAAGGCCAACCTCGACGACAAGACGATGGTCGACGCGATGACGCCGGCTGTCGAGGCGCTCGAGGCCGGCGTCGACACTGATCTCAAGGCGGCCCTGTCGGCTGCGGCGACCGCCGCCGCCGCCGGCCGGGACCGCATCACCCCGCTGGTCGCCCGCAAGGGTCGCGCAAGCTACCTCGGCGAGCGGTCGGCGGGCCACCAGGATCCCGGTGCAACGAGCACCACGATCCTGTTCGAGTCGTTCCGCGACGCCCTGGGGGCGGCTGGCTGACGGCTCGGCGTCAAGCAACAAGAGGAGCTGGATATGGCGCAATACGTTGGCGCGCTTGATCAGGGCACGACAAGCACCCGGTTCATGATCTTCGATCACTCGGGTCAGGTCGTGGCCATCGACCAGAAAGAGCACGAGCAGATCTATCCCAAGCCCGGCTGGGTCGAGCATGACGCGACCGAGATCTGGACCCGCAGCGTCGAGGTCATCCGCGGTGCGCTGGCCAAGGCCGGGATCAAGGCATCCGACCTCGCCGCCGTCGGCATCACCAACCAGCGCGAGACCACCCTGGTGTGGGATCGCCGCACCGGCAAGCCGGTGTGCAACGCGATCGTGTGGCAGGACACCCGCACCGACAAGATCATCAACGAGTTCGCCAAGGACGGCGGTCAGGACCGCTTCCGGGCGAAGGTCGGCCTGCCGCTCGCGACCTACTTCTCCGGTCCCAAGGTCCGCTGGATCCTGGACAACGTCGCCGGGGCCAAGGAAGCCGCTGACGCCGGCCACCTGATGTTCGGCAACATCGACACCTGGTGCATCTGGAACCTGACCGGCGGCACCGACGGCGGCGTCCACGTCACCGACGTGACCAACGCCAGCCGGACGATGCTCATGAACCTCGAGACCCTCGATTGGGACGACGAGATCCTGGGCATCATGGGCATCCCGCGCTCCATGCTGCCGACGATCAAGGCCTCGTCCGAGGTCTACGGCAAGGCCACCGGTGATCTCGCCGGCGTGCCCGTCGCGGGCGACCTCGGTGACCAGCAGGCGGCCCTGTTCGGCCAGACGTGCTTCAGCGTCGGCGAGGCGAAGAACACGTACGGCACGGGCTGCTTCATGCTCCTCAACACCGGCAACAAGCCGGTGGCGTCGAAGAGCGGCCTGATCACCGGCGTCGGCTACAAGATCGGCAGCGAGCCTGCGAACTACATGCTCGAGGGCTCGATCGCGATCACCGGCGCCCTCGTCCAGTGGCTGCGCGACAACCTGGGCATGATCACGGCGTCGCCCGACATCGAGGCCCTCGCGGCCACGGTCGAGGACAACGGCGGCGTGTACTTCGTGCCTGCGTTCTCGGGCCTGTTCGCCCCGTACTGGAAGAGCGAGGCTCGCGGCGTGATCGCCGGTCTCACGCGCTACGTGAACAAGGGCCACATCGCCCGGGCAGTGCTCGAGGCGACGGCCTGGCAGACCCGCGAGGTCTACGACGCGATGAACGCCGACTCCGGCGTCACGCTGACGGCCCTCAAGGTCGACGGCGGCATGGTCTACAACGACCTGCTCATGCAGTTCCAGTCCGACGTCCTGGGCGTGCCGGTCATCCGGCCGAAGGTCGCCGAGACGACGGCCCTGGGTGCGGCCTACGCGGCGGGCCTGGCGGTCGGGTTCTGGAACGCGGTCGAGGACCTGCGCGCCAACTGGGCCAAGGACAAGGAGTGGGAGCCCAAGCTCGACGCGGCAACCGTCAGCAGGGAGTACGGCTTCTGGAAGAAGGCCGTGACCCGCACCTTCGACTGGGTCGAGAGCTGAGGTAGGACCTCCGGACGGCCGGCCCCGCCGGCCGTCCACATGGCCATGCTGGCTGCGGGCGGTCACCGTCCGCAGCCAGCCCACTGGACGACAGACACGATGAACCAGGGACCGGCTCCGGCAGGCGCTCCGCACGTGGTCATCGTTGGTGGCGGTGGCACGGGTGGCGCGCTCGCGCTCGATCTCGTCCTGCGCGGCGTCCGGGTGACGCTCGTGGAACGCGGCGAGATCACCTCCGGCACCACCGGCAGGCACCACGGGCTGCTCCACAGCGGAGCGCGCTACGCGGTCAGCGATGCGACCGCGGGCGCCGAGTGCATCCAGGAGAACCAGATCCTGCGACGGACCGCACCGGGCTCGTTCGAGGAGAACGACGGGCTGTTCGTCGCGCTCACCGAGGAGGACCGGGAGTACGGGCGCAAGCTGGTCGAGGCATGCGCCGAGGCCGGCATCCCCGCCCGCGAGCTGACCGCGCAGGAGGCGCTTCGCCTCGAGCCCGGGCTCAACCCCGACGTTCTGTGGGCGCTCCAGGTGCCCGACGCCACGTTCGATGCGATGCGCCTGCCGCTGCGCTGGTTTGCGACGGCGAAGCACAACGGCGCCGTGATCCGGCCGTTCACCGAGGTCGTGGAGGTGGCCAGCGCCAATCGCTGCGTCAACGGCGTCGTTGTCCGCGACCACACCACCGGCCAGGAATCCCGGATCGGCGGCGACCTGGTGGTCAACGCGACCGGACCGTGGAGCGAGTCGATCGCCACCATGGCCGGGGTGGACGTCCCGATCCAGCCGTCACCGGGCGTGCTGCTCGCGCTCCGCGGCCGGCTGTGCAACATGGTCGTCAATCGCTGCCATCCGTCGGGCGACGGCGACATCCTCGTCCCGCAGCGAGCGCTCACGATCGTGGGCACAAGCTCCTGGGTGGTCGAGCATCCCGACGACCTGGGCGTGCCCGAGGACCACGTGGCCGCCATGTATCGCGAGGGCGCCAAGCTCGTACCCGCGGTCACGGGCGCCGAGCAACGAGCGGCGTGGTCGGCAGCAAGGCCGCTCATCGGCAGCCGTGGCGCATCCACCGGCCGGGAGCTGAGCCGGACGTTCCAATGCTTCGACCATGCGACGACCGAGGGGGTCGAGGGCCTCGTGACGATCTCCGGCGGCAAGGCAACCACCGCGCGCGCCATGGCCGAGAAGACCGCCGACGTCGTGTGCGGGAAGCTTGGCGTGGACCGCCCGTGCCTGACCCGCGACACCGTGCTGCTGCCTCATACCGCGTACTACCTGAACTAGAGCCAGAGATGACCGAGCCGGTAACCACCGAACAGCGACCAGCGGCGGAGGCGAAGCCGTCCGGCGGCACGCGCACCGTCACGTTCCATGTCTCTCGCTCGAAGCGCGGCGAGGAACCGCATCGCGAGGCGTTCCAGGTGCCGGTCGAGGCACGGACCACCGTGCTCGACGCGATGATCCACGTCCGGCGCCACCTCGATCCCACCCTGACCCTCCGTCACTCCTGCTTCCACGCCTCGTGCGGCACATGCGCGATGCGCATCAACGGCCGCGAGGGGCTCGCCTGTGTCACCAGCGTCGAGGAGCTGGGCGGCGACAGCGTCACGGTCGATCCGATCGCCAACGCCGGAGCGGTGGTCAGCGACCTCGTCTCGGACATGTCGGCGATGTTCGATCACTACGCGCCCGTGGAGCGACCGCTCGTGCGCCCGAGCGAGCTGGGGCCCGGGTCGCGTCCGGCAGAGGGCATCGACGAGCTGGAGCGGTTCGAGGACTGCATCGAATGCGGGATCTGCGTCTCCGCGTGCCCCATCAGCGCCACCGACGCCCGCTATCTCGGGCCGGCCGCGCTGGCGGCCGCCTGGCGCGTCGTGGTCGATCCGCGCACCAGCGATGCGACCCGGGCCATGGCGCTGGCCGATGTCGATCACGGGATCTGGCGCTGTCACACCGCGTTCGAGTGCACCGAGGCGTGTCCATCGAACGTCGATCCCGCGGGCGCGATCATGAACCTTCGCCGCGCCGCGACACGCCGTCGCCTGCGCGGGCTGCTGGGCGGGTCGAGGAGCGAGCGATGAGCGAGGAGCAAGCCGTGGCCGGAGCCCCTGCCACCCCTCGTGCCGAGCGACGCGTGCGGCGGCGCGGACCCCTGAGCTGGATCGACCTGCGCGGACGCCGGCTGGGCGGCTGGGCGTTCGCGCTCAACCGTGCGACGGGTCTCGGGGTGCTGGTCTACCTCTACATGCACCTGGTCGTGCTGTCGCTGCTTGCCCGCGGGCCCGAGGCATGGGACGGCTTCGTCCTCGTCGTCACCAACCCGGCATTCCTGTTGCTCGACGTGATCCTGCTGTTCGGCCTGCTGGCCCATGGGCTCAACGGGATCCGGGTCAGCCTGGTCGGGCTGGGGCTCGTGGTCGATCGTCAGAAGGCCCTGTTCGTGGCCTTCTTCATCATCGGCTTCATCGTGTTCCTGATCGGCGCGGTCAGGATCTTCGGCGAGACGGGAGGCGGCTGATGACGGAGCGTGGACAGATCCGCGACGACGCACCGACCGCGCGCGAGACGGGCGCCGACGGGCGGGAGACGCCGGAGCCGGGTACGAGGACGGTGGGCTGGCTGATCCAGGTGGTGACGGGAGCCCTCGTGCTGCTGCTCGTGACCCTGCACATGATCGCCAACCATTTCATCGTCCCCAACGGCCTGCGCAACTTCAACGACGTCGTCGACTACCTGCGAACGCCGATCGTGCTGTTCTTCGAGGTGACGTTCCTGGTCGTCGTGACCTGGCACGGGCTGCTCGGCCTGCGGGCGGTGCTGTTCGACTTCGGGCTGAGCGCGCGGACGGAGCGGGTGGTCACGTGGCTGCTCGCGGTCGTGGGCGTCGTGACCGTGGGCTACGGGCTGTGGCTCACGTCGGTCGTCCTCAGCTGGGCGTGACCAGCAGCTGCCGCAACCGCTGAGCGCCGTGCGCGTCCTGGTCGTTGGCTCCGGAGCGGTCGGCTCGCTCCTTGGCTGGGCGCTGGCCGATGCCGGCGAGCAGGTCAGCGTGGTGCGACGCCGCCCGGTGCCCGAAGGTGACCCCGTCGCGTCCCGGCGCGATTCGATCACGGTCCGCAGACCCGACGGCTCCCACTCGGTGGCCGAGGTCCGCGCCGTGCCGGCGACGGACGCGGTGACGGCTGCGGGCGGTGACCCACCCGAGGTGGTGCTGGTGGCCGTTCGCCAGCATGACCTGGCGGAGGTGCTGCACGACCTGGCGTCGCTGCCCGACGCCGTTCTGGTCACGGTTCAGAACGGCATCGGGGCCGAGGACGCTGCCCTCGAGACCCGGCCCGACGGCGCCCTGCTGGCCGCGTCGCTGACCGCGTCCGTGGAGCTCGACGCCAGCGGCACGGTGGGCTGGCTGCGTCGTGGCGGCATCGGGATCGCTCCCGTGCCCGCCGGCTCCGGGACGTTGCCGGGCGCGGCGGTCGCGGCCATGGTCGGACAGCGCCTCGTCTCGGCGTTCGAGGGGTCCGGGCTGCCGGCTCGCTGGATCGACGACGCGCGGGCGATGAAGTGGTCGAAGCTCATCGCCAACCTGGTCGGCAATGCCACCAGCGCCCTGCTGGACATGAGCCCGGAGGCGGTCTATCGCGACCCCCGCCTGTTCGCCATCGAGCGTGACCAGCTGCGTGAGGCGCTGCGCGTGATGGATGCGCTTGGACTGTCGGTCGTCGATCTGCCCGGGGCTCCAGTGACCTGGCTGGCCCGGGCCGTCGGGCTGCCGGCGCCGCTCTCCCGGGTCGCGCTGCGCCGGATCGTGGCCGGCGCGCGCGGCGGCAAGGACCCGTCGCTGCGCATCGTCGTGACCTCGGGCGGCCCCACCGAGGCCGCGTGGCTCAATGGGGCGGTGGCCAGGGCCGCGGCGACGCAGGGGCTGGAGGTCCCCGTCAACGCCGCGCTCGCCGCGCTCGTGGACGAGGCAGCCGCCGACCCGACACGAAGGGCATGGTTCGCCCACCAGCCGGACCGCCTCGTCGATGCGATCCGCAACCCTGGCCCAGCCGGCCGGTCCGACGCGTGACGCTGGCTATACTCGCCCGCAATGAACCCCGGCACCGTCGTCCTGGCGATCCTCGTGATCGTCGCCGCCTACCTCATCGGCGGCATCCCCTGGGGGATCGTCGTCGCGCGCCTGATCGGTGGCCCCGATCCGCGGAGCCTGGGCAGCGGTCGGACGGGTGGGGCCAACACGATGCGGGCGATCGGGCCGCGCGCGGCGCTCGTGGCCGGGCTGCTGGACGCGGCCAAGGGCTCGGTGAGCGTGCTGCTTGCCATCTGGCTGGGACTGCCACCCATCGTCCAGGTGCTGGCCGGCCTGGCCTCGATCGTGGGCCACAGCCGCTCGCCGTACATCGGGTTCAAGGGCGGGCGCGGGGTTGCCCCGGGCTGGGGTGCCCTGCTGGTGATCGAACCGCTCGTCGCCCTGGCCGTGCTGCCCGTGTTCCTTGTCGTGCTGCTGCTGACCCGCATCAGCTCGCTCGCGTCGCTGGTGACCTCGGCGGCGGCCGGGGCAGGCCTCATCGCGTCCGTCGTCCTGGGCGTGGTGGCCCCTGCGTTCCTGGGCTACGCGATCGGTGGCGCGGCGCTGATCTGGCTGTTCCACGCCGACAACATCCAGCGCCTGCTGACCGGCCAGGAGCGCCGGATCGAGTTCCGCGGCCAGCGCTAGGCGATCACCGCAGGAGGATGCCCGGGGAGGGCCGATGGCGATGCGATCACTGACGGGCGTCCCGGCCTCGAGCGGGGTGGCCCGCGGACCGTGGGTCCGGGTGACCGCCGCCGCCGCGCCGACGGGCGGGACGATCGACCCGGCCGACACCGACCCGGAGATCGAGCGCCTGGAGCGAGCACGTGGTGCCGCCGCGGCGGAGCTCGAGGCGCTGGGCGATTCGCTCGCGAGCGCGGGGCGGGACGAGGAGGGCGAGATCTTCGGCGCCCAGGCCCTGATGGCCATGGACCCCATGCTGCTCGACGCTGCGTCGGCCGAGATCCGGTCGGGTCACGACGCGATCGGCGCGATCAGGATCGCCGCCCGGGGCGTCGCCGATCAGCTGAGCGCCCTCGGTGACGAGCTGCTGGCCGCGCGGGCGGCCGACGTGCTCGACGTGGCGGAGCGGATCGCCGCCCGCCTGGCCGGGGTCGAGCGGACGGTGACGCTGGAGCAGCCGGCGATCGCCGTCGCGGAGGACATTCCGCCGTCGGTGGCGGCGAGCCTCCCCAGGGACCGGCTGCTGGGCCTCGCGCTCGAGGCAGGTTCCCCGACGTCGCACGCCGCCATCCTTGCTCGCGCGTTCGGGATCCCCGCCGTCGTCGGCGTACGCGACCTGATGGCGACCGCGAGCGAGCTTGCCGGCGAACCCGCCCCGGCCGGCGAACCCGCCCCGGCCGGCGCGCCTGGTGTCCGGGAGCTGGTGATCGACGGCGACACCGGCGAGCTCGTGTTCGAGCCCGACTCCGCCACCAGCGCCCGGCTCGAGACGCGTGCTGCGGCCGCCGCCGATGCCGCGCGCGCGGCCCTGGCCGAGGCCGACCTGCCGTCGGTCACACGTGACGGCGTCGCGGTGACGCTGCTGGCGAACATCGGGACGCCGGCCGAGTCGGCGCACGCCGTCGAGCTCGGAGCGAAGGGCGTCGGGCTGTTCCGCACCGAGTTCCTGTTCGTCGAGCGACCCAGCCCGCCGTCCGAGGACGAGCAGACGCGCGCCAATCGGGACGTCGTCGAGGCGTTCGCACCGGGACCGGTGACCATCCGCCTGCTCGATGTCGGCGGCGACAAGCCGATCCCGTACCTGCCGATCCCGCCCGAGGCCAACCCGTTCCTGGGCGTTCGGGCGCTGCGCCTCGCCCCGGAGCGGCCGGAGCTGTTCGTGACGCAGCTGCGGGCGGCGATGCGGGCCGCCGCACCCGCCAACGGCCGGCCCATCGGCCGGGTGAAGGTCATGGCGCCGATGGTCGCCGATGGGCCCGACGTGGACGTGCTGCTCACGCTCGCCGAGCAGGCCCGGGCATCGCTCGTGGCCGATGGCATCGACCACGGCGAGGTGGAGCTCGGGGTCATGCTCGAGATCCCGTCCGCGGTCCTCGTCGCCGGGTCGTACCTTGACCGCCTCCGGTTCGCCAGCCTGGGCACCAACGACCTCACCCAGTACACTCTCGCGGCCGATCGCGGGAACGCCGCCCTGGAGCGCTACCGCGACCCGCTCCACCCGGCGGTGCTGCAGCTGATCGCGCATGCGGCCGCGGCGGCCGCGGCGGCCGGCGCCGAGCTCTCGGTGTGCGGCGAGATGGCCGGCGACCCGGCCGCCGCGCTGGCGCTGGTCGGGCTGGATGTCACGGTCCTGAGCATGGCCGCCTCGAGCATCGCGCCGGTGCGTCGGGCGATCCGCGGCGCCAGCGCGGCCGTGCTTCGGGAGGTGGCGCAGGCAGCGCTCACCGCGGCGTCGGCCGCCGAGGTCCGGGCCAGGTTCCGGGAGCTGCTGCCGCCGGCCGGCTGACCTCGATCAGACCGGCAGCAGCATCGCGATGAGCCCGGCTGCCAGCCCGATCACCAGGCTCGCGAACCCGATCTGGCGAGCGCGTGTGAGGTCTCGTGCCCGCGCCTCGGGGTCGATGATCGCCTCCATGTGGCCGGGCGTCTCGAAGTTGAACACGCCGCGCCAGCCGAAGGCAGCGCAGAACCGGAGCCTCGCCTGGAGATAGCCGGACGCCGACAGGATCGCCGGGATCGCGATCAGCAGCCGCGTCCAGGCAGGCAGCCCGGTCAGGACCAGGATCGCGAGCAGGAGCAGCGACGCGACCAGGCCGACATGGCCCACGCGCCGCCGGCGCGCGATCTCGCCGGGCCCGATGTTGCAGACGCCCGGGCGGTAGAGCGAGCCGCCAGGGGGACCGGGCTCGGCGGTCGGCAGGGAGGCAGGTGCGACAGTCATACCGGCATCTTCGCCCAGTTGCCCGATCGGCGCCCGCGACGCTACGGGCGCCCCGCGGCCTGCTCCCCGGTTCGCCTCAGAGCCGGGACTCGAGCGCCAGCACGGTGACGATGGGAATGACCGCGGCAACGAGCTGGAGGCTGAGGATCAGGGCGGCCGGCCGGGTTGCGCGAGGCAGCCAGCGCGCCGCGAACACGCTCATGGCCAGCAGCTCGGCGAGCATGATCACCTGGAACAGGCGGGCAGGCGCCTGCTCGTCGTGGGCCTGGGTGTGCCCGGCACCGACCAGGATCGCGTATCCCAGCACCAGCGCGAGGGCGGCACCCGACATGACGAGCGGGAGCCAGGCAGCGGGCCGCCGAAGGAGCGTGGTCACGTGCTGGGACACCGGGTCCTCCGCGTCAGGTGTGGCGTTCCTGTGCCGCGCGGTCGAACCCGATCGTGGTCTCGAACCGCAGGTCCTCGGCCCGTGACACGAACAGGCCCCAGCTGAGCGGCTCGTCGTCGAAGCCGTAGAACAGGTGCTCGAGCACGAACGCCGCGTGCCCGGGCTCGGAGCGAAGGTGGCGCGCCTCCTCGGTCCGCAGGCCCGACGCGTAGAGTCGGAGCCGGCCGCGCTTGGGTCCGGGGCCAACCCGTCCCTCGAACAGGTCCCGGAGGCCGGTCACCTCGAGCTCCGTCTCGGCCACGGGCCGTCTCGGATCGTCGATCATCCACTGCCGGTGATACAGGCGCGGCTCGTCGCCGTGGAGCAGCAGCCGCCGGATCATGGTGACCTCCGTGCCCGGTGGCACGCCCAGCATCTCGGCCGGCCGGCCGCTCGCCGGGACGACGTTGGTGGCCAGGATCCGCACCCGGACGTCGGGGTCCATGAGCAAGGCCTGGAAGGATCGCAGGTCGAACGCGGCGGCCTGGATGCTGGCGGCCTCGACGAACGTCCCGCGGCCGGGCACCGTGCTGACCGCCCGCTCGTCGAGCAGCACCTTGATGGCGCGACGCACGGTCATCGGGCTCAGCCCGTAGGCCGCCACCAGCTCCGACTCCGTCGGCAGGCGGTCGCCGGCCTGGAACTCGCCGCTCACGATCCTGGTCCGCAGGATCCGCGCGAGCTGTGCATACGCCGGCTCGAACGAGTCCCGGGTGATGCGCGCGGGTGCCGCCGCCGTCGATTGCCGCACGTGACCGTCCGTCGTGGATCCTGCTCCGGCCTTGCTCGCCGAGCCCATTGTGACCTCGTTCCGGGGACCGAATGACCCTCACCGGTCATGCGGATCTACCCTATACCTATAGGGTAATGTGTCGAGGCCGGTTGTCGCGCCGGCCGCTGTCGCCCCGTCGCGCACCGTTGCCGTTGGAGATGCCACCGTGACCACCGCCACCAAGCCGTTCCCGACCGACCTCGAGATTGCCCGGTCGGTCCGGCCGAGACCCATCGCGGACATCGCCCACGAGCTCGGCTTCCGCGACGACGAGATCGAGCTCTACGGCAACACCAAGGCCAAGGTCACGATCGAGGGCATCGAGCGCCTCGAGGCGGAGCGGCCGCGCGGCCGGTACGTCCTGGTCACCGCCATCAGCCCCACGCCGCTGGGAGAGGGGAAGAGCACCACGACCGTCGGACTCGGCCAGGGTCTCAACCGGATCGGCAAGCGCGCCAGCGTCACCCTTCGCCAGCCATCGCTTGGACCGGTGTTCGGGATCAAGGGCGGCGCCGCAGGCGGCGGCTATTCCCAGGTCATCCCCATGGAGGACTTCAACCTCCACCTCACGGGCGACGTGCATGCGATCGGGGCGGCCCACAATCTCGCGGCGGCGTTCATCGACAACCACATTCACCATGGCAACCAGCTCGGGATCGACGCCAACAACGTGCTCTGGCCACGGGTGGTGGACATCAGCGACCGTGCGCTGCGCGACATCGTCGTCGGTCTCGGCGGTCGTGAGAACGGCTACGCGCGACAGTCGCAGTTCGTGATCACGGTCGCGTCCGAGGTGATGGCCATCCTTGCCCTTGCGTCGGACCTCCGCGACCTGCGCGCGCGGCTGGGGCGGATCGTGCTCGCGACGCGCCGTGACGGCACGGCGATCACCGCCGACGACCTCCAGGTGGCGGGCTCGATGACGGTGCTGCTCAGGGACGCGCTAAAGCCCAACCTGATGCAGACGCTCGAAGGTGGGCCGGCCTTCGTGCACTGCGGGCCGTTCGCGAACATCGCCCACGGCAACAACAGCATCATCGCCGACCGTGCCGCGCTCGCGAGCTCGGACATCGTGGTCACCGAGGCGGGCTTCGGCGCCGACATGGGCGCCGAGAAGTTCTTCGACATCAAGTGCCGGGCCAGCGGCCTCAACGCGGACGCGGCCGTCATCGTGGCCACCATCCGGGCGCTCAAGATGAACGGCGGCGTGGGCCGGATCGTGGCCGGCAAGCCCCTCGACCCGGCACTCCTCGAGAGCAATCCCGCTGGCGTCCGCCGGGGTGCCGCCAACCTCCAGAAGCAGATCGAGAACGTCCGCGCGTTCGGCGTGCCGGTTGTGGTTGCGATCAACCTGTTCCCGACCGATACGGCCGAGGAGATCGCCGCGATCCGGGAGGTGGCCCTGGCCGCCGGAGCCCGTGACGCGGTCGAGGCGCGCCACTTCGTCGATGGCGGTGCCGGGGCGGAGGATCTTGCGAAGGCCGTCTGGGCGGCCGCCGAGGAGGGTGCCCCCGACTTCAAGCTGCTGTACCCCGACGATCTGCCCCTCGAGGACAAGATCGAGACCATCGCGACCCGCATCTACGGTGCGGATGGCGTGGACTACAGCCCGTCCGCCCGCAAGCAGCTCGCGGCCTACACCGAGATGGGCTACGGGTCGCTCCCGGTGTGCATGGCCAAGACCCAGTACTCGCTCAGCCACGACGCCAAGCTGCTGGGTGCGCCGACCGGCTTCCGGATCCCCGTGCGCGAGGTCCGCCTGTCGGCCGGTGCGGGGTTCATCACCCCGATCCTGGGCGACATGCGGACGATGCCGGGGCTGCCGTCACGACCCGGCGGCGAGCGGATCGACATCGACGACGACGGGAACGTCACCGGGCTGTTCTGATGGCCTGCCGGTGAGCCTGATCGCGTCCCTGCAGCGCGCCTACCTGCGTTTCCATGCGGCCCTGTATGTCCGATCCGGGGGACGCATCGGCCATCGCCTGGCCGGCGTCCCGTCGCTGATCCTGTGGACCACCGGCCGGCGAACCGGCGCCGCTCGACCGGCGGTCCTCATCTATGCGCAGGACGGCGACGGCTATGCGCTGGTCGCCTCCAACCACGGCTTCGATCGCCCGCCGGCGTGGCTGCTCAACGTGGAGGCCAACCCCGAGGTCAGCGTGCAGATCGGACGCCGACGGGCGCCAGCGCACGCGACGGTCGTGGCGGCGGATGATCCTGCCTACGCGCACCTGTGGGCCCTGGTCAACGGCAACAACCACCGGCGCTACGCCGGCTATCAGGCCCATACCGCGCGCCCGATCCCGGTTGTCGTGGTGACCCCGACCGAATCCCTCCGCTGAGCCGGGTCCGACGCGACGGGCAGGCCGCCGCCGGGTTGTCCACAGCGCCATCCGGTCCGGGGTCCATCCGTTACGTGGATGCAAGCCATTCGCCGGCGATGTTGGCGCTCCTGAGGGGTCATCGCTGCGATCGTCACCGTGCCCGGCGGCCCTCCTCCCGCCGGGAGGCCACACCCCCTTCCCCTGGACCACCGTCCGCGTGATACCGCTGGACCGCCGCCGGGGTGGGCCACGATCGCGCACGACGCGCACGGGGGTTCCATGCATCACCAGGGAGGTTGCACATGCTGAAGCTGACCGATGGGGCCGCGAAGGTCCTGACCAACGCCCGTGCCGATCTTGGCGCGCCCGACACGCATGGTGTGCGGTTCTACACGCCGGGTGAGGACGCTGCCCAGGGCGGACAGGCTCGCCTCGCGTTCGATTTCGTGGCGGAACCCAGCGAGCATGACGCGGTGGACGAGGTCTCCGGGCTCAAGACGTACGTCGCGCCCGAGGTCAACGACATCGTCGGTGACGCCACGATCGACGTCGAGCAGTCGGGAGACCAGGCGCGCCTCGTGCTGCATCCGACGCGCACCGACGGCGCCGCCAGCTGAGCGGGGGACCGTTGATGACAGCATCGCGCGCGGCGCCGGCGACCGCCACCGAGACCGAAGCCCGGTGCCCAATGACCGAGGCTGCCCTCAAGCGCCTGATCGCCGAAGAGACTCGCCTCGTCGCGATGGCCCGCGACCTGGGTGCGCCGGCACCCGGGAGCGAGGCCCCTGACGCCGCTGCCGTGGCCAGCTCGATCCGCGAGGTGGACTCGATCGCCCGCAGGATCGAGGCCGTCAGAACGTCGGTGGATGCGGCGGACATCTCCACCGAACCCGACGTGGCGGTCATCGGGCGCAGCGTGCGGATCCGCGAGGATGGCGTGGTGGACACCTTCCGCCTCGTGATCCCCGGCGCGGGCGACCCGTCAGGCGGGGCGATCTCGATCGACTCCCCCCTGGGCGGCGCGCTGGTGGGCTCCCGGGCGGGCGACCAGGTGGAGTATGCGACCCCGGGTGGAGACCGGAGCGCGCTCGTCGAGGCCGTGGACGCGGAGGATGCGATCCCGTTCTGATCCGGACCCGTCGGGCCGGGGTCAGCTGAGCGCCTGGGCCAGCGCGACCATGATGCCCTCGGGGCCGCGGACGTAGCACAGCCTGTGGCTGCCGTCGTACTCCACCACCTCCCCGACGAGCTGCGCGCCGTGGGAGCGCACGCGGGAGAGCACGGCATCGATGTCGTCGACGGCGAACATGATGCGACGAATGCCGAGCGAGTTCACCGGCGCGTCCAGTGGCTGGGCCCTGATGGCTGCAGGCGAATGGAACTTGTCCAGCTCGATCCCATGGCCATCCACGGTCCGCATCATCGCGATCTCGCTTCTGACGTCCTCCACCCCTAACGCGGTGGATCAGGAGCCGGCCGCGGCCTCCATGGCCTCGAGACGCGTGTAGTAGTCGGGGAGCTCGCGGAGGTGGGCGAGCGCGATCTTGCCGGTCAGGATCGGGTCGTCGCCGGTCACGTTGGTCTCGGGATCGCGGCGGCCGTGCTCCAGCTCAACGTCGAGGCCTGACCGGTACTCATCCAGCGTGAACGGCTCGGCGGTGAAGTCGATCCCGAGGGTGGCGGCGATCTGCGCAGCCTCCTCCAGGGTGAACCCGGCCTTCGGTGTCGTCATCGGCAGTCTCCTGTTCGGGACTGCATCGTCTGCCCTCCTGTGAGCGCGGTACAAGTGCCGCACGGCAGGCAGGCAGGTGGTCTGGCAACCACAGAAGCTCCGCTCGACGCCGGTCATCCCGAGCGACGTCACATCGGCATTGCCTCGTAGACCCACATGTCCATTGGGCACTCGGCCAGCAATGCCACGGCTTCCTCGATCGAATCGGCCTCCACGATCGAGTAGCCCAGGGCCGGCGACTGGTCGGCGTCGAGCTCCGAGACCGTCCCGCCCCTGGTGACATCACGTCCATTGAACAGGGGATTGCCCGAGTCGACCACGTGACCCTGGATCGACGACCACCATGCCCGGTGCGCCTGCTGGAACTCGGGGCTCCGCTCGATCTCGCCATGGGCCAGGAACACGAACTTCTTCACGATGCCTCCTCGCTTGAAGGTGGGTCTCGACGGAGCGCGTCGGCGTAGTTCGCCAGCGTCTCCGCGTCGGTGCCCCACCAGGGATGGAACTGGTCGGTCCAGGCCTGAAGACGGCCGAGTGGCTCGCGCTCGAGCGCCAGGAAGTTCGTCCGCCCGAGCTTGCGTCGGCTGACCATCGCCGCCGCCTCGAGCACGCGGACGTGCTTGTGGATCGCCGGCAGTGAGAGACCGCGGAGATCCGCCAATTGGCTGATCGACCGTGGTTGAAGAGCCAACAGCCGGATCATCTCGCGCCTGTGCTCGTTGGCCAGCGCGTCGAATACCCGGCTCAGCTCGTCCATCGTCGGCGCCAACAGTTAACCATCTAGTTAACCTTAGCGTCCGGGGCCGGTGCGGTCAAGAGCAGGCGGCCGCGCTCTCCGCGCGGGGTCGGCGCCGGACACGGCGATTGGAGGGCGGCGGCCCGGGTGATCCGGCTAATACGGGGGCAGCCAGGGTAGGCGGGATCGCACGCGTCGACGAACAGCGCCGTGGGCCCGAAGGCACCCTGGGCCAACGTCCCTTCCGAGGACGGCGATCTCGAATGTCAGCGCCGATGCGTCGCCGGCGGCGGATGCGCAGCTCAACGACCGCCTCGATCGGGTCGCCGCCGCCCTCATCGAGGATGGACAGGTCGGCGTTGGGTGGGTCGGCGACGAAGCTTCCCGTGCCCTGGGCCCAGCCAGCGATGAAGTTCTCGACGCTCATGTGCCCCGCATCTCGTTCCGGGCGGTCGGTGAACCAGACGACGCTCGGCACGCCATGGAGCGTCAGCGTCGTGCCATCGATCGAACCCGACGCGCCGCTTACCGCGTACAGGTAGGTCGCGGACGCATCGGCGCTGGCGCTGGGGCGGGAGCCAGGGCTGGAGCTCGGGCCGGAGCCGGGGCTGGAGCTGGCGCTCGGAGCCTGGCTGCATGCCGCCACCAGCAGCAGGCTCGCCACGATGGGAACCAAGCGTCGTCTGATCACGTGAACCTCCGGCGGGTGTGCTCGACCCCGCGTTTCCGCCGGCGTCCGGGCCGAGGGCCTGTGACAGGCCGTGAGGTGGGATCCGCTACAGGGGGGGGCAGCCAGGGTACGTGATGTCGCAGACGTCGATGAACAGGGCCGCGGGCCCGAAGGCACCCTGCGGCGGCGTTCCTCCGACGATGGAGATCTCGAACGTCAGCGCGGACGTGTTGCCCGAGGCGGACTTGAGCTCCACGACCGCCTCGATCGGGTCGCCGCCGCTCTCATCGAGGATGGACAGGTCGGCGTTGGGTGGGTCGGCCGCAAAGCTCCCCGTGCCCTGGTCCCAGCTTGCGAGGAAATCCTCGATCCGCATGTGCCCCGCGTGGCGTTCCGGACGATCGGTGAACCAGATGACGCTCGGCACCGCATGAAGTGTCAGCGTCGTGCCGTCGATCGAGCCGGTGGCACCGCTGATCGCGTACAGGTAGGAGGCAGACGGATCGGCGCTGGCGCCGGGTGCGGAGCTGGAGCCGGGGCTGGCGCTCGGAGCCTGGCTGCATGCCGCCACCAGCAGCAGGCTCGCCACGATGGCAAGGAGATGTCGCCTCATCCCGGGATCCTCCGACAGGCACGCTCTACCCCCGCGCTCCCGCCGGCGTCCGGGCAGAGGGCCTGTGCCAGGCCGTCCGAGTGCCCTGGCCCATGCAATGAAGCAGGGGAATGCGAGTGTACTTCAGGCATCTCGGCACTTGGACGTCACCGTTGGGTGCGTGCGGTTTGCCGCCGCCGGGCTGATCGCCGGTGGGACGGCGGTGCCCGCCACTCAACAGGCGGCCCGGACGGCTGTCGGCCAGCGAGATGACACCCTGACCGGGTAAGCGTCCAGGCGGAGGGTCCGGCTGCAGGCCACCTAGCGCAGCTGCGCCCGCCCGGCTTGGGACACGATCGCGGGCGCAACGTCGCTGCCCTTCGGCGTCCTCGCGGCCGGTGGGCTGGACGGGTGACACTCGCCGGGAACAACCTCGATGAGGCCCGCCTGAAGCGCCCGCGCGACGGCGTCGGCGCGATTTCGCGCCCCGAGCTTCGCGTAGGCGTGCGCCAGGTGCGACTTGACGGTCTCGCGCGACACGAACAGCTGCCGCCCGATCTCGTGGATCTGCAGGCCGGTCGCGGCAATGGTCAGCACCTCGAGCTCGCGAGGCGTCAGCGGGTCGACCTCCATGGCGCCGGTGTCAACGTGGCGTCGCGTCGGCGTCAGGGCCGCCGAGCGCACAACGAACGCCAAGGTCGCAACGAACATCCCCTCGACGACGAACAGGGCCATTCGCGCGATGTGCGCCGGCTCGGTGTACCAGGGATGACCGCGAAGCGGCACCAGCAGGCACGCCCCAATGGCACCCAATCCGAGCACGAGCATCCCGGTCCGGAAGCCCAGCGCCGTGGACGCTGCCATGACCGGCACGAGGAGCAGCAGAAAGGCGCCGCCGCCGGGCAGGACGTCCGCTGTCATATCAACGAGACCGACGGTCACGATGGCACCCCCAACAGGGAGCCCGTATCGCACTCGTCCACCCAGACGCGACGTTGCCGTCAGACCTGCCATCAGGCGATGGGTGACGAGACCCAGCGTGCGGACATTCGTTGTCAGCACCTGTCCAGTCTGACAGGGCTCGCGGACTTCGGCCAGCACGGGATCCGGTTGCCGGAACCCGAAATCACCCGTACGGGGGGCGACCCGCGAACTTGGCGAGCGCACCGTTGTCGCCGTAGCGAGCGCGTCCCGGCGCCGCCGCAGCGACTGGAGGCGCACGGACGTCACGCATGCTTGCCAGCGATGGACGAATACAGCCAGGTTCCGTCGGGACGTTCCTCCGGGCGACGTTGACCGCGGATCCTGATGCACGATTGTGGCTGCGTAGCCCTGCGAGCCTGCCGGACAACGCCACGTATCGCTCGGAGGGCTGCTGACCATGCGTGCGGTCGTGTTCGAGCGGTCGGGCTCCACCAGCGGCCTCGTCCTCCGTGAGGTCCCCGACCCCGTCCCCGGAGCAGGCGAGGTTCTCGTGCGGATCCATGCGACCACGGTGACCCAGGGCGATGTCGTCTTGCGCAAGATGCCATCGCTGCTGGCGCGCCTGTTCGGGATCCGTCGCAAGCGGATGCTGGGCCACGAGTACGCCGGTGTCGTCGCGGCGGTCGGCGAGGGCGTGTCCAGCTACCGACCCGGAGACCGTGTGTTCGGCACCACGACGGGGCTCGCGGCCGGCGCGTACGCGGAGGCGATCTGCGTGCCCGGCGATGGCATCATCGCGGAGATCCCGAACGGGCTCCGGTTCGAGGAGGCCGCGCCGATCCCGGTCGGGGCACTGACGGCGCTGACCCTGCTCCGGCGCGGGGGCGCGGACGAAGGTCCCGGACGGCGGATCCTCGTCTACGGTGGGTCCGGCAGCGTGGGTAGCTACGCGGTGCAGCTGGGCGTGCATGTTCGGCGGCCGCGTCACCGGGGTGTCCAGCACGGCCAATCTGGATCTCGTGCGGTCGCTGGGCGCGGACCGCGTGATCGACTACACGCGCGAGGATGTCATGACGATCCCGGAACGGTTCGACGTGATCGTCGATGCGGTCGGCAAGGGCGCGGCGGGTCGCGCCAAGCGGCTGCTCACCCCTGGCGGTCGGCTGGTGTCGGTCCGCTCGCGCACCAGCGAGCGCCTGGCCGATCTCTGGCACCTCCGCGACCTGCTCGAGGCGGGCTCGCTGCGGGCGGTGGTCGATCGAACCTACCCGCTCGAGGCCATTCGCGAGGCCCACGAGTACGTCGAGCAGGGGCCACAAGAAGGGCAACGTCGTGATCGCCGTGCGACCGGATTGATCGAGGGGAGCTGACGAGATGGACAAGTTGACGGCCGACGGCGCGGCGCTTGCAGTCGGCATCGCTATTCGGCCTGATCCTGGGCGCCGGAGTCGCGAACCTGGGCGCCGGCCTCGTCCTCGGTGTTGCCCTCGGGGTCTCGCTCGAGGTCACGGGCCGAAGGCGCCGCGAACGCGAGCAGCAGAGAAGCCGGCCCGTTCGTGGCGACCCTCTCCTCCCGCAGCCTGGCACGTACCGATGATCACCAGCTCCTCTGGATCCGAACATCCCACCACCAGAACTGAGGCCCACGCATGAATGTCGTCGAAGTCACCGAGCTGACCAAGCGGTACGGCAGCCACGTGGCCGTCGACGACGTGTCGTTCGCTGTCGAGGAGGGCGAGATCTTTGGCATCCTCGGCCCGAACGGCGCGGGCAAGACGACAACCGTCGAAACGATCGCCGGTCTGCGCAAGCCCGACGGCGGGACGGTCCGCGTCCTCGGGCTCGACCCGCAGCAGGATCGTGACCGGCTGCTACCGCTCGTTGGCGTACAGCTCCAGGAGAGCGAGCTGCCCGACCGTATGACCACGGCCGAGGCGGTCGAGCTGTTCGCGTCGTTCTATGCCGACCCGGAGGATCCGACAAGGTTGGTCGAGGACCTTGGCCTGACGGAGAAGCGGAGGACGCAGTATCGCCACCTGTCCGGCGGCCAGAAGCAGCGCCTCTCGATCGCCCTGGCTCTCGTCGGCAAGCCCAAGGTCGCGATCCTCGATGAGCTGACGACGGGCCTCGACCCGCAGGCTCGCCGCGAGACATGGCAGGTGATCGAATCGATCCGCGACCGGGGCGTCACCGTGCTCCTCGTCACCCACTTCATGGAGGAGGCGGAGCGTCTCGCAGACCGCGTCGCGATCATCGACAGTGGCCGGATCGTCGCGATCGACACGCCGGCCGGAATCATCTCGCGCCTCGACGCCGAGCAGACGCTCCGCTTCCGCCCGTCGGCGCCGATCGAGGATCAGCTGCTCACCGACCTCCCGGAGGTCAGCGGTGTCCAGCGGACGGGCCCCATGGTCGTGGTCACCGGTACCGGCAATCTCATCCACGCGGTGACATCGGTCCTGGCCCAGCGCCAGGTCGTGGCCAACGACCTCCGGGTCGAGCAGGCCAACCTCGATGACGCGTACCTCGCCCTCACGGCCCGCCCGGCAAAGGAGCTGTCATGAACGCGATGCGCGCCCTGATCGTCGCCGAGACGAGGCTCCTCCTGCGCGACCCGATCAGCTGGCTCCTGCCGATCTTCCTTCCGGCGGCGATCCTGCTGGTCTTCGGCGTGATCCTCGCGCCGCACCGCCCGGATCCTGCCTTCGGGGGTCTGCGGTTCATCGACGTGTTCGCCCCGTCGCTCGTCGTGATCGCCATGGCGATCCTCGCCCTCCAGATCCTGCCGGTCCGCCTGACGAACTACCGCGAGCGAGGGATCCTGCGTCGCTTCTCCACGACGCCGGTCCACCCCAGGCGACTGTTGATCGCCCAGCTCGTCGTCTACTCGGTGACGGCGACCCTCGGCGTGCTCCTGCTGATCGTCGTCGGCAACCTCGTGTTCGACATCCGGCTCCCGGCCAGTCCACTTGGCTACGTGGCCGCGCTCGGCGTCGGGATGGCGGGTCTCCTGGCGATCGGGCTGCTCCTGGCCGCGGTCGCGCCGTCGGCCGGCGTCGCCACGGCCGTTGGGGTCCCGGCGTTCATGGTCGTGCTGCTCCTGGGCGGCGTCTACGTCCCCCGGGCGATCCTGCCCGAGGTGCTCATCCGGATCGGCGAGTTCACACCGCCGGGCGTCCAGGGGTTGCAGGACGCATGGGTCGGCGCAACCCCGCAGCTCCTGCCGCTGGCCGTGCTGGCTGGCCTCGCCGTCGCCTTCGGTCTGATCGCCAGCCGCGCGTTCCGGTGGGAGTGACGGGCCGTCGGTTTTCGCGCCGTGATACGCATGATCGCCAGGTCGGTGGATCGGCAGCACGCTGAAGAGGAGGACGCGATGGAAGGTCTCTGGTCGCCGAACATGTGGGGTACGCCCGTTGGGTTGGGCATCTTCACCTTCCTGATTGGAACCGGGATGGGTGTGTTCTTCTGGGGCGTGAGCAAGCTTCCACGAAGGAAGGAGTAGGCCCGTCAGTCGGCGCTCGCACCCGCCCGCGCGAGCACGCCCGGCACCCAATCGGTCGGTGACTCTGGCCCGGCGTGGGGGCTGCCTCGCAAGCCCTCAGCCTCGGCGTGCGCGGTCCCTGGTGGCCCAATCGGCCAGCCGGGAACCGGCGCCAGACGCCCGCACGCTTCACGCTGCCGCGTGTATCCGCATCCGACCCAGCATGGCGAAACGGCATCTCGCCGACCTTCGCGCGCGGTTCGGCCTGACGACCGTGCACCTGTCGCGAAGCCAGCGAGAACGGGAGATCGGCGTAGACTCGGAACATGAGCGGCGTTGTCGCCTGGGTTGCGACCTCCGGTGTCGTGCAGGGCGTGATCATCGGTGCCGCCCTGGCGTTCCTGACGACGATCCTGATCCTGGATTGGGTGGCCAAGGCACAAACGACGACCGTCAACGGTTGGCGTTCGATCCACAGGGCCGGTCAGCCCGGCAACGGACTGCTGGCACGTGCCGCGTTGCAGAAGGCGCTGCCGGTCGTCAACGTGTTCGAGGAGGCCGCCTACTGGACGACGAGCGTCGACAGCGCAGGCAGGAAGCTCCGTGGCGAGCATGCGTACCGCCTGCACTTCCCGCCGGGGCAGCTGCCGCCGAATGACGCCTTCTGGTCGCTGACCGCGACCGACACCGTCGGGTACATGGTGAGCGGTCCAACGGGTCGGTCAAGCGTGGGCGACCATTCGGGCCTCGTGACCAATCCCGATGGTTCGGTCGACGTCCTCCTCCAGCCGCAGACGCCGAGCGGGACGGCACCCAACTGGCTGCCGACACCGACGGGCAAATTCAACCTGATGCTCCGCGCCTATCTACCCGGCACCGCGATCGTGAACGGTGGCTACCGCGTGCCGGCAGTCGTCAGGGTCTCGTGACGTGAACCGCCTGATCCTGAAATACCCCTACCCGATCACGGCCGTCGTCCTGCTGATCTTCGCCTGGGTGGTCATCCAGCGGCTCGCTCGTGGGGTGGACGCGATCATCCCGCTCGCTGTGGCAGCGGTGATCGTGTGGCCGCTCGGGACGTTCGTGTTCGTCTATCTCTGGCCGCGGATCACGGTCGGCGGGTTCAGGCGGGCGATCCTCAACCGCGGGTTCGGCGGCGGGCCCATCCCGGTCAACACCCTGTACGCCGTGCCGGAGCGGCCATCCGCCTCGGCATCGAGTGGCAGCCTCATGGCGGTTGGCACCGACGATCTCCTGTACATCGGCGGTTGGCTCGACCTGGCGGCAGGACCGCAGGTGCTGCATGTGCCCGAGACGAACGGGCGCTACTACAGCCTGCAATTCACCGATCCGGAGAGCGGCGCGAACTTCGCCTATGTCGGCAAGCGGACCACCGGCACGGACGCCGGCGATTTCCTCGTCTGCGAGCGGACGTGGACAGGCAGCATGCCCGATGGGCTGACCCGGATCGACGTGCCGCACCGATCCGCCCTCGTCATCGGCCGGGTGTTTGCCGCCGATGACGACGATCGGCGCGCCGCCTATGCGCTCGCGAAGCAAATTCAGCTCGCACCGCTCGAGAGCCGGCCTTGACCTGGCGTCGGCCCCGGATGGCTCCCCCGACGTAGCACCGCAGGCGAATGGACCCCGCCACCCAGCCCGTCAACGATTGGCGGGCGAATCTGTCCGCGGTCTGCGGTGTCGTCAAGAGCCGCGCGGGTAGTCGGTGCACGGGACAGCAGGCGTTGGGAGGCCCGACGCCCCTCGAGAGGGGCGTCGGGCGTGGGAGGACCGTGCGGTGGCGCCGGTGCGGGCCGGCTGGGGCTAGGGCAGCCGCGGGATGGTGTTGAACACGCCCCACGGGCTGCTCACACCGGCCCCGTAGATGCCCTGAGTCCCCGTTCCGGGGATCGGCTCGATGTACGCGTCCTTGTTGAACAGGTACAGGGGCCGGCCCTTGTAGGTCACCTGGTGGGTGCCATCGGGCCGCACGATCGTACCCAGGGCATGACCGTCAACGCCGGGGCCGGCCACGGGCCGCCCGGAGGTGAGGACCGGTGGCCAGTACACGGCCGCGCACGTCCCGTTGCAGGCGCTCTTGTTCCGGCCCCGGTGGCTGTCTGTGCTCAGGGTGTAGACCGGGAAGTCCACGTTGCGGAAGATGCTGAAGTCGTTGTTCATCATCGCGGCCAGCACCGTCTCCATCGACCCGGTGCCGTTGACCGGCGCGGACTCCAGGTCGAGGTGCGCCCGGCCCGGCGCGACCCTACCCCGGCTGGGGTTCACCAGGTACCAGGTGCCGGTGGGGCTGGTCACCGGGTCGAACAGGTTGGCTCCCTCGGTCTCCCCCGGCTGCTCGTCGAACACGAAACGGTAGAGAGGCATGCCGGCGTAGGTGACCTGCTGCACCGGACCGGCCAGGATGTCGGTCCGCGTCACTGTCCCGAGCAAGGTGGGGTTGACTCCGCGTCCCGCGATGGGGGCCCCCTTGGTGAGGAGGGCCGGCCAGAGGACCGTGTCACACGGGGCTCCGGTCGGGTTCGGCCCGTCGCTGCAGGCGTACGCGGCGCCGGTGAGAGCGTGGAGCTTGTCGGAGGTGAGCAGGTACAGCGAGCAGCCGGCGTAGTCGCCAGCACCAATGACCAGCACCCTGCCGTAGCTCGTCGAGGTGGCCGACACGGTCGCCGGGCCGCTCGGGGCGCTGGTCACGGGCTCGGCACAGTTGATCGTGCTATCGGCGCCCACGATCGCGCGATGGGCGCTCACCGGAGTGCCGAGCGCCATGGTGGCGGCAACCAGGCCCACGCTGAGCATCGCGGCTGCCACCGCTCGGATGGCCGGCTTTCGAAATGGGTCGAACAGCGTTGTCATCGGATTCTCCAAGGTGGTACGAGCGGCTCGTAGCTCGGCAGCGGGCTTGGCGACCGCAGGGATGAGGTGGCTGGGCGGGATTGCCCCGAGCGCTGGGCATATGACCGAAGCGAAGTCCGGCACGACGTTCGGCGTGACGCTGATCAGATCGAGGTCGGCGTCATACACCACCCGGCCGGGATGCACGGCGACGACCTTGCCGGCCGTGTCGCGGAGCTTCCAGAAGATGCCGGTGCTCAGGTTGGTGCCATCGGGCTTCAGGGAGCAGTGGGCCGAGGTCGACTCGGTCCAGCAGGCCGGGGGAGAGCAGGCCGGCGACGACGTCGGCCGGTCCGCGAAGAGCGGAGCGCTTCATCTCAGCTGTGCGCCGGCCACACCCTCGGCCGTCACCCCGCCATCGATGCTGTGGGTCTCTATCAGGAACGGCATGCGGATCCTCCTGTTCGCATTGTTCGTCTCGTTGGTCACACCTCGATCTGCAGCTCGTGGACCTCGGCGGACGGGTGTCCGGCCCGTTCGTGGATGCGCATGACCGTTCCCCTGCTCGGGCCGGAAGCGAGGCAGAAGACCTTCCCACGCTCCGGATCAAGCCAGGCGCGTTCGAAGTGCACGCCCTCGTCCGCCTCGATCGCCAGATCGCGCTCATGCGCCTCCTTCAGCTGGTGCGCGGTCACGCCGAGGAATCCCGAGTGGACATCCATGAACCTGGCCAATCTGGGCCCCGGGCTGGAGTGATCGAGCCGATGCCGCCCAGCCTCGACTCCCCGGTGTGTCTCGTCATCGGGGTGCCGACCGATCAACGGGGCGGTGCTTCTCGGTCAACATTGGTCGTTTGACCGATGACCGCTCGACACGGGGCCCTGGACTCCGGCCATGAGCAGAGCCGGTAGCGCGCCGCGCACCCGGCGCGCCGGCCTCACGACCGAGCAGCTGATCTACCCGGGGCGGGCGGAGGGGTGGTTCAACGTGCCGGGCCTCGAACCCAACTGGGCTGAGACCGATCGAGGCGGCGAGGACTCAGGCCGGACCGAGCACCCGCTCGAGCCCGTCGAGGATCAGCTCGAGCCCATACCCGAACTCGTTGGCATAGTCGTAGCCGGGCTGCATGGCGTGCTCGATCATCGCGACGAGGTTGGGGAAGGCGCCTGGCTCGAACGGCTGAACCATGCTCTCCGCAACTGCGGCAGCCTCGTCCGCGGTCCCGAACGGCAGGTTCATGTGCGACAGCGCGAAGCCGTAGATGTAGCCGTCCAGGAGCGCGTAGGCGTGGGCGGCCATCGTCATATCGAAGCCCGCCGCCAGCAGGCTGCCGATCACCGCGTCGTGGTGCCGCAGGTTCGCCGGACCCGGATTTCCCCGCGACTCCATCATGCCGATCGCCCATGGGTGGCGAGTCATGGCGTCGCGGACCGAGAATGCCCGCCGGCGCATCGCCGTCTTCCAGTCAGCACCGGCCACCGGCAGCTCGATCTCGGCGAAGACGAGATCGACCATGCCATCGAGGACCCGTTCCTTGTTGGCAAAGTGGTAGTAGATGGCCATCGCCTCGACGCCAAGCTCATGGCCGAGCTTGCGCATGCTGAGCGACCCAAGCCCACCCGCATCGGCGAGCCTGATGGCGGCGTCCAGCACCCGTTCCCGGCTCAGGGGCGCGCGGTGGTGCGCTCGCGCGGTGGTCTGTGTCGTCATCGGGATGTCGTCTTGTGTCATTCAACCGTAAGCGTGCGGATTGACAACCGTGACTTTACACCGTACAGTTCGGGCCCGTCCAGCTTTACATCGTACAGATGCTGGAGCCTGAGATAGCTCCAGGTCGACCAGCAGGAGTCGAGGAGACGCCCATGACCGCCACGGTGACTGACCAGATCACGATGAAGGCAATCGTCCAGGACAGGTACGGCTCGGCCGATGTCCTGGAGCTGCGCGACATCGAAAAGCCCGGGATCGGCGACGACGAGGTGCTCGTCCGAGTTCGCGCGGCCGGCGTCCATGCCGGCGACTGGCACCTCATGGCCGGGCTGCCGTACCTCGTCCGCATGGGGTTCGGGCTACGGGCGCCCAAGCAAGCTGTCCGGGGCACGGACGTCGCAGGGACGGTCGAGGCGGTCGGCAAGGACGTGAACCGGTTCCAGCCCGGTGATGCGGTCTTCGGCATCGGCGCCGGCGCGTTCGCCGAATTCACGATCGCTCGAGAGGACAAGCTCGCGCCCATGCCCGCCAACCTCAGCTTCGATGCGGCCGCGACGGTCCCCACCTCCGGCTCGACGGCACTGCAGGGTCTTCGCGACGTGGGAAGGCTGCAGCCCGGGCAGAAGGCACTGATCATCGGCGCGGCGGGGGGCGTCGGGTCGTTCGCCGTCCAGGTCGCCAAGGCGCTCGGAGCCCACGTCACCGGCGTGTGCAGCACGACGAAGGTGGATCTGGTCCGCTCGATCGGAGCAGACGAGGTCATCGACTACACGCGGGAGGACTTCGCTGAGGGCGGGCAGCGCTTCGACCTCATCCTCGATACCGCCGGAGGCCGTTCCCTCTCCCGGTTGCGGCGTGCCCTGGCGCCAAAGGGCACGCTCGTGATCGTGGGAGCTGAAGGCGGCGATCGATGGATCGGCGGGATCGATCGACAGCTCCGGGCGACCGTCCTGTCACCGTTCGTGGGCCAGAAGCTTGGCACGTTCATCTCGAAGGAGAGGAACGAGGACCTGCACTCCCTGAAGGCATTGATCGAGTCGGGTCAGGTCACGCCGGTCATTGACCGGACCTACCCGCTGGACGAGGTTCCCGACGCGATCCGCTACCTGCACGAGGGACATGCCCGGGGCAAGATCGTGATCGGCCTTGACCGTGCGACCGCCTGACGAGGTGGATGCCGTGGCCCTCCGACCGGTCGTGGCGCAGGCGAGGCACTCAGGGAGGGTTCACCCGTGCGTGACAAGCGATTGAGCCAGGGGGCGTGCATCGCCCTCGGCGCCGGGATCGGCGCTGCCATCGGGATCGCCATCGGCAACGTCGCTGTTGGCATTGCCGTGGGAGTCGCCATCGGTGCTGCCATCGGCGTCAAGCTGCCGGGATCGGGGGACTAGATGAAGGCGATCCGCCGAGACAGGTACGGCCCGCCCGACATCCTGGAGCTCAACGAAGTCGAGAAGCCCGTCCCGAAGAGCGACGAGGTCCTGGTCCGTATCCGGGCGTCATCCCTGAACCAGGCTGACCTGGATTATCTGCTGGGCAAGCCCTTCCTCACGCGCATGGGCACCGGGCTCCGTACGCCGGGGAACCGCGGCCTTGGCCTGGACGCGGCCGGGCAGGTCGAGGCCGTTGGCCCCGACGTGACGGCGTTCCAGCCGGGCGACGACGTGTTCGGGGACCTGACCGCGTTCGGCTACGGTGCCTTCGCCGAGTACGCGTGCGCTCCGGAGCGCGCCTGGGCGCGGATGCCCGCGGGCCTGACATTCGAGGAAGCGGCGACCATCCCCCAGGCGGCCATCCTGGCCCTGCAGGGCCTCAAGCGAGGGGAGCGGCTCGGGTCGGGAACGAGGGTGCTGATCAACGGTGCGTCAGGCAACGTGGGCCCGTTCGCCGTCCAGATCGCGAAGGCCTTCGGAGCCCACGTGACCGGCGTCTGCAGCACCGCCAAGCTGGACATGGTGCGGGGGCTCGGCGCCGACGAGGTCATCGACTACACCCGCGAGGACTACACCCGGCGCGGGCAGCGGTACGACTGGATCGTCGATGTCGCGGGCAACCGTTCGATCCTCGAGTGCCGGCGCGCGCTCAAGCCCGGGGGCACCTACGTGATGGTCGGCGGCCCCACCGGCCGCATCGTCGGTGCTCTGCTGCTCGGGCCACTCATCTCGCGGGCCGGGAGCAGGACGATGGGTCTCATGCTGTGGTGGAAGGTCTTCAGGAACGAGGATGTCACCCTCCTGAAGGAGCTCATAGCGGCCCGGAAGATCAGCCCGGTCATCGACCGGCGGTATCCGCTGGCGGATGTTCCTGAAGGGCTCCGGTACTTGCAGGGTGGACACGCTCGGGGGAAGGTCGTCATCACCGTGTGAGGGGCCGTGCAGGGTCCACGCGACACCCGGTAACGGCCGCGATTGTCAGGACGGGACGACGTTGACCAGGCGTGGCGCGCGGACGACGACGGTCCGGACGTCCCGAGCGTCCAACGCTCGCTGCACGGCGTCCGACGCCAACGCCGGTGCCTGCAGGTCGTCGTCGTCGCCGATCGAGGGCGGCACGGCGATGCGGTCGCGGAACCTTGCCGCCCACCCGGATGACGCCCGCCGGTCCACGTCCGTGCTCAGGATTCCTCGTCGACCTTCATCTGCGCGATCCACGCGTCGCGGGTCGGGACGACCGGGAGCATGAAGGCGATGACGAAATAGACGAGGACGAACAAGCCGGCCGAGACGACCGCGAACAGAAGGAAGATCGTCCGGATCCAGTCGATGCGGATCTCTGAGTAGGCCGCAAGGCCGGTGCAGACGCCGGCGATCCGCTGACCCTCGCGAATCCGGTAGAGCCGCCGTCGGCGAGGCCGATCCGCGACGGCCGCCGTCGGCCGTCCATCATCGGCGCCAACCGACCCGACCTCGTCGAGAACAACCGCGACGTCCTCGACGGTGACGATGCGCTCTTCGGATCCGAGGCGATCCGTGAGCTTCGCCCCGATCGAGCGCTCGAGGTCGCTCATGACCTCAGCCTGGTCGGGGTCGTCGGCGAGGCGCGACCGAGCCTGGTCGAGGTACCTGCTGAGTGCGTCGTAGGCATCCTCGTGCAAACGATACGGATCGGCATTGCCGACCAGATCGATGTTGATCACCTTGTGCATGCCGTCTATCTCCCGAGTCCTTCGATGAGGGCGGTGAGGGAGGCCCAGTACTCGCGGAACTCGCGCAACTGCGCCTGGCCGCGGTCAGTGAGTCGGTAGTACTTGCGCGGCGGACCCGCCGCGGACTCCTGCCACTCGTAGTCGAGCAGACCCTCTCGCCGCATCTTGCTCAACAGGGGGTAGAGGGTGCCCTCCTGGGTCGCGAAATCGGTCGTGCTCAGGCGCCGAATGATGTCGGCCGCATAGACCACGTCCGACGACACGACGCCGAGGATGAGGAACTCGAGCAGGCCCTTGCGCAAGGCGACGAGCTTGGCGGCGTCGATCAATCACACTACCTTTCTATACCAAGGTAGCTGGGCAAGACGATACTGTCAACTGGCGCTAGCCGCGGCGTCCCGCTCTCTACTACCGGGGTCTCAATGGTGCCCGGCTGGAGGAGTACGGCGACTCAGCTCGTGGTGGTGAGCAATCGCTCGCGATCGAAGAGCTGGGCGGTGACGCGCGAGCCGAGCACGTCAAGGATCAGGAGCATCAGTCCGAGCGTCACGCCGAGCTGGACCGTCGGGGTGATCACATCGAGCGCGATCAGCACGATCACCAGGACGGGCGGGAGGCTCGCCAGTATCCCGACCTGCTGCGCCACACGGACATCGCTCGCCCGGGTCGAGATCGCCATTGCGACCCAGATCGTCCAGGTGGCGAGGAGCGGCGTGAAGACCACCTGAACGACGAGATCGGGGCCCTGAAGCACAGCCGAGGCGACGTTCGGCTGCGCGAAGATGACGACGACGAGCGCGAACAGGGCAAACACGGCATACGCGAGCACGAGCGATGGGAGGAAGGCCGCGATCGCCTTGCCGAGCAGGAACTCCTCACGTCGGATCGGCGTCGTGAGCGCCGGCTCGAGGGTGCCTTGCTGCCGCTCGCCGGCCACCGCGTACGCAGCCAGAAACACCGGCACGAGTGTCGGGATGCCGAGCATGTAGATCAGCGTGTGCTCGTGGGACAGGGCACCCGATGTGCTGGTCGAGAATCGCAACACCGCGATGAGCGGCTGGATCGTGAACACGAGCGGCAGGACGGCCATGCCCGCGACGATCGAGCGATTGTGCCTGTACTCGCGGAACTCCTTTCGCACGATGGCTCCGATACGCCTGGCGCTCAGATTCATCGGGCGGTCACCTCGGCATCCGCATCGATCAGCTCGAGGTACACGTCCTCGAGCGACTGGCGCGCCTCGCCGATCGAGACCACGTCGGCGCCGGCGGCCACGAGTGCTCGGGTGGCGGCGGGTGCCGCAACATCAACGTCCGCGACGCCGAGGACATAGGTGCCACCGCCATCCTCGCGCCAGCTGGTGACCCCGGCCACCCCATCGAACACATGGCCGGGCTCGGAAAGCGGTGCCAGCGTCTTCACCGTGATCGACCGGCTGAACAGCTGCTCGCGCAGCTGATCGGGCCGGCCGATCGCCCGAAGCGTCGTGTTCAGGATCGCGACGCGGTCGCACAGTCGCTCCGCCTCCTCGAGGCGGTGCGTCGTCAGGAACACGGTTACGCCGCTGCGCCGGAGTCCGTCGATCAGCACGTGGACCTCCCGAGCCGCGACCGGGTCGAGGCCCGCGGTGGGCTCGTCGAGGAACAGGACCTCGGGATCGCTCAGGAGCGCCCGCGCCAGCGCGACGCGCTGGCGGAGCCCCTTCGACAACGCCGCGCAGGCGTCCCCGGCGCGGTCGGCGAGGCCGACGGCGTCCAACGCGCGCTCGATGCGATCCCGCGGGCCTACGACCTCGTACAGGTCTGCGAAGCAGGCGAGGTTCTCCTGCACGGTGAGCCGGAGATAGAGACCGGGCGACTCCGGCATGATCGAGATACGACGGCGGATCTCGACGCCGTTCTCGGGCGTGAGCGGAAGGCCGGCGACCGTCGCCGATCCGGACGTCGGAGCGAGCAGCGTCCCGAGCGTTCGAACGGTCGTCGTCTTGCCGGCACCGTTCGGTCCGAGGAACCCGAACACCTCGCCCTGCCCGACGGCGAAGGAGACGTCCTCGAAGGCGGTCCGGCCGGCGAAGCGCTTGGTCAGGTGATCGACCGACAAGGCCGGCGAACGGACGTCGCCGACTGGATCCGCTGTCAAGCGTCCATCGCTCACCTCGCCATCATCGCCCAAAGTCGCCAAGGGGGCCGCCGAACCCGTTTGCAGGCCGGGCTACCGATCGCGAGGTCCCGGTCGCCACCGCCGTTCGTGAGACGGCTCGGACAAGGCGGCCGACCACCTCCGCGCCGCGCCTGCAATCCCGCTGCCCGAAAAGGTTGTACTAGCGCGCCCGACAGGATTCAAGCGCGCGGATGCGACCATGATCGTGAGGGTGCCGATCGCGCCGCGGCCGTGGTGATCCCGCTCCGTTACCGCGCCGACGCTCCCTACGCCGCGATGACCGCCGCGAGGGCCTCCAGCCAGGCATCGACCTCGGACCCGAACGCCGCGCCGGTCACGGTCGTGTCCGGTCGAGGCAGGCCACCAGCGGCAAGGGCTGGACGGAGGGTGTCGGTCACGGCCCGCCCCTCCACGGCACGCACCGCCGCTGGACGACCTTCGATCCGTGACTGAAGGTCGAGCGCGGCCAGCACGCTGCGCCACCGCGAGGCCTCGTCGGGCGACGGCGCGACTGGGGCCGGCAGCCAGGCACGAACCGGCGCTTGATCCGCGAGGCGGACCCGGTCCGCGTTGCCCACCCGATTGACGTCCGCGAGGCCCGCGAGGGCCATGTCCGCGACGGCGCCCGCCACGGCGCGCTTGCCGAACCGGGTCCGGGCGGCGAGGTCCGCGATCGAGAGCGGCGCCGGTACCTGCAGGAGCGTCGCGAGGATGTCCGCACGCGCGTTGACGCCGAAGCCGGCCCGGAGACGCCACACGAGCCGGGCAGGAGCGGCGAGATCGCGGACGACCACGAGCCCGGGCCGCGGTCTGATGGCGCGCCACGGTCCCACGGGCGCATCGGTGGTCGCCACTGGCCAGGGCGGTCCGTCGCCGAGGCGCACTGCAGTCGCGAGTTCGGCGGTCGGGACGGCCGCATCGAGCTCGGCCGCCATCGTCCGCAAGCGGGCGCCGTTGACCGCCGACCCGTGCCGGATGGCCCAGGCAAGCGCGACCTCCGCGAGACGGGGCTCCGCGGGCGCCAGTCGAGCGGTCGCGGCGATCAGCGCCTCGGGGTCCACGACACGCGTCTCGGCAGCACCCTCGAGCTGGCCGCCGAGCGCCGTCCACTGGGCCGCAAGCCGGCCGAGCGCAGCTGAACGCAGGCTATCCCCCGGCGTCATCGTCATCCTCTGTGACACCGAGCCGCCCGAGAAGGGCGTCGAGCAACTCCCGGTACCCGGGCGACGGGTCGCGGAGACGAGTCCAGGCGGCGGCGTTCCGGAGCTCGCCGTTCGTGGGCGCGAGCGCTTCAAGGTCGGCGAGATGGCGTCCGGGCGCGGGCCAGCGGTCGGCCGCAGCCCAGAGCTTGAGCGCGACAAGGTCCTCGCGCCCGGCGACCCACAGCCGAAGGGCGCCGAACTCCACCAGGCTGAGTCGTTCCTCGAAGCCCGCGGGCAGCAGCCCCTCGAGCAGCGAGGAAGGCCCGAGATTGAGCCAGTCGTCCGCGAGCCCGTACGCTCGCGCCACGTCTGCCGCGGCCCGGGCCAGCCACGGCGGAAGCTGATCAAGGCGGCCGATCGAGCCGTCGGCGCGGCGCTCGCCGAGGATGTCGCCGTCCTTTGTCGGACGCGTGACGGTCCCGCGCAGGAGGAGGGCGGCGCCGCCGACAAGGACAAGGTCGCCCGTGTGCCCACGCGCACCGAGGACGTCGCCCAGTGCGCGCAGGGCGGTCGTCAGGGAGGATCGGTCGAGGTCGGCCATGCGGCAAGTATCCGCGTTCAGGCGCGCATGTCAAATGCGCGAAACGAGCGGGTGATGTGCTCGTTCCGTAGCTCAGCAGCGGCTGCCTGTCGATCTGTCGCCGCCGGAGAATGCCTGGACGGAGGTGCACGATGGCATGGTCGGCGTGTGGGAGTCAGGCCGTCCGTCGCCCGTAACAGTCCGCCACGGCCCTGAACCCCGCCTTCGGCTCCCAGGTCATGTCGGGATACGCGGTGCCGCGCCGGCCACGGATGAGCGGCCGGACCAACCCCGGACTGCACGCGTCGAGGTCGTAGCGCGGGTCCTCGTCCGGGGCGAGCATCTCGACGAGCGGTCCTTGAACCGCGCCGCCCGGAAGTGGTCGACGCCGACGACGTCGAACCGGGCCCAGTCGACCTGCTCCCAGGGCAGGGCGGCGTCATGACGACGCGGCAGCATCTCGACGTAGCGGTCCTTGATCCGCGCCGCCCGGTAGTGGTCGACGCCGACGACGTCGAACCGGGACCAGTCGACCTGCTCCCAGGGCAGGGCGGCGTATGCGAGCGGGCCGCCGAAGACCGGACGGATGGCTGCCTCGAGCCGCGCGAGGACGGCATTGAGAGCCTGACCACCGAGCAGCTGATCTATCAGGGGCGGGCCGAGGGGTGGCTCGTCGTAGAGGGCATTGAGCCAGACGACACTGGCCGGCGTGCGAGCACGTACCACGTCTCCATCGCGCCCTTGCCCTTGACGCGCACCGCGCCACGAGGCTCGCAAACGAACTCGTCCTTGACCAGCTCGTACGTGGCCCGAGTGACCTGGATGCGACCGGGCGTACCTTCGGTCTGCATGCGACCAGCGGTGTTTACCGCGTCGCCCCACAAGTCGTACAGGAACCGCTTGCGGCCGATGACGCCCGCCACGACCGGGCCCGAGTTGATGCCGATGCGCAGCTCGAAGCCCAGCGATCCGACGGCGCCGTGCTCTCGCACGCTATCGAGCATGTCGAGTGCAACCAGTGCGAGCGATTGGGCATGATCCGGTCGGGGTGACGGGATGCCCGCCGCGACCATGTAGCAGTCGCCGATCGTCTTGATCTTCTCCAGGGAGTAGCGCTCGACCAGCGCATCGAAGTGACCAAACAGCTGATCGAGCATCTCGACCACGCGTGCCGGTGAGACGCGCTCGGCCATCGGTGTGAAGTCGACCACGTCCGCGAACAGGACGGATGCCGAGGCAAAGGCATCCGCGATCGTCTGCGGCTCTGCCTTCAGCTTCTCGGCGATCGAGCGGGGCAGGATGTTGAGGAGCAGCGTTTCGGCGCGGTCCTGGGCGTCCTTTCGCTGCTGCGCGAAGACGGCGAGGAGCGTGAACATCACGGCGCCGCCCACGACCACGTTCAGGGCCAGCATCGTCGTGCTGAACCATCGCGGCAGAGTCGAGATGCCGCCGCTCAGCTCACCGAGGACGCCTGCGCCAAGAAAGGCAACCGCGAACAGGATGAACCAGCGCACGCTGGAGCGAACGCTGCTGAAGACGAGCGCCCCGAGTGGTCCGAGGATGCCCCAGATGCCGACGGCACCCGACGCGAGAAAGCCGCCTGTCGGCCACATGGACAGCGTGGGGGCAAGCGTGATGTCGAGAAGCTGGATGCGGAGCAGGAGCTCGAAGTTGTGGGTGCGCGCGAACAGGCCGATCGAGGCGACCGAGACCACGAAGTAGAGAAAGGCCACGGAGCCCGCCGGGGCCCCGAGTGCGAGGTACAGGACCGCCCACACCAGCGAGATCGGCCAGATCAGCACGGCCAGGTACACGAGAAGGGCCTTCCGGCTCTTCGTCTCCAAGTCGTCGGTGGACTCGGCGCCGATGTTGCCGAGCCACCTGAGCAGTTGGTTCACCGGTCGAACATAGCGGTCACGCGGGCAGTTCATCGCCTGGTCGACGCGCCGAGCGCGACACTTGTGAGCTCAGCTCATGGTCCGACTGAGGAGCACGTGGACGACACCGCTGGGCGTGGTGGCGGATTCGATCGCGTAGTCCTTCTCGAGCCCCTCCAGGCCGTCCCAGAGTCGTACGCCCCGGCCGAGCAGGATCGGGACCACGACCACGTGCAGGTGATCGATGAGGCCCGCAGCCAGGAACTCGCGGATGATGGTGGGACCTCCTCCAATGCGGACGTCGAGGTTGTTTGCGGCCTTGCGAGCCGTCCGGAGCGCCTCCTCGGGTGAGGCGTCCAGGAAATGGAACGTCGTGCCGCCTTCCATCTCGATCGATGGGCGTGGGTGGTGGGTCAGGACGAATACCGGGGTGTGGAACGGTGGGTTCGGACCCCACCAGCCCCGCCAGTCAGGATCCTCATGCCAGCCGGGGTAGCCGAACTTGCCCGCACCCATGATCTCAGCGCCAACTCCCGAGGCGTGCAGCCGCAGGAACGCGTCGTCGATGCCGGAACTACCGCCCGGCTCGTCGACCATCTGGCGCCACCAGCGGGTGACGAACATCCACTCGTGCAGGCGCTCGCCAGCATGACCGAACGGGGCCTCGAGACTGAGGCCCTCGCCAGTGCCGAAGCCGTCGAGCGAGATGGAGAAGAATTGGACGCGGGCGAGTGACACGATTGGTACTCCTCGATGTCGGCGCCAGAGGATTGGGGACGCCGACGGGTTTCTTGGTAGCCGACGGATTACGAGCCCGGCGGTCCGGACAGGACGGTGGGTACGTACTCGAGCAGCTGCGTCCGGCCGTCAAACGTCCGACTGGACACCATCTCCAGGGCGATATCGGGATAGCCGTCGTAGATCCGATCGCTGCCGGTTCGCCCGGTGATCACCGGGAACACGACCACCCGGAATTGGTCGACGAGGCCAGCCTCCAGCAGTGATCGACTGAGCGTGAGACTGCCGACCGTGCGCATCGGCGTCGATCCGTCGCGCTTCATTGCTCGCACTGCCTCTACTGGGTCGGTCCGGATGAGGCGGGTGTTCGGGAGCGCAAGCGGTACCCGCAGCGTCGATGAGACGACGACCTTGTCGGCGTTCGAGATCTCCTCGATGCTCGCGGCCTCGTCGCTCGCTGGGTCGAACTCGCTTGCCGCGAGCTGCGCCGCGAAATCGGCCATCTGACGGTACGTCGTCGCCCCCATGAGTAGCGTGTACCGTCGCTCGGGCTGCTCCGCGAGCCAGGCGAGGTACTCCGGACCCTGGAGACCCCACCATCCGGGCCAGCCGTCGGCCGCGCCATAGCCGTCGAGTGAGGTGATGAAGTCGACGACCAGTTCCTGCATGGTGATTCCGCTCCTTGGATCCGGGAGATCGACGCTATACTGAGTGGAGGTCCATACTTATACTGAGGTATAAAGTTGTCAAGTGACCCGGGCCGGCGTGAGCGGAAGAAGCGTGGGACCCGTCAACGCCTCCTCGACGCCGCGGTCGCCCTATTCGCGGCCCAGGGCTACGAGGCCACGACGATGGATGAGATCGCGGAGTCGGCGGACTTCTCGCGGGCCACGGTGTTCAACTTCTTCCCTCGCAAGTCGGATCTCGTCCTCGCCTGGTTCGAGGACCGCCGTGCCGAGCTGGCGAGCCGTCTCGCCGAATACGACGCGGGTGCGACTCGGACGGCGCAACAGCTGGCCATCGCGCTCCACGCCATCGCGGGGATGTTCGCCCAGGATCCAAGAACCGGCCGGGCGATGGCGAGAGCCTGGCTGCAGGCAGGTGGCCCACTCCTGGCCGCCGACTCCGACACGTCCCGGATGTTCGCGGCCACGATCCGGGCCGGGCAGGAGCGGGGCGATGTCGACCCCCGGATCGACGCCGACCGAGCCGGCCTTGTGCTGTTCGACGCGTACCTCGGCGTGCTCTACCGATGGGCATCGCGCGAGGAGGCGACGGCCGGATTCGCTACCGAGTTGGATGCAACGCTCCACGTTCTCTTGACCGGCATCTCGAATGAGCAGCCACTCAGTGGCCGCGGGGAGTAGCACCCCAGGCGGATAGACGCCGCCGCGGCCCTCGGGTCGAGTCAGCAGCCGGTCGCAATCGACCGGGCGCGGATCGACCGGCAGATCCGCGAGCTGGCGCTGGAGCACGCTGCGGGCGGTCTCGGCGATGACACCTACCTGACGCGACTCAAGGTGCTCCGCGAGCAGCGCGAGGCGGTCGCCGAACGGACGGCCGCCGGTCTACCAGCAGACCGAGCGCTCGAGTGGCTGCGCGCCCTCAACGACCAGATCACCGTTGCCGGTCGGCGGATCCTTGGAGTTCGGCTGACACCCGAGGCCCAAACGCACGGATTGGCGCTGGCGCTGCCCTAAAGGTTGCAATGGCGCGCCCGACAGGTGTCGGGCGCGCGTTAGCAACCTGCGATATCCCGATCGAGGGCCGGGATGAGTCGGCTGGCGGCGGCGAGGCGGCTCGCGTGAGAGACCGCCCCGCGGGGCGCGCCACGGACCGCGAGATTGCGGTAGTGGTCGCTGTCCTCGCCGCAGGATCCGAGAAGGCCGCCGCCTACCACCTCGGGCTGTCGCACTCGACCGTCAAGCATCACTTGGCAAGTGCGCGGTCCAAGGTTGGGGCGGCAACGATTGCGCAGCTCGTGTGGATCCTGTCTCCTCGACTGCCGGAGGCAGAGGGCACCGCCCCGATGGATGAGTAGCGGCCAGGGCGCCCGCCGGCTATTCGTCTCGGGGCTGCGCCGAACTGCGCGAGCGGGACAACCCTCCGCGGCGGGCGACGGTGGGGACATCGAGCCACCCCTCGAGCACTGCTCGCGCGCCGAGCTCGGCCCGTGACTCAATTCCCAAGCGCTCGAACACACGCCGGAGGTGGCCCTCCACGCTCTTCGTCGCGATTGACAGCGCCACGCCGATCTCGTCGTTCGTTCGGCCCTCGACGACGTGCCGAACAATCTCCTGTTCACGGGTCGTGAGCGTCGGATCGAATGCCGTCAGATCGCGTTCATTGCCCGAGGGCTCTCGGGCGGCCGCCTTCCGGATCGCGTTCACGAGCTCTGACAGCGGCGCGGTCTTGAGCACGAGCCCGGCGGCGCCGAGCCGGTACGCCGCCGCCGCGTACTCGGCCTGCGCGAACGCGGTGAGCACGATGACGGCCGGCCGCCCGGCGGCATCGCGATGGCGCTCCAGCAGCTCGAACCCGGTCTCCTCCCCGAGTCGGATGTCCAGAAGTAGCACGTCCACGAGCGCGGGGTCTAGGAGCGGCTCGGCGAGTTCGAGCGACGCCGCCGTTCCCGCGATCTCGATCTCCGGGTACTCGCGGAGCAGGGCCGACATGCCATCGCGGACCACGGGGTGGTCGTCCACGATCGCCACGCGGATGCTGCGGGACTCGGCCGTCATGTCGCCAGGGCCCGGTCGCCTTCGGCCGCCGGGTTGTCGGCACCACCGGCCCAGACGACGCGAACCCGCGTCCCGCCCTCGGGCCGGTCGGCGACCGCCAGCTCGGCCCCGAGCTTCGCCGCGCGCTGCGCCATGGTGAGGAACCCGAGGTGGCCGGGGCTGGCCGGCCTCGCGAGGGCGTCCTCGCCGACGCCAGAACCGCGGTCCTCGACCTCGAGCTCGGCCGAGCCAGACTCGGCGCGGAGGCGCACCGTGATCGGCGGGCGCCCGTGCTTGATGGCGTTGGCGACGGCTTCCTGCGCGATGCGGTAGAGCCCCAGCTCGACGTCGTACGGCAGCCGCTCCTCGCCGTCGTAGCGGAGGTCGATGTCGATCCCCGCGGCGGCCCGCACCTCGCCGACGAGCGCCTCGAGCGCGGCCGCGAGCCCGAGGTCGTGGATGACCGGCAGGCGGAGGTCGGCGCAGATCGCCCGCAGCCTGTCGATCGCGCCGCGCAGCGTGGCGGCGGCGTCGTCCTCGCCCGCGCGGTCCAGCCGGTGGACCAGCATCGAGAGGTCCTGGATCACGTCGTCGTGGATGTCCGAGGCGATCCGCGCTCGCTCCGACTCGCCCTCGTCCACCACGAGGTTGCGGTCGCGCGCCTCCCGGGCGGCCTCGCGGGCGACAGGCAGGACAGCGACGACCCGGGTCATGCCCACGACGATGAACCAGACGACGAGCGGCTGGAGGAACGGCGTGCTCGTGAGCGCCGCAAGCGGGGCGAGCGCGACCGCTGGCAGCGTCGCGAGAATGGCGATGTCGCCGGCGCGGAGCACCGTCGCGAGCCGGCTCGAGCCCGTCATGCGGCCGGCGTCACGCCGGAGCTGCGCCGCGAGGACGAATGCAGGGACGAGCACCACCCCGGAGGCGAGGGCCCAGCGCAGGATCGACACGACGCCGCGCTCCATGCCCGCGGTCACCGCCACCGCGCCGACGAGGGCGGCGGCCAGGGCAAGGACCGTTGAGCCCAGCATCGCCCGGCGGCGCGCCGCCGGCGTGGCGATGAGCTGCGCGAAGGCCGCGGCGGCAACGAGGACGGCAGCGGCCACGAGGACGCTCGTCAGCACGACGAGGAGCGGGGTCAGCGTGAGGTAGGCCGGCAGCAGGAACAGCGGCGAGGCCGCGGCGGCGAGGAGCGGCACCTCGACGCCCAGGGCCGGCCTTCGGGCAAATCTGCGGTAGCCGAGCCAGACGAGGCAGAGCAGGCCGGCCGCGATGAGTGCCAACGCGCTCGTTGAAAGCCTCCTGGCGGCCCAGTAAGGCATGAAGACCTGCGACCCGAGGTAGTCCGACGGGAGCGGTGACGGCAGCTCGCCCGGCTTGGCCATGAAGACCAGGTCCTGCGGCGACATCGCGGCTGCGGCTCGCTGGGCATCCACCGCTCCGGGCTGGGTCCAGAGCTGCTCGCCGATCCCGTCCGCACGCACGTTCAGTTGCACGCTCACAACGATCCAGCCGGCCTCCACGCCATCGTGCCAGGCGAGGCCGCCGGGACGCACCGAGGCGATGATCAGCGTCTGCCTGCCGGCCTCGTCCTGCGAGAAGCCGTACGTGAACCCCGGATCCACTACGCCCGCCGCATACGATGCGATACCCGCGATCGCCGAGGTGGCCAGGATCGATAGCGCCAGCATGGTGAGGCGAAGCGGTCTCATGCCTTGGACGCTAGCACCGCGACACCCGCCTGAAACGACGGGAAACCCCGCTACCAGGTCCCGGTTACGGACCAGTTCGATCTCACCAAGACATGTGAGCCCGGCTCCAGGGCGAGTCGGAAGGTTCGCTTGGATCCTCGCCCGCGCGGCTGCCCGAGCCCGACGACATGGCCCAATCGGCCAACTAGAAACCGCGGCCCGCCGCCCGCACCCTTGAGGCATGACGGCGCGCTGGTCCGATCCACACCGACTCCCGGTTCCCCCCACCGGGTACGTCCGCGCCGTCAACCCTCGCGGCTGCCCGATGAGCGGGGTCGAGCTCGTCCTGGCGTTCCTCGCCGGCGTCGCCATGGGCATCGCCCTCGACCGCTTCGTGCTCCCGCTCCTCGTCGATGCCTGGATCGACCGACTGCGCCGGCATGGGCGATGAGCGTCGTGACGATGCGGACCAGCGCCGGGCCGACGTCTACAGCTCGGCCCGGATCGGCGCGGCTGCCGCGCTCACGCTCGTCCTGGTCGTGCTCCTCGTCCTCGACGTCGCCGTCCCCGGCTACGACGTCAGCCCCGGCATCCTCCTGCCCGCTCCTCGGCGCGATCCTCGCGCTCCTGGGCCTCGAGGCCGTCGGCGCTCTGGCGGGGCGTGAGGTGACGACGGTCACGAGCGCTCCTCACGAACAAGGCCTACGGCTTCCCGACCCGAGGCGCGAAGCGGCGCATCAAGGCGCCGATCCTCGCCTGCATCCACATCACCGGCAACAGCCGAACGGCCGCGTACACCGACCGGCACCAGGCAGCGCTCGACGAGCGCAACTACGCCAACCGGGCCGGCTCGAACGGACCGTCCGCCCACTACTACGTCGCCCGCGACGGCTGGGCGGTCGAGGCGATCGACCCCGCCTCGTACGCGGCCTGGTCGAACGGCGACGTCGCCAGCCCGAACACCGCGAACGCCGGCATCGCCAAGGTGCTCGCCCTGCGCGCCAAGGGCTACAACGCCAACGAGGCGTACTGGCTCGAGTTCGAGTGCGTCGGCTACGGCTCGACCTACCCGATCACCGAAGGCCCAGAAGCAGTTCTGCGCCACCCGGATCGCCACGATGGCCAAGGCGACGGGGCTGCCGGTGAACCGCGACACGGTCCATGGCCACAGCGACCTCAACAGCGTGAGCCGGGCGTCCTGCCCCTGCCCGAACGCGAGCCGCGAGGCGTTCCTCGGCGATGTCATCGCGCGAGCCAACGCGATCCTGCACCCGCCGCTGACAGGGCCCGAGGAGGACGATGTGCCCCAGTTCAACGCCCCCCGCATCCCGACGCTCGTCGTCGTGCCGACCGGAACGTGGCTGTACGTGACAGCGGACGCCACGCCCGATGCCGGGAACGTCCAGATCGATCCGGGTCGCGACATGCCGCTCGTCGGCACCCTCGCCGACGGGACGCTGATCGTCGCCTACGTCCCAACATCGGGGGCACCGTCGACGCTCCGGACGTATTTCGCCAAACCTGGGCTCGGGGTGAAGCCGTATCAGGCGGCCGACTCGACGCCCTTCACCCAGAGCGACGTTGATGCGGCCGCAGCCCGCGCCGCAGCCGAGACGCTCGGGGCGGCGAGGCGGATCCGCGACGAGGCGCATCAGCACTTCAGCGAGGGCGAGGCTGTCCTCGCGCGGTTGTAGGAGCGGAGCCATGGAGAGCCAGCCCGGAACCCTATTCGGCCGTGAACCAGCGATGGTCCTCGCGCTCGTCCAGGCGGTGATCGCCCTGGTCGTCGCGTTCGGCTTCAGCCTCGCTCCGGACCAGATCGGCGCGATCCTTGCTGTCACCGCGGTGATCCTGGGGCTCATCACCCGCAGCCGGGTGAGCCCGGCCTCGTGAAGGACGGGTACCTGCGCGGTGTGCTCCCGCGGACGCCGACTGCGCGTCAAGTCGACGTCCTCGCGGCGTTCGTCGCCGCCGGCGGTTCCGTGGCTGACGCTGCGGCCCTGGTCGGCGTCCGGCCAAGTACCGCGAAGCGGCACCTCGCCGACGTGCGGGCACGCTCGGGCCTTACGACCGAGCAGCTGATCTACCAGGGCCGGGCGGAAGGCTGGCTGGTGGTCCCGAGTCTAGAGCGGCGGTGAGCGACAAACCGGGACACGCCCGGCACTCGCCCGCGCGCCCGCCGACAGCACGGGCCAAAGTACGGGGACCCCGATGGTAGGTGCTAGCCGCGCCCGCACATACACGCGCCACAGGAATCGCAGAAGAACATGTTGCACGCGTCGCACCGCGCGTTGATCTCCGAGTCGATGCTCCCGCCACAGCCAGGCGTCCAGCAGTGGTTCGTGTACGGTCTCGTACCGAAGCCCTTGAACTGGATCGCCAAGGCGTGCTCTCGGTTGCTGGCGCTGAGCGGTGGCTTACCGGCCGCCTGCCGGCGGGCATCCAGCCGCTCGACCTTGTCGACCAGCCGCTCGGCGTCACCACTTGTCCACTGCGCCCCGTCTCCGCGGGTAGCCTGTGCCGCCATCCATTCCCGGGTCTGTGTCAGCTGGATGGCCGGTCCGAGCTTGTGAAGGATCCCCTGGACGTCATCGCGCACGGATGGTGCCGAGATGTCCGGCAGCCTCTTCCGCAGAGCGTCGTGAACGACCTCAGCATCGGTCGTGAGGGCGATCTTCCCGAGTACCCGCGCCGCGAACGCCCCAAGCCGCGGATCCGCAAGCCACCCGGACATCGGCTCGATCGCTTCCCGTCCGAAGGCAGCCACCTGATCGCGATACTCAATTCGCTGCATCCCGTCGGCCCGATGTACGAGCTCGAGCAGCGCCGTTAGGCGCAAGGCGTTGTCGCCCTCCCGATCGCGTGGGGCAATCGGCGCGTTCGCCGCTGGAACAATGGGCCTTGCCGGCGTCCCAACACCAGGATCCTCGAGCATGACCGGGCCGTCGAGGGGCAACGGCGGCCGTGCCATTGACTGATGCCAGGGCTCGAGTAGCCGGCCGTACGAGTCGTCGCTAATGAGCCCGTTCAGCATCAGCGCCACGGTCGTCTGCCCGATGACTCGCGCAGCGGCGTAACGAGGAAGCTCCAGGAATGAGATTCCCAACTCGAAATGGCCGACGCAGCTCCTTTGCGTCCACCGTACCGACACCACATTTGCGGCCATGTCGGTGCGCTCGGCGAGCCAGTCCAAGAGCCAGCTTGTCTTCTCCTCCTGGCTAAGCAGCGTCCCGGCCTCGTCAAGACCCTCCTCGTGGACCACCTTCAGGGCGGCCGCCCGCTGTCGGGCCTCGCGGTAGCCCCGTGTCCAGCGTCCCCATAGGCGGCCGGCTGCTCTCGCCCGTGCTTCCGCGGCTCGGTAATCGGCACTCGCGGCCATACGCTCACCCGCAAGGCTGCGAAACTCCTCGCTTCTCGCGGTAGACCTACGAGCGATGGAACCGCGCGCTTCGTTGACGGCTGCGGCCCACATCGGAGTTGGCCGAAGCCACGCTTCATCCGACCCAACCCAACGGCCACGGTCCTGGAATAGGTCCATGCCGACAGTCTCGAGCGCCTTCAACTCGCTTGGCGAGAAGGGGCCGCAGCCCTCGTAGAAGGCGCGAACGCGACCAGCGCTTGCGGATGAGATCCCGAACAACAAGTACTTCCCGAGGACCAGGAATGGGTCGGGCTGCCCTTCTTGCATGCGCCCGATTGTACGAGCGCTCGAACGCGATCTCGTCTCGCAACGGACCTTCCTTCTCGATCGCTGGTGCGGTGGCCCCGACTGGTCCCGTGGGCGTAGCACTGCAGGCGAATAGACCCCGCCAGCCATCCCCTCGACGATTCACGGGTGAAGCTGTGCACGGTCTGCGGTGTCGTCACCAGCCGGGCTGGTAGTCGTTGCACCGAGCACGCCCGTGAGTCCAACCGCAGCCGGCACAACGCGCTCTACAGCACACGGGCCTGGCAGCGACTGAGCGCGCGCGTGCTCCGTGCCTGGCGTGGCGAGCACGGCAACTGGTGCCCGGGCTACCTGCGTCCCGCCCATCCCGCCGCCGACCTGACCGTCGATCACGTCGTGCCGCTCGCCGGTGGCGGTGCCCCGTTCGACATCGGCAACTGCTCCGTGCTGTGCCGCTCGTGCAACTCGACCAAGGGTGCATCGACCGACCGGGGTGGGGTAGCCCATGTGGGAGGGCGCTTCCCCGCTGACCGCGCCCGGCGACTGTGTGCACGCGGCCGGGTTTCGCCAGAAATGTCACTGGGCGTCGATCGGAGGCCCGTTCAGGTTGGCCCGTGGGCGCCCACGTTGGGCCACGTGCCGCGGTGAGCCGGCGAGTGGCCACCAGCACCACCGCGGCGAGGGAGGAGCGCGGGCTCGCGCCCGCTACGCCGACGGAGGGATGTGTGACGAGGCGAGCGGGTTATCGGCGAGATGGACGCGGTCGGCCTGTTGTGCCAAGCGGCGCGAAAGGAACGTGCGCGAATCGGACCCCGAGTGCGCGCTTGGCCTGCTCAAACTCCTGCGTCGTGATCTCGCCTCGCGCGAGCCGTGCCTTCAACGCATCGAGACCGAGGTCGGCTTCGAGTCGGCGGCGTGGGCCGAACGTCAGTCGCGCGCCTCTCGTGATCACGAAGAAAAGTGTGAAGACCACCCCGAGGATGATCGCCACGCCGACGAGCACGCCCAAGAGCATGACAAACGGATCCAAGGTCAAACCTCCGAATAGCGAGATGCTCGCTGTCGCGCGGGCACGTGTCAACAGGCATTCATCCCTCCCGACAAGGCGAGGCCGTCGATCGGAGGCCGACCGGTGACCGCGAAGGCCCCCGCGGCGGTCGCCCCGACGACGGGCTGGCGCAACCGGATCACCGGGTCCGGCGAGGAGGCGCCTGACCAGCTCCTGGCCAACCCCGCGAACTGGCGGATCCACCCGAAGGCGCAGCAGGACGCCCTCGCCGGCGCGCTCGACGCGGTTGGCTGGGTCCAGCAGGTGCTCGTCAACCGGCGCACGGGCTCGTCGTCGACGGCCACGCCCGGGTCGCCCTCGCGCTGTCCCGCGGCGAGCCGACCGTCCCCGTCCTGTACGTCGACCTCGCGCCCGACGAGGAGGCGCTGGTCCTCGCGACCCTCGACCCGATCGGCGCGATGGCCGGGCGCGACGACGAGAAGCTCAAGGCGCTCCTGGCTGACGTCACGGTCGACGACGCCGGGCTTCTCGCCCTGCTCGGCGACCTCGGCGGCAGTGCGCCCCCCGCGTGCGTTTCCTCGGCGGGGTTTCCCAATTCTTGGCGCATTTTCGCCAGCGGCCGATCCGTGAACGCTGACGCGCTCGAGGCGATGGCCGCGTCCGCCACGATGGCCCTCATCGCGAGTATCGCCCCGTCGCGCTACTGCCAGGCCTGCGGCGCCGAGCTCCCGCATCTCGACGGGCGGGGCCGGCCGCGCCGCTGGTGCGACGCCCACCATCCGCGTCCCTCCCGTCTTCGCCGGCGGGCGCCACAGGGGCCGGCGTGCTCGCTGGGCGCCCATAGATCGTGCGGCTGAAGGCGCTCCGCCAGCAGCGCGACGCGGTCCGTCCTCGCGGCCTACGTCGCCTGCGGCGGCTCCGTGCCCAGAGCGGCGGCCCGGGTCGGGGTCCGGCCGGGCACCGCGAAGCGCCACCTCGCGGACCTGCGGGCGCGCTCCGGCCTCAGCACCGAGCAGCTGATCTACCGTGGTCGGGCCGACGGCTGGCTCGTCGTCCAAGACCTGGACAGGGGGCAGAGCACCGTCAAGCACCCATCGCTGCCCACCAGGCGTTGCGGCTCAGCTCTGTCCAGCCGGGAGCACGTCCCGCAGTTGGGCCCGGGAGGTCACATTCAGCTTCGGGAAGACGCGATACAGATGGGAGGCGACTGTGCGATGGGAGAGGTAGAGCCGTTCGCCGATCTCGCGGTTCGTCAGTCCGGCGCCCGCCATCTGCGCCACCTGGAGCTCTTGCGGACTCAGGTCGTCAAGGGCTCCGGGCCGTCGCACGGCGCTGCTCTCGCCGCTCGCCCGAAGCTCCTCGCGGGCTCGCTCGCCCCACGGCATCGCTCCGGTCGCGTCGAACGTCTCCCGGGCTGCCCGGAGCGCATCACGCGCCTCGACAACGCGTCGATGGCGCCGTAGCCAGAGGCCGTGCGCCAACTGGAGTCGGGCTCGATCGAACGCAGGCTCGCGGATCTGCTCGAGCGCCGAGACGAAGAGCCCGTCTGCGTCGCCATCTGAGGCGAGCACGGCACAGGCGTGTGCGAGCACCCGACGGTGGACTCCCGATTCCCGCCGTTCGCCTCGCTCGGCCAGGTCCGCGATGAGTTCGTCCGCCTCGGGTGCGCGTCCGATGGCCACTGCAGCGTCGGCGAGTCCCGCGATGCCCCAGGCCGAAGTCATCTGGTGGTGTGCGAGATCGGTCGGGTCCAGCATCCGTCGGAGGTGTTGATATGCGACCTCACTCTCGCCGTGTGCGAGTGCGAGCATCCCGCGGGTCAGCGTCGTCAATGAGCAGACTGCTCGACTCCGCGCTGGGAGCGCGACACGCTCAGCCGCGACAACGAGCTCCCGCGCCGCGTCATCCTGCCCACGGACGGCAGCGAGCCAAGCGAGGGCGGCGGTTCCACCAGCGCCCCAGATCGGCTGTGCGGTCTCCTCGCTGAGCAGGAACGCCTCCTGGGCGTCCGGAGCGGCCAGGTCCCAGCGGCCAACGTGGATCCCGCTCCAGGCACGCATCACGAGCGCCTGCGCGAGCCGCTCGAGGCGACCCTCCACCCGGAGGCGGTCGACGGAGGCCGAGAGGAAGCCGACCGTCAGCTCGTGGTCGCAAGCGGCGAACGCGGCACTGCCGAGCAACAGGAGCCCGTCGGCCGACAGGTCGCGGACGCCCTGCCAGGACTGAAGCAGCGTGACCACATCTGAGATGTCCTCTGCGGGCGCGATGAACGCCTCGATGGCGATCTGGCGCGGATCCCGCGATGGCGCCCCGAGGCTCGCCGCGGCCTCCCGGATCGCGTCCCGCGTCTCACTTACGTGTGCCGCCCAGAACGCGTTCGACGCGGCGGCGATCAGGAGCTCGAGAGCGAGGTCGGGATGGTCAGCGGCTGCCGCCGCTCGGGCATGCGACACCAGGGCGAGAATTACGGACGGCTCCCCGTCGACTCCTGGCTCGAAGGCCTCCCGAATCAGGGCCAGGCGTGCCTGGTCGAGCGGGCTGAGGTCTAGCCGTGCAGCGTCATCGAGCACCGACGCGACAAAGCCACGCCGTCCGACACGCACCCCGAGCTCGCCGGCACGGAGCAGCCGTCCGGCGCGGGCCTCAGGATCGACTGACAGCGCGGCCGCGCGGGCCAATGCCGACGCTGCCTCACCCGGAGCGCCACGGCGTACGGCGTCGGACGCTATACCGTCGAGCGCAGTGGCGACCTCTTCGTCGGGGCCGAGCGCCGCAGCGGCGCGATGCCAGACCTGGCGCTCCGGGGCATGCGGCAGCCCGCGAACGAGTGCCAGGTGCGCGTCCCGGAGCGCGGTCACGGTTGTCGCGTGGCGGATGGCATAGCGCACAAGCGGATGTCGGAACGTCAACCGGGTGTCGACCACCTGCACCAGGCGCTCCTCGATGGCCGGCTCGACGTCCCGGAGCACGACATCGGACCCCACGAGCTGTGACGCCGCGCCGAGTGCCTCGCCCAGCGTCACCGCATCGTCCACGGAGGCGATAAGGAGCAATGCCTGCGTCGACTCTGGGAGCTTCTCGTGGCGTGCGGCGAATGAATGCTCCAGCCTGGTGGAGAGGGCGACTGGCTCGCGCGGCGCCTCGCCGGGCGACTGGGCGATCGCCGAGGGCAGTTCCACGAGGGCCAGGGGATTTCCGGCCGCCTCGGCGAGGATGCGGGCGCGAAGGGCGGTCGGCAGGTCCGGCACGCGGCTCATCAGCAGTTCGGCCGCGGCCTGGTCGTCGAGGGATCGAACCTCGACCTCCGCGAGTCCCGACGCGGCGAGCGGCAGGTCGCCCAGGTCCCTGGTGGCGCAGACCATCCCAACGGCGTCGGCGTGCAGGCGCCGGCCGACGAACGCGAGGACGTCGGCGGTCGAGCTGTCAAGCCAGTGACAATCGTCCAAGACCAGCACGATCGGAGTCGTGGCGGCGACGTCCCCGAGCAGGTTGAGGGCTGCGAGGCCGATGTGGAACAGGTCGGGGCGCCTCTCAGTCGAGAGCCCAAGAGCGGCCCGAAGGGCGTCTCGTTGGGGATCCGCCAGCGCATCGATCCGATCGAGGATTGGATGGAGAAGCTGGTGGAGCCCGGCGAACGGCAAGTCACGCTCGAACAGGGCTCCCGACGCGCGCAGGACGAGGTAGCCGCGCGACGTGGCGCGGTCCGCCGCTTCCGCCAGCAGCGCCGTCTTGCCCACGCCGGCAGCGCCCCACATAAGGACGCCGCCACCAGACTGCGATAGCGATTCGAGGACCTGCTCGATGAGGCCTAGCTCACGCTCGCGGGCGATCAGCCGCGTCGGCCGCAGGTCTGGCTCGGCCCTCTCCGGGGACAACCCGTCGGAGTTCGAAGATCCCTGCTTGCCGCTCTGAGAGACGAGGTCCGGCACAGTCGAGTCCTGCGGTTCGATGGGCGGTGCCGCTCTGCACGACACCGGGGCGCTGCCCTGATCCGCTCAGGTCTCGGAAGCGTACGTTAGCCAGGACTCCGCGCCAAGACCCATTGCCGCAACCTGTGGATCAAGCTGCCGCAACCTGTGGATTCAGCCGGATGGCCCAGGCTTGCAGTGCGAGCACGAGGCTGGAGACGTGGTCGGCGGTGGCGCGATCAACCAGATCGCCGTCGTTGTCGAAGAGCGTCGCGGCGCCACCGATGAGCAGCTCAGGCTGGGGCATCACGCAGGCACCAGTGAACACGAACGTCTCGCGGAGCTGCGCCTGCGCCCTCGCGGTCGCACCGCGACCCGGGCTGGCCCCCATGATCGCAACCGGCTTGTCCCTGAGTGGACTCGACTGCCGAGGCCGCGAGGCCCAGTCGATTGCGTTCTTGAGCACGCCCGGAATTCCGTGGTTGTACTCGGGTGTGGCCACCAGCAGGGCATCGGCTGTCGCGATGGCTCGCTTGAAGCGTCCGACGACCGGCGGCTCTCCGGCGTCCTCCACGTCCTGGTTGTAGAACGGGATCCCCTCGAGATCGATCGTCGCTATCGTCACGCCGTGCGGGGCGAGGGCGACGGCAGCCCGGATGAGGCCGCGGTTGTATGAGCCTCGGCGAAGGCTGCCGGCGAACGCGGCGACATGGAGCGGTTCCAAGATGCGCCTCCTTTCTGCACCCCGTTAGACCGCGCGGGTCTCGATGAGCAGCGCCTCCGCGCCGGCCGTGCGGGCCCGGATCATCACCTCGCGTTCGCCGATGACCTTCGCCGCTCCGCCCTCACCCACCTCGCCGGCGTCCGCGTCGGTGGCGACATGGGCGTCACCGCGCACGATGAAGAGGTAGCCCTGGAAGCCTTGCCGGAAGACGTGGGTGACGCCCTGCTCCGGGCCGAGCAGCGTCGCGAAGACGGATGCGTCCTGGTGGACCGTGACGGCTGCGGGGCTGGATGGCGCCCCGTCTCCGCCATAGCCTGAAGCTGGCACGAGGACGGGAAGCCAGCGTCCGAGTCTGGCCTCCGCGGAGAAGGTTCGCTGTTCGATCGATGGCTCGAGGCCGCGCCGGGCGGGCATGATCCACATCTGGATGAACCGCAGCGGCTCCGTGGCGCTGTGGTTCCTCTCGGAGTGCTGCATGCCCGATCCGAGGGTCGCGCGCTGCACCGAGCCCGGGGCTAGCACGCCGCCGTTGCCGCGACTGTCCGCGTGCTCGAATGCGCCGTCGGCGACGTACGTGATGCCCTCGATGTCCCGGTGGGGATGCATCGGCCACGCCGCGCCCGGGACGAGCGTGTCGTCGTTGAACACGCGAAGGTCGCCGAACCACGTGTTCTCAGGGTCGGCGTAGTCGTCGAAGCTGAAGTGCCAAGCGGCTCGGTACCAGCCGCCGTCGACGTGATGGATGCTGGCCTTGGGCCTGAAGATGATCACCCCTCGCCTTCCTCACGGTTGTTCGCGGACTGAGCCTCGAACGGACCCTCGCGGAAGGGCTCAGGTACGGCTGCCGGTTCAAGCGTCGGCTTCGCCGCGGCGGCTGTGTTCATGGACGCCTCCTGGGTTGACCGTTGTCGCGCGAGCGTGGCGGCTCGGGCGCTCGACCGCTTCCGTCATCCGACTGGCCGTTGACCGAAATGGATGGCAGCACGACCTGCCAGCAGACGCCAGCGACCCGGCGCCGACGCGATACCTAAGCGGTTCCGGTCATTGCGCAGTCGTCTGACGGAAGCGATCGGCAAGTCTGGAGCCAGACACTCCCCACCACGGATGTCTTCCGCTCGACGAGGCTCGACAGGCCTACGAGTTCGGTCAGCAGGGGTCGTCCGCGCGACCAGGTCGGACCGGGGTCAGGGACTAGCGCCGGCGACTCGCCAGCGTCCTCGGCCCTCCAGGAAGTCGAAAGGAGCAAGTCTCATGGCGTCCCCCTCGCGAACCGCACCGGACACGATCGTGCTGATCCACGGGCTGTGGATGACCGCCCTGAGCTGGGAGCGCTGGGTGGAGCGTTACGAGAAGACCGGCTTCCGCGTGATCGCGCGCAGCTGGCCGGGCATGGAAGGCGACATCGCGCAGCTGCGCGCCGATCCGTCGTCGGTCGACCACCTCGGGATCGAGGAGATCGTCGACCACTACGACGCGATCATCCGCGAGCTCGATCAGCCGCCGATCATCATGGGCCACTCGTTCGGGGGTGCGTTCACCGAGATCCTGCTGGATCGAGGCCTCGGCGCGGCCGGCGTCGCGATCGACGCGGCCGCCGTCAAGGGCATCCTCGCCCTCCCGTTCTCGCAGCTTCGGTCGGGCTTCCCCGTCCTGAGGAACCCCGCCAACTACGGTCGAGCGGTGACCCTCACGCCCGACGAGTTCAAGTACGCCTTCGGAAACACCCTCTCGGATGAGGACTCGCTGGCCGCGTTCGAGCGGTACGCCGTGCCGGGGCCGGGGCGTGTCCTGTTCCAGGGGGCCCTCGCGAACTTCAACCCGCACGCCGCGACGAAGGTCGACTTCGCCAATCCTGACCGGGCACCGCTCCTCCTCATCGCGGGCGGGGCCGACCACACCGTCCCGGCCGTCGTCGACCGCTCGACTGCCGACCACTACGCAAAATCCAAGGCGATCACGGCCTATCGGGAATTCCCCGGTCGCTCCCACTGGACGATCGCCGAGCCCGGCTGGGAGGAGGTCGCCGACTTCGCTCTCGCCTGGGCAGTCGAGAACGCGCGGCAGGCCGTGCCTGCTTGACCGTCCGTCGCCGACGCCGGCGGTCGATGAACGGCGCCGGCCAACCTCGGCCCAACCACACCAACTCTGAATCGAAAGGAGTTCCTTCGATGGATGCACAGCGAACCGGATGGACCCATCGCTGGCGGACCGGCCTCCTCGCCGCGACGCTGGCGGTGGCCGCCCTCACCCCTCTCGGGCCGTCGGCTATGGCCCACGGGAAGCCCGCGGCGGCTTCTCACCGACCCACAATCGTCTTGGTCCACGGGGCTTGGGCAGGACCCGCTGGCTGGACCCAGGTGGCTGCCGAGCTTCGCTGGGACGGCTACCGTGTCGTCATCCCGGCCCTCGGCCTCGCCGACGCAAGCGCCGACGTCGCCATCATCCAGAGCGCGCTCGACGGAATCGGCGGCGAGAAGATCCTCGTCGGCCACTCGTACGGCGGTTCCGTCATCTCACAGGCGGCCGCTGGCCGGACTGACGTGCAGGCGCTCGTCTACACCGCGGCGTTCGCGCCCGACGAAGGCGAATCCCTGGTCGCCCTTGGAGCCGGGTACGCGCCGCCCGCCGCCTTCACGCCGGGCCACCTCGTGTTCCAGGGTCCTCCACCCTTCGGCCCGACCACCATCGATCCGGCCTACTTCCGCGAGGACTTTGCCCAGGATCTCAGCCGGTGGCGCGCGTCGCGGCTGGCTGCTGAGCAGACGCCCACCAACCTCGCCCTCTTCTTCGCTCCGTCGGGCCCGGTGGCTTGGCACACCGTGCCGAGCTGGTACGCGATCTCCGGCGCAGACCGGATGATCGATCCGGCCCTCCAGAAGTTCATGGCCCAGCGGATGGGCGCGACGACGGTGACCTTTGCGGGCGCCAGTCACGCTGGTGGGTTCACTCGGTACGCGCCGCTGTTGGTGCGGCTCGTCGAGTCGGCCGCCAGGGCGACCGCCGACTGAGTGCGCAGCGCGTCCGGCCCGCGGGCCGGACCCCTCCCTCCAGGCAGGCGGCCGGCGCTCCTCCGCCCGTTCGCCTGCCTGGCCCCCTCGGAGGTCCAAAATGGCGAACCAGGCTCGAACGACCACGACACGATTACCTGAGATCCCGTTCCCCCCTGGCTCGAGAGAAGTCGGGGGCGCTGTCCCGGTGCGTCCAGGATCCGTCCTGACCCTCCGCACGGATCGTGCCACTGCCTTGGCGGACACCAAGCTCATCTTCGTAGCTCTCGCTATTGCCGCCGCGCGGCCGAGGTCCTGAGGCAATGGGCTGGGAGCAACTTCCCGAGCGAGAGTGGGGCGCCACGATCCGATCGCTTCACCGGTGGAGTCAGATCATCGGAAAGATCCGTCTCGCGTTGGCCGAGCCACTCCCACACTGGTGGCATATCCCCCTGTACGTCAGCGCGACCGGCCTGACCACCTCCGCAATCCCTACCGGGGGGGTCTGGTCGAGTTCGAACTCGACTTGTGTCGGCACGTTCTGCGTTTGAGGGGCAGTGACGGGACGTGTCGGTCGGCGCCGCTGGTGCCGATGTCTGTCGCCGCCTTCTACGACGGCGTCCTCGAGTTGTTGCGCGCTGCAAATCTGGACGTGCGCATCCGGCCTGTGCCGGTGGAGGTCGACGACGCCATCCCGTTCGCAGACGACCTCGCTCCCGGGGGGTACGACGCGACGCATGCCAGGGCGCTCCATGAGGCCTTGATCAACGCCCGCCGCGTCCTGGCCCAATTCCAAGGCGGCTACCTTGGCAAAGCCAGCCCGGTGCACCTCTTCTGGGGCAGCTTCGACCTCGCCGCCACGCGTTTCTCCGGACGTCCGGCGCCGCGCCATCCGGGCGGCGTTGCCAACTGTCCGGGTTTCGGGTGATGGTCGAGGCGTACTCACACGAGGTCAGCAGCGCGGGCTGGTGGCCGGGCGGCAACGGGATCGGGTTCTACCTTCTACACGTACATGTACCCGATTCCCGACGGCTACGCCGACGCCTCCATCGACCCCTCCCCAGGCTTCTACCACCACGGGCTCGGCGAATTCATCCTTCCGTACGCGGACGCAGCCCGCAGCGAGGGTCCCGACGTGACGGTTCTTGCCTTCCTCGAAGCGACGTACGAGGCGGGCACGACGCTTGCCCGATGGGACAGCGCCGGTCTCGGGCAAGGCGTTTGACGCCGAGATCGCCGCCGGAATCGCAGGCCGGCATGAGCTCCTCTTGGACTCCACGCGAGCGGCGGTTCTGCCGCCGCATCAGCAAGCGAAACACAGGGAGCAGCGTCACCACCAACGACGGGACGGAGATCGACTGGGAGGACTCGGGCGAGGGTCCCGTCGTCACGTTCAAGCGCGGCGCGCCACACGACACGGCGAGTGGTGCCAACGGCAGCCTCGGGCCACGTTGCAGTCATCCGACGGACGCTGTGCGGCTTCCGCAGGAGGAACGTGTGGCCGGCGAACGCTGCGGCGTCGAGCTAGGGAGCAGAGCGATCAGCTACGTGAGCACCACGAACAGCGCCGAGATCTTCTACAAGGACTGGGGCAGCGGGCAGCCCATCGTCTTCCACCATGGCTGGCCCCTGAGCGCGGACGACTGGGACTGGCGGGGGTCTCTGCAGAACGGCCCGTCCCGGTTCGACCTGGGACTCGGCCTCAATGCCGGTCGTTTCTCAGTCGGTCCTGCCGAGCAGGTCGCGGTACTCGAGGAAGCCCTGCGCCCCGAGGGTGTTGATCACGTCCTCGGCGACGACGCGAGCCTCGTCGTCGGCCCCCCCAATGAGTTACTCAAGAGCCTCCCGAGGCTCCGCGCCCGCCACATGCGGAAGCGAGCGCGGGGGATCGCCGGCGACGAGGA
>CAWDXT010000014.1:0-4554 GCA_963806265.1 uncultured Chloroflexia bacterium
TCGGGCCGGGGTGGCACGGACGCCAGGCGGGGCGCCGACCAGCGCGGGCGCCGACCAGCGCGCCGTGCAGGCCGCAGACCAGCCCGTCAAGCTCGCGCGTCGGGGGTGACCGGCACGATAAGGTGGGACAGGTCGAACGCCACGGACACGGAGACCCGCCCATGCCTTCGACCGCCCATGGTCAGTCGCTGCTCGTGCCGGAAGGCCCCGCCTGGTCCACATCGGACCACCCAAGACCGCAACCACCGCGATCCAGGGCGCCCTCCACGCCGCTCGGGACGACCTGCTGGCCCAGGGTGTCCGCTATGCGGGCCGAACCCGGCAGCCGGGCCGAGCCGTGACCGCCCTCACCGGTCGGCCGCACCTGCCCACCGGCACCCGGTCCGCGGGGACGGCCAGGTGGGATTCGTTCGCGCGCGAGGTTGCCTCGGCCACCGAGCCCCGGCTCGTCGTCAGCAGCGAGTACTTCGCTGCGGCCACCCCTTCGGCGATCGAGCGCGCCGTGCGTGACCTCGGCGGCCCGGGGTCAGTCCGGGTCGTGGCAACGCTGCGGCCGCTGGCGAAGATCCTGCCGTCCCGTTGGCAGCAGAACGTGCAGTCGGGTCACGTCATCGGGTTCGAGGACTGGCTGCACCGGCTGTTCAATTCGGATGGTCCGGCGGCGGCGACGCGCCCCAACGCCTTCTGGTACCTGCATCACCACGATGAGCTCGTCCGTCGCTGGGCGGATGTCGTCGGAGCCGAGCAGGTGACGGTGATCGTGCTCGACGACACGCGACGTGACCAGGTGCTGCGGACGTTCGAGGGGATGCTCGGACTCCGGGATGGAACGCTCAGCAACCCTGCGGGCCCCTCGAACCGCTCGCTGACGCTCGATGAGACGGAGGCGATCCGGGCGTTCAACGTCGAGGCCCGCTCGCGAGCGATCCCGGAGGACGTGGTCCGCAGCGTGATGCTCCAGGGCGCCGCCCCGTTCCTCAAGGAGCTGGAGCCAGCCTCCGGCTCCATGCACGTCGAGCTGCCCCGGTGGGTCCTCAGCGACGTCCTCACGGTGTCCCGGAGGATCGCCGACGGCATCGGAGGGTCCGGCGTCCGCGTACTCGGTGACCTCGATGCCCTGACCTGGATCCCGTCGGGCAGGCACGGCTCGATCGAGACCAGCCCGAAGGTCGAGGCGAAGGTGGCCGCGCTGGTCACGGTGGGGGCGTTGATCGGCACTGGCGTCGTGTCCGAAGACTCTCGGATGCCGCGCGAGGACGCGATGCCCGCGGTGTCGGAAGCTGCCCGAACGCACACACCGGTCGACCGAGATCGCATCGGATCGGAGCGCCAGACGCTCGGCCGGCGCCGGGCACGGATCCTCGCGAAGGCGCTCGCACGTGTGACGAGAGAGCGGATTGCCCAGCGCCTCGAAGCCGGAGCCAGTCGCGGGGGGCGGGCGCTCCCAGGGCTCCTGGCGCGCGCTCGTGGCCGGCCGGATCCCCCGACGCTACCGTAGGGGGATGCAAGCCGCCACGGGACACGTTCGGTGACCGGGAGCAGCGACGCGTCCTGCCTGCTGGTGTCGGAAGGCACGCGCCTGGTGCACATCGGACCCCACAAGACGGGAACGACCGCGCTCCAGGGCGCGCTGTTCGCGGCCAGGCCGGAGCTCCTGCGGCAGGGCGTCCGGCACGTCGGTCGGAGCCGCCATCCTGCGGCAGCCGTCCACGCCGTCCTCGGCCAGCGGTCGCAGTTCGCTGCCGGCAGCGTGCCACCGATGCGCCGCTGGTTCGACCTCGTGCACGAGGTCGAACGAGCCGCGGAACCCAGGACGGTGCTCAGCAGCGAGTTCTTCTCGGATGCCCACCCGGACCAGGTTCGCCGGATCGTGGCCAACCTCGGTGGCAGCCGGGTCCACGTGGTCGTCACGCTCCGGCCGCTGGCCACGATCCTCCGCTCGCAATGGCAGCAGCTGGTTCAGGACGGGATGTCAGTCGGCCTCGACGCCTGGCTGCGTGCCGTTCTCGACCGACCGGCGAGCCGCCACGCTTCGAGGTTCTGGCTTCGACACCGACACGATGCGCTCGTCGCGCGCTGGGCGGAGGCGGTAGGGTCGGATCACGTGACTGCGGTGGTGGCGGACGATGCCGACCACGACCTGACGGTTCGGGCATTCGAGCGGCTCCTCGGCCTCCATGAGGGGACGCTGGTCGCCCAGCCGTCGCTGACCAACCGGTCGATGATGCTGGCCGAGGTGGAGGTGATCCGCGCCTTCAACAAGGCATTCCGCGCCTCTGGTCTGCCGAGACCGCTCCTGAGCAGGACGATGCACTTCGGCGCCGCCCGGTACATGAAGCGACTCCCGGCCGACGCGGCCGATCGACCGATCGAGCTCCCCCAGGAGGTGCTCGAGCGAGTTGCCGTCGAGGCTGATCACATCGCCACAGGCATCGGCGCGTCCGGCATCAGGGTCGTTGGTGACCTGGACCGGCTTCGGATCGTGCCTGCGTCCGGCCCGGAGTCGAGCACGACCCACCTCGTGGTTCCGCCGAGCGTCGCCGCCGCCATGGCGACCGGCGTGCTGGTGTCGGCCGGCCTCGCGCGTGGCCGTTCGGATCCGACTGCCGGCCAGGGCCCCGATCAGGCCCAGGCGGTTGCGAATGTGCCCACGTACGCGATCGCCGGCACGATCGTGGGTCGCCTCTGGTCGCTGGCTGTCGGACCCGCTTCACCCGCGGCTCGCATGCGCTTGTGGCTCAGTCAGGTGCGGTCAAGACAGGGCTGACATCGTCGACGCGTCGGGTGACCGGGTGACGCCGGCCCGGTATCGTATGGCGATCGACACCGGCAGGAGACCCCGCATGCAGGCGACCGACGACCCCAGCGCTTTCCGGGTGCCTGAGGGGACTCGCCTCCTCCACATCGGTCCGCACAAGACCGGCACCACCACGATCCAATCCGCGTTCTGGGCGGCGCGGGACGCAGCGGCGAAGCAGGGCGTTCGCTACGCAGGTCGGTCGCGCCATCCCTCCCGGGCCGCACGTGCGGTCGTCGCGCGACCGGACACGTATTCGAACGATCCGCCGCCCATCAGCGAATGGCAGCGACTGGTGCGCGAGATGCGCAACGCCCGGGAGCCCCGGGTCGTCGCCAGCAGCGAGTTCTTCGCCTGGGCGACCGACGATGCGATCCAGCGGATCGCCGGCGATCTCGGGCCAGATCGCATTCGAAATCGTGGTCACCCTCCGGCCACTGAGCAGGATCCTGCCGTCCATGTGGCAACAGAACGTGCAGGCGGGGACCGTGACGGCGTTCGACCAGTGGGTGGAGCACCTGCTGGACGACCCTGGGGCCGGATTCTGGACCCTCCATCGTCACGACCGGCTGATCGCCCGATGGGCCTCGACGTGGGCGCCGATCGGATCACGGCAATCGTCGTCGACGACGGAGATCACCGGGTCGCGCTTTCGGCATTCGAGGCCCTGACAGGGCTGCGCAGGCAAACGCTCGTCGCCGTGCCGCAAGCCGCCAATCGGTCGCTCACCCTGCCTGAGGCCGAGGTGCTGCGGGCCTTCAACATCACGTATTCGGCCGAGATCGGCGACAAGGCGCTCTATGCGCGGGTGGTCCGGCTCGGCGCCGCCCAGCAGCTGAAGCAGCGCGAGCCCGCGCCGGATGAGACCCGGATCTCGCTCCCCAATGCCGTCGTCGACAGGGTGCACGACATCTCGGCGGAGATCGCCCAGCGGATCGCCCAGACGGGAATCGCCATCGTCGGTGACGTCGACTGCCTCGTTGCGCCGCCGGGGACGAACCGCACGGGACGGGCCAGCGAGCGGACGGGGTCGGAGCCGAGCCAGTCGAGCCCATCACCCGCCCGTGTGTCTCCCGCGGTCGCGGCAGCGATCGCCATGGCCGTCCTGACATCGTCCGGCCTGCCGCTCCCGCCGCCGGCATCAACCGCGCGGGCACTGGCGGTCGAGAGCGATGATCCGACTCAGGCCGCTGCCGACCTGGTGCCCACGTATCACATCGCGGGAGTGCTTGCCATCCGCTCCTGGAAGGGGGGGGAGGCGTGGGCCGATCGCAGACGCGTTGGCATCACGCAGCGGCGACGTCGCCTTGCAGCTCAGCGTCGGCGACTCGTCCGCCGGGGTCGCCGGCTCGGCGGGCGCTTGGCGAGGGCGGTGACGAGGCGCGGGCGACGTGGCACGACGCGGAGCAGATCGTGACTTCGCGTATCGTTGGTCACGTGGACGGCGACCAGGGAGGCACTCGGCCGGTGACCCCGCCGTCGCCCGATAGCCCATGCTGCTGCCGACGGGGACGCTGCTGCTCCATATCGGGCCCCCGAAGACAGGCACCACCGCGCTCCAGAGCGCGTTCTTCGATGCTCGCGAGTCGGCGGAGCTTCAGGGGGTGCACTACGTGGGCCGGCGTCGCCATTCGATGCAGGCGGTCAGGCCGCCCTTGGGCGACCCAGCTTCTTCCTCGACTCGGGCCCCCCGCCGATCCGGCACTGGCAGCGACTTCTCAAGGAGATACGGCGGTCCCGTGCCAGCCGCATCGTGC